>JBKDZO010000072.1:0-37560 GCA_047971285.1 Beutenbergiaceae bacterium | reverse complement strand
GCGCTGAGGTAGTACTGCCGGCGGTACTACCTCAGCGTCGCGGTACTACCTCAGCGTGGGCGGGCTCGTAGAGTTTGCCCATGCGTTGGTTGGCGATCGATACCTCTGGGGGCAGCACGGTGGGGCTGGTGCAGGCCGACACCGGCCCGCCGCACTTCATCGCGCAGGAGCACCTGGCGGACCCGCGAGGCCACGTCGAGGCGGTGATGCCGATGGTGCAGCGGGTGCTGGCCTCGGCCAGCTGGACGGCCTCCGATATCGACGCCGTGGTGGTGGGAACCGGACCGGCACCGTTCACCGGCCTGCGGGTGGGGATCGCCAGTGCCACGGCATTCGCCCGTGCCACCGGAAGCCAGATCCACGGGGTCTGCTCGCTGGACGCCATCGCGGTACACCACGGCGGTCCGGCCGTGGTGCTCACCGACGCCCGCCGCCGGGAGGTGTACTGGGCCGGATACTGCCAGCACGGCGCGACGGAGCCGCTGCGAACGGGCCACGAACCCGCCGTCGGTCCCGTTGCTGACGCCCTCGCCTGGGCCAGTGAGCACGCCGCCGCCCTGATCGGCCCGGCGGTTGGGCTATACGACCTCGACGGTGACGCTCAGGCTCGGGTGCAACCCGATGGTCTGGTGCGGGTCGCGCAACAGTTGCTGGCGGCCGGTGAGCCCACCCCGCTGGCGCCACGCTACCTGCGACGCCCCGACATCCACACCGGTGGGGCGCGGAAGCGCGCCTCGTGATCCTGCGGCCACTGACCGCCGATGACCTGGACCGGGTGCTGGCCCTGGAGGGTGAATTGTTCTCCGCCGACGCCTGGACCCGAGGCATGCTCACCGACGAGCTCGCTGCCCCGGGTCGGCGCTACCTGGTTGCCGAACTCGCCGGCGACGTGGTCGGGTATGCCGGAGTGCTGCTGGGCCCGGAGAGCCACATCATGACCATCGCAGTGGCACTCTCGCAGCAACGCCGAGGAATTGGGCGGGCGCTCATGACCGGGCTGATGCAGGCGATCCGCGAGGCCGGTTCGGACTCGGTGGTGTTGGAGGTGCGCGCCGACGACGAAGGCCCGCAGCATCTGTACGCCGAGTTCGGATTCGTGCCGCTAGGCATCCGGCGCGGCTACTATCGCGGCGCCGATGCCCTGGTCATGGGAGTCGAGATCGGAGATGAGCCGTGAACATCGGAGTCAACTACACCCCCCGAGCCGGGTGGTTCCATTCCTGGCTCGATTTCGATCCCGGCGCCGTCCGGGCCGACCTGGCCGCGATCTCCGGGCTCGGTCTGGATCACGTGCGGATCTTTCCGCTGTGGACGCTGCTGCAACCACACCGGGGACTGCTGCGTCAGCGGGCTGTGGACCAGGTTGTCGAGGTGCTGGACATTGCCCACGAGGTCGGACTGCGGGTCTGGATCGATGCGCTGAACGGCCACCTGTCCAGCTTCGAGTTCCTGCCACCATGGGTGACCACGTGGCACCGGAGCAACCTGTTCACCGACCCGCAAGTTCGGGCCGGGCAACGGCAGCTGCTGGCGGTCCTGGCTGACGCCGCCGCGTCCCACCCGGCTGCCGCGGGCATGGGACTGGGCAATGAGTTCTCCCAGTTCGCGGCAACGCGGCACCCGGACGTGAGCCCGACACCGCGGACCGCCGTCGACGATTGGCTGGCTGACCTGTTCGGTGTGCTGGGGCAGCATTGGCCCGACGGCGAACACTCTCACAGCTATGACGACGATCTGTTCTTCGACGACACTCACCCGTTCGCCCCGCCCCATGCCGTCGGTTTCGGCTCGGTGACCACGGTGCACTCGTGGGTGTTCGCCAAGAACTGGGGTGCATTGACCGGTGACCAGCGTGCCTACGGTGCCTTTGCCCGCTACCTGCTGGAACTGGCCGCGGGCTGGGCGCCGGATCCGTCCCGGACGCTGTGGTTGCAGGAGATCGGGGCTCCCGCACCGCACATCAGCGCCGATCAGGCCCCGCAGTTCCTGCGCGCCAGCCTGACGGCGAGTTCGGATATGCCCGGCCTGCAGGGCATGACCTGGTGGTGCAGCCACGACGTCGATCGAGGGTTGCTGGACTTTCCGGAACTGGAATACAGCCTCGGCTTGTTCGGCCCCGACGGTACGCCCAAGCCGATCGCCCGGGAACTGGCTGACCTGCTGCCCAGCTTGCGCACCGTCGCTGCAGATGCCGCACCACGTCCCGCCGTGGTCTTCGACGTTGCATCGGATTTCGCAGACCGCTCGGTCACCGGCCCGGCCGGACCGGTGTTCACCACCTGGTGGAACCTGTGGCGAGAAGGCCACAACCCAGCCCTGGTCTGGTCCGGCTACGCCGACGACGCCGGGCTGCTGACCGCCCGGGGAATCAGTGAGGTGCTGGCCGCCGGGCGCTAGGTTCGATGGTGCACAGCACAGCAGAGCCGGGTTCGTGTGGCAATTCCTTGACATGCGGTGGCCGGATCGGCTTGCGTGAGGCCACGCGGGGGGAGCATAGGGAGAACCAACGTGGCAGGACAGTTTGCGGGCAAGGTCGCCCTCGTCACCGGGGCAGGGTCTGGAATCGGCGAGGCCGTGGCGCTCGCGCTGGGTGGCGAAGGAGCCCAGGTCGCGGTCGCGGATATCAACGAAGCCGCAGCCCAGTCGGTGGTCGAACGGATAGCGCGGTCCGGTGGGTCGGCGTCAGCGGTGGCCGGTGACGTCGCCGACCCAGGGCAGGTCAGGGCGTCGATCGAGGAAATCGTCCGGGGACATGGCGGATTGCATCTGGCGGTCAACAACGCCGGTATCGGGGGGCCGTCCGGGCCGCTCGCCGACTACGACGACAGCGATGGTTTCACCGCTTACCAGCAACTCATCGATATCGACCTCAACTCCGTCTACTACGGCATGCGCTACCAGATCCCGGCGATCATCGCTGCGGGAGGTGGCGCAATCGTCAACGTGGCCTCGATCCATGGCCTGGTCGCCAACCTCAATGCGGTGCCCTACACGGCGGCCAAACACGGCGTCATCGGCATGACCAAGTCGGCCGGGTCGACCTACGGTGCTCAAGGCGTGCGGATCAACGCGGTGCTGCCGGGCTACATCCGGACGCCGCTGCTCGACGCATTGCCGACCCAGGCGTTCGAGGCGTTGCAGGCCAAGCATCCGATCGGGCGGCTGGGAACCTCGCGGGAGGTGGCGGATCTAGTGCTGTTCCTGCTCAGCGACCGGGCATCGTTCATCACCGCGGCCCAATTCACCGTGGACGGTGGGTACACCGCGGTGTAGCGGCGGGTCCGGTGCCTAGCCGCGGGCAATGGTGTCCATGTCGGCGATAGCCCACCGGCTACCTTGCACCGTGATCTCCATCTCGAAGAACGGATAGCTGACTTCGGCGAACTCGGTGACCGTGCCATTGGATGCGACCTGAACCTGGGCACGGAGCACCAAATCGAGTTTGACGGTGTAGTCCGAATCTCCCAGATCAGGCGGAGTGACGGTTCCGCCCGAGGTGGCGATGATCGAGGTCTCATCCCGACGCTGTAGCCAACTGCCGCCATTGTGCAGTTCCCGGGCTTCGACGGTGAAGTCGACGCACGCCCGGCACGTGGGAGACACCATCGTGCTCCAGGTTGTGAGGTCGCCGGTCTGCAGCACGTAGCCGTACATCTGTATCGCATAGTGCGCGAAGTCGAGTGCCCCGCCCGGGTCGGTGTCGGGGAACTGTGGTGGAGCGACGGCGCCGCCCTGCGGGGTGGGTTGATCCACATCCGGTCGTACCGGGATGCGTCCCCGGCTGAGCGGTACAGCGGTCGTCGTCGGTTCTGCGGTCGGTGGCGGCGGAGCCGCGCATCCGGCCAGCATCAGGAGCAGGATGCATGCGGGGGCAACGGCTCGTCTGAGCAACATGCAATCGACGCTAGGTCGGCCATGGGTGTGATGTGGCACGAAGAGACGGCCGATTCGGGTGCGCCCGCCGACACGATCGTTGCTACAGGCAGTCGCCTGTGCCGGACAGCCCCCGCGCGCAGAGTTGGGTGGCGGTGACCCGGGTGACGACGTACTGCGCGCTACTGTTGTCGGCCACCACGAACAGGCGTGCTCCCAGTACTGAGTCGTCACCACCGGTCAGCACGTCGATGCGCACCTGCAGATCTTCCATCTCGACCGGGCCGTAGACCACCGTGGCATCCGGGTTGGCGGTACCGTCCCACGCGGCCACCACGGCATCGATCAATTCGATGCGGGTGGCTGCCGTCGGCGGTGGATTGAAGGAATCGGTGACGTTGCGGCTGGCACCCAGCTGGGCCACGTACTGCGCGCTGACCCAACCCAGTTCGCCATCACCGTGGACCTCGTACCACAGGCCTTGGTCGTCCTCCAGCAGCCGATTGCGGCCGGTGGCGACCAGGTTCGCCTCCGGCGTCAAACGGGCGATGGATTCGAAATCAACGCCCGGCGCGATCCGCAGGTTCAAGATCTCGGTGCTGGGGACGCCGATGATGTTCAGCGCGGTGCCCGGGTCTGGGTATCCAGTCACCTCGCTGCCGGGAAGCTGGTCCGGACTCGGCGGCGTCGGCGTGGGTGAGGCCGGGCTCGGCTCCGTTTCGCTGGTGGTTGGTTCCGGCACCGGTTCGGCAGTGCTGCTGGTGACCGATGGGTCCGGACTGGGATCGGTGATGAACTGGCAGCCTCCGAGCAGACCTGCGGCCAGGACGACGGCCACTACCCGGCTAACTCTCACGACGTCACGCTAGCCCAAGCCGGGCCGAGAGTGCGTTCTAGGATGGTCCGATGACCGAGGAGAGCCCGCGCCGGGCCGTGCTCATGGAAGCCAGCGAGTTGAGCCAACTGTTGGCGACCAACCACCGGGTGGTGTTGCTGGACGTGCGATGGTCGCTCGCCGAACCCGACGGATTCAAGGCGTACAGCCGTGGACACATCCCCGGTGCGCACTATGTCGATCTGGAACACGATCTCGCTGCGGTGCCGACGGCGCAGGACGGGCGGCACCCCCTCCCCGACATCGCCGACCTGCAAGCTGCTGCCCGGCGCTGGGGGATCGATGACGGCGACCCGGTTGTCGTCTATGACGACTCGGGCGGGACCTCGGCGGCTCGGGGGTGGTGGCTGCTGCGCTGGGGCGGACTGCAGGATGTGCACATCCTCGACGGCGGGCTGCACGCCTGGCGGGAGATCGGCGGCATCCTGGAGGACGGCCAGGTCAAGGTCGCCCACGGAACCGTCACGCTGACCCCGGGCAACATGCCGGTGATCGACGCCGACGACGCCGCCGACTACTCCAGCCACGGGGTGCTGATCGATGCCCGTGCGGGCGAGCGCTATCGCGGCGAGAGCGAACCGATCGACCCGCGTGCCGGACACGTACCCGGTGCTGTCAGTGCCCCCACCGCCGACAACCTGCGCTCCGACCAGCACTTCCGTGGCGAGGATGAACTCACCGACCGCTTCACCCAGTTCGGAGTGGACCCGAAACGTGGCGTCGCCGTCTACTGCGGTTCCGGCGTCACCGCCACCCATGAGATCGCCGCCCTGGAGAGTATCGGGGTACACGCGGCGTTGTACCCGGGGTCGTGGTCACAGTGGTCCGCCGATGGCGCCCGGCCGGTCGCCACCGGTATCGAACGTGGATAGCCGCGGGACCCGCGTTCATGGCTGAGCAGCCCCTGGTACTGGGAATCGAAAGCACCTGCGACGAGACCGGTGCCGCCCTGGTGCGCGGACAGGAACTACTGGCCGACGTGACCGCGTCCTCCATGGACGATCACGCGCGTTTCGGCGGCATCGTGCCGGAGGTCGCCTCGCGAGCCCACCTGGAGGCCTTCGGACCGACCCTCGATGCCGCGCTGCGCCAAGCCGGGGTGCGACTGAGCGCCATCGATGCCATTGCCGTCGCGGCCGGACCGGGTCTGAGCGGCTCGCTAGCGGTCGGGGTAGCGTCGGCGAAAGCCCTCGCTGTCGCGCTGGAGCGCCCGCTGTACGGCGACAACCACGTGATCGGGCACATCGCCGTGGACGCCCTGGTTCATGGGCCGTTCCCGGAGCGGTTTCTGGGCCTGGTCGTCTCCGGCGGGCACTCCAGTCTGCTCCAGGTGCGAGACATCGCCACCGACGTGGTCGAACTGGGCCAGACCCTTGACGATGCCGCCGGGGAGGCTTTCGACAAGGTCGGCCGGTTGCTCGGGCTGCCCTACCCAGGCGGGCCGCACGTGGATCGCGCTGGAGCCCAGGGGGACCGAGCGGCGTTCGCGTTCCCGCGCGGTCTGTCCAAACCCAAAGACCTCCAGCGGCACCCGTACAACTTCTCGTTCTCGGGCCTGAAGACGGCGGTAGCCCGGGTGGTCGAGGGGTTTGCGGACCGTGGTGAAGCGGTTCCGGTGGCCGATGTAGCCGCCTCGTTCTCCGAGGCGGTGGCCGAGGTGCTGGTCACCAAGACGCTCCGCGCTTGTGAGGCGCATCAGATCCAGACCGTGGTGATCGGAGGTGGGTTCAGCGCCAACTCACGGCTGCGTGACCTAGCGGCGCAGCGGTTCGCCGACGCCGGTGTCCAGGTGCGGATCCCACCGATCCGCTACTGCACGGACAACGGCGCCATGATTGCCGCATTGGGATCGGCAGTCGTGGCTGCGGACCTGCCGCCGTCACCGATGGAGTTCACCATCGACTCACAGATGCCGTTGCTGCAGGTCGTGATGGGGGCCTCGGAGGTCGCATGAGAAGGGCCCTGGCGGTGCTGGTAGCCGGAACGTTGGCCGCCGGTGGGTGCGCGGAGGAACCGAACTCGCCGATCAGCGAGCCCGAACAGCCCGCTGCTGCGGCCACCACGCCCGCGCCGACCCAGCCACCGGAACCTCGGTTGGCCTGGGGCCCCACCGAGGCGGAACTGCAACAGGCGATGGCAGATGCAGCCGAACTCTCGGATGAGGCGGCGGCCGGGCAGGTGATCGTGGCTCGCTACGACGGCACCGAGCCCGCGACCGCAGCCCAGTTGGTCACCGACTACCACCTGGGCGGGGTGATCCTGTTCTCGCAGAACATCGCCTCCCTCGATCAGGTGAGCGCCACCAGCGCAGCCGTCCAGGAGGCGGTCGCGGCAACGCGACAGTGGCCGGCCATGGTGGCGGTGGACAACGAGGGTGGGCTGGTGCAGCGGCTTTCCGGGGATGTTGGGCCGTGGACCAGCTACCCGCCGTTGCTCAGCGCCGGAGCAGCCTCGGATGCGCCCGATGTCATCACTGCGGCGTACCAGGCGATGGCAGCCGAACTCGTCGCCAGCGGTATCACGACCAACTTCGCGCCGGTGGCCGACGTCACGGTGGGGCCCTCCGATGTCACCATCGGCACCCGATCGGCGGGGTCGGATCCACAGCGGGTGGCGCAGGTGGTGGTTGCGGCCAGCGCAGGGTTCAGCGCCGGCGGCGTGCTCAGCTCGGTCAAACACTTCCCCGGACACGGAAGCCTGAACGTGGACTCCCACCTGCGGCTGCCGGTCCTGGACACGCCTACCGCGGAGCTGGTCAACCGGGATCTAGTGCCGTTCGCCGCTGGTGTCGACGCCGGGTCGCCGATGGTGATGGTCGGCCATATCGCGGTCACCGACTGGGATCCGGACGTTCCGGCGACGCTGTCACCGGCCGCCTACAGCTACCTACGTGACCAACTCGGATTCACCGGCGTCGCCGTGACCGATGCGCTGGACATGGGCGCGCTGACCGCGACCTGGAGCTCGGAGCAGATCGCGGTGATGGCATTGAACGCCGGGGCCGACCTGTTGCTCGTACCGGGCGATGTGGCTGCAGCCCATGGCGGGATCATGGACGCGCTGGCCGACGGTACCTTGTCGCGTGACCGGTTGACGCAGGCTGCGGGCCGAGTGATCGCCATGCTCCGGTGGCAACGGCAGCTGGCTGCTGCCGCGACCCCGGCGCCCGTCGGTAGTGCTGGGCCGGCCGCCCAGGCCCTGGCCGCCGCAGCTATCACCATGGTCGCGGGGCAGTGCAGCGCAGCGGTGGTGGGAGGGACCGTGCGGTTGCAGGGTGGGACCGCATCCGAGCGTCAGTTGCTGACCACTGGTCTGACCGCAGCCGGGGTGGACGTGGTCGATCCGGCGCAAACCCTGGTGGTGCTGGCGGATCGGGACTGGTCTGGGGGAAGCGCTGATGTGGTGGTGGCGCTGGATTCGCCATACGTGCTGACCGGGGCGCGGGCAGACACCGTGATAGCCGCCTATAGTGACACCCCCACCAGCCTGAATGCGCTGGTGGCCGTGCTGACCGGCAGCGCCACGGCGACCGGCCGGCTGCCAGTGACCGTGGGGGATCTACCGGCGAGCGTGTGCTGACTGGGTGGCCCCAGCACAGAAGCGCCCCGCCGGTAGCTAACCGGTGGTTTGCCGCTGGCGCCCCGGCACCAGCCGCCACAGCCGCGACCCCAGTACCCAGGCGAGCACGATGAACCCCAGGATCGACCAGGGGAAGTCGCTGACCTCCACGCCCAACGCGGAGTCGGTCTTGAAGGCGTCGAGCCGCAGGCCGAAGAAGCTCCCGGTCGCGGAGGAGGCGCCGCTGCTATCCAGTGCATCCAGCATGCCGGCCGAATACCCCATGCCCAGATAGAGGAAGAAGGCGAACGCCAGGGAGGCGATGATAGCGCCGTAGAACCAGGTGGGGCCAGCTTTCGGTTCGCCATCGATGTAGCGGCGAGCAAGCGAGCGGGGAGTGCCCAGATCCTCGATCGCGCTCACCATGTCACTGTCGTCAGCGGCGTCCGCGAGGCTGTCCTTCAGGTCTCGGAGCACGGCACGGCGCCGCTTGCCGCCTAGCGGCTCCAGCCAGACCTCAAGGCGTTGCAGAAAGATCCAACGTCGCCAGCGGTCGGCAAGGGTGATCGATGAGTTGGCAGCGTTCATCGTGTTTCCTCTCGTTCGGTATCGACGGTGGTGACGACCAGGCTGAGCTGCATCCATGCGGTCATGGAACTGTGATAGCGCTGCCGGCCGGCCTCGGTCGGGCGGTAGTACTTGCGGGCGGGACCGGAACTGGAGGGCTGCAGCCGGGCGGCCAGTGAGCCATCGCGTTCCAGCCGGCTCAAGACCGGGTACACCGTTCCGGTGGAGATGCCTGCCAACCCGCTCTGACGCAGCCGGGTGACCAGCTCGTAGCCGTAGGACTCAGCGGTTTGCAGCAGGCCCAGCACCAGGATCGGCAGTACTCCCTTGAGCAGTTGCGGGTCATGAACTTCGATGAGCATGGAACTAAAGTATGCCTACTAGTAGGCAATGGCAAGTAGTGGACGATATTTGCTACCGGCCCAGGGTGGCCGTGCCGGGGACTACCGTTGTTCCATGACAGCTCAGGAGTCATCAGGGGAGCCCGAGCCGGATCGCCCCACCACCCACTTGACCGAACTGGCTCGCGGGCCGCAGTTGGAGTGGCCCGATGACGACGTTCCGCGAGCGCCATTGACCAAGGCGTGGCTGCCGTTGCTGGTCGGAGCCCTGGTCTGCCTGGGTGCCTCGTTCGCCGTCTTGATCTTGCCGCTGGTGCTGCTGACTATCGGCTTGCTGCTGCTGTGGCGCTCGCCGTTGTGGACCACGCGCGAACGCGCGATCGTGACGGCCGGGTCCATCGTGCTGACCCTCTACCTGCCGGTCATGCTGCTGATCCTGGGTGGCAGGGCCACCGTGGCCCAGTTGGCGGTGGCGATGGTGGTGCCGCTGGCGCTGTATCTGGTGCTGTTGCTCCAGATCGGCCGGGGTCGGCGACGGGTCAAGGAGTTCGACTAGGCATGTCCCGGCTAGCTCCGGGCGCTAGGGCCGGCCGGTTTCCGGGGCTGGCAATGCCCGGCCGGCCCGGAACTCGGCCACCAGGTGTTCCACGACGTAGTCGAGTGAGCCGTTGTGGGCGTCCGCGACCTGCCGCTGCCGCTGATACGAGGCGCCGCGGCGGGTGATGTCGAGCACGCCCGCGAGTTCCTGGCTGCAGTTCAGGTCCACGGCGACCGGTGCCAGCTTCTCCACCAGGCCTGCCAGTGAATCGGTGACCAGGTCCTCGTTACCGGATTCATCCAGAATGACGATGGCTTCCAGCCCATAGCGCGCGGCACGCCACTTGTTCTCACTCAGGAACCACGGCGTGATGGTGGGCAACCGTTCCCCGTCATCGATGCGCCGCGAGAGCCATTCCACCAGGCAATGGACCAATGCGACCAGCGAGGCCAATTCGGTGCGATTGGTGATGCCGTCGAAGATCCGCATCTCCAACGTTCCGAACTGCATCGATGGCCGGATATCCCAGCGGACCTCATCGAAGGTATCGATGACACCGGTACGCAGCATGTCCTGGACGTAGCGCTCCAGCTGTGACCATTGGGTGATCTCGGTGAACGGCAACCCAGCGGTGGGCAGTTGCTGGAACAACAGGGCGCGGTTGGAGGCGTACGCGGTATCGCGGCCGTCCCAATAGGGTGACGAGCACGACAATGCCAGCAGGTGCGGGTAGTAGGTCAGCAGCGCTCCCAGAATCGGTAGCACCTTTGCCCGATCCTCGATTCCCACATGCACGTGCACGCCATAGATCAACATCTGCCGGCCCCACCATTGGGTGCGGTCGATCAGGGTGGCGTAGCGCGCCTTGTTGGTGACTTTCTGATTGGCCCAGTGGCCGAACGGGTGGGTGCCCGCGCACATCAATTCCACCCGCAGCGGGTCGGTGATTTGGCGGACCAGGGCGATGCTACGGTCCAGGTCGGCCATGGCCTCGGCGGTGGTGTGAGCAACGCCGGTGACCAACTCCACCGTGTTCAGCAGCAACTCCTGGCGGATATTGGGATGCTGCGAGCCGTCGACGGGTGCGACGGCGTCCAGCAGGGTCTGGGCAACCTGCCGCAGATCTCCGGTGTCGGAGTCGACCAGCGCCAGCTCCCACTCCACGCCCAGGCTCGAGCGTTCGGATCGGGCGAACTGAAGTTCCACGCCGCCTATTTTGCCGGATGAGAGTTACCGGACCGGTTGCGCAACGGTTCGACCACCAGAACGCTCTGCTTGCCCTGCAGCCGGGTGAGCACGATGGTGGCGCTCCGGGAGCCTTTCAGGCTCAACTGTTGCCGAAGCTGGTCGGGCAGGACTGCGGTGCCCCGCTTCTTGATGGTGAGTGAGCCGATGCCACGGGTGCGCAGGTAGCTGCGTAGACGCTTGAGGCCAAAGTCGAAGGAGTCGAGCACGCGGTAGCCGGTGGCGAACGGCGTGCGCCGGTCGCTGCTACTGGTGACGTAGGCGATGGAGGGATCCACCAGGGTGCCGTCGAGTTCGGCGACCACTCGAGAGACTAGCCCGGCGCGAATTACAGCACCGTCGGGTTCATACAGGAATGTCCGCAGCGGGCCGGAATCTGCGTGGCTCGCCGGAGCGTCCGCATCACCGGATTGTGACAGCACCTGTCCGCGACCGCCGGTCAGGACCAGCGCGCTGCGGCCCGATCCCTCTGGGGCCAGCCGTCCGAACCAGAGGCCGGCTTCGACCACGTGGCCGTCCACGCTGACCCATTGGGCATGGGTGTGGCTGGGCAGTGCCCGGTAGGGAATGCCGGGACCGACCTTGATACCAAGGTCCGGCACTCGCGAGCGCAACGCCAATAGCGTATCCAGGTCGGGAGAGTAGGCCCTGGGGTCGAACACGCGCGTACCAGCCCGAGTGCGACGGGCGGGGTCGGCGTAGATCGCATCGATGCCATGTGAGGTCAGGTCCAGGCTGAGCGCATCCGCGTGGCGGACCACTGCATTCTCCAGTGCGCGCAGATTGACGGTGGCGACCGCTGCGGTGATTTCGTCTCGTTCAGCGGCCAGGACCTGCAGCCCCAGTCCAGCCAAAGCCATCGCGTCGCTGCCGATGCCGCACCCGAGGTCGGCGACATGCGCGGCCCCGGCAGCCGCGTATCGCTGGGCGTGCCGAGCGGCAACCGGCAACCGCGTGGCCTGCTCCAGGCCGCCCTGGGTGAAGATCATCTCGTTGGCGAAGTCGCCGAACTTGGCGGCCGCCTTGGTGCGGAGCCGGTTCTGGGTCAGAACGGCCGCCACCAATTCGGGGTCGACGCCGCGTGCGCGCAACCCTGTCGCCAGCTCCAGCGACTTCTTCGGCTCGTATGGAGGCATTTTGGACAGCAGGCTCCAACCGGTCGGGCTGAGCAGGAGCTCGATGCTGCGCATATCCACGACGCTCGATCCTGCCAGGTCTTGGCGCATGCTGTTGCCTACTGAGCCGAGATGAGATTCTATTGTCAAAGAGATGTGGACCCGATGGTGAAGGCCGTGACAGCTGGCGACGGTAGTGCGTGGCGCCCCATCGGCGGGCTGAATCGGCTGTGGCGAGGGGGCTACTGGGCCGAGTACGGTGGGCATGAATGGCTGGTGGATGTCGACTACTTCGATTTCGCTGAGCGGATCCGGCTCTACCGCGACGGCATCCAGGATCGAGTGGGGTCGACGCCGGCGCGTTTCGAACTCAACGACGAGGCTCATATCCAGGCCGACCTGGGACTTCTTGGAATGAAGCGGGTGCATCTGGTCACCCCCCAGGGTGAATGGCTGATGCAACCGGTAGCCGGGTCGCTGGAAAGCGGCCGGAGAGCCTTTGCCAGGCGTGCTCCCCGGGTGTCTGCGCTGATCGAGATTACCGCCGTCGTGGTGCTGATTGCGGCGCTGATTGTCGAATTGCCGCAATTGCTGGACTCGGTATCCAATAGCGAATGGTTCGGCCGGTTGACGGAGTGGAATTTCACCTCACCGTGGTGGCTGGCAGGCCCGGTGAATGCTGTGGTGGCGGTCGCGGGCGCACTGGCGGCGCTGGAGCGGGGTCTGTCGATGCGCTATTCGCCCTGGCTCGATTAGCGGCGTGGCCCGGCGCGGCTGAGCGAGCTCGATTGCACGCTACATAAGATCGAATTCGAAGCAAAAGTTGCGGGTTGGGTGTTCGGTTGCCTTATATTTGTTGAGGTTTTCTGTATTGACTCTGCAAGCATCTGACATTTGCCTGATGTGCAGCCGAACCGATGCTGCACCGTTGGGGGGGGGAAGCGTGGCTGATCTGGATTTCGACTACCGGTGTATTGGCGCACGGATGGTTGTGGCAATGGGTTCAGCGTTCGCGGTGGCGCTCGCGCTGGTGGTCGCGGGCCCAGCCCAACCCGCGATGGCTGCTCCCTGCCCGGCCGGTTCGCCCACGGTGAGTACCCGCGCCGACCTCCAAACCGCGCTCGACGACGTCTCGGTCGCCCAGGTGTGCCTTGGCGGGGACATCGACGAATCGGGAAACCTGCAGCTTCCGGCCGGGCGCACCGTGATCCTCAACCTGGATACCTATCATCTGACCCTGACCAGTGCGGGTTCGGGCCAGGCGGCGATCGGCGTACCGGCAACGGCGGAGCTGACCATCACCGGTGAGGACTCCGGCGCGCTCACCGTCACCGGAGGCACCAACGGCGCCGGCATCGGCGGAGACAACAATCATGCAGCGGGCGAGGTGAATATCCTCGGAGGCACCATCGTTTCCCGTGGCGGCTCACACGCAGCGGGCATCGGCGGTGGTCGGCATGGGGCTGGTGGCACCGTCAGTATCGCTGGCGGGTCCGTCACCGCCCGGGCCGGGACCGACGGTGCGGGTATCGGTGGCGGCTATCAGGCGGCCGGTGGTACGACGACTATCAGCGGCGGGGTCGTGGAGGCCACTGGCGGTCAATTTGGTGCGGGTATCGGTGGTGGCAACGGCACGGCCTTTGGCGGCCTGCCCGCAGGAACCGGAGCCGGTGGTGTGGTGAACATCTCGGGCGGGTCCGTCACCGCCCATGGCGGTCAATACGGAGCAGGAATCGGTGGTGGTGGCTCCAGCGCCGGTGCCACCGTGACCGTGACCGGTGGCACGATCGATACCGCTGGCGGTACCGGGGCTGCCGGGATCGGTGGGGGCTCAGGCGGGGCCGCAGGGTCGGTCACCGTCGGGCAGAGCGATGGTCCGGTGGTCCTTTCTGCCCTTGGCGGCTACCGCGGCGCAGGCATCGGTGGTGGAAACGGGCGACCCGGCGGTTTGGTCGAGATCACCGGTGGTGACATCACCGTGAGAGGTGTGGACTCCGCCGGCATCGGTGGCGGGTATCACGGTGCCGGCGGCGCCACCACCATCTCGGGCGGCACCGTCCGAGCCACCGGCGGTGCGCAATCGGCCGGTATCGGCGGCGGTGATACCGGGGCCGGTGGCGAAACAACCATTACCGGCGCCACCACCGTGGTGCACACCGAGGGTGGTGATCGCGCCGCGGGTATCGGTGGAGGCGAGGAGGGCGACGGCGGAAGAACCACCATCGACGGCGCTACTGTCACCGCGACCGGTCACCAGTACGGGGCAGGCATCGGCGGCGGCTACCAGGGCGCGGGCGTCGAGACCATCATCGTCTCCGGGGACGTCACAGCTCGCGGCGGCAACGGGGCCGCAGGTATCGGCGGCGGATTGGAGGGCGACGGCGGAATCGTCACCATCCAGTCGGGAACGCTTGCCGCACATGGCGGAACCTATGGTGCCGGGATCGGCGGCGGGCGCGACGGCGCGGGCGCGACCGTGACGATCAGTGGCGGCGACGTCACCGCCACTGGCGGTCCCGATGGTGCCGGGATCGGTTCCGGGTACCGGGCAACCGGGGGTGCGGGAAGTCTCGTGGTTGAGGACGGAATCGTCATCGCGACCGGAGGTCTTGGGGCTGCGGGCATCGGCGGCGGCGCGCAGTCCACCGGCGAGGCATCGGTGACGCTGGAATGGGGCACCATCACCGCCAACGGCGGCGTCGGAGGTTCGGGGATCGGTTCCGGCACCGGCCACGCCACCGGTGGCACCGTCACGGTGGCGGCATACGGCGCCCCGGTTACCACCGGCTCCAGCCCCGCCGGGGGCCAGGGGGCAACGGTGAACCTCGCGCCGGTAGCTGGGCGCGGCTTCGTCCAGACCGGCAGTGACCAGGCCGGCCAGCCGCCGACGCACCCCTGGACACACTTTGACTTTCACTACGTGGCAGAACTGACCTTGGTCAAGGACGTCACAGTCGGCAGCGCGGATCCGTCGGCCTGGACGCTCTCCGCGCAAGGTCCCACCCCGATCGAAGGTAGCTCCGGAACCGACGAGGTGACCAGCGTGATGGTCGAGGTCGGTGAATATACGCTGACCGAGTCCGGTGGACCGGTGGGGTACGAACTGTCCGGCCTGGCCTGCTTGGCGGCCGACGACTCCGATGTGCCGCTGGACGACAACGTCGTCACTCTCGCCGTTGCGCAGGATGTCACCTGCAGCTTCACCAACGAAGGCACGCTGGGGACGTTGACGCTGGTGAAACAGGTGGAGGGGCCGGATCCGGCATCCGCCTGGACCCTCGGCGCTGACGGTCCGACCCCGATCGCAGGCCTGACCGGTACCGGTGAGGTGACCGGTGTCGCGGTCACCGCCGGTGACTACGCATTGACCGAGTCGGGCGGGCCGGCCGGGTACGACCCGGTACTGCTGCAATGTGCTGCGGCCGATGCCTCCGAGGTGACCCTGGAGGGCAACGTCGTCACGGTCGGCGTCGAGCAGGATGTGACCTGTACCTTCACCAACCGCGCGATCGTCGTCCCGCCAGACACCGAGACCGGTGGTGGTGGTACTGGCGGCAGTGGTACCGGTGGCAGTGGTGCCGGGCTGCCGATGACTGGATCCGCACTCCGGGCAGCACTTGCTGGTGTCGGCCTCGCCTTGCTGGTCGGCACCGCGATGGTCGGTATCAGGGCCAGCCGCCGCCGCTCCGAGGCCTGACCTCGGAGCAGCGGCGCACCGGCAGATCGCGGCTACCGGCCTGAACGGCGGTGCAACATCGTGATGCCCACGCTGGTCAGCACGACGCTCACGCCGCTGACAATGGTCCGGCACAGATTCGCCCACTGCCACGTGCTGGAATAGTCGGTCCAGATCCGTGCGGCCTCGTCGATGGCTTCCGGCACCGGCGTAGCTGCCAGCGCCTCGTTCATCGGAATATTCACGGCGGTGGTCAGCAGCAGCCCGCCGAAGAAGTAGAGGCCGCCGGCCACGAGAAACAGCACCGCTGCCTCCTTGCCGCCGGACCGCCACGCCAGCGCAGCAGTGATGCCCAACGCCAACGGAGTCAGGAAGAACGCGGGGAAGAACACCGGGTTGCGAACCGAGGCATTCATGGCCTGCATCGCCTCGATGGCCACCCGCGGGTCGGCTGCGTCCAGGCCCCACATGGTCGAACAGACCCAGGCGTAGAAGAAGCCGAAGATCGCCGCGACCAGGAGTGTGCTGAGGTAGGCACTGATATGGGTGAGGGTGATCGCTGAACGGGTAGGGGTGAGGTGAGTTTGCTCGGTCGTGACAGTGTTCATGGCTGGTCCTTTCGGGTGATTGCGCCCAGCCTGCTCCCGCCTCGACGTCGTCGTCGTCCGGCGATCGGAGACAGTTCCAGGTACACCCGTGGAGGTAGATCGCGTCCTTCCGAGGGCCCCGCTGATGGAACACACTTAGCACTCGCCTTGACCGAGTGCTAACGCCGAGCCTAGATTGTGACGTGAAGCTCCCGTTGGGAGCGTTCGACCGTACCTGGACAGGTTGTCGACCCCCGCGACGGCGGCTACCGGTCCGTGTGGGTGCGGTCCCATGTCCTGAACACCAGATAGCGAAAGGGGAGGTCCGCAGTGTCGGTCTCCATCAAGCCGCTCGAGGACCGGATCGTCGTTAAGGCGAGTGACGGCGAGCAGACCACGGCCTCTGGCCTCGTCATTCCGGACACCGCGAAGGAGAAGCCCCAGGAGGGCGAAGTCCTCGCGGTTGGTCCGGGTCGTATCGACGACAACGGCAACCGGGTTCCGGTTGACGTCGCAGTCGGCGACACCGTCATCTACAGCAAGTACGGCGGCACCGAGGTGAAGTTCGGGGGCGAGGATTACCTGATCCTGTCCGCCCGCGACGTCCTCGCCGTCGTCGATCGCTGAGCGCTAACTCAGCGCAACGCGTCGGCCCCGGTCACCCCATGGTGGCCGGGGCTTCGTCGTGCCGCCCCCGGGCCCGCTCCGCCGGGTCTGCCCCACCCCTGAGGTAGTACTCCCGCGCCCAGGTAGTACGCCTGGGCGTACTACCTCAGGCCGGGAGTACTACCTCAGCGGGGCTGGTGGGTGTGAGCGGGGCCGGGCTTTGTCGTCCTCGCCCCGGGAGTTCTACACTGGCCAGCGTGACGCAGCCCCCAGCCGATCCTTTTGCCTTTATTGGACTTACCTACGACGACGTCCTGCTACTGCCGGGCGAGACCGACGTCATCCCGTCTGACGCCGATACCACCACGTCCCTGACCCGCGAGATCAGCATGCGGATCCCGCTGGTCTCGGCAGCTATGGACACGGTTACCGAGGGCCGGATGGCCATCGCCATGGCGCGCCAGGGTGGCATCGGCATCCTGCATCGCAACCTGCCCATCGCCGACCAAGCCAGCCAGGTCGACCTGGTCAAGCGGTCCGAGAGCGGCATGGTCAGCGACCCGTTGACGATCGGGCCAGACGCCAGCCTGGCCGAACTGGATGCCCTGTGCGGAAAATTCCGGGTGTCGGGCCTGCCGGTGGTGGATGAGCGCAATGTGCTGTTGGGGATCATCACCAACCGCGATCTGCGCTGGGTACCGCCGGGTACGTTCGGCACCACCCGGGTGGCCGAGGTGATGACCCCGATGCCGCTGATCACCGGCAAGGTCGGGATCAGTGAGGATGACGCCGCTTCGCTGCTGGCCCAGCACAAGATCGAAAAGCTACCGCTGATTGACGGCAACGGTGCCCTCGGTGGCCTGATCACCGTCAAGGACTTCGTCAAGTCCGAGCAATATCCGTTGGCCACCAAGGACGGTGAGGGTCGGCTCATGGTCGGCGCGGCCGTGGGATTCTTCGGGGACGCCTGGGAACGGGCCACGTCGCTGGTCGAAGCCGGCGTGGACGTGCTGGTGGTGGACACCGCCAACGGGCACGCCCGGCTCATGCTGGACATGGTGCGGCGACTCAAATCGGACCCCGCCACGGCCCACGTCCAGGTCATCGGCGGCAACATCGCCACCCGTGATGGTGCGCAGGCCCTGATCGATGCGGGTGTCGATGCGGTAAAGGTCGGGGTCGGGCCGGGGTCGATCTGCACCACTCGCGTCGTCGCCGGAGTCGGTGTGCCACAGGTCACCGCCATCCACCAAGCCTCGCTGGCAGCCAAACCAGCCGGGGTGCCGGTGATCGGTGACGGCGGCCTGCAGTACTCGGGCGATATCGCCAAGGCGCTCGTGGCCGGGGCGAGCTCGGTGATGTTGGGGGGACTGCTCGCGGGTTGCGATGAATCGCCCGGGGACCTGGTGTTCTCGGCCGGGAAGCAATACAAGCAATACCGGGGCATGGCCTCGCTGGGCGCCATGCAGTCACGCGGTGAGCGCCGCTCATTCTCCAAGGACCGCTACTTCCAAGGTGACGTTTCCGACGACGATGTCATTACCGAGGGGATCGAAGGTCGCGTCGCGTACAAGGGAGCGTTGGCGCAGGTCGCACACCAGCTGGTCGGCGGGCTACACCAATCGATGTTCTACGTCGGGGCCCGGACGGTACCGGACCTGCAGGAACGCGGCCGGTTCGTACGGATCACGGCCGCCGGCCTGAAGGAGTCCCACCCCCACGACATCCAGATGGTGAACGAGGCGCCGAACTACTCCTTCCGCGGATAGGCACGGCTCCACCGTCTGCGGCCTCCCGCCGGTACCCTGGCTCGCGTGAACTTCGAGATCGAGATCGGCCAGGGCAAGCGCGGTCGGCGCGCCTACTCCTTCGACGACATCGCCATCGTCCCCTCCCGTCGTACCCGCGACCCGGAGGAGGTATCGGTGAGCTGGCAGGTGGACGCCTACCACGTCGACCTGCCGGTGCTCGCGGCGCCGATGGACTCGGTGATGAGCCCGGCAACCGCCATCCAGCTGGGCCACCTGGGAGGTATCGGAGTCCTTGACCTGGAGGGCCTGTGGACGCGGTACTCCGACCCCGAGCCGGTGCTCGCCGAGATCGCCGAGCTGCCGCAGGACCGGGCCACAGCGCGGATGCAGGAGCTGTATGCGGCTCCGATCATGCCCGAACTCATCAGTGAACGCCTGGGCCAGATCCGGGCTGCCGGAGTGACGGTTGCGGGGGCGCTGTCCCCGCAACGCACCCAGGAACACTGGCGCAGCGTGGTGGAAGCGGGCGTCGACCTGTTCGTGATCCGCGGCACCACCGTGTCCGCCGAGCACGTCTCGTCCAACGCCGAGCCGCTGAACCTCAAACGTTTCATCTACGAACTCGACGTGCCCGTGATCGTGGGGGGAGCCTCCACCTACACCGCCGCGCTGCACCTGATGCGCACCGGAGCTGCCGGAGTGCTGGTGGGATTCGGCGGCGGGGCGGCGCACACCACCCGCACCACGCTGGGGATCCATGCGCCCATGGCAACCTCCGTCGCGGACGTCGCCGCCGCCCGCCGCGACTACCTGGATGAATCAGGTGGCCGGTACGTGCACATCATCGCGGACGGCGGAATGGGCCGTTCCGGTGAACTGGTCAAAGCGTTCGCCTGCGGAGCGGATGCAGTCATGCTCGGTGCCGCGCTGGCGCGTGCACACGAAGCCCCGGGCCGAGGCTGGCATTGGGGCCCGGAAGCCCATCACGGGCAACTCCCGCGCGGTGAACGTGTGCGGGTGGGCACTGTGGGATCACTGGAGCAGATTCTGCTCGGTCCGGGTAGTCAGGCCGACGGCACGGTGAATCTGGTCGGGGCGTTGCGCCGGGCTATGGCCACCACCGGGTACTCCGACCTGAAGGAGTTTCAGCGAGTCGAGGTTGTGGTCTCGCCGTACCAGCCACGGTGATCGACCTGGCAGGCCAGCCCTAGCCCATCGTCGGATCGGCCTGGCCGAGCTGATTGCGGTAGATCTCGACGGTCGCCGCAGCGACGTCAGACCAGCGCCGGGTCAGCGCATGGGCTCGCCCAGCCGCTCCGAGCCGGTGCCGGCGCGGTGCATCCGCGAGTAGATCGGCTACCGCCGCTACCCATGTCGACGGCCGCCAATCGGGCAGCAACACGCCGGTGACACCGTCGATGACGGATTCTGCCAGGCCGCCTGAGGCAGCCGCGACCACGGGTACCCCGCTCGCTGCCGCCTCCAGCGAGACCAGCCCGTAGGTCTCCGAATGCGAGGGGACCAGCACCAGCGTGGCCTGACGCATCACGGTGGCGAGTTGCTGGCGGTCCTGCGGTCCGAGGAAGTCCACCCGATCGGCGACATGCAGATCGGTGGCCAGTCGCCGCAACCCGCGGACGTAGGCCCGGTCGCTGGTGGCACCGCCGGCCACCTGTAGCCGCGGGAGCAGCGATTGGGGCGGCCCACCGTCGCAGTGTTGTTCGACGGCGGGCAGGCCCGCCAGCGTTTCGATGGCGAGATCGATCGCCTTCAGCGGTTCCAAGCGCGCAGCTGCCAGCAGTCGGGCTGGTTGCGTGTGCTGACGGGCCGGGTCCGGATGGAACGTGGTCGCATCCACGCCCGGGTGGATAACGTGCACTCGAGCCGGATCGGCTCCCAGTCGCCGCACCGTGGTGTCGGCCTCGGCATGGGAGACCGCGACGATGGCATCGGTGTGCTGCGCCAGCCACAACTCCCCGGGCAGCCGGGCCGGCGATTCCGGCCGCTCACCTTCCGTGAGTGGGGTCTGGGGTGCGGCCGCGATGCTGTGGAACGACTGCAGGTGGGCGATGCCGCGTGCCCGGGCGACCGGTATCGCCGCCATACCGGAGAACCAGTGATGGGAGTGCAGCAGGTCGACGTCCGCCTCGGCACGCAATGCTGCACTGAACTCATCGATCAGGTCGTCGTGCCCGTGCTTGGGCAGCACCGTGGCCGGGCCGACGGGCAATCGTCGTACCGTGACACCGTCGATTACCTCGGTACTGGGGGCGTGCTGGTCACTGCGCCGGGTGTAGACGGTGACTGTGGCCCCGGTTGCGGCGATTGCGGCGGATGTGTGCCGCACCACCACGTTCATTCCGCCGACATCTCCCGATCCGGGAACGGCGAACGGGTCGGTATGCAGGCACACGACCCCGATTCGTAGCTGACTCACCCGCGCATTGTCCCGCGCGGTGGGCCATTGACGCACACCCGGCCACCCTGACCTCAGGTGGAGGATATGTATGGCGCCAGGTAGAGCAAAGGGATGGTCACGCCGATCCACGGTCCGATCAAGCCCAGCACGAGTGCTGTGACCCCGTAGTTGACCCCGCTCTTCTGCACCATGGCCGCGATGCCTTGAATAATGGGCCAGAGCGAGAACAGGAACCACGCCGGTAGCAGGATGAGCGCGATGCTGAGCCCGAGAGTCAGATTAATGAGCGGCGCCATGATCCAGGCATCGGCGATCGGGCGCAAGACCTCCGGGCTTAAGACGACGGCGACTGTGACGCCGGTGGCGGCTGAGCCGATCAGGGTGACCATGCCGGCGATGAAGGCGACGACGCCCACTGACTTGCCGTGTGCCGGCTGCGCGGCGTAGCTCGGGTTCGGTGGCTGCCATTGGCCGGGCTGCGGCCCGTCGGCGGGTACCGGGTAGTCGTGCGAGGGTGGCTCCGGGTACGGTCCGACAGGCTGCACCGCACCCGGTACGGCGCCTGCTGGATAGTCGGGGTTCGGCGGGTAGTTCACCGGAGCATTATCCCAAACGGTCGGTGAAATACTGGGGTTCGCCACCTGGACCAGCAATGGAGTGATGAATGAGCGAGCACGCCGACTACCGGATCGAGCACGACACGATGGGGGAGGTCCGGGTACCGATCGATGCCAAGTACCGTGCGCAGACCCAGCGTGCGGTGGAGAACTTCTCCTTCTCCGGTGTCGGAATCAGCCGCCACCACATCGCCGCGCTGGCCAATATCAAGCGAGCGGCAGCGTTGGCGAATGCGGAGCTGGGAGTCCTTGACGAGGCGAAGGCCCAGGCGATCGTGCTGGCGGCAGATCGGGTCATCGCGGGCGAGTTCGATGGGCACTTCCCGATCGACGTGTTCCAGACCGGTTCGGGCACCTCCTCCAACATGAACACCAACGAGGTGATCGCCACGCTCGCCACCGAAGCGGGCACCCAGGTACACCCCAACGACCATGTCAACGCCAGCCAGTCCAGTAACGACGTCTTCCCGGCTTCTCTGCACATCGCCGCGACCGAAGCAGTGATCAGCGAGTTGCTCCCGGGCCTGGATCGTCTGGCATCGTCGTTGCAGGCCAAGGCCGAAGAGTTCGCCGACGTCGTCAAGTCCGGTCGTACGCATCTGATGGACGCCACGCCGGTGACCTTGGGCCAGGAGTTCGGCGGGTACGCCCAGCAGGTCCGCAACGGCATCGCGCGGGTCGAAGCCGCGCTGCCCCGCCTGGCGGAGCTGCCCCTGGGAGGGACCGCCGTCGGTACGGGAATCAACACCCCCGCGGGCTTTCCGCAGCGGGTCATCGCGCTGGTCGCCCAGCACACCGGTCTGCCGCTGACCGAGGCCCCGAACCACTTTGAGGCGCAGGGGGCGCAGGACTCGGTGGTGGAGATGTCAGGTCAACTGCGCACCGTCGCGGTCTCGCTGGTCAAGATCTGCAACGACCTGCGGTGGATGGGTTCGGGCCCGCGGACCGGCCTGGGCGAGATTGCGCTACCCGATTTGCAGCCCGGTTCATCGATCATGCCCGGCAAGGTGAACCCGGTCATCCCCGAGGCCACCTTGATGGCCTGCGCCCAGGTGATCGGGAACGACGCCACCATCGCTTTCGCCGGAGCCTCGGGGAGCTTCGAACTCAACGTGATGCTGCCGGTCATGGCCCGTAACATCCTGGAGTCGATCAACCTGCTCGCCAACGCCTCCCGAGCGCTCGCGGGCAAATGCGTCGATGGGTTGACCGCGAATACCGAGCGGTGCCGTCAACTGGCGGAATCGTCGCCGTCCATCGTCACGCCGCTGAACCGGGTCATCGGCTATGAGGCGGCCGCCAAGATCGCCAAGCACTCGGTGGCGCAGAACCTGACCATCCGGGAGGCCGTGATCGACCTGGGGTACGTCGACCGTGGTGAGGTCACGGTGGAACAGCTCGATGCCGCGCTGGACGTGATGTCCATGACTCATCCATGACGTGGTTCCCCGTGCCCGGGACGCGCACCGGCTCAGAGCGGGCAGAATAGACCCACAAGTACACACCGTGCCGGTGCCAGGAGAAGTCGGTCCAAACCCGACGCTGACCCGCAACCGTAGATCTCCGCGCTGACCTGCAGCGCAAGATGAGCCGGATCGCCTGCCCGGGACACCGAACCCACCGCCGAGGATTGCGGTACGGGTCAGCGCCGAGCCGAGTGAGGGCTCCGCTGGGCCGCGCCGCTCTCCTGTGATCACGAGAGACATCGATGCCCCGCCCCACCACCGTCACTGGACTGTTCACCGTTGCCTTGCTGCCTGTCATGGCCGTGCTGAGCGCCCCACCGGCCCAGGCCAGCACCGACGAATGCGCCGATGGGGTGAGCGTGGTGGTCGACTTCACCGACCTCGGCGGCGACGTCGTGACCGCATGCGCCTCCGGTGACCCGGCCAGCGGGCGCGAGGCGCTGGAGAGCGCCGGGTTTGATCCGGTGGACTCCAGCCCGGGCCTGATCTGCACCATCGATGACTATCCGGAGGTGTGCCCGACCGAGTTCGACGGCAACTTCTGGTCGTACTGGCAGCTGGTCGATGGTGAGTGGGTCAGCTCGCCCGTGGGTGCTGACGAATCGGACCCCGCACCCGGTGATATCGAGGGCTGGCGTTACTCCGACGGCACCCTGACGCCGCCGCTGCCCGGCGATCCCGCAGCCGAGTCGAGTAGCCCGGAGAGTGTGCCGGAGAGCGTGGCCGAAGCCACTGACGGCGACGCCGTGGAGCAGGGATCAGACGACGGGGCCGAGCAGCCTGGTGGTGATCTCAGCACCGGTGCCTTGATCGGTATCGCGGCGGTGATCATGGCGGTGGCCGTGGTGATCGTGCTGCTGGTGCGCCGACGTCAGTGACGGCTATCGCCGTCGCGCCTGCACGGCGTCAGCGGGCGCACCCGCTGGCCTGGTGGGGCTGGGCGCTGGCGCTCGCGGTCGCGCTGACCCGGATCAGCAACCCCATCCCGGTTCTGCTCCTCGCCCTGGCAGTGATCGCCGTGGTGTACAGCTGCCGTGGCGATGACCGCTGGGGCCGGGCTTTCGTCGGCTATCTCATCCTGGCCGCCGCAGTGGTGCTGATCCGCCTGGGATTCTTCGTGGTGGTCGGAATCGGGGGCGGTGGACCGGTGCTGGTCGACCTGCCGCGATTGGTACTGCCCGAGTGGGTCGGTGGCATCGAACTGTTCGGTCCCATCTCGGTGCCCGGGCTGCTGGCAGCGCTCTACAGCGCCCTGGCGCTGGCGGCGCTGCTGCTGTGCTTCGGTGCGGCCAATGCCCTGGTGGATCCGGTGCGAGCACTCCGCTCGCTTCCGGCCGCGTTGCATCCGCTCGGAACGGCGGCGGTGGTGGCGGTGACGGTTGCGCCACGGCTGGTGACCTCCCTGGCCCGGGTGCGGCGTGCTCAGCGGCTGCGCGCCTCGGCGCGGGTCCGGCCCGGTGTGCGCGCGATCGTCGTCCCGGTGCTGTCCGACGCGTTGGACCATGCGCTGGCGCTGGCTGCATCGATGGACTCCCGGGGCTATGCCCGCACCGGCGGCCCGAGCCGCGCGACCTCGATTGCGTTGATGGTTGCGCTGGCGGCCGCAGTGGTCGGTAGCTACGGGTTACTGGATGCTGCGGCACCGGCCTGGCTGGGGCTGCCGTTGCTGTTGGCTGGATCCGTGGTTGCGGTCGCGGCCGGAATCATCGCCGGCCATCGAGCTGGCCGGACACGCTACCGACAGCACGGCTGGCATTGGCGTGATACCGCCACCATCGCCACCGGAGTCGCTGCCGCGGCCGTGGCCCTGGCCAGCCCGGCCCTGCGGCAGACCGGTCTGCCCGGAGCGCCTGCGGCGTCCTGGGCTGCGCTCGTGCTGGCAGCACTGGCTGCACTGCCCATCTGGTGGTGGCGGCGATGATCGAACTGGAACACGTCAGCTGCACCTACCCCGGCGCCACGCAGCCGGTGCTGGCCGATGCGCACCTGCGGATAGCGGCCGGTGAGCTGGTGCTGGTCGTGGGAGCGACCGGCTCAGGAAAATCGACGTTGCTCTCGGCCATCAGCGGGCGGTTCCCGCGCAACACCGGGGGCGAACTGCGCGGCAGCCTACGAGTGGCGGGCCGAGACACCGCACAGCACCGGCCCCGCGACCTGGCCGATGTGGTCGGCGTGGTCGGACAGGATCCGCAGGCCAGCTTCGTGGCCAGCACCGTTGCCGAAGAACTCGCCTACACCATGGAACAGCTCGGCATTCCACCGGACCAGATGCGGCTGCGGGTCGATGAGGTTCTCGGCCAATTGCAGCTGACCGGGCTGCGCGACCGGACGCTGGACACCCTGTCGGCAGGAGAGCAGCAACGGGTCGCCATCGGCGCCGTGCTCACCGCCCGGCCCCGGGTGCTGCTCCTGGACGAACCGACCTCGGCGCTCGATCCGCCGGGTGCTGCCGATCTGTTGGCTACCCTGCGCCGGCTGGCCGGCAGCGGCATAACGGTGATACTCGCCGAGCATCGAATCGAGCGAGTGGCGCAGCTGGACCGGGTGATCCAGATCGCTGGCGGCCAGGTGCAGTCCGGTTCCCCGGAGCAGATCCTGCCGGACTACTCCGGGGCGCCGCCGGTGGTGGCGGTCGGCCGCCTGCTCGGCTGGCGTCCGATTCCGGTGACCGTGGCGCAGGCGGCGGGGTTCGCCCGGTCGCAGACGTGGCCGACCCCACCGGTACGGCCTGCGCGCGAGGCGCGCGGGATGGCGTTCACCGCCACCGGGATCACTGTCAGGCATGGGTCGGCCCTCGCCGTCGACAACGTCGATCTGACCCTTCATCGCGGAGCCGTCACCGCGTTGATGGGGCCGAACGGTGCCGGGAAGTCGTCGCTGCTGTGGGCCGTGTACGAGCGGGCGCGGGCCCGCGGTGCGACCCTGCTACCGCAGCCGGCCTCGGATCTGCTGTATCTACCGTCCGTGGCCGCCGAATGTCAGGCCAGCGACGCCAGCACGGCTGCCGGGCGAACCCGGTGCGAACTGGATGCCATCATGCCCGGAATACCCGGTGACCGGCATCCACGCGACCTGTCCGAAGGGCAGCGGCTGGCAATGGCGCTCGCAGTCCAGCTGGCGGGGGATCCGTCGCTGGTCCTGCTCGATGAACCCACCCGGGGGCTGGACTCGAGCGCCAAGGCCGCACTGTCACGACGATTGCGCTCGTTAGCCCAGGCGGGCCGTGCAGTGCTCGTGGCCACCCACGACGTCGAATTCGCCGCCGACTGCGCCGATCGAGTCGTCGACCTGCACGCGGGCCGGATCGCATCCGATGGAGCCACGGCCGACGTGCTCGGCAGGGGGCACGCGGCCCCGCAAGTGACGCGGTTGTTCCCGGGTTCCGGCATGCTGACGGTCAGCGATGTCCGTGCCAGGTTGCGGGGCAGTCATGACTGAGCAGCAGACGCCGGCGGTGCCGTTGCGTCCCCGGTCGGTGATCATTCTGATGCTGGCCAGTGCCGCTGGGCTGCTGGCGTTCGGCTGGCCGTTGCTGGTGGACCCGGGAGCCGCATTGGATGACGTCACCGTCGCACCGTTGGTGCTGGCCGTGGTGCTCCTGGGGGTAACCGCTGCCGTCATGGTCGATTTCGGTGATGGCGGCCTCGACGTCCGCGCCGTGGCCATACTCGGACTACTCGCTGCCGTGGGAGCCGTGCTGCGGCCGCTGTCCGCGGGCGCGGCTGGAATCGAAACGGTATTCGTGCTGGTGGTCCTGGGTGGCCGGGTATTCGGTGCCGGATTCGGATTCATCCTGGGCGCCACGACACTGTTCGCCTCGGCGCTGCTGACCGGCGGCATCGGACCGTGGCTGCCGTTCCAGATGCTGGGGGCGGCCTGGATCGGGCTGGGCGCCGGACTGTTGCCGCGCCGGGTGAACCGGTACTGGGAGATCGCTATGCTCGCGATCTATGGGGCGATAGCAGCCTTGGGTTTCGGGTTGGCGATGAATCTGTCGTTCTGGCCGTTCCAGCTCGGTCTTGGCACCGACCTTTCGTTCCTGCCGGGAGCCGCGGCCGGAGAGAACCTGCGCCGGTTCTTCCTGTTCAGCCTGGCCACATCGCTGGGGTGGGATATCGGCCGGGCGATCACCACGATCGTCGGGGTGGTGCTGGTTGGTCCGGTGACGCTGCCGATCCTGCGGCGGGCTGCGACCCGTGCGCGGTTCGTGCCTGCGCCGCGGCCCAGGCACCAGCCCACGGCGGAAGCCGGGCAGGCCTAGGCCAGGCGCATGATGATGTCGTCGACCATCCGGCCGCGGCCGACATCGAATCCGGTGTCCTGACCGGCCATCTTGAAGCCGTTGCGCTTGAGGATCCGCATCGATGCCTCGTTGCTGCGGTTCTGCCGCGCGAAGATCGGACGTTCGGTCACGACCTCGTCCAGGAACATCCGCAACGCCTGGGTGCCGATGCCACGCCCCCAGAAATCACGGTCGACCCAGTACCGCACATACGGCTGGCTCTCATCTTCGAACTTCTCGATGTGTCCCAGCACCGCGTGCTCGGGATCATCGGCCTGCGCGATCGTGCGGGCAACTGCGGTCTGTGACCGGCGCAGCTTTCCCCAGTAGGCGTCGAACGCCTGCGGGTCGCTTCCGTCCTCCGCTGAGGAGGATGCCATCGCCTGGGCTCGAGGGTCCTGCAGATAGGAGTAGAACGCGTGCAGATCGGCGTCTTCGACCTCCCGAAGCACGATCTGTACGGCGTCGTCGCTCATCGAATCTCAACTCTGTCGAGGGTGGGTTCGGCGGTTCTATGGTAAGGCTGGAGCCGGGCTTCAGGTACCGGATGCTTCGACATTCTGCGATGCCGTGCACCGCCGCCGCCGTCTCGGCCGGGCTGTGTGGGGTACTGGAGGTGGCGGCCATAGCCAGCGCAAGCGCTTTCAAATTTGTTAGGCTGAATTTTCGTGAGTGTGGAATCGAGCGGGCGAACCGGCGCCGCAGGCGCGATCGACGTGCACGCGCATCTGCTGCCGCGGCCCCTCGCCGACCGGGCGAATCGGGCCCGGATCGGCGAGCGGACCACTTCGGCAGCCCCGGACTCGTTGATCGATCTGGAGACCCGGCTCCGTGCCATGGACGCCATGGGCGTGGAACGGCAAGTGGTCTCACCGTGGATCGAGTTGGCACCCGGGGGGCTGGAGCCACGAGCCGGATCGGCCCATCTGCGCCGGGTCAACGACGCGCTTGCCCAGGAGGTGGCGCGCGCGCCGGATCGACTGGTCGGGATGGCTATGGTGCCGCAGGACGATGGTGAGGCAGCGGCTGTGGAACTGGACCGCAGCGTCACCGACCTGGGGATGTGCGGGGCGTTGCTGACCACATCCGGGGTCGGGATGTCGCTGGCCAGTGCGGCGTTGGCGCCGTTGTGGGAGCAGGCCGAGATGCGCCGCGCACTGCTGTTGATCCACCCGTATCGCAGTGCCGAGTCGACCCGCTGCCAGGCGGAGGGTATAGAGAACCTCGTGGGAACGCCGTCGGAGGGGACCCTGGCGATCGCCGGACTGTTGCGCGCGGGCGTGCTCGACCGATTTCCGGACCTGAGACTGTGCGCGGTGCATGGCGGGGGAGCACTGCCGATCCTGCTGGAACGGATCGAAGCGCTCTGGGACCTGAGCGCCGACACCGGCGGAGCACGCCCGACCGAACTGATCGGCAAGCTCTACTTCGACACCCTCACCCATGGTGAGCGGGCATTGCGATGGCTGATCGAGACCGTTGGCGCCGAGCGGCTGATGCTGGGCAGCGATTCGCCGTTCGCCACCGGAGATTCCGATCCGAGGGCGCCAGTGGCGAGGTTGACAACGTTGTCCGCAGCAGATCGGGCCCGCATCCTCTCCGGCACGGCGGCGTCGTTGCTGGCTCAGGTGGACCGGACCTCAGTACGTGGCTGAGCGTTGGTGCGTGGCTGAGCGTTCGTGCGTGGCTGAGGGTTGCGGCACGGCGATCAGTGGTCTGGCGGTGCTGGCCCGAATGACCGGTTCGCCCTCGAAGGTGATCGTTCGCTGGTCCGACTGATCCCCCAAAGCCAGTTCGACCGCCATCTTGCCGATCGCGTCCAGGGGCAGGCGGACGGTGGTCAAGGCGGGAGTGATGTCCGAGGCCACCGGGATATCGGCGAACCCCGCAACCGAGATATCGCTGGGGACGTCGATGCCACGCTGCTGCAGACCGGAGACCAACCCGACTCCCACGACATCGAAGCAGCCGAATACACACGTTGGGTGCAGGTCGGAGTCGATCACCCGTTGCGCGGCGCTCACGCCACCTTCGCGAGTCGGCGTGGTTCGGATGATGGCCGTGTCCGAGGCGCGGATGCCGCGATCGCGCAGCCCTTGGCCGAATCCGCGCAGCCGGTCGCGGACCGTGGTCATGGCCGCGGGTCCACCGACCAGCGCAAACCTGGTGTGCCCCAGGTCGACCATGCGGTCGGCCAGAGCGCGGGCCCCGGCCTGGTTGCCGACGATGATCTGGTGTCCCACGCCCCGATGCCCCAGGGATACCACCACGCCTCCCTCGTCGCGGTAGCGCAGAAGTTCTCGCGTGATCGGTTCGGTGGCGGAGACGTTGGCGAACCCGCTGCCTGCCAGGATCACGGCACGCGGACGCTGCGCACGTAGCAGCGATAGGTACCGGGCTTCCTGGGCAGGGTCCCGGTGAGTGGACACGATGGTGACCAGCGTTCCAAGGTGGCTGGCCGCCGCAACGACCGCTCCGGCTATGAGCGCGAAGTAGGCGTCGCGGATGTCGTGGACGACCAGCGCCACCGTTGGTGAGCGGGCACCGGCCAGCACGCGCGCGTGCAGATTGGGTTCATAGCCCAATTCGGCTGCCGCCGCCAGCACCCGCCTGCGGAACTCCGGCCTGCCCCGGTAGGAGGTGCGGGTGCTGAGTACGCGAGAAGCGGTGGCAAGTGAGACCCCCGCCCGTTTGGCTACATCGGCAAGCCGTACCGCCGCTCTGGTTCCCATGCCTGACTCAGCTCTGTAGGGATACGTTCTAGGAAGCGCTTCCAGCATAGATTTGATGGGTCGCTCGGTCCACCGTGGAGCATCCTTGGTCACCATCCTGTAACAATCAGGCCTTTCCGGCGTCGATTGACAATCGGATGGGGATCGGCTCTTGCGGCAGGAGCACTGCTGAAGTACTTTCAAGAAAGCGCTTTCACGCGCGTGACTCAACGAGGAGGACTGAATGTCGAGGAAGACGTGGACCCGCGCCGCAGCGGTTGCGGCAACTGGTGCCTTGCTTCTCGCCGCCTGCAGTTCCGGCGGTGATGATGGCGATTCGGGATCGTCCGATGGTGGTGACGGTGCGGAGGACCCGATCGTGATCGGTGTGTCCCTGCCGCTGACCGGTGACTTCGCCGAGCCCGGCAAGGGCGTGCAACGCGGCTACGACACCTGGGTGGAGCAGGTCAACCGCAATGGCGGGCTGCTCGGCCGGCAGGTCGAACTCATCGTGCTCGACGATGCCTCGGACCCGGCCCGGGTGGTCTCCGACTATGAATCGCTGATCGCCCAGGACGAGGTAGACCTGCTGTTCGGACCGTTCTCAACCCGCCTGGTGGTGCCGGCCTCCCGGGTGGCGTCGGAGTACGGGATGCTGTTCGTGGAGCCGGCGGCCGCGGCCCCGGAGGTGTTCGAGAACGGATTCGAGAACATCTTCTACGCCGCCCCGGCGATCGCCACCGACCACTACAACTACCTCGCCGAGTACATCCTGGCCATGCCCGAAGGTGAACGTCCGACCACCATGGCGGTGACCGCCATGGACGACCCGTTCGCGCAGGGAACCGCATACGGGCTGCGCGACAAACTGCAGGAAGCTGGCATCGAGCTGGTGGTGGACGAGGTGTACCCGCCCAATGCCACGGACATGAACGCCATCGCCGCGCAGATCAAGGATGCGGACCCTGACCTGCTGGTCGGCGGCTCGTTGTACCAGGACGCCGTCAACCTCATCCTTGCGTTGCAACAGCTCGACTACCAGCCCCGGATGGTGGCCTTCTCGACCGCGCCGACCAACCCGGAGTTCCCGGAGGCGATCGGCGGGGCCGTCGACGGCATCCTGTCCCCGACTGGCTACTCCCTGGCTGCTGACTGGCCATCCAACCCCGAGTTCATCGAGATCCACAACGAACTGTTCGGAATGGACCCACAGGAAGACGAGGCGAACGGGTACACGGCAGGCCAAGTGGTGCAAGCCGCCGTCGAGGCCGTCGGATGCGCCGAACAGGGCGAATGTCAGCAGCAACTGATCGATTGGCTCCACGCCAACTCGGTCGACGACACCGTGGTCGGCCCCCTGGGATGGGATGACGCGGGCCGCCCCGACGGAGCGCACATGATCCTGCAGTATCAGGAGGGCGAGATCCAGATCGTTCTGCCCGATTCGGCTGCGCAGTCTGACCTGATCTACCCCAAGCCAGAGTGGTGAGAGGCCAGTGGTATCTGGCACGTTAGTTTTCCAGAGCCTCATCCTGGGACTGCTGCTGGGAGGGCTATACGCCCTCCTGGCAGCAGGGCTGACGCTCTACTTCGGCATCATGCGGGTGGTCATGCTCGCCCATGCCGCGTTCATCGTGCTGTCCGCCTACGGGGCGTGGTGGTTCGCCACCGCCACCGGGTGGGATCCGATGTTCTCGCTGATCGTGACGATCCCACTGTTCTTCGGCCTCGGGTACCTGATGCACCGGTACCTGCTCGCCCGCCTGCGCCCGGCAACGATGACCATGATGTCGGTCTTGCTGACGTTCGCGATCGCGCTGATCATCGAAGGTCTGCTCGGCCTGGGATTCACCGGCACCCAACGCAGGCTCAACCTGCCCTACGGTCCGGAGAGTCTGCCGTTGTTCGGCGCCGAGATCCCAGTGGTTCAGATCATCTCCTTCGGCCTAGCCATCATCAGCCTGGGAGCGCTATACGCGGTGCTCAAGTGGACCCGGTTCGGGCAGTCGTTGCGGGCCACCATCCAGCATGGTGAAGCGGCGCAACTGGTCGGGATCGAGACCGGTCGGATCGCCGGTCTGGGGTTTGGTCTCGGATTGGCCACGGCAGCGGTCGGAGGCGCGGCATTGTCGTTGCAGACCACCATCTACCCGTCGCTTCACTGGCACTGGATCGGTCCCTTGATGGCGATCATCGTGGTGGGCGGGCTGGGCAGTATCCCTGGTGCAGCAGTCGCGGCCGTCGTGCTGGGCGTGCTGCGGATCATGCTGGAGATTCCGCTCGGTCCGACGTGGGCGCAAACCATCTTCTATGTCGCACTCTTCGTCACGCTGATGGTGCGGCCGCAGGGATTCTTTGGAGGTCGTCTTGCGCAACGCTTCTAGTACACCCGTGCAGACCCAGCCGAGGCCGGCCGAGGTGTCGGTCATCGCCCGCGCGGTCGCTTACGTCACCACCAACACCGGCCGCATCGGTCCGACCATCGCGATCGGGGTGGTGATCGCGGTACTCGCCCTGTGGCCACTGGTCGCAGGTAATCCGTACATGCTCAGCGCCGGTGTGATCGTGCTGAACTTCGCGGTGTTCGCCACCGCGTGGAACATCATGGGCGGCCTGACCGGGTACATCTCCCTGGGTCACGTCGCCTTCTTCGGCCTCGGTTCCTACGGCACCGGGCTGCTGGTGATTCACACCTCCATCAATAGCTTCCTGGCCGTGGTCATCGCCGGGCTGGTCACATTCCTGATCGCCTTGCTGGTGGGCTATGCGGCGCTGCGAGTGCGTGGTGCATCGTTCGTGATCGTCACCATCGCACTGGTCCTGGTGCTGGCGCTGGTGTTCCAGAGCTGGGGGTCGGTCACCGGCGGGTCGAGCGGCCTGGTGGTCCCGCGGCCATTCCCGGACCTGCTCCGCCCCGAGCACCACCGCGTGTTCTTCTACATCTTCCTGGCGTTGCTGGCATTGGTGTTGCTGGCCTACATGCTGATCGACCGGTCACGGTTCGGCGCCGCCCTGAAAGCGATCCGTGAGGATGAGGACAAGGCCCAGTCCCTCGGCTCTCCCACGGCATCGGTGAAGTTGGCGGCGTTCGGGATCTCGTCGTTCTTCGCGGCGTTGACCGGCGGGTTGTATGCGTTGTGGTTCGGTGACCTGGACCCGATCTTCCAGTTCGACGTGGTCCTGAGTTCACAGATCGCTCTGATGGCATTGCTCGGCGGGGTGCGCTACTTGTTCGGCCCATTGGTGGGTGCGATCGTCGTGGGTGCGGCGCTGGAGTTCTTCCTGCTCAATTTCGGTGAGACTCAGTTCCACCTGGTTGCCACCGGCCTGCTGCTGGCCGCGGTGGTGTTGTTCGCCCCCGACGGGGTGCTGGCGGCCGCCGCCAAGCTGTTGCGGCGGTTCGGACCAGCCGCGACGTCGATCCGTGAGGTATCGGCCGCACAGGTGCGTGAGCAAGCCGATGCCGACTCGGCACCGGCGAAGGGAGGCGACGATGACTGAACAACCGACGGTGGCGCTGCGGACCGAAGCGCTGACCAAGTCATTCGGAGGAGTCCATGCGGTCGACAGCGCGACCGCCGACTTCTATCAGGGTCAAGTCAATGGGCTCATCGGGCCCAATGGCTCCGGCAAGACGACCTACTTCAACTGCGTCACCGGGATGATCCGCCCCGATAGCGGCCACGCCTTCTACCGGGGCCGGCAGATCACCGGCTGGCCTCCCCACCGGATCGCGCGCGCCGGTATCGGGCGGACCTTTCAGTTGTGCCGGGTGTTCCCGAGGCTGACCGTTCTGGAGAACCTGCTGGTGGCGGTGCAACCCCAGAGCCTGGGGCAATACCTGGCCAAACCGCGCGATGCCGAGCTGGTGGACCGAGCGCGGTCGATCCTGGCCCGAGTGGGTCTGGACCACCTTGAGCGATCTGCCGCCCAGGACATCTCCTACGGTCAGCAGAAGTTGCTGGAACTGGCGGCCGCGATCATGGCCCAACCCGAGTTCGTGATGCTCGACGAGCCCGCTGGTGGTGTGAACCCGGCGTTGATCGAACGGATCGCGGTCCTGGTTGCTGAGCTCAACGCTGAAGGGACGACCTTCCTGATCGTGGAGCACAACATGGACTTCATCATGAACCTGTGCCACCACGTGGTGGTGTTCGACCGGGGTGCTCCGATCGCCGCCGGTACAGCGGCGCAGGTACAACAGGATCCGAACGTACTGGAGGCATACCTTGGCGTCTGAGGTGGTACTCGCGTTGGACAGTATTGAAGCCGGATACGGCAAGGCAGCCCTGGTGCTGCGTGGCTTCTCCGTGAAGGTGCATCGCAGCGAGATCGTCTGCCTGGTGGGCCCGAACGGAGCCGGTAAATCGACCGTGCTGAAGGTCGCCAGCGGGCTGCTCGGGGTCCGCTCCGGAACGGTGGAACTCAATGGCGTGGACGTCACCGGGAAACGTCCGCAGGCACTGCTGCGGCAGGGCCTGTCACACGTGCTGCAGGGCCATTCGGTGTTCCGGGAGATGACCGTTGAGGAGAATGTGCGCCTCGGCGGCTACACGGTCGATGCCGCGCAGCTGCGTGACCGGGTGGAGTTCGTCAAGACCGTGTTCCCGGTCGTCGCCGAGAGGTGGGACTCGATCGCAGGGTTGCTTTCGGGCGGGCAGCAGAAGCAGGTCGAATTCGCCCGGGCGCTGATGGTCAGCCCCGATGTGGTGCTGCTGGACGAGCCCTCCATGGGCCTGGATCCCAAGCGGACGGCAGGCATGTTCGAGCAGGTTTCCCGGCTCCGGGACGCCGGGGTAGCGGTGCTGTTGGTTGAACAGAACGCGCGGCGCGCGTTGGAGATGTCCGACGTCGGCTGCGTGCTGGATCTCGGGCGGGTATTCGTCAGCGGCCCGGCTCAGGAACTGCTGGAGGATCCGCAGTTGGCCGACCTCTACCTCGGGGGCCGACCGGCCCAGGCCTGAGCGGTCAGGGTAGCCCGGCGACCGCGATCGCTTGCCGGGCGATCTCGGCTTCTTCGTCGGTGCCGATCACCAGTACCCGCACCGCGGACGTGGCGGTGGCGATATCGCGGGGTAGGGGAGCCCGGTCCTGGTTGGCTTCTTCGTCGATGTCGATCCCCAGGCCGGTCAGCCCGGTGAGTGCCCCCGCCCGAACCACGGCGGAGTTCTCGCCGACTCCGGCGGTGAACACGATGGCATCCACCGATCCCAGCACCGCCATATAGGCGCCCACGTAGCTGCGCAACCGGTAGCAATAGATGTCCAGCGCCTGCTGCGCGTCCGCCTGCGTGGCTGCCGCCTGCTGGATGTCGCGCATGTCGGTCCTGCCGGTTAGGCCGAGCATCCCGGACCGCTTGTTGAACAGGGTGTCGAGGTCGTCGATGTCCATGCCCGCCGTGCGCGCCAGGTGAAATGCCACGGCGGGATCGATATCGCCGGTCCTGGTGCCCATCACCAGCCCTTGCAGTGGGGTCAGCCCCATTGAGGTATCCACCGAGACGCCACCGCGAACCGCGCAGGCCGATGCGCCATTGCCCAGGTGCAACACGATGACATTGACATCCTCGGGCCGCTTGCCCAGGAACTGCGCCGCGGCGCGGGAGACGTAGGCATGGGACGTGCCGTGGAAGCCGTACCGGCGGATCTGATACCGGCGGGCGATGTCACGATCCAGGGCGTAGGTGTGCGCAACGGCGGGGATGGTGGAGTGGAAGGCGGTATCGAAGACCGCCACATGGGCCAGGCCGGGGAACTGCTGGCGGGCCACTCGGATGCCGGCGGCATTGCCCGGATTGTGCAGTGGTGCCAGATCCGAGAGTTCCTCAATCGCCACCACAACGTCATCGTCGATCAGCACCGAGCCGGTGAACGCTTCGCCCCCCTGCACCACGCGGTGCCCGACCGCGGCCAGCCTCAGCCGATCGAGGTCGGGTCCGTAGTCGGCGAAGGCAGCCATCATCGCGGCCATGGCCTGGTCATGATCGGCGACGGTGAGGTCGTCGCGAACCGTCCGGCCGGCAACAGTGTGGGTGCGCCGGCCCCCGTCGATGCCGATCCGCTCGATCAGCCCGACCGCCACGGCGTGCCCGGTGGCGGCGTCGACCACCTGGTACTTCAGCGATGACGAACCGGAGTTGATCACCAGCACCGCGCGGCTCATGCCCCGGCCTGCGCTGACGATTGACGCTGGGCTTGGATGGCGGTGATGGCCACGGTATTGACGATGTCCTGCACCAGCGCCCCCCGGGAGAGGTCATTGACCGGCTTGCTCAGGCCCTGGAGCACCGGCCCGACAGCGACGGCACCGGCCGAGCGCTGGACCGCCTTGTAGGTGTTGTTTCCCGTGTTCAGGTCGGGAAAGACGAAGACCGTCGCCTTGCCCGCGACCGCTGAGTCCGGCATCTTGGTCTGGGCAACCGAGGCGTCCACGGCAGCGTCGTACTGGATCGGGCCCTCCACGATCAGATCGGGATCGCGATCGCGGACCAGATCGGTGGCCGCGCGGACCTTGTCGACGTCGGCCCCCGAGCCGGACGCGCCGGTGGAGTAGGAGAGCATGGCGACGCGAGGATCAACGCCGAACTGGGCCGCGGTGTGGGCCGACGAGATCGCGATGTCGGCGAGTTGTTCGGCGCTGGGGTCGGGGTTGACGGCACAGTCGCCGTAGACCAGTACCCGGTCCTGCAGGCACATGAAGAACACCGAGGAGACGATCGATGTGCCGGGAACGGTCTTGACGATCTCGAAGCTGGGCTTGATCGTGTGCGCGGTCGTGTGCACGGCCCCGGACACCATGCCGTCGGCAAGTCCCAGGTGCACCATCAGGGTGCCGAAGTAGGACACGTCGACAACGATCTCCCGCGCCCGGTCCACCGTCATCCCCTTGTGCGCGCGCAGTTCAGCGTAGGTGCGCGCGAACCGTTCGCGTAGTTCCTCGTCGTGGGGGTTGAGCACGGTCGCGTCGGCGAGTTCCAGGCCCAGTTCGCTGCCGCGGGCGCGGATCGTGGACTCGTCGCCCAGAATCGTCAGGTCCACGACATCCCGGGCCAGCAGGGTGCTGGCGGCCCGCAGGATGCGGTCGTCGGTGCCCTCCGGGAGCACGATGTGCTTGCGGTCCGCCCGCGCCCGCTCGATCAGGTCGTACTCGAACATCAGCGGCGTGACCACCTGCGAGCGCGGCAGGTTCACCGCGGCCAGCAGCGCCTCGCCGTCGACGTGGCCGGCGAAGGTGGAACGCGCGGTGTCGAGTTTGCGTTGCGAGCCGTGCGAGAGCAGACCGCGGGTCTGCGCGACCCGACGCGCCGTTTCGAA
>JBKDZO010000071.1:0-108975 GCA_047971285.1 Beutenbergiaceae bacterium | reverse complement strand
CGTCTGGCGACAGTCCCGGTGACGCCACCGGGTCAGGGTCGAGCGATGAGGAATCCACCGATGCGGGGGAGGACTCCACCCTCGACCCGACCGATGTGATTGCTGAGGTCAGCTACCCCATGGCGACCACCCGGGACCTGTCCGGGACCATAACCATGGGCGTACACGCGTTGACAGTCGAGGGTTCCACCATGCTGCTGGAGCTCTACTTCACCGCCGAGACGGACGATCCGAGCCAGAGTTGGAATCTCTTTAGGGCGCACGGCAGTCCTATCGTTGTCACCTTGAGTGATCCGGTCAACCTCAAGCAGTACACCGGGCTCGAGAATGGGGAAGACAATTGGAGATCCTCGGCGGCCAGCGCGTTGACGGAGCCTGTGCCGAGCGGCGCAACCGTTGCCTGGTGGGGATACTTCGCGGCTCCGCAGGACGATATCGACTCGATCGATGTCACTCTCAATGGCGGGCCCTCGGTCTTGACCATCCCGATCGAACGATGAGTGTCCGCGGCTTGGCCGTTGCTGCGGTCACGACATTGCTGTTCGGTGCTGGCCTCTCGACAGCGCGCGCATCGCAGGAGCCGGAGGACTTCGGCGAGCCCACCCAGCAGATGCTGGAGCAGAGCGTCATCAGCTATGACCCGGCTGCTTCGATCATTGGCTACGACCCAGCCGATTCGATCGTTCCGCTCGCGAGCGTCGAGTCCGAGGATGGCCAGACCACGATCACCTTGGCGACCGACATCCTGTTCACACCCGATAGCTGGGAGTTACCGGATTCGGCACCGGCGGCGATAGCGGACCTCGTCGCTGACATCCCGGATGGGGCAACCGTCTTGGTCGGTGGTCATACCGATTCCAATGTCGGTGCCGTGCCCAACCAGGAGTTGTCACAGAACCGGGCACAGGCCGTCGCCGCCCAGATCACCGCGGCCCGGCCCGACCTGGTGCTGGAGGTCACCGGATACGCGGACACCATTCCAGCCATCGCCGAAGACCCCGAGGATCCCTCCACCTACGCGGCGAACCGACGAGTGGAGATCGTGTACCAGGGATAAGCGCGCGGGCCCGGTCGCGGGTTCGTTCCGCAGCACGCGCCGGGGCTGTGGTGGGTGGGTCCTGCGCGCGTGAGTACCGATCAGGTGGGCTGGGCTGCCGCGTCGTGTACGTACTTCGTAGCGAACTCGTCCATGTGTGCGGCAACGACGGCTTGGACCCGAGTGACGTCACCGCTGGCGATCGCATCGACTATCTCGATGTGCCCTTCGTATCGCATCCGGCTGGAGGCGATCTCCGGCCCGGCAGCAATGATCATCATCTCGATCTGACCGATGAGTTGCTGCCATGACCGCAGCAGCGTCCCGTTGCCCGTGAGGCGACAAAGCAACTCGTGGAAGCCGAGATCGAACTCGATCTGTTGTCCGAAATCGAGGTTGTCATCGCGGAGTGGGTGGAGTGATTCGCCAAGCTCCCGGACGACATCGTCGCGGTCATCCTTGCCTGCGAGGATTGCCGCAGCGAGAGATTCGAGCGCTGACCGCACGAGAAACACTTCCCGGATCTCTTCGGCAGTCATGACTCGAACCAGCATGTGCCCGCGACCGTCCGCGACCAGCAGGCCCTCGACTTCCAACGGACGCAGAGACTCGCGGAGCGTTCCTCTGCTTACGCCAAGATCATCCGCGAGTTTCGTCTCGACGAGGTGGTCCCCGGGACGCATCTGGCCTGTGATGATCAGATCGCGGACATAGGTCGTGCATCGCTGGCGCAGTGTCCGCTTGTCGAACGGTGTGCTCCTGCGTGTCATCTGGGCTTCCTCGCGTTCGGGTAGTTCCGTCAACATTCATCATCTCCTACGTGCCGGGCAACGATGCCATCGAGACACGGTGCCAGAGCCAGATTGCCGTCGATCGCCTGTTAAGGATTCATGGATGCGCCGGTCCTTTTCTGCGGTTCACTGCACGATGGGACGTGAGCTGGTCGGTGACCGCGGAGATGATCAGCGACAGGGACCACGCTCCGGCATCCACTGCTCCCACGCTTCGCTCGGCGAGGGGGCGTGCACGGCCGAGTTGGGGCACGAGATCACGGGTGAGGGCAGCCCATTCCAGGCTCAACTCGGCTGCCTTCAGCCAGTCTTTGCTCGACATTCGCTGCTCGGATGCAAGCTGTTCGATCAGCTCGGAATAGGGGATGAGTACATCCATCATCGTCTTGTCGCCGAGCTTTGCCCGGCCGCGGCGCCCGATCTCGGCGCGAGCGGCGCCCACGGCAGCCGCGACCCTTGCCGCGTTGATCGCGTCGTGATCACCAAACTCCCGACCGATCGCTTTGAGTCCTGTTCCCCATAGCGCACCGGACGTGCCACCGGCGACATCGGCCCAGGCTTCGCCGGCCAAGCGAAGGACCGTGCCGGCACCTGCTCCACCCTCGTGGGCGCCTTCGGCAGCCCGTAGCGCCGCACGGGCACCGCGCTCCATCCCGATGCCGTGATCGCCATCACCTGCGATTGCATCGATGCGTCCAAGCTCTTCGGCAGAGTTGGCGACGGTCCGGGTCAACGTACGCAATGCCGCCACGATGCATGATGCCGCTTCCTGGGAGGCGGCGGTCCCGCGCGTGTCGGCCGGCCTTCTCTCGATCGCCTTTGCGACTAATGCCGCGCGCTCGGTCGCATCGAGCATGCGCGCGTGCCCCATCGACCCTTTCCGGTATGCGGGCGCATGCGAGGCACTGGTCCACAGCCGTTCGAGTTCGTCGTCTAGCCAGAAGATCGTGAGCGAGATGCCGGACATGTTCAGGCTGGTGCACAACTCGCCCACGTCGGGGCTGACGACAACCAGTCCATGCTCTGCGAGGAGAGCAGCGATGGTTCGATAGGTGACGAATAGCTCTTCGTACTTGACGGTACCCAGACCGTTGAGCAGCACCGAGATTCTGTTGCAGGCGCCTTCGGGGCGCTCCGCCAGTACTCGCTCCACGAGCAGTGTGGCAACCTCGAGTGCGGAACCGAGAGGCACGTCTTCGATACCGGGCTCGCCGTGGATGCCCAAGCCTAGTGACATCATGCCTTCCGGTACCGCGAATAGCGGCCTTTCGGCACCCGGGAGCGTGCAGCCCGCGAACGCGATGCCGAAGCTTCGTGCCCGGTCATTGGCATGGTTTCCGAGCCTGATGACTTCCTCGAACGTGCGACCCTCATCGGCCGCAGCACCAAGGATCTTGAAGACGGCTAGATCGCCAGCAATTCCTCGGCGTTTGTGCCTCTCGTGCGCAGGTGCGCTGGCGATGTCGTCAGTGACGAGCACGATGTCGGCGGGGATGCCCTCTGCCCGAAGACGTTCGGCGGCCTCGCCGAAGTGCAGCACATCTCCGGCGTAGTTGCCGAACGTGAAGACGACTCCGTGACCTCGTTCCGCAGCCTTTGCGACCGTGTACACCTGATGCGAGGACGGCGAGGAGAACACATTGCCCATGGCTGCCCCATGGACGAGACCTTGGCCCACCAGCCCGCAGAACGCAGGATAGTGACCGGTCCCGCCGCCGGCGATCACGGCGACTCCTTCATAGGCGGTACTGCGTACGACGCCGCCGGGGACGGCCTCGATGAGGTCGGGGTAGGCCGCCGCGAATCCTTCGATCAGCTCGTGGGGAAAATCGGCCGGGTCATTGAACAGCTTGGTCATGTCAGGCCCTGCCAGCTTCGGCTGCGTGTTCAGTGGGGGAGGGGTCAACCGTGGTGGTGGCGCAACGGGATGTCTGAGCGCTGGTAAGCATGCCGGTCAGGAACTCTCCGACGCGGAGCGCCTCGGTGGCTCGCTTCTCGTCCTCGATATCGCGCGTCTCGAGTTCAAGCGCGAGAGCTCCGGCGTAGTCGATCTCAGCGAGGCATGCGATGAGATCGGCGAAGTCCACTGAGCCCCGCCCGACTGAATGATGGATGAACCCGGGCTCGGCATCGCGAATGTGGATGTGGCGGGTGCGGTCGCCGAACCGGTGAAGGAAAACGCGAGCCGAGGAGCCACTCGCGGTGACGTGGCTGACGTCGCATACGAGGCCGATCTCCGGGCTTAGGCGGGATGCCAGCATGCTGGTTCGCTCGAGATCATAGGTGAGCCGGAACCAGTGCGGTGCTTCCACCCATAGTTCCAGGCCGCGCGCACGAGCACGGATAGAGACCTCAGCAAGTTGCTCAGCGACCAGGTCGAGATCCGCATCTACTGTCGCGATGGGATCATGGGATTGGCGACCATTGGGCAGCACGAGCGCGCGTGCGCCCGTGCTTTCGCACAGGTCGAGGAGAAGATCGGCGTGGGTCATGCGGTCACGCTGTGAACTGGCGCTGAGCGGCACGTTGAGGTCACCGATATCACCGTTGACGGATCGCACGCTGAGGCCCGCGTCGCGGATGGTTGCTGTGATCGCAGCGATGCTGGATGCGTCGAGGTCGTAGGGGACGTGATCGCAGACGCCGGGAAGGGCCCCGAGGTCGATACCCGCGAATCCGCGCAGGCGGATCTCAGCCAGTGCCTCGGCTAGGGGCAGGTGGCGCAGCGTGATCGTGCTGCACAGGATCCTGTCATCGAGAGCCATGAAATTCCTCCTTGAACCGGCGTATGTCAGGAGTGTACGCCGACAAATAAATGTTGACAAATAACGAGAGCGAGAAGTAGCGTCTCTACTGGGATCCAAGCCGCAACCGTCAGCGTCGGCTCAGCCAGAGGTCGGATGACCACTCACAGCAAAGGTGCTCAGCCAATGAATATCGGGTTCATCGGAGTTGGAGCCATCGGATATCCGATGGCCGAACGGCTCCTGCCGCACTTTGAGGTGACCGTGTTCGACGTCGACTCGGCGCGCGTCGCCGAGCTGGCTGCCCAGGGCGCGACCACGGCGGGTAGCGCTGCGGATGCGGCGGGTGGTGCCGACGTGGTGATCGTGATGGTCGCAACCCCGGCACAATTGAACGCGGTGCTCTTTGAGAGCACTGGCGCGGCCGTGTCGATGACCCCTGGCAGCACGATGCTGATCATGAGTTCGGTCGGTATCGATTCGGCGCGCAGTGCTGCCGATTCGCTCCGCGGGCAAGGTGTGCGCGTCGTCGATGCTCCCGTCACCGGCGGAGTCGTCCGGGCCATCGCAGGGGAACTCACCATCCTCTTGGGGGGTGATGCCACCGACATTGATCGAGTTCGGCCGGTCCTGGCGCACCTCGGTAGCAAGCTCGCGATCTGTGGTGCACGCGTGGGTGATGGTCAAGCCGTCAAACTGGTGAACCAGCACCTGTGCTCCATACACCTGGCGGCCGCGGGCGAGGCTCTCGCCCTCGCGGGTGCGCTCGGCCTCTATCCCGCCGCAGTGCTCGATACCGTCGGGTCAGGAGCCGCTGCGTCCTTCATGCTCAATGACCGCGGACCGCGCATGTTGCAGGAGGACCCGCCGGTGCTCTCGGCCATCGACATATTCGTCAAGGATGCACACCTCGTTCAGGACGCCGCCCTGGCGGCGGGCGCGCTGACGCCAATACTCGATGCGGCTGCGGATCGGTTCGATGTCGCTCGGGCGGCGGGGCTCGGGCGCGTCGATGACTCTGCGGTCTACCGCACCTACACACCGCTCATAGCAGGATCCTGATCCTGCATCGCGCTACACCGTCGTAGAAGGGCAACCATGTCGCACATCCGGGACACTGTCACGATCATCACCGGCGCATCGGAGGGAATCGGTGCAGCCACCGCACGATTGCTGGCGCAACACGGGAGCCGAGTTGTGCTCGCCTCGCGTGATGAGAATCGGCTTGCGGCGCTCGCTGAGGAAATCGCCAAGAGCGGCGGGCAGGCCAGCTTTCGGGTGGCCGACGTCACCCGGCCGCGGGACCTCGAGGCGCTCACGGCGCACGCCATGAAGACCTATGGCGATATAGACATCCTGGTCAACAATGCCGGCTTGATGCTCTTCTCCTACTGGCGGGACGTGGTCGTGGAGGATTGGCAGCGGATGATCGCCACCAACATCGGTGGGTATCTCAATGGGATCGCCGCCGTCCTGCCTCACTTTCTCAGCAAGAAGTCTGGGCGAATCCTCAATATGAGTTCCGTCTCGGGCCACAGCATCGGGCCGGCCAGTGGTGTCTACAGTGCCACCAAGTACTTCATCCGGGCTGTTACCGAGAGTCTGCGCGCCGAGGTCGGGGTGGATTCCGGCATCCAGGTGTCGATGGTCAGCCCAGGATCGATCAGCACCGGCTGGGAGCAGAAGGTGGCCGATCCCACAGGCAGGGAACTTGCGCAGCGTCATGCCCAGATCGCAATCAGTCCCGAACGGGTCGCCGAGGCGGTCGTGTACGCGCTCGACCAGCCCACCGACGTCACCGTGAGCGATGTCATCATCCACCCGACCCGACAGGCATGGTAGCTATATAGTTGACAAACAAATGTTGACAATTTCTCTACGGTGAGTGACACTGACTTACGACGCATCCATTGGATCGGTTTCAACGCAGAAGGCGGTACTTCAATGACGAACGACATCCGGCAGCTTGAGCCAACCGAGTTCTTCGGCTACTTCGCCGAGATCAGCAGCATCCCTCGGGGGTCTTACCACGAGCAGGAAATCAGTGACCATCTGGTCTCCTTCGCCCGTAGTCGCGGATTGGACGTCCAGCAGAGTGACATCGGCAGCCTGATCATCAAGAAGCCCGGGACGCCGGGCTATGAGAAGGCCGCACCGGTGGTGTTCCACGGACACATGGACATGGTCCTCGCCAAGGACGATGGGGTGGATCAGGACATGCTCACCGAAGGGGTGCGCCTGCGCCTCGATGGCGACTTCATCAGCGGGACCGGTACAACGCTTGGAGCCGACAACGGTGTCGGCGTTGCATTCATGATGGCGATTCTCGACTCTCGTACAATCGCACACCCACCGATCGAAGCGATCATCACGGTCCAAGAGGAAGTCGGCAAGGCCGGGGCGATCGCGCTGGACGCCTCCTCGATCACTGGGCGGCGGCTAGTCGACTTTAACTGGCACGATCCTGAGTCCATCTTCGCCGGCTGCGCAGGCGACATCTCTGCTTGGCTGGAGTTGCCCGTGACCACGGACGCGCCCGCGAAGGGCATACAACTCGACCTCCTCGTGAGCGGTCTGGAAGGGGGTCATTCCGAGTTCGACATCCATCTGCAGCGTGGCAACGCCATCATGATTCTCGGTCGTCTCCTGCGAGTCGCGGCCGACAACGGAAGCGCCCAGCTCGCAGATATCACCGGTGGAGTCAACCGCTACGTCATCCCCAACTCCGCCCAAGCGCGCCTGGTCATACCTGGCGATGGCGAACAGGTACGCCTCGATCTACTTGATCTGGCACAGAAGATCGAGGCCGAGTTCGCGCTCAGCGATCCCCGATTGGGCATCAGCGTTGTGACCAGAGATGAGCGCGCCACCGGTCAGGTTCTGACCGCGACGGCGACGGCCCGACTCGCACGTGCCCTGAATTTGATACCGAATGGCGTCCAGAGCATGAGTTTGCAGCATGAGGGCCTGGTGGAGAGTTCGAACACCGTCGCGCAGGTTGAGTTGACCGGTAGCGCCGTCCGGGTTCTTTCCACGATCCCCAGCGCAGTCTCCTCGCGCAAGTACGAGATTCTCGATCGGATCCACGCGCTGGCCGACCTGCTCGGTGAAGGTGCCGCGGTCACCACCTTCGCGGACTGCCCGGAGTGGACGTTCCATCCGGACTCGCCGTTGCTGGCCCATGCCAAGGCGGCATTTGCGGGCGTGCTCGGCCATGAGCCCAGCGTGGACGTCTCGCACTCCAGCCTGGAGCTTGGCATTATCGCCAGCAAGCTTCCCGGCATGGAGATGATCTCACTCGGCCCGGAAGCATTCGACGTGCACACAACCAAGGAACGCCTCAACCACACCACGGTGCAGTCGGTGTGGGACGGGGTGGTTGACCTGCTCGCCCGGCTCAAGGACTGAGGCTGCACGCACATACCCGCTGGCGCACACGCTGCGCCGTTCTCGACGTTCGACAACACCGTTGATCGTCATGCCCGAATCCCTATCACTTGGAGATCACCATGACCCGCAAACCAGTCGGCGCAGTGGCCCTGCTGCTAGCCGCCGCACTCGCCCTGACAGGCTGTTCCACCTCCAACCAGGCCGCTGCAGAAGGGGTCAGTTCCACCACGGCGGGCGGGGCCTGCGACCCAACCGTCGAGCGTCAACGCACCGGGGACGAGGCACCGCCGACCGAGAAGGACGGCCAGCTGCGGATCGGGTTCAGCCCCACCGCAATGGACACCTACTACCAGAGGGTGCTGGCCGGCGTACAGGAACAGATCGACGTATCGGGTGGCGAGGCGGCCATCCAGTTGGATGTTCAGGCACCCACATCCCAGTCGGCCACCGATGACCAGGTGCGCAGCATCGAGTCGTGGATCGCGCAGGACTACGACGCCATCGTGGTGGCCCTCTACAACGAGAGTGCCCTTGAGCCGCTGTTCCAGAAGGCGACCGACAAGGGCATCCCGATCTTCACGTTCAATTCGCCGATCGTCTGCAGCCCATACGTTGTGGCGGACATTGGATACGACCAGAGCGAAGGCGGGCGCGCACAGGCGCAGTGGATCGTAGACACCTACGGCGATGAGGAGAAGAACATCGCCATTCTCGAAGGCTTGCCCGGGCCGCACACCTCCGAGCGCATGCGTGGCTTCGAAGAAGTGATGGCAGATCACCCGAACTTCACGGTCGTCGCCCAGCAGCCGGCCGGATGGACGCGTGCGGACGGGCTGACCGTCACCGAGAACATCCTGCAGGCGAACCCGGACATCGACATCCTCGTCGGTCTCTATGACGAGATGGCGCTCGGGGGACTTGAAGCCATCAAGGCCGCTGGGAAGGAAGGCCAGATTGACATCGTCGGGTACGAGAACATCCAAGAAGCGAACGATGCGATCAAGACCGGAGAGTTCGTCGCGACCGTCGATACCGGTGCCAAGACGGTGGGCAGCAACATCATTACCACGGTCCTTGAGTACGTCAGAGACGGGCAGAGCGTTCCGACAGAGGTCTTCAACGATGTCACCGTCTACGACTCCTCGAACATCGACACATTCAACCCAGACGACTACGTCTACGTTCCGCAGAGCTAGCAGAACCGGTGGGGCGACGCACCGTCGTCGCCCCACCCTTCCAGTCAGGAGACACAGTGGTCGCCACTACACCGCTACTGCAGATGCGCGGAATCGACAAGAGATTCGGTGCCACCCATGCGTTGAAAGATGTCGATCTCACGCTTGATCGCGGTGAGGTGCTGGGATTGATCGGCGAAAATGGTGCCGGCAAGTCAACCATTATCAAGATCCTCTCGGGTGCGTACCGCAAGGACGCCGGTGACATCGTCATCGATGGGCAAAGCGCCGAGATAGGCGACCCACGGACGTCGCAGGCCCTGGGCATCAGCACCATCTATCAGGAGCTGACGCTCTTTCCCGATCTCAATGCGGTCGACAACGTCCTGATAGCCCGCGAGTACATCCGTGACGGCATGGGACATGGCATACTCGGCCCGCTCGATCGTGCGCGCATGAGACGTGAGGCGGAGCGGCTGCTCACGGAGGAACTGGGTGTGCAGATCAATCTCCACGTTCCGGTACGCCAACTCACGCTGGCGGAGAAGCAACTGGTGGAGATCGCCCGCTCACTGCATTCCCGCGCGGAGATCATCATCATGGATGAACCGACCGAGGCCCTGGAAGTAGCCGAACGGGAACGGCTCTTCGACATCATTGCCCGACTGCGATCCTCCGGCCGTGCCGTGATCTATGTTTCGCACCTGCTGGACGAACTGATCCGCGTGGCCGACACGGTCATGGTGATGCGAGATGGCGCCAACGTCGCAACCCAGCCCGTCGCAGAGGTGACTGTGGAGACGATCATCGCGCAGATGATCGGCCGTGAACTGGGGGAGAAGTACGCCAGCAGGCGCTCACCCACCGACGAGACGGTACTCAGCGTCGATCATCTGACTCGCAGTGGGAAATTCGACGACGTCACCTTCTCGTTGCGCCGCGGTGAGATCCTCGGCATCGCAGGCCTGGACGGCGCCGGGAAGAAGGATGTCGTCCGTGCCATCTTCGGCGCGAACCGGTACGACGAAGGTGAGGTTTCCGTTGACGGCAAGACCTACCCTCCCTGGTCGATCCACCACGCCAAGCGAGCCGGCATTGGATTGATGCCCGGTGACCGCAAGACGGAGGGCCTATTCCTCGAGCATTCGCTGGAGTGGAACGTCACCATTGCCAGCGTGACGAAATCCTCTCGATCGGCGCTGCCGCTGCGAGGCCTGCGTGACGCCACCGCCGGCTACATCGACGCCATGAGCATCCGGGCGCTGGGCACAGATCAGAACATGAGCGATCTGTCTGGGGGCAACCAGCAGAAGGGAATGCTGGCCCGCTGGCTACTGACGAAACCGAGCGTGTTGGTACTGGAAGAGCCGACACGTGGCGTGGACATCAAGAGCAAAGCGGAAATCTACCGTCAGATCGCCGTTGCCGCCGCTGCCGGTACTTCATTCATCATCGTGTCGGCGGACAGCCCTGAACTACTCGGAGTTTGCCACCGCATTCTGGTGATGCACAGCGGTCGCATCGCTGCCGAACTGGACGCCACAACTGCGACGTCCGAGACCATCGCTCACTACTCGGTCCAGACCACAGGAGCTACTCATGACTGAGGCAATTCAGACGCCGCATGCGCTGACCAACGCCGTTCGCCGAACCCTTGGCACCAGCGCCGGGCGGATCTTCCTCGTGTTTCTTGTCGTTGTGATCGCGTTGGTGCTGGCGTCGCCCGCATTCTTGACCGTGGACAACCTGATCAATGTCACGCGCCAGATGGTCTACGTATCCATCATCGCGTTCGCCGCCACATTCGTGATTGGTCTAGGCGGGATCGATCTGTCCGTGGGCGCCAATGTTGCCCTCACCGGGTTGGTGATCGCCGATTTGATGCTCCAAGGTGTCAACATCTACCTGGCGTTGTTCATTGGCCTGGCCCTAGGGTCGGTCTTCGGTCTCGTCAATGGGCTGCTGATCAACAGATTGAGCATTGCTCCGTTCATTGCCACGCTGGCGACGATGATCATCGGGCGCGGCATCATCCAGGTATACAGCGGCGGTGTGCCCAAGACCGGATTGGCTTTTCCGGAAGCTCAGTTCTTCGGTCAGGGCCTACTCGGGCCGATCCCCGTTCCCGTTGTCGTGATGGTGCTGGTTTTCGCGGCCTGCTTCTACCTGCTATATCGAACCAAGTTTGGCAGATTCACGCTGTCTATCGGTAGCAACCGTGAGGCTGCGCGGCTGGTGGGAATCCCTGTGGCCAGGATTGAGATCAGCGTCTATGTCATGACCGGGCTGGCCGCCGCAATCGCCAGCATCCTTCTCACCACGCGGCTGGAGGCCGCGATGCCTGAAGCCGCCGTCAACTACGAACTTGACGTGATCGCCGCGATCGTCATCGGTGGGACGAGCCTCGCCGGAGGACGCGCTTCGCTTGCGGGCACGCTGATCGGTGCTGCGTTGATGGCTGTGGTGCGCAACGGCATCAACCTGCTCAACGTCAATACGTTCTGGCAGCAAGTGGTCATCGGCAGCATCATTCTCATCGCTATTGCCTACGACGGGATCGCCAACCGCCGCCTCACCATGGGGCGACCTGTCCGTACCCGTCGGCGTCAGCAGGTGTCAGCATGAATCACCGGACGAATGTTGACCATGCCTCGGGTGACTATCGCCGTGATGCCACAGCGGCAGCATTCGCTGCTGCCCTGCTCAACGTAGGCAGCGGTGTCCAGGTCGAGCACAGCCGGGTAGACCTCCTTCACACCGCCAGAATCCTCGCGGCGCAAGCCCGCCTATCCGATACCGAACGATCCGTGCTGAACCGACTGTTGGAGGTGGTCGGCGATGACTCCTCGTCCGCAGAGCGGGTTCGCCGAGGCGTCAGGCAGACGCAGGCTCTGCTATCGGAAGGCCGCTCATGAGTCCGTGGTCGGTCTGGGTACTCGAATATGCCGTGGCGGAAGAGTTTCCGATGAGCCTGGCCGTCTACGGTGCGCACAACCAGGGCACCCGGCGCGCACCGTTCAGCTACGTCGTTGCCAAACGCGGATCGCAGGTGGTGCTCATCGATATCGGGTTCGGGTCAACAGTCCAGCAGCGAGCCATCGCAGAGGACTCGGCCGTCACCGACTGGCGCGATCCAGGTACCGTCCTTGGGCAGATCGGACTGCGTCCGGAGGATGTCACTCACGTCGTGGTGACACACGCCCACTACGACCATTTCGGGAACTCCAGTGCCTTCCCGAAGGCCCAGTTCTTCATGTCGGCCAGAGAAGTTCAATTCTGGGTATCGGAGCTGGCGCTGCCGCCCGAGTTGCGCACGTTCGTGAGCCCGATTGACCCTGCCGACATCGTGGCTGCGGTTGACCTTGCGGCCCGTGGGCGCCTGCAACTCCTCTCCGGGGCAGCAGAGGCGCTATTCCCGGGATTCGATGTGCTGCCCGCATGGGATACCCACACCCCGGGGTCGATCTACGTGCGCATCGATACCGTCGATGGCCCGTTGGTTCTGGCTGGAGACAACGTGTATTCGTGGGACAACGTGGAGGGCCTGGACGCAGACGGTATCTACCGCCCAGTCGGGCTGGTCGTCGGCAGTAACATCGCCGCCACCAAGATCCTTGCCGAAATGATGCGGTATGCCGATGGCCGGCCGCGTCGCATCATCCCGGTCCATGAGGACCGCCTGCGGCTGGAGTATCCCAGTCGGCAAGCCGAGAACGGAGCGATGATCGTTGAGGTCACGCTCGCGCCCGGACAGGCATCGTGCCTTCCGGGTTGACGTCGATAGGTACCGGTGGCGCACGAAGCCAAGGAGCTGTGGTGAAGAACCGGCAACTCGCACTGGTCACGGGTGCATCGAACGGCATCGGCTACCAGATCGCATCCCAACTCGCCGGCCGCGGCTACGATCTCGTGGCCACCGGGCGTAGTGCCCGAATCGCCGCGGCTGCGGAAGAGTTCCGTGGCCTGGGTGCCGAGGTCATCGCAGTCCGAGCGGATCTCACCCAACCCTCGGAAATCGAAAGCGTGTGGGCAGCGGTTGTCGAGACCCATCGGCCCCTGGAGGTCGCTGTCATCAATGCCGGTATCGGTGTTGGTGGAGCGCCATTCTGGAAGACTGACCTGGAACAAGAACTGGCGATGATCGAGCTCAATGTGCGCAGTGTTGTCCAACTAGCCAAGCCGGTCGTCGTGGCGATGCAGTCGCGCGGCGCAGGCCGGATTCTGTTCACCTCATCTATTTCTGCCACTCAGCCCACACCGTACGAAACCGTCTACGGTCCCACACGCGCATTCGTGTATTCCTTTTCGGAATCCTTGCGGGAAGAACTGAGAGAGCACGGGGTCACCGTCACTGCTCTCCTGCCTGGCGCAACGGACAGTGATTTTCATGCGCGCGCTGGAATGGGCGCGACCGCGATCGGACGCATGCAAAAGAACGACCGAGTGGCGGTGGCGAGGCAGGGGATACAGGCCATGCTGGAGGGACGCGATCACGTCGTCGGCGGAGACCTCGCAACCAAGTGGGCGGGTTTCATGAACCGCTTTCTTTCTGAAACCTACAAGGCGCGAAAACAAGGACGTGAGGCGAAGCCGTGACAGTCGTGGCCCGCACCCGAGCGCCAGCGCCAGCCTCGGCTCAGGTACAGCCCAACGCTCCCGGCCGCTGATTCACTGCGGGCATGGCAGGCTAATCCCGGCGTCGGAAGGAGAGCTGGGTGCAGGTCTGGAACGGGATCGAAGCGATCCCCGCCTCGTTGACCGCGAGCGTCGCCACCATCGGCAACTTCGACGGTGTCCACCTGGGGCACCGCGCGGTGCTGGGGGTGGCGCTAGCGGCAGCACGAGCCATTGAAGCCACGGCGGTCGGCGTCACGTTCGAGCCCCACCCGGCAGCGGTCCACCGCCCGGAATCGGCACCGGCGCTGCTCGCGGGGGCCGAGGACAGACTCGAACTGCTGGCTGAGACCGGCCTGGACGCCGTGCTGCTGATCGACTACAGCCTGGCCTTCGCCTCTCAGAGTCCCGAGCAGTTCGTCCGCCGCTACTTGGTCGAGGCACTCCGGGTGCGGCGGGTGGTGGTCGGCGAGGACATCCGGTTCGGACACGGCAACTCCGGCGACCGGATCACCCTGACCGACCTGGGGCAGGAACTGGGTTTCGAGGTCGATGTTGTTCATGACATCGAAGCCGCTGGGACCGGACGGCGATGGTCATCCACCTGGGTGCGCGAGTTGCTGGCTGCGGGAGATGTCGAACAGGCTGCCGCCGTGCTGGGGCGCCCGCACCGAATGCGGGGGATCGTGGTTCATGGGCAGGCTCGGGGCAGGGAACTGGGGTTCCCGACGGCAAACCTGGCACCCACATCCACCGGCACCATTCCTTCCGATGGGGTGTACGCCGGATGGCTGGTGCGCGGCTGGGGCAGTGGCCGCCGTCAGCGCCTCCCGGCCGCCATCTCGGTGGGTACCAACCCCACCTTCGACGGTGAGGTCCGGCAGGTCGAAGCCCATGTGCTGGGCCGCACCGACCTGGACCTGTACGACGAGGAGATCGTGGTCGAGTTCACCCACCACCTCCGCCCGACGCTCAGGTTCGACGGCATCGCGGACCTGGTCGCCCAGATGCACACCGACGTCGCCCACGCCGCACGCCTGCTGGGCACCCTGGATCCGGCGTAGCAGTACACCTAGCCCACGATCGCCTGCAGGAACGCCGAGACCTCATCGGTCAGTTCGGTCAACGCGGGCTGTTCCAATGGCAGGTGCGAACCATTGCTCAACTCGCGCATCGTGGTCTGGCCCGGCAGTGAACGCAGGAATCTGGCACTGAGCTCGGTCGGCGTCCAGGCATCTGCTCCCGGATGAGCCAGCAGCACCGCACAACCGGGATCGACGTCGACCGCGGTGCGGTGCATGGTGCGAAAGAGCCGCAACGACACCCGAGATCGTCCCAGCAACGGGTCTGTGCGGAAGTACTGGCCCAGGGCCCCGTCGCTGCTCATGTCCTGCAGCGGTGCCACCCAGCGCAGCGGAACCCGGACCCGATCGACCAGCCAGGGCATGTTTGCGAACGCCCACAACGACACCCGGCCCAACGCTGGTGTCCGTGCGGCCCTGGTGAAGATTGCGGGCTCGGACATGTCGAGCAGGGTGGTGGCCACCACTCCAGCGACCTGGGAGCTGGCCTGCGCCGCCAGTACCGCTGTCATGCCTCCCACGGATGCGCCCAGCAGGACAACCGGCCCGGTGCAGGCGTCGGCTAGCTCAGCCACCACGGCTGGCCAATGCCGGTAGTCCCAATCGAAATTGGGGGCCGGACGGGTCAAGCCGTAGCCGGGCAGATCGGGTGCCAGCACCCGCCAGCCCAGCCGCGCCACCCGCGCCGCGAAGGGAGCCAGTATCCGGCCATTGCCGCCCGCACCGTGCACCATGATCACGGTGCCCACCGGAGTGCCCGACGCTGCCCAGTCATCGAGGTGCACCTGGTGGCCAGCGATGGATCGCCAGGATTGTTCAGGTTCGGTGTCGAGGTCGATACCGAACCGCTGCTTCAGCAAAGCGCGGTAGCGCAGCCATGACGGGCAGGTGTCATAGCTCGGTGGTCCAGACGTGCTGGTGGCTGGCGCCATACGCCCAAAATAGGCCCGGTCCAGGCGATCTGGTCCGAATCCGGCCGTCGGCCGTCGAAACTGAACCCCGCCGACGTAGCGATATCAAACCGATGCCCCCTACGCTCGACCGATGCGGGCCGAGGAGGCGCAGTGAGCACGACACCCGATCCCTGGCGTCAGGTGCAAGCGGAGGTCGATGCGACGTATTCCTGGGAAACGGGCAGTACCAGTCACGAGGATTCGCCCCCAGCATGCGCGAGCGGATGGACAATGGCCTGGTGGACCTGCGCACCCTGCACGCCACGTCCCGGGCTTCCCGGGCCCAGATACTGCTGTTCCGGCTGACTGGCGAGTTCGCCCGCAGCCATGACTATTTCGAACTCCTCGATTGCCCGTCCACCGTGGCGCGCGATGGCGAAGTAGGGGAGCGAACCGACAGGTTGCAGGTGCGGGTCGCCTGGCGCGCCTTGACCATGTACCGGCCTGACCCCGCTACACACCCCGCGATTTAGTGAACGGGCGACGGTTTAGTGAGTTGCAGCTCACTAAACCGTCGCCGCTTCACTAATTGGGGCGGGGTGGTTGGGGGCGGGGTGCCCGGTGACGACGGCGGCTGCCAGCGCCCAGGCCGCCCCCAGGGCTAGGCCCGCCAGCACATCGGACAGGTAATGCACGTCCAAGGCCAGCCGGTCGAATGCGACCAGCCCGGCCAGCAGCGCCGCTGCCAGGCACACCCATGGCCGGATCGCGGTGGCCAGGTGCGGCCAGCTGAAGACCACGGCGATCGCCACTGCCACCGCGGCACCAAATGCGTGCCCCGAGGGGAATGAGAAGCCCGCCACCTCCACCGCCGCCCCCGGTGGGCGTGGCCGCGCCACGATCACCTTCACCAAAGAGGAGAGCAGGCCCCCGGCCGCAGCCAGCAGTAGCAGCGCCACCGCCCTGCGGGCCGGCCCGGTGCCGAGCCGGGTACGAACGGCGATCACCAGTGCGCCGATCAGTTCGACCACGATGAATACCGTGGGGTGAAACACAGCCGCGATCACGGTCCAGGAAGCCAGCCAGAGCTCACTGGCCGCAGCCACTGCCGAGAACCGCTGTGCCAGCCGCTGATCCAGTCCGGCCATGGGCGACCATTGGCCTACCACCCCCCAGGCCAGCCAGCCGAATATCAGCAGGTTGGCGGCAATCGCACCGGACAGCCACCGGTTCCGACCTGCCATACGCATCCGGACATCGTTGCATCGTTCGGGCACGTCGGCCCCGGCTTGGCGAGGGGTATTGGTACTGATGCCACGGTTGCTGTTAAGCTTTGTTTCGCCGTCAGATCGGCCGCGGTTCTGTCATGCCCGGGTGAACCAGCCCCGGAGCTCCGCGCAACGAATCCTCAAGGAGAATCACTGTGGCCCTGGACGCTGCCGTCAAGCAAGAGATCATCGCCGAATACGCCACCGGCCCGGGCGACACCGGTTCCCCCGAGGTGCAGGTTGCGCTACTGACTCGTCGCATCAGCGACCTGACCGAACACTTCAAAGAGCACAAGCACGACCACCACTCCCGGCGTGGACTGCTACTGCTCGTCGGTCAGCGCCGTCGACTGCTCGGCTACCTACGCGAGATTGACATCGAGCGTTACCGCAAGCTCATCGAGCGCCTGGGTCTGCGCCGATAGCGCCACCACCGGCTCGGACTACTGTCCGGGCCGGTTTTCATTCACACAACAAAGCCTGTGACCTACCGGGTCTTCGGTAGTGGCCTCCGGAGCGATGTTCCGAAGGCCTCGATCGACGGCCACGTGCAGTCCGGGCGCTGATCCTGAAGGAGGGTTCCCTTGGAGGGTCCCGAGATCCAATTCGCTGAAGCTGTTATCGACAATGGCAACTTCGGCACCCGCACCATCCGCTTCGAAACCGGCCGCCTCGCCAAGCAGGCCGCCGGTTCCACCCTGGTCACCTTGGACGAGGAGACCACGCTGCTGTCCACCACCACCGCGGGCAAGCACCCGCGTGAGGGCTTCGACTTCTTCCCGCTTACCGTGGACGTCGAAGAACGGCAGTACGCCGCAGGGAAGATCCCCGGGTCGTTCTTCCGTCGCGAAGGCCGTCCCTCAACCGAGGCGATCCTGGCCTGCCGTTTGATCGACCGCCCGCTGCGCCCGCTGTTCGTCAAGGGCCTGCGCAATGAGGTCCAGGTGGTGGAGACCGTGCTCGCCATCCACCCCGACGACGCCTACGACGTCGTGGCCATCAACGCCGCCTCCATGTCCACCCAGCTGTCCGGCCTGCCGTTCTCCGGCCCGGTCGGTGCGGTCCGCATCGCGCTGATCGACGGTCAGTGGGTCGCCTTCCCGCGCTATTCCGAGCTGGAGCGCGCCGTGTTCTCCATGGTTGTCGCCGGTCGTATCGTCGAAGGTGATGACGTCGCGATCGCGATGATCGAGGCCGAGGCCAGCGACAATGCCTGGAACCTGATCGCCGACGGTGCCGGCGCACCCACCGAGGATGTCGTAGCTCAGGGCCTGGAGGCCGCGAAGGCTCCGATCCGGGTGCTGGCACAGGCCCAGATCGACCTGGCCGGCCGCGCCGCCAAGGACGTGCGCGAATTCCCGCTGTTCCCGGACTACGCCGACGACGCTTTTGCCGCCGTCGAAGGTCAGGTCGCCGCCAAGCTGGAGGAAGCCCTCTCTATCGCTGGCAAGGCCGAGCGCGAAGACCGCATCGACGAGATCAAGGACGCGATGATCGGGGAACTCCAGCCCGGTTTCGACGGCCGTGAGAAGGAATTGCACGCAGCCTTCCGCAGCGTGCAGAAGAACCTGATCCGCCAGCGCATCCTGTCTGATGGCTTCCGTATCGACGGCCGCGGTCTGCGTGATATCCGCACCCTGTCCGCCGAGGTCGAGGTGCTCCCGCGGGTACATGGCTCGGCTCTGTTCGAGCGGGGCGAGACCCAGATCATGGGGGTCACCACGCTGAACATGCTCAAGATGGAGCAGCAGCTGGACACCCTCAGCCCGCAGACGCGCAAGCGCTACATGCACAACTACAACTTCCCGCCGTACTCGACCGGTGAGACCGGCCGGGTGGGTTCGCCCAAGCGCCGGGAGATCGGGCACGGGGCACTGGCCGAGCGCGCGCTGGTCCCAGTCCTGCCTAGCCGTGATGAGTTCCCCTACGCGATCCGGCAGGTCTCCGAGGCCCTGGGCTCCAATGGTTCCACGTCCATGGGTTCGGTGTGCGCGTCCACCCTGTCGATGCTGAACGCGGGTGTGCCGCTGCGCGCCCCCGTGGCCGGTATTGCGATGGGCCTGGTTTCCGGTGACGTCGACGGCGAAACCAAGTACGCCGCCCTCACCGACATCCTGGGTGCTGAAGATGCCTTCGGGGACATGGACTTCAAGGTCGCCGGTACCCGCGAGTTCGTCACCGCCATCCAGCTTGACACCAAGCTCGACGGCATTCCCGCCTCGGTGCTGGCCTCGGCGCTGACCCAGGCCAAAGAAGCGCGCCTGCACATCCTGGACGTGATGGCCGAGGCGATCGATGCCCCCGACGAGATGGCCGCCACCGCGCCGCGGGTCATCACGGTCAAGGTCCCGGTAGACAAGATCGGCGAGGTCATCGGCCCGAAGGGCAAGATGATCAACCAGATCCAGGACGACACCGGCGCCGACATCTCCATCGAGGACGACGGAACCGTGTTCATCGGTGCCACCGACGGTCCTTCGGCCGAGGCGGCCCGGCAGGCGATCAACGCCATCGCCAATCCGCAGATGCCCGAGGTGGGTGAGCGGTTCGTGGGAACCGTGGTCAAGACGACCTCGTTCGGTGCATTCGTGTCACTGACCCCCGGCAAGGACGGGCTGCTGCACATCAGCCAGATCCGCCGCCTGGTCGGTGGAAAGCGGATCGACTCGGTCGAAGACGTGCTCAGCGTTGGCCAGAAGGTCCAGGTCGAGCTCGCCGAGATCGATCCGCGCGGCAAGCTGTCGCTGCACGCCGTCGTCGAAGAAGAGTCCGCGGACTCGCAGGACGCAACACCGGCCGAGCAGCCCGCGAACGCCTGAGCTCATGCTCGACCTGATCCTCGGCCCAGCCAACGAGCCAGCCACCGAGGTAAGCGTGGAGACCGGAGCCGGCGCCCTGGTGCGCCGCTCCGTGCTCCCGGGTGGGGTACGAGTGCTGACCGAGGCGATGCCCGGTCAGCGCTCGGCCGCGATCGGAGCCTGGCTGGCAGTTGGCTCACGCGATGAGCACGACGGCCATCACGGCTCCACTCACTTCCTGGAGCACCTGCTGTTCAAAGGCACCGGTACCAGGTCGGCGATGGACATCGCCTCCGCATTCGACGGTGTCGGCGGCGAAGCCAACGCCGCCACCGGCAAGGAACACACCTGCTATTACGCACGGGTGCTGGATGCCGATCTGCCGATGGCCACCAGCGTCATCCTGGACATGGTGACCTCGGCTCGGCTGGATCCGGACGACCTGGCCTCTGAGCGTGGTGTCATCCTGGAAGAACTCGCGATGAACGCGGACGATCCCACCGACGTCGCCCACGAGAAGTTCGCCGAACTCACCTATGGTGAACACCCTTTGGGACGGCCCATCGGCGGCACCCCGCAGACCATCTCGCGGGTTCCGCACGAAGCGGTACTAGCGCACTATCGGCGCACCTACACGGCTCCAGAACTGGTGGTGACCGCCGCCGGTGGCGTGGATCACGAGGTCCTGTGCGACCAGGTGCTCAGCGCCATGACCGCCGGTGGCTGGGGCATCGACGCCCAGGCATGCCCGGCTGCTCGCCGGGCGATGAGCTCGTCCCCGGCATTGCCGAGCACGCCCCAAGCCGTGACCGTCACGCGGCCCACCGAGCAGGCCAACATCCTGTTGGGCGGCACTGGGCTGGTGGCTGATGCGGCCCACCGATTCACCCTCACGGTGCTCAATGCCGTTCTGGGTGGATCGATGAGTTCACGCCTGTTCCAGGAGATCCGGGAGAAGCGCGGCTTGGCCTACTCGGTCTATTCGTTCTCTTCCGGATACACCGATGCCGGGATGTTCGGACTCTACGCGGGCTGCGCTCCGGACAATGTGGCGGCCGTCGTCGAACTGCTCGCCGAACAGTGGGAACTATTGGCCAGCAAGCCGGTGACAGCCGACGAACTGGCCCGTGGCATCGGTCAGGTGTGCGGCGGACTGGTGCTCGGCCTGGAGGAATCCGGATCACGGATGTCGCGGCTGGGGCGCGCTGAAATCATGCTGGGCCAGTTCCTGACGGTCGACGATTGCTTGGCACAGATCCGAGCCGTCAGCGCGCAGGACATCCAGGAACTGGCCGCGGAGCTGGCCAGCCGAGCCCGGCACCTGGTGGTGGTCGGTCCGTTTGACGACGACGTCGCGGCCACCGTACTGCCCGGCTGACCGGGGAGTACTGCCCTCCCGGATTTAGCATTCGCCACGAAGTCCGTTGTAGTGTTCCCGCCTGTGACTGCTGAACCGTCGACCCCGGCGCAGACTGGGGCCAATCCGATCGCGCCGCTAGGGCACTTCATCTTCCTCTCCAGGTGGCTGCAGGCGCCGCTGTACATCGGGCTGATCCTGGCGCAGATGATCTACGTCTGGCAGTTCCTCAAGGAACTGTGGAACCTATTCGGCTACGCCTTCATGCATGCCGCACCACCCGAGGGAATGGAAGAGTTCTCCCACGAGGCCGTGACCATGCTGATGGTGCTCGGTCTGGTCGATGTGGTGATGATCTCCAACCTGCTGATCATGGTTATCGTCGGCGGATACGAGACCTTCGTGTCTCGTATCCGGCTAGACGGTCATCCGGACCAGCCCGAATGGCTCAGCCACGTCAATGCCAACGTGCTCAAGACCAAGCTAGCCATGAGCATCATCGGGATCTCATCGATCCACCTGCTGCGCACCTTCATCGAGTCCGCGTATGGCCGGGTCGACGGCGAGACCATGCTGTGGCAGACCGTGATCCACCTCGCCTTCGTCGCCTCGGCGATCGCGCTGGCGGTGATCGACCGGATGTCGCTATCGGCGAACCAGCGGGCTGCCAACGCCAGGCTGGGCGGCGAAGCTCCGATCGATCACTGACGGCTAGTCCAGCAGCGGGTCCAGGCCCAGGGTTAGCCCTGGGCGGCGGCCCACCTGGCGCACCGCCAGCAGCACCCCGGGCATGAACGAGGACCGGTCGAACGAGTCGGTGCGGATCGTCAATAGCTCGCCCGGGTTACCCAGCAGGATCTCCTCGTGCGCCACCAGTCCGCGTAGCCGCACCGAATGCACGCGGACGCCGTCGACGTCGGCCCCACGGGCTCCGTCCAGGCCGGTCTGCGTGGCGTCGGGAGAGGCAGCCAGGCTCGCCTGTGCGCGTGCGTCCGCGATCTGCCGCGCCGTGTGATCAGCGGTACCCGAGGGGGCGTCGACCTTGTCGGGATGGTGTAGCTCGATGACCTCGACGCTTTCGAACCAGGGTGCGGCCTGTGCGGCGAATCGCATCGCCAGGACCGCCGAGAGTGCGAAATTGGGAGCGATCACCGCGCCCAGGCCCGACCCGGCCAGCCGTTGGCGGACCCGGCCCAGCGACTCTTCGTCCCAGCCCGTGGTCCCCACGACGGCGTGTACCCCGGCATCGATGAGCGCGTTCACGTTGGCCTCGGCAGCCGTGGGCACCGTGAAATCCACCGCCACGTCGGCCTGACCGGACAGCGCGGCGATGTCATCGCCGATGTCCAGCTGGGCGACCAATTCCATGTCGCCGGCCGCCACCACGGCGTCGCACACCGTGCGACCCATCCGTCCTGCGGCTCCGATCACTGCCACTCTGATTGCGCTCACGACCTCAGCCTAGGGCGAACGTCGGCAGGGCAACATGCTGGCTGCTACAGGGCTGCGCTCCATGCTTCCTCGCGCACCGTGGCACCCACGACGTCGAGGGTGCGCACCACGCCCGTGGCTGCCAGTCCCGCTGACCCGAGGAACCCCGCTCGGTCCTGGTCGCCATGCAGCACCCAGGTCCGGATGGCCGCGGCGTTGGTTTGCTTTAGTACGTCGGCGCACGCCGTCAGCAGACGGGATCCATGACCGGCCCCACGGCGGGCCGGGGCCACCTCCAAGGCGATGACCTCGCCGGTGGCCTGTTCATCGGCCGCTGGTGCCAGTGCGGCGAACCCGACCACCACCGGACCGGCACATGCGGTGAACATCCGGTGCTTGCCGGAGGGAGCCGCTGTGAGCGCGTCACGCCAGCTGGATTCGATCGCGTCCACGTCCAGTGATTCCAGTGCCGCAGCCGGCAGTATCTGCGAATAGGATTCACGCCAGGCAGCCACCTGGATCGCGGCGATCGCTCGGGCATCGGATTCGATCCCGGGCCGGACGCTCACGTCGGCCATGGAAGCGTGGGAGTGGCTCACATCCCGAGCCTACGCGGGTAGGTTGGGTGCATGGCTCACCCGTCCCGCAGTTTCGGCTCGGTGTCGGTGGCGATGGTCACGCCGATGTTCGAGGATGGTTCCATCGACATCGGTAGCGCCCGCCGCCTCGCCGGTGAATTGGTCGACTCCGGCTGCGATGCTCTCGTGATCAATGGCACAACAGGCGAATCCCCGACCACGCACACCCCGGAGAAGGACGAACTGATCTCCGCTGTGGCGGCCGAAGTGGGGCAGCGGGCGATGATCATCGCCGGTGCGGGATCCAACGACACCGCCCACGCGGTGCGGATCGCGCAGTCCGCACACCAAGCCGGCGCACACGGACTGCTGGTCGTCACCCCGTACTACAACCGGCCCTCGCAGGAGGGCGTGTACCGGCACATGGTGGCAATCGTCGAATCGACACCGCTGCCGGCGATGCTCTACGACATTCCTGGCCGCACCGGCGTGGCCATCGAGGACCACACCATGGACCGGCTGGCGCAGCACCCTCAGATCCGCGCCATCAAGGACGCGACCGGAAACGTCGCCGCCGGATTCGACCGGATGCGCCGCACCGGGCTGGAGTTCTATTCGGGCGACGACGCGCTGAACCTGGCCTGGCTGGTGCACGGCGCCTCCGGTGTGGTCTCGGTCGTGGGCCACGTGGCCGCCAGTTCCTACGCCTCGATGGTCGCGGCCATCGATGCCGGGCAACTGGAACAGGCCCGGGATATCTCCGCGGGCTTGGCGCCGGTCTGCGATGCCATTATGGGTACCGGCCAAGGCGCAGTCCTGGCGAAGGCTGCGCTGATGTTGCAAGGCCGGATCGCCACCGCCACCGTTCGGTCGCCGCTGGTGGCAGCCAATCCGGCGGAACTGGCCGACCTACGCACAGCACTGACCCTGCACGGACTTCTGGAGGACGTTTCTCAATGAGCCACCCGCATCCCGATCTGGGTGCTCCACCGCCGTTGGTTCCGGGTGGGCTGCGGGTCGTCCCGCTTGGCGGGCTCGGTGAAGTGGGCCGCAATATGACCGTGGTCGAATTCGACGGGCGACTGCTGATCATCGACTGCGGGGTGTTGTTCCCGGAAGATCACCAGCCCGGTGTCGACCTCATCCTGCCCGATTTCGGCTACATCGCCGATCGCCTGGACGACATCGAAGCGATCGTGCTCACCCACGGACACGAAGATCACATCGGTGCGGTCCCCTATCTGCTGCGGCTACGAGCCGACATTCCGCTGGTGGGCTCACAGCTGACGCTGGCGTTCGTGGAGTCCAAGCTGCGCGAACACAAGATCAAGCCGGTTCTGCGCGTCGTCCGCGAAGGTGAGCGCACACCATTCGGGGCCTTCGATTGCGAGTTCATCGCGGTCAACCACTCCATTCCGGACGCGTTGGCGGTATTTCTGCGCACCCCCGCTGGAACGCTGCTGCACACCGGCGACTTCAAGATGGACCAGTTGCCGCTGGACGGGCGTATCACCGACCTGCGAGCCTTCGCCCGGCTGGGTCAGGAGGGGGTCGACCTGTTCTGCGTCGACTCGACCAACGCCGAGGTGCCAGGGTTCACCGTTGCCGAGCGTGAGATCGGCCCGGTGCTGGACCGGGTCTTCGACCAGGCCACCGGACGGCTGGTCGTGGCGTCCTTCGCCTCCCACGTCCACCGCGTGCAGCAGGTCTTGGACGCCGCCGCTGCCCATGGCCGGCGGGTGGCGTTGGTGGGCCGGTCGATGGTGCGGAACATGGGGATCGCAGCAGATCTCGGCTACCTCAGCCCGCCGCCGGGGGTGCTGATCGACGTCAAGAAGGTCGGCGACCTCCCCGACGACCAGGTGGTGCTGATGAGCACAGGGTCGCAGGGTGAGCCGATGGCAGTGCTGTCCCGCATCGCCAACGGCGACCACAAGGTGTCGGTCGGACCCGGGGACACCGTGGTGCTGGCCTCATCGCTGATTCCGGGCAACGAGAACGCGGTGTTCCGGGTCATCAACGGCCTCATTCGCCTTGGTGCGAAGGTTGTGCACCAATCCAATGCCCGGGTCCATGTCTCCGGCCACGCCTCGGCCGGTGAACTGCTCTATTGCTACAACATCATCCGCCCCCGCAATGTCATGCCCGTGCACGGCGAGATCCGCCACCTGGTCGCCAACGGCGCCCTCGCGGTGCAGACCGGTGTCCCGGCCGAACGGGTGGTACTGGCGGAGGACGGGGTGGTCGTCGACCTGGTCGACGGCAAGGCCCGGATCGCCGGAGCGGTGCCGTGCGGTTACGTCTACGTCGATGGTTCCTCGGTCGGGGGAGTGACCGACGCCGAACTCAAGGATCGCCGGATCCTGGCAGAGGAGGGATTCATCTCCATCTTCGCCGTGATCGACTCCTCCACCGGCAAACTGGTGGCCGAACCGCAACTGCACGCCCGCGGTGTGGCCGAAGACGACGACCGGCTGGCGGAGATCGTGCCGGAGATCGAGCGGGCCCTGGACACCGCGACGGCGGACGGCAACTACGACACCCACCAACTGCAACAGGCGATCCGCCGTACCGTGGGTCGATGGGCCTCCAACCGGTTGCGCCGCCGGCCAATGATCATCCCGGTGGTGGTGGAGTCGTAGCCTGAATCTGGCTCCTGCCGCGTGTCGCGGCGGCCCCGGCCGACCGTGATGGTTGAGTGGGAGCCGACAGGTGTGCACACACCACGCACCTGGGTAGGAGGCCATAGAACAATGGCGACCCGTACGACTTCCCCCGCACGGAACGCCGCACCTGGACGCAAGAGCTCGGCGAAGTCCTCGCCGGGAAACTCGCGCTCGGGTACGCGTCAGAACACTCCGGTCAGGGATCGGCCCGCCTGGCCGATCCGCCTGGTCAAAGGGATCTGGATGGGAGCCGCCCACCTGGTCGGCGGCACCGCCCGCTCGGTCGGGCGAAGCGCCCGCACCCTTGACCCGGCCCACCGGCGTGACGGCCTGGCGTTCCTGCTCCTGGGATTGGCGATCGTGATCGCGGTGCGGGAGTGGTTCGGCCTGTCCGGTAGCGCCGGCACCATCATTCACGCCGCGATCGCCGGCGTGCTCGGCGTCCTCGGGATCGCCTTGCCGTTGATCCTGTTGTTCCTGGCGATCCGGCTCATGCGCCACCCCGACCGGCCGGAGGTCAACGGCCGCATCACCATTGGGCTGAGCGCGATCATCATGTCGGTCGCAGGCTTGGTCGCGGTCGGGTCGGGACTGCCGCAACCGCCAGATTGGGATGGTGTCTATCGAGCCGGTGGCCTGCTCGGATGGGTTGCCGCGAACCCGCTCTCGACCGCCTTGACCACCTATGTCACGGTGCCGGTACTGGTGCTGCTGGGGGTCTTCGGGCTGCTGGTGGTGAGCGCGACTCCGGTGGCCGCCATCCCGCGCCGATTCCGGCAAGGTCTGGATTGGATCTCCGGCAAGGACGACAGCGATCTGCACATCGATGCTGATGAACCGGACGCCACGCCGTCGCCCGCTCGCAAGGCCCGCAAGCGCAAGGCTCGCAGTGCGCCGGAGGTGGAGCCCGGCAGCTATAGCGGTGATGAAGCCTTCGCCCACCCGCAGGACTTGGCGCCGCCGGTTGACGTCAGTGACCTGACCGAAGTGATCGATCCCATCGCCGCCGCGCAGACCAATGCGGCCAAGGAAGATCTGTCCCCGCCACCGACCCAGCCGCTGCCGCCGCGGGCGGAGCAGCTGGCCCTGGCCCCGGATCTGGTTTACACCCTTCCCAGCGATGAAGCGTTGGCGCAGGGTAGCCCGCACAGGACCCGGTCGGCTGCCAATGACCGGGTGGTCGAGGCGCTGACCATGGTGCTCACCGAGTTCGACGTCGACGCCCAGGTCACCGGCTTCACCCGTGGACCCACGGTGACCCGGTACGAGGTCGAGCTCGGGCCCGGCGTCAAGGTCGAGCGGGTGACGGCGCTGAGCAAGAACATCGCCTATGCCGTTGCCAGTGCCGACGTCCGGATTCTGTCTCCGATCCCGGGCAAGAAGGCGATCGGGATCGAGATCCCCAACGCCGACCGGGAGACGGTTGCGCTGGGCGATGTTCTGCGCAGCGCACCCGCGCGACGCACCGAGCACCCGATGGTGATGGGCGTGGGCAAGGACGTCGAGGGCGGCTACGTGGTGGCCAACCTGGCAAAGATGCCGCACATCCTGGTGGCTGGTGCCACCGGCGCGGGTAAGTCCTCCTTCGTGAACTCGATGATCACGTCGATCATGATGCGCGCCACGCCGGAGGAGGTCCGGATGGTGCTGGTCGACCCCAAGCGGGTCGAACTCACCATCTACGAGGGCATCCCGCACCTGATCACCCCGATCATCACCAACCCCAAGAAGGCGGCGGAAGCGCTGGACTGGGTGGTGCGGGAAATGGACGCGCGCTACGACGATCTGGCGCAGTTCGGGTACAAGCACATCGATGACTTCAACGCCGCGATCCGATCCGGCAAGGTCAAACCGCTGCCGGGTTCGGAGCGCGAGCTGACCCCCTACCCGTACCTGCTGGTGATCGTCGATGAGCTGGCCGACTTGATGATGGTTGCGCCACGGGATGTCGAGGCCTCCATCCAGCGGATCACCCAGTTGGCGCGCGCGGCCGGGATCCACCTGGTCCTGGCCACGCAACGCCCCAGCGTCGATGTGGTCACCGGCCTGATCAAGGCGAACGTGCCATCCCGGTTGGCCTTCGCCACGTCCTCGTTGGCCGACTCTCGCGTGGTGCTGGACCAGCCGGGCGCCGAGAAGCTCATCGGGCAGGGCGATGCGCTGTTCCTGCCGATGGGAGCTTCCAAGCCAATGCGCGTGCAGGGTGCCTGGGTGAGCGAATCCGAGGTACATGCCGTCGTCGCGCACGTCAAGGAGCAGATGCAGCCGACCTACCGTGAGGATGTCGCGGTGGCCACGGCCAAGAAGCAGATCGACGAGGACATCGGCGATGACCTGGAGCTGTTGATCCAGGCGGCCGAACTGGTGGTCTCGACCCAGTTCGGGTCGACCTCGATGCTGCAGCGCAAGCTGCGCGTGGGATTCGCCAAGGCGGGCAGGCTGATGGACCTGCTGGAATCCCGCGAGATCGTCGGGCCGTCCGAGGGTTCCAAGGCGCGGGAGGTGCTGGTCGGACCCGATGATCTACCGGCGACCCTGGCGATGCTCCGGGGCGATGGGCCTGGTCCAGGCCAGCAGGCTGCTCCGGCGGATGACGCCGGTGCGTGGGATCAGAGCACAGCCGCCGAGCCCGTCGATGACGAGCTGGACGCCAGCGAAGACGCCTGGGAACTCACCGGCCGCTAGCTACGGGGGATCACCGTCGCCGGGTCGCCGGTGGGTACCGATGGCACAGTGAGCATCTCGAAGGTGGCACCGGTGGAGTTCGCCATGACTGCTTCCACTTCCGCCAGACGCTGCTGCAGCGTGCTGGGCGTCAGCTGCAACACCTCCGGTGTCGCGGTCAGCAGCTCCAGCAGCGGGTAGGCGCGCTGCTGGCCCAACCGATCAACGGTCATGGGCGTCCAGGACATACCGGTGACCCGGGCCGGACCGTCGACAGGTTTGACCACGGTGGCGGTCAAGAACAACCCGGTCGCGGTTTCGCTGATGCAGCAGTTGGAGTCCTGGTTGGAGATGAAGTTGCCGAGCGACCAGGCCACCCACATGCCGCTGTTGTCCGGTCCACCCTCCAACAGGGCCAGGGGCTGCGGTACGTGCGGGTGGGTACCGATCACCAGGTCGATCTGCCCGGAGGCGGCCAAGGCTTGCGCCAGTTCCTGCTGCGATGAGGCCGGGGACAATTGATATTCGTTGCCCCAGTGCAGCGTGGCGACCACCAGGTCCGCGCCGGCGGCACGGGCAGATGTCGCTTGCGCGATCAGTGTGTCCGCATCCAGCATCTGGACCACGTAGGGCGCGTCGGCTGGGATCGGCAGGCCGTTGGTGCTGAAGGTGCCGCCCACTTGCGCGACGGTGACCAGTTGCCCGCCCCGTTCGATCTGATAGGACTGCGGCGTATCCGCCTCGGCCTGGCTGCGCGCCGACCCGACGTGACCCAAGCCAGCGGCGTCGAACTCGTCCAAGGTGAAGTAGGCGTTGTCCGCGCCCCGGTCAAGGGTGTGGTTGGTGCCGGTGGAACAACCATCGACGCCCAGGTCGGCCAGGTCGGCGGCCAGTTCCGCGGGTGCCCCGAACAGCGGATAGCCGGACGGCGTCTCATCGGGGAAGGCCAGCGGCACCTCCATGTTGCACAGCATCAGATCCACGCCTGACAGATACGGTCGAGTGGCCTCCAGCATCGGCCGGAAGTCGTATCCGCCCGCCACGGCATCGGCCGCCGCAGTCCGAATCGGCGTGTCATGCGGCAGTACGTCGCCGACGGCCCCGATGGTGAATACGGCGTCCTGCAGCGGTGGTGGTGTCGGAGTCGGGCTCGGCGTCGGGGTGGGGCTGGGCGTAGCCGATGTGCTCGGCGCGGTGGCCCCGGCGGCGTCGGTGCCGGTGGGTGAGGTACACCCGGCAACGATCAGCAGCGCTGCCAGTGCCAGACAGACACCTGCCGTGGAGCGTGACAGGCGATCGGATTCGGTAGGGATGCGCACGCGCGTCATCCTATGAGCCCGGGACTTGGTTGCTGTGACGGTGCGCGGCGGGCTGGAACATCGCTAACCTGAGTTCGTGTCGGAGACCGGTGAGCGCAGTGCGGAGCCATCGGTCTGGAACCTGCCCAACGCGCTCACCATGGTGCGGATCGTGCTGGTGCCCCTATTCGCGTGGCTGCTGTGGCAGGACACCCCGGGAATGCGGGTGGCTGCCTGCGCGGTGTTCGTCCTGGCCGCCCTGACCGACCGCTGGGATGGCCAGATCGCCCGCAAGCGTGGCCTGATCACCAACTTCGGCAAGATCGCCGATTCGATTGCGGACAAGGCGCTGGTGCTGACGGCGCTGGTGCTGTTGTCGATTCTGGGTGAGTTGGCGTGGTGGATCACGATCGTGCTGATCGTGCGTGAACTCGGTATCACCCTGCTGCGATTCCTGATCATCCGCCGGTATGTGATGCCCGCTTCGCGCGGCGGCAAGCTCAAGGCCGTGCTGCAGATGGTGGCGATCTCCATTCTGGTGGTGGACTGGCCCGGCCTGCTGGGCGCGTCGGTCGGCGACTGGGGTCGACTGCTCGGATTGATCGTGATGTACGCGGCGGTCGTCGTTGCAGTGGTCACGGCTGGGGACTACATCGCCAAAGCCTGGCGTATCGTCCGGAGCGGTGAACGGCGCAGCTGAGTCCGATGATTGCTCACGGGCGTGTGGCGAGCGCTGTGGTGGCGGACCTGACCGCTGCCGGATGGAGTATCGCCGTCGCCGAGTCGCTCACCGGAGGTGCCCTGACGGCGGCCCTGGTGGACATCCCTGGAGCATCGGCTGCCGTTCGCGGAGGGGTGGTGGCATATGCGACCGACCTCAAGGTCTCGCTGCTCGGTGTGGATCAGGGCCTGGTTGACCTGACCGGCCCGGTCGATGCGGGGGTGGCGGGCGCGATGGCCGCGGGTGTGCGCGAGCGGCTCGGTGCCGATCTGGGCGTCGCGACCACCGGGGTGGCCGGTCCGGCCAGCCAGTCCGGACAGTCAGTGGGCACGGTTCATCTGGCGGTAGCCACCCGGGAACGGGTGCTGACCCGTGCGTGGGTGCTCCCCGGTGGGCGAGGGGCGATACGGGCGAGCGCAGTAGCGCTCGCACTGGCGCTGGTCCGCTCCCAGCTTGCGGAACAATCCGGTGCCCGCGGGCGTTACACCCAGCAATGATGAAGAACCTGCCCCCGCGCTATGCCGGCGCCTTGCGACCGACGTCGGCGGCTGGCACCCGAGGAATGCCGAAGGTTTCGCGCACAACCAGCCTGGTACGAAACACACCGGTTACGTCGCCGGGGTACCGTAGTGCCAGTGGAGCCGAACCGGCTACCGAGTCGCAGCGAGAGGAGGGCAAGCCCATGATCGTGCTCAGGCAACAGATCGGTGACGTGCTGCGTGCCATCCGGCAGCGCCAGGGCAAGACGCTGCGGGAGATTTCCTCGGCTGCCCGAGTATCACTCGGATACCTCTCCGAGGTTGAACGTGGGCAGAAAGAAGCCTCCTCCGAGTTGCTGTACTCGATCTGCGACGCACTGGATATCCCGGTGTCGGTGGTGTTGCGCGAGGTGTCCGATCGTGTGGCCCTGCTCGAAGGCATCACGATTCCGGACACACTGCCGCCGGAGTTCAGCAATTCCGAGTTGGCGACTATTCGCTGAGGTCATTCCGGCCTGGTCAGGGGACTCAGGCCCGCCCGGTTCCGGTGAGGCTCGGTTCAGCAAGGGGGAGCTATGAACACTGCGTTGTACTACGTCAGCGTCTACCTATTCGTCGCCTTGCCGGCAGGTGTGCTAGCCATCAGATTCCTGCGCCCGGCCCGAATGCCCTGGTGGGCAGCGATGGCGATCATCATGGTCGGCGGCTGGATTCTGGCGAATGCGGTTGTCTACTTCAGGTTCGAGCACCTCGGTGATCTCCTTGACGCGGCCGGCCCCAACCCGCCACAGGACTTGATGGATGCCTGGGCCTCCGATGGTGGATCCCGGATCTTCACCTTCATTCTCGGCGGGCTGTATGCGCTGATCTACAGCACACCCTTCCTCATCCTGTACGCCGTGGCCGCCGCCATCAGAGCGCGGATGCGTGGTCCGCGCAGCATCCCCCCGGCTGGGCGGCTACCGGCGTAGCCGCAACCCTTGCGGGGTCGCGATGAACCCGGCATCGGCCAGGGCCTGGTGCAGCGGTCCATTCGTCGCCAATGAAGACCCGCCGTCCGTCTTGTGCACCGTGAACCGCCCGAGCCTGCCACTGCGGGCGTGCTGCGCGAGCTCTGCGGCAGCCATGCCGAGCCGACCCGGGTCGCTGGTGAAGGACAGCAGCGTCTTGGCGCCCCGCTCCAGGTACAGCACGACCGAACCAGCAACCAGCACCAGGCTCGCACCGACCTTGCGACCGGGACGGTGGCTGCTGCGTTGAGCCGTCAGGCCGACCGGCTCGGGCCACGGCAAGGCGTTGCCGTAGGGGTTGGCCGGGTCGGTCGCTGCCAGCAGCAGAGCAGGAGCGTCGTCGACCTCAGCAGCGGCGCGGCGCAAGTCCTCGATGGCGCCCGGCACCGTGAACTGGGCAGCCCCCAGGCCTTCGATGAAGTAGCCGCGCCGAACCTGCCCATGCTCCTCAGCGGTGCAGAGCAGTCGGTAGACCGTGCCGAAGCCGCCGTTGATCGTCTCCGGCACGGTTCCCCGGACCAGTACGCCGTCGCGATCCAGCAGCGCCAGCGCGGCGGCGGCGTCTCGTCGTCCAGCCTCGCCGCGCTCGCCTAGAAGCGTCCAGCGCCCGACGGCGTCCGCCGGGATCGCCTGCGTCGGTGCCATCGCGCCGGTGACTGGGCTGCGCCAGCCGATTCGCCGCATCGACCGGGCTCTCGGATGCCTGGGGGCCGAGGTTCCCGGCCGGGTGCTGCCCGCCAGCCGAGCCCGCAACGGGGCCAGCGTGTCGTTGGTGATGTGGGAACCCCACACCAGGTCCCACAGTGCGGCCGCGACCAGACGGCCCGTCGGAGCGTCCTGGGTGGTAGACCAACTCGCCTGCAGGCGGCCGAGCAGATCGCGCAGGAAGTGGCCGCCGCCGTCCGCCAGCTGTTGCAGCACGGCGGCGGGCAGTGCCGAAGTGATCTCGGCTGCGGGGTACGGCGCTAGATCCGGTACCGCGTCGGCGGGCAGCAGCGTGACCCAGCCGTCATTGCCCGGCCCCGAATCCACCCCCACCCAGACCACCTCGCCGGAGCTGGTGAGCTCATCGAGATGGTCGGGCGAGTAGTCCCGGACCCGCGCCGGCAGGATCAGCGACTCCAGCGCCGATGCAGCCACCGGGGTACCGGCCAAGGCATCCACTGCGGCCGCGACGCCGTCGACCCCGCGCAATGCCCCGACCTGATGCCATTGAGGCAGGAAGACCCCGAGCGTGGCCTGCGGGACCGCTTCGACCTCGGCGCGCAATGCCGCCAGCGAGGCGCGGCGAATCCTGCGCAGCACCTCGGCATCGCAGTAGTCCGGCCCCGGCATAGCCGCAGTGTCGGGGGTATGGGCGCTGGCCGGCCGGAGGGTGCCGGAACTGAGGACTCCGCTGCCGACCAGGTCGGTCAGGGTGGGAAGCACTGCTGCGACGCCCACACCGAATCGTGCTGCCACTTCACCGGCTCGGAAGGGACCGTGGCTGCGGGCGTGGCGGCGGATCAGATCGGCCAGTGCGGTCGGCTCGTGCTGCAGCAGTGCTTCGGGCAGGCCCATGGGGAGCGGCACGCCCAGCGCGTCCCGGACCCTGGCGGCATCGGTGACCAGCAACCATTGCCTCTGCCCGGCGAGCTGGATCTCGATCACCTGTCGGGCCGCGCTCAGTTCTTGCAGCCACCCGGGTACCGCGGCAGGGGTGAGGGCACGGTCGCTCAGCTCTGACATCGTGCTGGGGCCGAGCAACCGCAACAGATCCAGCACTCCCTCGGCATCCCTGGCCTTGACCGATTCAAGCCGTAGCCCGACCTGCTGCTCCACAGCGGCCAGCGCGTCGGCGTCCAGCAGATCGGCGACGTCCGATAGGCCTTCGCCGAGCAACTGTGAGAGCAATGTCGGGTCGAGGGTCAGGGCGGCGGCACGTCGCTCCGCCAGCGGAGCATCGCCGTCGTAGAGAAACTGGGCGACGTAGCTGAACAGCAGTGACTTCGCGAACGGCGACGGGCTAGTACTGGCGACGTCCACCATCCGGATCCTGCGCGCCTGCACGTTCTCCATCAGCTGCCGCAAGGCCGGGACATCGAAGTCGTCCCGGAGGCACTCGCGCACGGCTTCCAGCATGACCGGGAAGTCGGGGTATCGGGCCGCCACCGTCAGGAGTTGGGCGCTTCGCTGGCGTTGCTGCCACAGCGGCTGCCGCTTGTCCGGCCGGAGCCTGGGCAGCAGCAGCGAACGGGCCGCGGCCTCCCGGAACCGGGCCGCGAAATGGGCCGATCCGGCCAGGGCCGCAGTCACGTCGGCGTGCAACGTGCCGGGATCGAGCACCAGGTCCTCGGCCTGTAGCCACACGTCGCCAGTGAGGGCCTCTCCGTCCGGAAGCCGCAGCACGATCCCGTCGTCGGCGTGCATGGCCTGCACGTCGATCCCGAGCCGCTCGCGCAGGCGTGCCGCAAGGACGAGCGCCCACGGGGCATGCACCTGCGCGCCGAACGGGGAGTGGATCACCACCCGCCAGTCACCCAATTCGTCGCGGAACCGCTCCACCACCAGCACCCGGTCGGTGGCGAGCCGGCCGACCGCCTGCTCCTGGTCACGCAGGTAGGACAGCAGGTTCTCGCGCGCCCAGTCGTCCAGGCCCCAGCCGTCCAGCGCGTCAGGTGAGAACCGTGCCTGCTCGACCTGCCGGATCATCGCGCCGATCGCCGTTCCCAGTTCGGAGGGACGCCCGGGGGAGTCACCTTTCCAGAACGGCAGCCGGCCGGGTAGCCCGGGTGCGGGGGAGACCAGGACCCGATCGGGGGTGATGTCCTCGATCCGCCAGGTGGAGGATCCCAGCGTGAAGGTGTCCCCGACCCGGGATTCATACACCATCTCCTCGTCGAGTTCGCCCACCCGCCGTCCGCCCCGCTGGCTGGTCTCGGTACCGACGACGAAGACGCCGTACAGTCCGCGATCGGGAATCGTGCCACCGCTGGTGACCGCCAGGCGCAGTGCTCCCGAGCGCGCGGAAACGGTGTCGGCGACCCGATCCCAGGTAATGCGCGGCCGGAGTTGGGAGAACTGCTCACTGGGGTAGCGGCCGGAGAGCATGTCCAGCACCGCCGTGAAGATCTCGTCGCTGATGTCCTTGAACGGGTAGGCCCGGCGAACCAGCGCGATCAGTTCCGGAACCGGCCAGTCGTGGACGGCGACCATGGCCACCAGATGCTGGGCCAGCACGTCGAGCGGGTTGGCCGGAACCCGAACCTCCTCGATGGCGCCCTGACGTGCCCGCACCGATGATGTCGCGGCTGCCAGCAGATCGCCGCGGTGTGTGGGCAGGACAATGCCGTGCGAGGTAGCGCCCACCTGGTGCCCAGCCCGCCCGATGCGCTGCAGCGCACTGGCGACCGAGGGTGCAGCGCCCACCTGGATCACCAGATCCACCGCGCCCATGTCGATCCCCAGTTCCAGGGAACTGGTGGCTACGACGGCCGGTAGCTGACCGGATTTCAGAGCCGATTCGATGCTGGTGCGCTGTTCGCGGCTCATCGAGCCGTGGTGGGCGCGCGCGATCGTTGCCTCGGCAGGAACGGGCAGGCCTGCACCGGACTGTGCTTGGGACGCCGCCGGCCAGGTGCTGCCTGGATCCAGTGGCCCAGCCGGCTGTCCCGCCCCAGCCAGCCGCGCCGCCTGCACTTCGTTGATCCGTGCTGTCAGCCGTTCGGCTCCTCTACGGGAATTGGTGAACACGATCGTGGAGGAGTGTGCGGTGATCAGGTCGACCACCCGCTCGGTGACGTGCGGCCAGATCGATGCCCCCGCCGGTGCTCCCGCCGCTGGCCCAGAGTCCGGCCCGGCGTTTGGGTCGGCTGCCGGTGCTTCGACGCCGGATATGTCCTCGAGATCCGGGACCGGCACCACGATGTCGATCCGAAGGTCCTTGGCCGAGGTCGGCTGCACCACCTGGGTGGTGCGTCCACCCTGCGCGACGGATCGGGTCCCGCCCAGGTAGCTGGCGACACGATCCGCCGGTCGCACGGTTGCAGACAGGCCCACGCGTTGCGCTGGCCGGGGTAGGGAGGCGTCCAGCCGCTCCAGCGACAGAGCCAGATGGGCGCCGCGTTTGGTTCCCGCCAGCGCGTGGATCTCGTCGACGATGATCGTCTGCACCCCGGCCAGTCCGGCCCGCGCGGCTGAGGTGAGTATCAGGAACAGTGATTCCGGTGTCGTGATCAGGATGTCCGGGGGTTTGCCGGCGAAGGACCGCCGCTCGTTCGCGGGGGTATCGCCGGTCCGGATCCCGACACTGACCGGTGGCAGTTCGATGCCCTGGGACCGGGCGGCGGCGGTGATCCCGGTCAAGGGGGCGCGGAGGTTGCGCTGCACGTCCGCAGCCAGTGCCTTCAGGGGCGAGACGTAGACGATCCGGCACCTGTCGGTGGCGGCGGTGGGAAGTGGCTCGGTGAGAATCCGGTCGACCGCGGCGAGGAACGCGGCCAGGGTCTTGCCCGAACCGGTTGGTGCGACGACCAGGGCATGCTCGCCGGATCCGATCGCTTCCCAGGCTCCCGTCTGGGCCGCCGTCGGGCTCGCGAACGCTCCGTTGAACCATGCCTGCGTGGGCGCGCTGAAGTCTGCGAGCGACTCCTGACTGGTCATCCGCACATGGTGCCACTGCCATCGGACGTTCCCGGGCCTGGGTGATCCGGTTCCTTGGGCTCAGGCCTTGATGGCGCCGGTCGCCAAGCCGCTCTGCCAGTACCGCTGCAGATAGAGGAAGGCGATGATCAGCGGGAGCACCGAGATCCCGGAGGCGGTGATCACCATCGCGAACAACGGCTGTCCGCCGGTGGCGACACCGCCGGTGGCTAAGTCCTGCCATTGCGCGACTCCCACCGTGAGTGGGAACAGTCCGGTGTCGCTGAGCATGATCAGCGGCAGCAGGTAGTTGTTCCAGGTGCCGACCAGAGCGAACAGAAACACGGTGACGATGCCAGGGATCAGCATCGGGAAACAGACCCGGAACAGAATCCGGAACTCTCCGGCGCCATCGATCCGAGCGGCCTCCACCAGACTGTCTGGCACGGCATCCTGGGCGTAGATCATCATCAGGTAGACGCCGAGCGGGTTGACCAGCGACGGCAGGATCACCGCCCACGGGGTGTTGACCACCTGAATGTAGGAGAACAACAGGTACGTCGGTACGGCGATCGCGGTCAGCGGGATCATGACCGCCCCGAGAATCACGCTGAACGCCAGCCGCTTGCCCGGAAAGGTGTATTTGGCGAACACCCAGCCGGCCATCATGCAGATCAGTGAGGTGATGAAGGCGGTGACCACCGCGTACAGGATGGTGTTGAGGATCCACCTCCAGAAGATCCCGCCGTTGTAGGAGAAGACCGCTCGCAGGTTCTCGATGAGGTTGAACTCCGTACCGATCCACAGGCCGAAGGTATTGAACAGGTCGCTATTGGTCTTGGTGGTGGAAATGAACAGCCAGACCAGCGGCGTGAGGAAGTAGAGGGCACACAGGATCAGCAGGATCGACAGCAGACTGCTCTTCCGCTTGCCTGGGCGCTGCCGACGTGGTGGAGGGGAGCCGGTACTGCCTGAAGGGGCGGGCTGGGGCGCTGCCGCGGTGAGCGTCATCGGGGCTCGTTCCGCCGCCGGGTTCCCAGTTGGAACACATAGGACAAGACCATGATGGCGATCCCCAGCAGGAAGGCCAGGGCCGCCGCATACTCGACATTGCGGCTGATGAACGCTTCGTTGTAGGCGTACAGGTTCGGCGAGAAGTCGGTCCGGATGACGTTGGGAGCCAATTCGTACAGCAGTTTCGGCTCGTTGAAGAGCTGGAAGGTTCCGATGATGGCGAAGATCCCGGTCAGGATCAGAGCCGGGCGGATCGCCGGGATCTTGATGCTCCACGCCTTCCGGAACGGACCGGCGCCATCGACTTCCGCGGCCTCGTAGAGCTCGTCCGGGACCGAGCGCAGGGCGGCGTAAAGAATGATCATGTTGTATCCGGTCCATTCCCAGACCACGATGTTCATGATGGACGGGATGATCCCGGCATTGGAGAAGAATGCTGGACTGTCCAATCCCAGCAGAGCCAGCACCTGCGAGATCGGCCCGATCGCGTCGCTGTACATATAGCCCCACATCAGGGTGGCGACCACCCCGGGGATGGCATACGGCACGAAGATCGATAGCCGGACGAACCGGCTGGCGCGGGACAGCCCGCTGTCCAGAGCGAGCGCGAACAGCAACGCCAGCAGCAGCATGATCGGTACCTGGATCACCAGGAACAACGCCACTCGGCCCAGACCACCCAGGAACGATGGGTCCACCAGCGCTTTGGCGTAGTTCTCCAGGCCCACGAAGACCGTTCCACCCACCAACTGGGTGCGGAACAGGCTGAGGTACCCGGAGAACACCAGCGGCGCGACCAGCATCGTCGCGAACACGATCGCGAACGGGGTCAGCATCAGGTAGGCGGTGATGCTCTGGTGCCGCCGCGCGGGGCTGGCCCGCCGCCGGGTGCGTTGGGCTGCGGTGCTCATCAACCGGTCGCCACCGTGAAGCCCTGGTCCTGCGCGTAGGCCACCACGGCGTCCTGCCACGCCTGCAATCCCGTTGCTAGGTCGGAGCGTTCGGCGATCGCGGTGCCGAGGGTGTCGTTGTAGGAGGAGTAGACGTAGTCCATGAACGGCAACCACTGGAAGTCCGAGTCCACCGTCTCGCCGATCTCACCGAACAATTTGTTCAGCTCCTGACCGGCGAAGAACTCGTTCTGGAAGTCGGCGAAGGCGGGGTCGTTCAGGGTCTGCAGTCCCGGCGGGTAGAGACCCTGGTCGGTGGCCATGGCGAACGTCGCCTCCTTATCCGTTCCCAGGAACTTGACGAACTCTGCCGCGACGATCGGATTCTCGGTGCTGTTCAGCACCGAGTTGGCCGAACCGCCCCAGAACGCGGAAGCGGGTGCGTCGGCGTCCCATTGCGGAAGCGGGGCAGCGGCCCACAATCCGGCGCTGTCGGCGGCGGAGGATTCCAGGATGTCGGGTGACCAGGCCGCGGCCAGCCAGCCTGCGTACATTCCGGTGGTGAAGTTCCGGTACCACTCGTCGGTGAAGTCCGGTTTGGTGTCGACCAGGTCCGCCTGGATCAGCTCGTTCCAATAGTCGACCACCTCGATGGACCGGTCATTGACCAGATCGATGGTGACCGTTTCGGCTCCGTCGTACCCGAACGGTTTGACGCCGGCCTGCCAGAGCAATCCCACGAACTGACCGGGATCGTTGCCGGGCATGTTGGAGATGTAGTTGCCGGTGGTGTCTTTGATCGTCTGCGCGGCGGAGGCGTACTCCTCCCAGGTCGTGGGAACCTCAACACCGGCCGCCGCCAGCACATCGGTGCGGTAGAGGTTGCCCATCGGGGCGAAATCGAGCGGCATGCCAAGGACTTGGTCGTTGACCGCCACCTGCTGCCAGATGGTCGGCACGAACTCATCCTCGAGTTCGGCACCGCCGTACGGCGTCAGGTCCATCAGGTCGTTCTGGAACGACGGCAGGTACTGGTACTCCATATGTGTCACGTCCGGAGCGCCCGATCCGGCCTGCATCGCCGATCGCATCTTCTGGTAGTGGACATCACCGCGCCCGACGTTCTCGTATTGGACGGTGATGTTCGGGTACTTCTCCTCGAACATGTCGACCTGGTTCTGGATGTCCGGGACCCAGCTCCAGAAGACGATGGTGGTCGGAGTGTTCATCGCCTCGTCGATCTGCTCCTGGGTCAGAGCGTCGGTGGATGACTCGCCCTCGCCCCCGCCACCGGTCCCATCGTCAATGGTTGGGGTACAACTGGCCACCAGCAGACTGGTGGCCGCCAGCGCGCCAGCCAGCGTCGCCAAGGTGCCTCTGTTCATGTGACTTCCCCTCCAGCTCGTGGAGCCGGTCGGACCGGCACCGTGCAGTCGCGAATCGTCAGGTTCTGCGCCTCGCGCATTTGAGGTAGTGATCCTACATACCAGAGCCAGAGAGGCAAGGTCAGGTCGGCAAATGTTGGCGATCTGTTACCGAAAGCCGCGCCGAACCAGCGTGGAGGCCAGGCTGCAAGGTAGAAAAACTACTACTTAGCCACGGCGGGCCGGGGTGGGTGAGGTAGAGTTTCCGGCGCGGACGCCAGCTCCCAGATGGCTGCCGGAACGTGTGGTCGACAGCTGCGGCGGGGTGGTTGAAATGACGGAAGTGATCGGTCAGGGCGCCGCCTCGGATCAGCTGGCAGCCTCGGACCTGCCCGTCCTGGAACGGGTCGCCGACCTATTGCCGACCTTGCGCCGCAGCGAGCGCAAGGTGGCGGACGTGGTGCTGTCCACACCCTCGGAGGTCCTGCAGAGCACGATGGCGCAACTCGCGGCGATGGCAGACGTCTCCGAACCGACCGTCATGCGTTTCTGCAATGCCATCGGGATCGACGGCTACCAGACCTTCCGCCTCGAACTCGCCCGGTCCCTAGCACTCGGGCTGCCGCCGACGCAGTCGGCGATCACGGTGGCCGATGGGCCCGATCTACTCATCTCCAAGGTCTTCGACCACACCATCACCAGCCTCGACCGGGCGCGCCGCAGGCTGGATCCGGACCAGATAGAGGCCGCGATCTCCGCGCTTGCCACGGCTAGATCGATCATCTTCTTCGGATTCGGCGCCTCGGGGATCGTGGCTCAGGACGCGCAGCAGAAATTCCCGCTATTCGGGGTCCCGTGCGAGGCATTCGTCGATGGGCATCAGCAGTTCATGGCCGCATCGATGGCCGGGGCCGACACCGTCTGTGTCGCGATCTCCAATACCGGTAGGACCACCGGACTCATCCAGGCGGTCCAGGTGGCTAGCGAGAACGACTGCACCGTGATCGCACTCACCGGTGAACACAGCGAACTCTACGATCTGGCGACGATCCCGCTACTGGTCACCACGTTCGAAGACACCGATGCCTATACGCCGACGACCAGCCGTTTGGCAGCGCTGGCCGTGGTGGACATCCTGGCCACCGGCGTGGCCATGCGCCGCGACCCTGAGCACATGGAACGGCTGCGCCGGATGAAGACCCAGCTCAGCGATATGCGTTCGATCTCGCCCCGGGATCGATCGGGTCCGGCCGGGCATTCCGCCAAGGAGACCGAGCCTGAGGATCCGGCTCAGTTCACTCGTTGATATGGGTCGTGAGCAGGTGCGCGCCGGATGAAACACTCAGAATTCGATGCCGCTATGGAAGCGGCCTTCGGGCGACGCGCATCTTCGGTTGCCGTTGACTCGGTCTTGGCGCAGTTGGATGGCCGCACCCCGCAGGCGGCGCTCTCAGGGGGAGTCGCTCCACGCGCGGTGTGGCATGCGATCTGCGACGCGTACGATCTCACCGATGATCTGCGCTGGCACCATCGCCGACAGGCCCCGCGCAAACGTTGACCTGCGCGGGTAGAACTACCCGTTCCTGCCGCTAGCCGCGCCCTGGGACAGGCAATAGATTCGGAATGACTTCAACCCCGAGGGGGACTGGTGAGCTACCCGACGAATCCTGGCGACCCGAATGTGCCGCCGACGACGCCCATGCCGACGAGTCAGGTTCCGCCCGTGCCGCTCGCGCCCGGAGCGCCGCCCCAGTACGGTCTACCCGTTCAACCCGGCTCGCCGCCCCCGGAATACCCCGAAGGCTTCGGCGGGCAGCCGCCCAAGCGTCGCCGAACCGGCCTGATCATCGCCATCATCGTCGGTCTGGTGGTTGTCCTGGGCGCTGGTGGCGTCGGCCTGGCGGTATACCTGCAGCGCCAAGCGGAGGCGCGGGAACAGGCCGAAGCCGAGGCTGCCGATGCGGCGGCGCGAGCGGGTGCGGTCGCCTCCGTCGAGGCGATGCTGCAGGCGCTCGCCGACGCTGACGCCGAGACGGCCCTGTCCTATCTGGAGGATGAGCCCACCGGCGACCAGACATTGCTGAGCGATGAGGTTCTTGCCGGCGCAGCGGAACCGATCAGTGCCATCTCGGTCACTGAACCTTCCGGAGTCAGCGCTGTGACGCGATATGGCGAAATCGCTGTCAGCTACAGCGTCGGTGAGGTCCAGGCCACCCAGACCTACTATGTCACCGACACCGACGAAGATGACAGCTTCCTGATCTCAGGCGTCCTGACGGAGGTGCAGCATTCGCCCAGCCTGGCGGGAGTGGAACTGACCCTCAACGGTGTCCCGGTCTCGCAGGACGATGCCAGTTTCGCGCTCTTTCCAGGGTCGTACACCGTGGGCACCAGCTCGGCATATTTTGGCCTGACCGGTACCACCTCGTTCGCGATCACCGAGTTCGAGGCCGATCCGTTGCTGGACCTCATGCCCGTTCTGACCGATGAAGGCGTGGCCAAGTTCCGCGAGGCAGTCAGCGCACAGGTGCACGCATGCGTGGCGTCCAATGAACTGGCGCCCGGATGCGGACTGGATCTGGCCCCGGTCCTCGGTGACGGAACCGAGGTGTTCGAGGGCACGGTGGCACGGACCCTGTCCACAGATGCTCAAGCCGCCCTCGACGCGATGGTACCGACGTTGAGTTCCAGCAACCCCACGCTTGCGCGCGGTGAATCGGTCGGCACGGTCTCGGCGAAGGCGGAGTGTCGTAAGGGTTCTCAGACCGGCATCTGCGACATCCTCCCGGCTTTCAGCACCGCTACGCCCGCGATCGACATGAGTGATCCCGATCTGACGGTGCTGTGGGAGTAGCGCGCCGCGTCGAGGTCACTGCTCCGAGGGCAGCGGAGGCAGGGAATCGAACGGCCACTGCGGTGCTAGGCTGCCGGTTCCGACCAGGGATCCGTCCGGGCGTTGGGCGAGCTGGCTCTCCGGTATGAACGACCAGGGGTAGACGTTCCAGTGGTCGTTCGTGAGTACTGACTGCGGGACGTCGCCGCCGAGGTAGAAGTCCAGTTCAGGGCTCCACTGGTCCCACGGCAGTCCGGTCGCAGCGTCGCTCAGTACTACCGGATTGCCCATGCCGTCCACGATCCGGGCATCGGGCACCGGAGCACCATCGGGTCCGTAGACATACAGGTTCTGGATCGGCATACCAGTGCCCGAGATCGGTGCGCCACCGCCGTCATAGTAGGCATCGATGTAGGCGCCGGGGTACTCGACGGTGGCCGCCTGTTGCGGGCCTGCCCAGGGCATGAGCACGCCACTATCGGCGCCCCACCAGATCGTGGCCAGCACCACCGATGCGGTGATCGCCGAAATCGCCAGCCCGACTCGGCGGGCCCAGCGTTGCTGACCGAATTGCTTGCGTCCCCACATGACCGATACCGCGATAAGCCCGAGAGCCGCGATCAGGTCGATCAGTCCCGGTTCCATAGCGCCGAAGACTGCTGCTGCGAGCCAGTAGATCGCCAGGCCCCGGACCACCCACCACAGCGGACGCAGCGCCTGGATCAGGGTGTCGAGCCATTGCCGCTGCGGGTTTTGCCGCACTCGGGCAACTGTTTCCCGCACACCTAGCCAGGAGCGCTGGATCGCTCCCGGAGCTGAGGCCGGTTCCTGCGGTGCCGCAATGCCTGCAGCAGCACGGAGCTCGCGAGCGTACTGCTCGGGTGTGCCAAAGGCGGCGATCATGGCGTCCAGGTCCGGCGGACGTTGCCCTAGAAGCTGGTCCGCCAGGGCTTCGCCGAGATCGGCGTCGAGACCGCTGGCGAGTTCGTCGATGGTCTCCGGATCCAGGTCCGCCAGCTCTGCGCGGACCGCATCGGCATACTCGGTGACTACCTCAGGGGCGATGGCGGTGGTCATCGGGAGGCCTGCCTTTCTAGGAGGTCGGTCAAGGTCTTGGAGAACTCGGACCACTGTTTACGCTGATGCAGCAGCGATGTCTGGCCTTGCGGGGTGATGCCGTAGTACTTGCGGTGTGGTCCTTCTTCGGAGGGCACGACGTAGCTGGTCAGGGAACCGCCGGCATATAGGCGCCGCAGGGTGCCGTAGACGGACGCATCGCCGACGTCGGTCAGTCCCGCCGAGCGCAGCCGGCGTACGACGTCGTAGCCGTACCCGTCCTCGGCGTTGACGGCGGCCAGGACCGCCAGGTCAAGAACTCCCTTGAGGAGTTGAGTGGTGTCCATGGTTCTCCTGAGTGGGAGGGTTCGATAGTGCGGAAGCGCGAGATCCGCACTACTACGGATTACACAGTAGCGCCGGACGTGCGAGATTTCCACCCACGCAGACCCACCGCTGAGGTAGTACGTCTCGGCTGAGGTAGTACTCCCAGGAGTACTACCTCGACGCCGGAGTACTACCTCACGGTCGGCGTGTCGCGTTTCGCCTCCACCGATTCGAACGCGCGTTCGTCTAACCTGTCCACAGGTGCAGACGGATGCGCGGCTTTCCACAGTGGTGGCGGGCGGGGCGGCCGGATGTCAGTGGTCGGACATAGCTTCACCTGTGGGCCAGCGCTCGGCGAGGGCGTATCCCAGCAAGACCAGCCCCAAAACCGGAACCGGCGTTGCCTAGCAACGGCCCCAAGAGAAGGAAACATCTCATGCCCGCACCACTCGCAGATCGTTCCAAGGCCCTCGACGCCGCACTCGGGCAGATCGACCGGCAATTCGGCAAGGGGTCCGTGATGCGCCTGGGGGACGATACCCGGCCTCCGGTGGAAGTGATCTCTACCGGCTCGATCGCCCTGGATGTGGCGCTCGGCATCGGCGGCCTGCCCCGTGGCCGGGTCATCGAGATCTACGGCCCGGAGTCCTCCGGCAAGACGACGGTCGCGTTGCACGCGGTTGCCAATGCGCAACGCAACGGTGGCATCGCCGCCTTCATCGACGCCGAGCATGCGCTCGATCCGGAGTACGCCAAGAAGCTGGGTGTCGATACCGATGCGTTGCTGGTCTCCCAGCCGGATACCGGGGAACAAGCCCTGGAGATCATGGACATGCTGATCCGCTCCGGAGCCCTGGACATCGTGGTGATCGACTCGGTTGCGGCGCTGGTTCCCAAGGCCGAGATCGAAGGTGAGATGGGGGACTCCCACGTGGGCCTGCAGGCCCGGCTGATGAGTCAGGCGCTACGCAAGATCACCGGTGCGCTCTCGGCATCGGGAACCACCGCGATCTTCATCAACCAGCTGCGCGAGAAGATCGGCGTGTTCTTCGGCTCACCTGAAACGACCACTGGGGGCAAGGCGTTGAAGTTCTACGCCTCGGTCCGTATCGATGTGCGGCGTATCGAGACGTTGAAGGACGGTACCAACCCGGTCGGCAACCGAACCCGGGCGAAGGTCGTCAAGAACAAGATGGCGCCGCCGTTCAAGCAGGCGGAGTTCGACATCGTCTACGGGGCCGGGATCTCCCGCGAAGGCAGTCTGATCGATCTGGGCGTGGAGCACGGCATCGTGCGCAAGTCCGGTGCCTGGTACACCTATGAAGGCGATCAGCTCGGGCAGGGCAAAGAGAACTCGCGCCAGTTCCTCAAGGACAACCCGGACCTCGCGATTGAGATCGAGGAGAAGATCAAGCTCAAGCTCGGCATCGGAGTCCGCCCAGAGGCGGCACCGGATACACCGGTGGAATCGAAGAAGAAGAAGGCGCCGGTCGCCGTCGATTTCTAGTCCGTACCACTGGTCGTGAACAACGGCAGGACCAGCCAGCAAGCCCGGCTGCAGCAGGCACGGGCAGTTCTGGCATCGGCTACATCACCGCCCCGCGATCGAGGCGCACCGGCCCCGGAGCCAGAGTCAGAGCCAGAGCCTGGCCCGGCCCCGGATCACGAGGCCGCTGCACGCAAGATCGTGTTGCGGCAGTTGACTGCTGCGCCACGCTCGCGGGCCGAGCTGGTCACTGCCTTGGCGAAGCGGGACATCCCAGACTCGGTGGCGCAGCGGATACTGGATCGCTTCGTCGACGTGGGCCTGATCGACGATGCCGAGTACGCGGCGATGATCGTTCGAACGCGGCATACCGAGCGCGGCCTGGCGCGCCGTGGGATCGCCGTGGAGTTGCGCAGGCGCGGAATCGATGACGCTGTCGCCCAGCAGGTGCTGGACCAGGTAGATCCGGATGCCGACGAGGCCGCTGCCCGAGCTCTGGTGCGCAAGCGACTACGAGCGATGTCCGGCCTGGGACGGGAGACCAAGCGCCGGCGGCTTGCCGCCATGCTGGCCCGCAAGGGGCACAGCGGGTCGATGAGTCTGCGCGTGATCGATGAGGCTCTCGCCGGTGCCGATGAGCTCTCGGGCGGCTGAGCCCAGCCCGCGTCGTTGGTAACAGAACGGACACGAGGCAGACCGTCGGCTGCGACAACCGAGCAAGTTGTGCTTGCGCGGCGACAAATTGTGCACGCCATCACGTGGCTTGCAGTCACGGTCCTAATGTCTCAAAGGCACCCAGCATCTGGTGAAAGCGGCTTCGTGGTCGACGTCGACTGACACTCAGGCGGGCGCAGCCACACTGACGGAGTTCAACGGTGAAACCACCAGGTCAGGTTTTGCCAAGGGAGGACAAGCGTGAGCCCAAGCTCAGCCCACTCCACCACCATGAGGAGTCGACGATGACTGACAACCCCCTGCTGCTAGAGAAGTCAGCCACCCTGAGCGGGGCCAGCGTGTGGGAATCTCGCGGTATCCCTGAACTCGGAGTGCGGACGCTGATCCTGTCGGACGGTCCGCATGGGATCCGGCGGCAAGAGGGCCCGTCGGACCACCTGGGGCTGAACGCTTCACGTCCCGCCACCTGCTTCCCGACCGCAGCCACCATCGCCAATGCATGGGATGTCGACCTGGTTGCCGAGCTCGGCGAGGCACTGGCGGCCGAAGCCGTTTCGCTCGGCGTTGACGTGGTGCTCGGCCCGGGCCTGAACATCAAGCGCAGCCCGTTGTGTGGCCGCAATTTCGAGTACCTCTCGGAGGACCCGTTCCTGTCAGGGAAGCTAGCCACCGGGTACGTCAAGGGCATCCAGTCGCAAGGCGTCTCGGCGTGCCCGAAGCACTTCGCGGCGAATAGCCAGGAGACCCGGCGCATGGCCAGCGACTCGGTGATCGACGAACGCACGTTGCATGAGATCTACCTGGCCGGGTTCGAGATGGTGGTGCGCGATGGTGCACCCAAGGCCATCATGAGCTCCTACAACAAGGTCAATGGAACCTATGCCCATGAGGACCCGTACCTGCTCACCGAGGTGTTGCGCAAGCGGTGGGGGTTCGACGGCGCGGTGGTCTCGGACTGGGGTGGTTCCAACGATGCGGTGGCCGCAGCGGCTGCGGGTGGGACGCTGGAGATGCCATCTCCGGGTTTGGGTTCGGTGCGCGAAGTGCTCACCGCCGCCAAGTCCGGGAAGCTGTCCACCCAAGCCCTTGACGCGCGAGTCGCCGAAATGCGTGTGCTGGGCGAGCGGATCGACCCGTCGAAGGCCCGTGCTGCCGATCACGATGCGCACCATGAACTGGCTCGGCGAGCCGCCGAGGCCAGCCAGGTGCTGCTGAAGAACGACGGCGGGATCCTGCCCCTGGCCAGTGGAACCGCAGTGGCCGTCATCGGCGATTTCGCAGCCAATCCCCGCTACCAGGGCGCCGGCAGCTCGCTGGTCAACGCCACCCGCCTCAGCACTGCACTGGATGCGATCGGGGCCTCCGACCTCAACATGATCGAGTACGCACAGGGGTTCCAGCGCAATGGTGGCGCCGACGCGGAGCTTGCCGCGGCGGCAGTATCGCTGGCCAAGTCCGCCGATGTAGTGCTGCTCTACCTGGGTCTGGACGAGACCAGCGAATCCGAGGGCACCGATCGCACCCACATGAAGCTGCCGCAGAACCAGGTGGACCTGCTGGCGAAGCTGCGCGAGATCACCGATCGCATCGTCGTGGTGCTCAGCGCCGGATCAGCGGTGGAAATGCCGTGGATCTCCCAGGCCGCCGCCTTGGTTCACGGCTATCTGGGTGGCCAGGCCGGAGCCGAGGCCACGGTGAACGTGTTGACCGGGGCCGTCAACCCCTCGGGCAAGCTGGCTGAGAGCTATCCACTGCGCCTGGAGGACAATCCGTCGCACCAGTACTACCCGGCCCTGAACGAGTTGGCTGAGTACCGTGAAGGTCCATACGTCGGCTACCGGTACTACAGCACGGTCGAACTGCCCGTGTTGTTCCCATTCGGCTTCGGACTGAGCTACACGACGTTCGAGTACTCCGACCTAGAGGTCTCCAGCTCCGGGGTCAGCCTGACCGTGACCAACACCGGAGACCGCGCCGGCGCCGAGATCGTGCAGCTGTACGTCTCACGCCCCCAGGGTGCGCCAGCGGGTCCGGTACGGGAGCTGAAGGGGTTCGGCAAGGTCATGCTCGAATCGGGGGAGTCGGCATCGGTGCAGATTCCCTTCGGCCGGGAGACCTTCCGCCGCTACAGCGTGGCCGCGTCCGACTGGACCGTCGACGCCGGGACGTACCAGGTGGGCGTCGGCGGGCATGTCAATGACATCCGTCTGACCGCTCCGGTCGAGGTGGACGGCACCGCTGCCGCGGAGGCCGATGTGCCCCAGCCCTACCGCACCGGCCGTGTGGACAACGTCTCAGGCTCCGAATTCGAGGAACTGCTGGGCCGGACCTTGCCACCACCCGCCGCGTCCGATGCGCCACTGGAGCTGAACTCACCGCTATTGGCGATGCACCACGCCCGCAGCCCGTTTGCCAGGCTGGCGGCGCGGATGCTGAAGCGACAGATCGCCAAGGCGGAGGCCAAGGGCACACCCGACCTGAACTCCTACTTCCTCTACAACATGCCGTTCCGGGCCATCGCCAAGATGACCAACGGTGCCGCCAACATCCCCATGGTGGAAGCGATCGTCACGATCGTGAACGGGCGCCATCTGCGGGGTATCAAAGCCCTTCTGAGCGCGTACTTTGCCAACAACCGCGACAACAAGCAGCTAACCGCTGAGCTCGCAGAATCAACACAAGCCGCCGGTACGGCGGCGCAGAAGGGCTGACACGATGATCACCAGCATTCGGCAGTGGTGGGCACGCTTCGAAAAGAAGCGCCCGAACACCGCGCAGTTCATCATGTTCTTCATCCTGAGCAACGGCGTCACCCTGCTGCAGGTGGCGTTGATGCCGATCCTGAAGGCAATCTTCAACCAGACCTCGCTGGTCAACGTCAGTGCGCAATGGTTCCCGGTTGGCACCAAGGTGGGCGGTGACACCTACTACATCTTCGACTATCCGCCCGGCCCCGTTGCTGAGGACGGCACCGGTGGGGGCCTGGCCTATTTCCTCGCGGTTCAGATCGCCATCCTGGTCGCACAGGTGATCAACTTCTTCGCTCAGCGCAACGTCACCTTCAAGGCCACGAACTCGGTCGGTAAAGCAGCCTTCTGGTACGTGATCGCCTACATCGTGATCACGTTCGGCGCCGCTGCTGCACAGGGGTTCTACAAGGCACCCATCTACAGCGTCCTTCCGGAGGCTGTCGCGGATGTGGTGACCATGATCATCAACGCCGCCATCTCGTTCTGGGTGTTCTTCCCAATCTTCAAGCTCATCTTCAAGTCCGAACCGGAGGCTGAGGACGCTTCCTCGCAAGAGGAGACGACCGAGAACCAGGACGCCTCCGCCGAGAAGTGAGCGGATTGCCCCGATTCAGGGCAAGATAGCTATCCGATAGCCTCTCGGCTGCCACCAAGCAGCCGAGAGGCGGTCACACATCCAACATCCCCAAGCCTTTGCGAGTCGGATTCTCAGTGCATGAAGGAAGCGCTCAACCAAGTCTCACGATCGTTGTCCCGAGCTACAACTCGCAGGACTTCCTCCACCGGTGCCTGGATTCACTGATCGCCGCCGGTGCCGGGATCGAGGTCCTCATCGTCAATGACGGATCGACCGACGGCACCGCCGCAATCGCCGAGGACTTCGTGCGGCGCCATCCGGCGACCATTCGTGCGATCTCGCAGGACAATGCCGGCCACGGCGGCGCCATCAACACCGGCTTGGCCGAGGCGCGCGGGGAGTATGTCAAGGTCGTCGACTCCGACGACTGGGTGGACCCGAAGGCGCTGGCGCGCCTGGTTCGTGAACTTGACCGAATGTCCGAGCTCGGCGTGGACATGGTGCTGAGCAACTTCGTCTACGAGAAGCAGGGGCGTAGCCGGCGCCGCGCCGTCCGGTACCGCCGGGCGCTGCCCAGTGGTCGGGTGTTCGGCTGGTCCGAGGTCGCGAAGCTGCCCAAGACGCAGTACTTCCTGATGCACTCGATCGTGTACCGGACGCAGTTGCTACGGGATATCGACCTGCGGTTGCCCGAACACACGTTCTATGTCGACAACATATTCGCCTTCGTGCCGCTGTCGCACGTGGAGCGGATGTACTACCTGGACGTGGACCTGTACCGGTACTTCATCGGTCGGGAGGATCAGTCCGTTGCCGAGCACGTCATGCTGCGGCGTCTGGATCAGCAACTGCGGGTGAACCGTGTGATGCTGACGCACATCGCGCACGAGGTGCCTCCGGTCCACCCGGCGTACCGGTACATGGCGCACTACCTGGAGATCGTGTCGGCGGTCTCCTCGGCCCTGCTGTTGCGTGCCGGTACTCCGCAGTCATTGGCGGCCAAGGACGCATGGTGGCAGGAGATCCGCGACACCGACGAACTGCTCTACCGGCGCATGCGCCGTGGCGCGCTCGGACAGTTGCTCAACCTGCCGGGCCAGCCGGGTCGACGGATCACTATGGCCGCCTACCGGGCTGCGCAGTGGGCGGTCGGGTTCAACTAGCGGGTCTCGCACCCGTGCCGGCAACTCGCCGGGATCGGGCCCCGTCCCGCGACGGCCGATCTGGTGTCGGGTCCGCGTTGCCGGGTACTGGTGCCGGGACGGGCTCGGCGGACCCGGGCGCCCGGGCCAGTTCAGGCCCGGCCAGGTGCTCGGAAGCGTCGTCGTGCGCTGGGGGAACCGGGATGAGTAACCGCAACACGAACCAGGAGCCCTCCCGCCGCACCGTAACCGAGCCGCCATACCCCTGGGCGGCCTGCCGGATATTGCGGATCCCGTAGCCGTGTTCCTGGGCCTCGGCCTTGGTGGTCTGCGGAACGCCATCGCGTAGCTGCAGTTCACCTTCGAAGTAGTTCTCGAACCGCATCATGATGAACTGATCGCGCCGGAAGACGGCGACGCGGATCAGGCGCTTGTCCGGGTCGGCTACGCGCCGGCTGGCCTCGATGGCATTGTCCAGCGCATTGCCGAAGATGGTCACGATCGGCATCGGATCCATGAAATCGAGCAAGGTGCCGTCGACCACATAGCTGATTGTGATGTCATCGGCATTCGCGGCAGCCATCTTCGAGCTGAGCATGGTGTCGGCGACTGCGTTGCCGGTGTCGACGGCGGTTTCGTCGTAGCCCTGGATCGAGGCCTCCAGCTGGTCCACCAAGGCGGCTCGCACCGGCGCATCCGTTTCTGCGCGCATCGCCGTGATGTACTGCTTGAGGTCGTGGTAGCGGGCGTTGACCGACTCCATCTGGTGCCGCGACTGCAAATAGGACTCATGCTGTGAACGCAACACGGCATTCATCGCCCGCAGTTCGCTGGTACGGCGAACCTGCAGTTGCTGGCTTCGGCTGGCATAGAGCGCGACGAACCCGGCGAAGTCCACCAGCGTTCGCACGTAGAAGATCTCGGGTCCCGAGTCGGCGCTGAATGGGGTGTCGGTGATGACGAAACTCAGGTTGGACATGAAGAACGTCACCAGGGCGATACTGAGGGCACCGGCCAGCATGTGCGAATCGACCCGCAGATGCCTACCGTTGGGGAAGTTCCGGCGTTCCACCAGGTAGGCGATGGTCAGCACGACGCCGAAGCTGCCCAGGGCCAGGGCAAGCCTGCCGGTCCCCCATTGGGTACCTGAGAACAGGTAGCGATCCAGCTGCCATTCCAATGACGCCACCAGTTCGGCCAGCACGAAGGCGCGAGCCAGGAGATCACCGGCCCCGCGAGCATCGGTATCCGCGGCAGCGAGCAACAGCAGGTACATCGTCAGTGCTGCCAGCGTCATTCCCACCGCCCACAAACTCAGCGGCAGGTTTCCCGCGAGGGTTTGCACGCCGACGAGCGCGGCCAAGCCCACCAGTACCAGCAGTGCGGTACGCACCATGCCGAAACGTCGCGGCATCAGCGCGATATAGACCACGCAGGCACTCCACTCCGCGAGCGCGGTCAGCAACCGCGGTATGTCGGGGAGATCGGTGATCATCCGACGCGTCCGCCTACGTGATCAGCGAGCGCTTCGAGTACGTCCCGCTTACGCGGCCGGGAGATCCGCAGTTGATCTCCGTTGCTCATGATCGAGGTGCTTTGGTCGATCCGTTTGACGTGTCGCAGATTGACGAGATAGCAGTTGTTGGAACGGACGAATCCCAGCCCGTCCAGATCTTCCTCCATCGCCTTCAGCGTGCCCGAGAAGGTGTAGCGGCGATCGATGGCATGCACCGTGATGCGATGCCGGTCGGATTCGACGTAGATGATCTCGGCCGGGTCCAGCCGCACGAAGGAGCGGTCTACCGAGAAGGCCACGCTGCGGCGGTCGCGCTGGCGCAACCGAGCCAAGGATCGATCGAGTTCTTGCTCGAACGAGAAGTAGGTCACCGGCTTGACCAGATAGCTCAGAGCATCGACCTCATACCCCTTGACGGCCAGCTGTCCGAGGTGGGTGATGAAGATGATGACCACCTCGGTATCGAAGGCACGTACCCGGTGCGCTACCTCGAAGCCGTCCATCTGCGGCATCTCGACGTCGAGGAACAAGATGTCGTAGTCGGAGCGATAGTTGTCCAGCAGGTCCGAGCCATCACCGAATGCGTGAACCGCGAGGGTCACGTCATGCTCGTCTTGGTACCGCGAGAGATAGCTGAGGAGGACCTTCGCAGATGCTCTGTCGTCTTCTGCTATGCCGATCCTGATCACTCTTCTATCCTCCCCGCCGCTGGCCTGGGAGCAACAACTGTACCAGTGGGAAATCCGCGTGATTTCGTTGGTAACACTTGTATAACGAGGGGTTGCGCAATGCAAGATCTGCACAGGTCGTGCGAAGAGTGGCGCAACTTGTGCTACCGATATTGAACCCAGGATCCGCGCTGATAGACACTTGTATAGATCAGATTTCTGATCGATCGGCGCCAGCAAGAATGGGCTTGGGTGCCACCACGAATGGAGAACAACATGAAGGTACTCAACGGAGCGTCCGCTATCCGTAGGTCTGCACTCGCCGCCGGCGCCGGTTTCCTACTGGTCGGCTCGCTGGTCGCCTGTTCCGGTGACCCAGGCACCGGGGACTCCGCCGACGACCCAATGGCCTCGGAAGCTGCCGAGGACGCTGGTGACGACGCCGGTGGTGAGGACGACATGGCCGCCATCGAAGCGGACCTGGTGGCTGCGCAGGAAGCGGTAGCAGCAGCACTGGAGAAGTACCCGGATGCGTCGCAGATCACGCTGACCGATGCCGTCGAGGAGCCGTCGATGGAGTACGGCTCGGTGTCGGCGCCATTCATGGCATCCGAGGCCGTTGAATCGGTTGGCCAGGTATTGGTCACCGACGGCTCCTACACGATCACCGTTACCTCCACCTCGGGCAACGAGTACTCGATCGACCAGGACGGTAACCTCTCCTAAGCCAATGCGGTGGCTGGGGTTCTCGCGGCCCGCTTGCTGCTTGCCGCGTGCGCAGTAGCATCGAGCACCGTGACAGCCTCAGCCGCCGCCCCCCGCACCTATGTGGTGCGCACCCTGGGCTGCCAGATGAATGCCCACGATTCGGAACGAATGGCCGGGCTGCTGCAACAAGCTGGCTATGTGGAGGCGAGCAGTAGCGCCGACGGTTCGCTGCTGGGGCAGGCCGCCGGGGCTGACATTGTGGTCATCAATACCTGCGCGGTCCGGGAGAACGCCTCCGACCGGCTTTACGGGAACCTGGGGCAACTAGCCTCGCTCAAGCGCGAACGGCCAGGGTTCCAGATCGCCGTCGGCGGCTGCCTAGCGCAGCAGGATCAGGCCGGGATCGTAGAGCGGGCGCCGTGGGTGGACGTGGTGTTCGGCACCCACAACATCGACGTGCTTCCGGTGTTGCTGGAACGGGCCCGGCACAACGGGCAGGCCCAGGTTGAACTCGAAGAATCCCTCAAGGTCTTCCCGTCCACGCTTCCCACTCAGCGCGAGAGTGCCTACGCGGCGTGGGTATCGATCTCCGTGGGCTGCAACAACACCTGCACGTTCTGCATCGTGCCGCACCTGCGTGGCAAGGAGCGCGATCGTCGCCCAGGCGAGGTGTTGGCCGAAGTGCGGGCCGTCGTAGCCGAGGGCGCCAGCGAAGTGACGCTGCTCGGGCAGAACGTCAACTCCTACGGCATCGGGTTCGGTGATCGCGGAGCATTCGCCAAGCTGCTGCGCGCCTGCGGAGGCATCGAGGGCCTGGAGCGTGTCCGGTTCACCTCGCCGCACCCGGCCGCGTTCACCGATGATGTGATCGATGCGATGGCGAGCACGCCGAACGTCATGCCATCGCTGCACATGCCGCTGCAATCGGGCTCGGACCAGATTCTGCGGGCAATGCGCCGTTCGTACCGCACCTCCAAGTTCCTGGGCATCCTGGACCGGGTCCGGGCACAGTTGCCGGACGCCGCCATCACCACCGACATCATCGTCGGTTTCCCCGGGGAGACCGAGGCGGACTTCCTGGCCACGCTCGACGTGGTCGCCCAAGCGCGATTCAGTTCCGCGTTCACGTTTCAGTATTCGCCGCGGCCCGGTACTCCCGCGGCAGACCTACCCGAGATCGACGCCGATGTGATGGCGGACCGCTATCGCAGGCTGGTGGCGCTGCAAGAGCAGATCTCCACCGAGGAGAATGCGCGCCAGGTCGGACGTGAGGTCGAGGTCCTGCTGGCGGCGGCCGAAGGACGCAAGGACGGGGCGACCAGACGGGTCAGCGGCCGGGCACCGGACAACCGTCTGGTGCATGTCGGGCTACCGCGGGAGTGGACCGGGCCGGCCCCCCGTCCCGGTGATGTGGTGACCGCGCGGGTGACGCACGCCGCGCCGCACCACCTCATTGCGGACTCCGGATTGGCCGGTGGGACATTCGACGTGCGCCAAACCCGATCCGGTGATGCCTACCAGGCACGCCAGCAGGTGCCTGCTGTGCAGCCCGATGCTGGTGGTCCGCGACCGGTGAGCCTGGGGCTACCCGGATTGCGGGTCGGGTGAGGGTGGCTCGAACGCCTCGTTGAATGCGGTCATCGCTTGGCGGATGGTGACCTCCACCAATTGCAGCTGTCCTCGCAGCTGATCGTCGGTCAGGCCGGCGCCGATATCGATCGCCAGTTGCGTGTGCATCGCGGCATGCTCCGGCGTGGTTACCACCACGATCGTGGGCCACAGCCTGTCGCGATGCCAGTTGTTGGCGAATGCTGCGATCGCAGCGGCCCGGTCCAGCGGGAAGGTCCGATTGGGCTGGGTGGCATGGAACAGCAGCATGGTTGCCTCGCCCTGCGACACCCAGATCGACATCACAGTCTGGTCCCAGCGTCTGAAGATTCGCTGCTTCTCGCCGTCGGCCACGGATCCCTGGGGCGGCAGGCAGGCCGCCACCCGCTCGAAGGTCACCGGTGCCGGAATTGCGGGCAGCGCGGGGATGTCTGACGGGGAACTCATGCGGTCGGCTCCGGTGGACTGGCGACCGGATCCGGATAGCGTTTGCTCAGTTCGGCGAACACAGCCAGTGAGTTGGCGAGCGCGATCCGGATCGCGCGGTCGAGTTGATGCTGCGAGAGTCCCAACCCGATGGCGGTGGTGACAGCGGTCGCCACCCGTACCGAGCCGTCGTCCAGCACCATCAGGTAGCACTTGGGCCACGGGTGCCGCATATGGCGCTCATTGAAGAACGCGATCAGTTCCTCACGCCGTTCGATGGCCACGGCGCGGTTCCACGTGCCGCGAACCTGGAACATTTGGCCGTCATTGGAGATGGGGAAGGTGAACATCGAGGCGTTCCAATGCCCGCCGATGATCCCGTCTCGGGTGATGAAGTACTGCTGCGCGTTGCGTTGCAGCCATGACGTCAGGCGGGCCTGATCGACCGGATGCAACTCCTCATCGTCGAAGTCGCCGGGTGGGGTTGAATCGGGTTCGGCCATTGGCACGATCCTATGGCTCCCCATGCCGGTGGCCACCGACGACCCCCAGGGTAGGTTCGCCAGGTGAGTACTCCACCCCTGGTCGTCGCGGTCGTCGGTGCCACCGCGACCGGAAAATCCGACCTCGGGCTGAGCCTGGCGCAGTCGTTGGGCGGCGAGATCGTCAACGCCGATTCCATGCAGTTCTATCGCGGCATGGATATCGGTACCGCCAAGACGCCCCTGGGCCAGCGCGCGGGCATCCCGCACCACCAGCTCGATATCCTGGATGTCACCGACGACGCGTCCGTCGCGGCCTACCAGGCCAGCGCCCGAGCCGATGTGTCCCGGATCATCAGCACCGGCGCGGTACCGGTCATCGTCGGTGGATCTGGCCTGTATGTGCGGGCCTTGCTGGACGATATGGCCTTCCCGCAGACCGACCCGGGGCTGCGTGCCGAGCTGGAACAGCGCCTGGAGCGAGAGGGGCCGGGGATTCTGCACGATGAACTGGCGCTGGCGGACCCGCAGGCCGCGGCCCGGATCGATCGGCGCAATGGGCGCCGGGTGGTGCGGGCGCTGGAGGTGGTGCGGCTGACCGGGAAGCCGTTCGCGGCGGCATTGCCCACCCAGCGCAACCCCGTTGTTCCAGCCATCCAGATCGCCGTCGACCTGCCGCGTCCGGAACTGAACGAGCGGATCGCACGGCGGGCTACTGGGATGTTCGCCGCGGGTCTAGTAGCCGAGACCGAGGCGCTGGTGGCCGCTGGACTGGATCGAGGGGTCACCGCCCGGCGCGCGGTCGGGTACGCCCAAGCACGCGCGGTCCTCGCCGGTGAGTTGGACGTCCCGGAGGCGATAGCGGCGACCGCGACCGCCACTCGTCAACTTGCCCGGCGCCAACTGACGTGGTTCCGGCGTGATGACCGGATCCACTGGCTGCCACCCGGGCCAGAACTACTGCGGCGTGCTCGTAGGCTATTGCCATGACCGCAGCCACGGACACCCCGATGCCTGGGGTCCACGGCAGAACATTGACCAAGGGCCACGGCACCGGCAATGACTTCCTGCTCTACGCCGATGCCGACGGCCAGCACCCCCTGACCGACGAGGAGCTGGTCGTACTGACCGATCGGCACACCGGGATCGGTGCCGACGGCGTAATCCGTGCAGTCCGAACCGGCGCCAGCTCCGATGCGGCCGATCAGGCGGAGGCCGCCGAGTGGTTCATGGACTACCGCAACGCGGACGGTTCCATCGCCCAGATGTGCGGCAACGGCATCCGCGTCTACGTCGCCTACCTGGAACACCTGGGCCTGGTAGCGCTGGCACCGGGGCAGTCGATCCCGATCGCGACCCGAGCCGGGACCCTGACGGTGCGCAAGGAGGACGATGGCTACGCCGTGGACATGGGTCCGTGGCAGGCGCCGGGGGGCGAGAGCGCCATCGCCGATGGTTTCGATGTCACGGTGGTGCTCGCAGGCTTGGATCAGCCCCGACCAGGCCTACGGCTGGATCTGCCGAACCCGCACGTGGTGATTGCGCTGGCCGATCGGGAACGGCTCGATGAGGTCGACCTGGCTACCGCGCCGATCGTTGACCCGCCTCCCAGCCACGGCACCAACACCGAACTCGTAGTGCCCTTGGGGGAGCGGACGGTCGACCTGGTCGACGACGACGGCCAGGTGGTGGGGACCGAGTCCATCGGGGTGGTGCAGATGCGGGTACACGAGCGCGGGGTGGGGGAGACGCTCTCCTGCGGCACCGGTGCGTGCGCCGCTGCGATCGCCACCCGCATCTGGTTCGGTCAGGGTGCGCCCGATGAATGGGTCGTGCTGGTGCCGGGGGGACAACTGCGGGTTCGGATGCTGCCGGAGCAGAGTGTGGAACTGGCCGGTCCGGCCGAACTGATCGGCACCATCACGTTGCTGTGAGCCGGGGGGTCAGGGCTAGGACGCGAAAGCCGTTCCGGCTGGCGATCCGTTCCGCGTCCAGGCCGAGCTCGGCCGATATCCACCGTTGCAGCGAGTCCGCTCCCAGGTTCTTGTTTACCACCAGGTAGGCGGCACCTTCCGGCGTCAGTCGCGGCAGCCAGGTATGCAACAGCCGATGCAAGTTCTGCTTGCCGATACGGATCGGGGGGTTGGACCAGATCAGGTCGACCTGGAGTCTGGGCTCGGCCGCCAGCAGTTCTTCGGGGGTACTGGTCTGCACCCGGTGCCCGGCGGCACTCGCGTTGTGCCGGGTGAGTGCCAGCGCTCGCGGGTTGACATCGACGGCGAGCACTCGTGCGCTGGGCGCCGCCGCCGCCAGGGCGATTGCCAGCGGACCCCAGCCGCAGCCCAGGTCCAGGAAGGTACCGCTGACCGGCGGGTCGGGAACCTGTTGCAGCAGCACCGTCGTCCCCGGATCCAGCCGGTCGCTGGAGAACACTCCATTGTCGGTGGTCAGCCTCATGGGCCGGCCACGCAGCACCACATCAAGCGGCCGAGGGTCGTCGAGGCCAGCGGAATCGGGAGAGAAGTAATGAGACACCGGGCGTCAATCTACTCGTGCAGCGAAATTGGTTGGTCCCCGCCGGTGCCTTCGTGCGAGAGTTGAACCCTAGTACGGCAGATCGAGCAACAACCCCCAGGAGATTCATGGCTGACCCCGCTGCGGGCGATGACGTCCAGCGTCGTGCTGAGGACGTGGTGGCGCGAGTCCTCGCCCGGGCGGGCACCGCTATTCAGGATGAGGCCACCGCAGCGCCCAGCGAGCATGACGGCGATCAATGGGATGTCGCCGATCGGGGCGCGTTGCGACGTGTCGCGGGCCTATCCACCGAACTGGAGGATGTTACCGAGGTCGAGTACCGGCAGCTGCGGTTGGAGAAGGTGGTGCTGGTCGGGCTGTACGCCGGTTCCGGATCAGCCGCCGCCGATGCTGCCGAGATTTCTTTGCGGGAGTTGGCTGCGCTGGCGCAGACCGCAGGATCGCAGGTGCTCGACGGCTTGTTGCAGCGGCGCCACCACCCCGATCCCGGGACCTATCTGGGTTCGGGAAAGGCGGCTGAACTGGCGGATCTGGTGATGGCGACCGGCGCCGACACGGTGGTGGTCGATACCGAGCTGGCACCCTCGCAACGGCGCGGCTTGGAAGATGTCGTCAAGGTCAAGGTGATCGATCGGACCGCGCTCATCCTGGACATATTCGCCCAGCACGCCAAGTCTCGCGAGGGCAAGGCGCAGGTGGAGCTGGCCCAGCTCGAGTACTTGATGCCGCGGCTGCGGGGCTGGGGTGACTCGATGTCCCGCCAGGCCGGCGGCCGGGTGGCCGGTGGTGCCGGGATCGGTTCGCGTGGGCCCGGTGAAACCAAGATCGAGCTGGACCGGCGTCGTATCCGAACCCGGATGGCCAAGCTGCGCCGGCAGATTTCCCACATGGCGCCCGCCCGTGCCGCCCGCACTCAGTCCAGGCGCGGCAGCCAGGTTCCGGCGGTGGCGATCGTGGGCTATACCAATGCAGGCAAGTCATCGCTCCTGAACCGCATCACCGGCGCTGGGGTGCTGGTTGAGAACGCGCTGTTCGCCACCCTGGATCCGACCGTGCGTCGCGCCGAAACACCCGACGGGCGCCAATACACGATCGCCGATACCGTCGGCTTCGTCCGGAGCTTGCCCACTCAATTGGTGGAGGCCTTCCGCTCCACGCTGGAGGAGGTGGCTGCCGCCGACGTGGTGCTGCATGTGGTGGATGCCTCCCATCCGGATCCGGAAGGGCAGATAGCGGCTGTTCGCGATGTGCTGCGGGATATCGACGGTGTCCGTGAGTTGCCGCAACTGATCGTGCTCAACAAGGCTGACCTGGCCCAGCCCGAGACCATCGCCCGACTACGTTCGCAGGAGCGGGGGGCGGTTTCGGTGTCGGCCAAGACCGGTAGCGGGATCGAGGAGCTGCGTGAGCAGCTCGCGGAACTGCTGCCTCGGCCGGATGTCGAGGTCGATGTGCTGGTGCCGTACCAGCGTGGTGACCTGATCCATCGCGCGCACGTGCTCGGCGATGTCCTCAGCATTGAGCACACCGAGCAGGGAACCCGGTTGCGGGCACGGGTCAACGGTGCGCTGGCCGATGAACTGCAGCGTGCCGCGCACTAGCCTGCAATTCTGGTCAGGCCTGCAATTCTGGTCAGGCCCGCAGCCTGGCTAAGCGAGGTCGGTGAACGCCTCCAGCGCCTGCTCCGGCCCGGTCAACAGCACGATGTCGCCCCAGTCCAGCGTGCTCTGGTCCGTGACGTGGCTCCAGTCGCCATCGGGTTTGCGCGCGGCCACGATGGTGACGTCGTGATGCTCACGCGGGCGCAGCTGAGATACTGGCTTGCCCACGGCGCCGGGCGGAACCGGGGCGGTCACCATCGCGAATCCGCCCCCGAGATCGGTGTACTCGGTCACCGACTCCGACAGCAGGTGCGCCACCCGGCGGCCCATGTCATGTTCGGGATAGACCACGTGATGGATCCCGAGTTGGTCCAGGATCTGGCCATGTGCCTCGCTGATCGCCTTCGCCCAGATGTTCGGCACCCCGAGTTTCAGCAGGTGGGAGGCGACCAGGATGGAAGACTCCAGGTGGGACCCGATCGCCACCACAGCGAACGTGAACTCCCCGACGGCGAGCTGCCGGAGCAGGTCTTCCCGGCTGGCATCCCCGCGAACGACATGTGTCAGCTGGGTGCTGTGCTGCTGCACCAGGTCCTCATCGGTGTCGATGCCGAGCACTTCCACACCGCCGTCGGCCAGTTCCCGGGCCAGTGAAGAACCGAATCGGCCCAGACCCACCACCAGCACGGCCTCGCCGCGGGCCAGGTCGTGCATATGGCGCTTCGAGACGAACATTGATCTAGCCAATGAGCGGCCTTTCCTTGGGTAGTTCGTAGTGCAGTTTCTCTGATCGCAGCGCCAGGGAGGTCCCGAGTGTCAGCGGTCCCAGCCGTCCGATGAACATCACCAGGGTCAGCAGTAGCCGGCCGGAATCGGGAATGTCGGCGGTGATCCCGGTCGACAGGCCCACCGTGCCGAAGGCGGAAATGGCTTCAAACGCTGCCTGATCCCCAGAAGCGTCGGTCAGCCACAGCAGCGCGCCGGTTGTGGCGATGACCACCGCAACCGACAGCAATGCCACGGTCAACGCTTCACGGTGGACCGAGCGTGGTAGCCGACGTCGAAAGACATTGACGGCCCCTTCACCTTTCAATTCGGTGAGCAGGATGAAGAACAATACGCCAAAAGTGGTGATCTTGATGCCGCCCGCGGTCCCGGCGGGGCCTGCTCCGATGAACATCAGGATGTCCTGGGTCAGCAGGGTCTCCGGCAGCATGGCCCCGATGTCCACGCTGTTGAAGCCTGCGGTTCGGGACATCGTCGAGGCGACGAAGGCCGCCAGCACCCGGGCCGGACCGTCCAGGTCGCCGAAGGTGGCCGGATTGTTCCATTCCAGCACCATGACCGCCAGCCAGCCACCGAGCAGCAGCACAGCGGTACCCAGCAGCACCAGTGAGGTGCTCATGCTCAGGCGTCGGCCCAAGGTGCGTCGTAGTTCGATCAGGACCGGGAATCCGATACCGCCGACGATGACGGCGGCCGCAATCGGCAGGCAGATCCATGGATCGGCCACGAAGCCCATCAGGGAGTCGGAGTAGAGGGCGAAACCGGCATTGTTGAACGCGGACACGGCATGGAACAGGGCGTACCAGGCCGCGCGCGGCACGTCGTAGGAGTAAGCCGTCAGGAACCGGACGAATAGCACGACGGCAACGACGGCCTCCACGGTGAATCCGATGGTGACCACGGTGCGCACCACCCGGCGGACATCCTCCATCCCGGTGGTGCGGGTTGTCGCGGATGCCGTCAGCCGGCTGCGCAGGCCCAGACGTCGACTGAGCAGGATTGCGATCAACGAGGCGAACGTCATGATTCCCAGGCCGCCGGCCTGGATCAGGCCCAGGATCACGACTTTCCCGAACATGGTCCAGTGGCTGGGTGTATCGACCACTGCCAGGCCGGTCACGCACACCGCCGAGGCGGTGGTGAACATCGCCGTCACCACATCGGTCTGCGTCGTGGACGCGAACGGAAGCATCAGCAGGATGGTGCCTGCCGCGAACGCGACCGCGAACGAGAGTGCGATCGCCTGGGCAGGATGCGAGATGCGCACCGCACGCCTTCTCACCGGCGGCCGCCTCGGCGGGAATTCACATGCGCAGCGTAGTGCCACTATGAGGTGTGACCGCAGCACCCGATGTGCCCGAAGGCGATGACTTCTCCGATGAGGTGGTCGATGCCCTGGACGCGGTGGTCACCGGCATGGGAGGTGCCCATCGCGGCGGGCAGCAGGAGATGGCGCGCGCAGTGGCACTGGCATTGAGCGACTCCGAACCGCTGTTGGTTCAAGCCGGTACCGGTACCGGCAAGTCGTTGGCGTACCTGATTCCAACGCTGATGCGCGCTGTCGCCGCCGGGGAGCGTGCGGTGATCTCCACGGCGACGCTGGCGCTGCAACGGCAGGTGATAGGTCAGGATCTGCCGCTGGTCATGGCCGAACTCACCCGGAGATTGCCTCGCCCGCCGCACGTGGCGTTGCTGAAGGGATGGCACAACTACCTCTGCCGGCACAAGGTCGCCGGTGGATATCCCGAAGAACCCCAGGGAGCGCTGTTCGACCTGGCAGCCGCGCCAGCCGCGGAAGATCACCCGTCCACCAGGGACGATTCCTTGGGTGCCCAGGTGGTGCGGCTGCGGGCGTGGGCCGAGCAGACCGAGACCGGCGATCGGGACGACCTGGTGCCCGGAGTCAGCGACCGGGCCTGGCGGCAGGTTTCGGTGACGTCGAGGGAGTGCCTGGGCAGCACCTGCCCGATGCGTGCCGAGTGCTTTCCCGATGCTGCCCGTGCCACTGCTCGAGTCGCCGACGTGGTGGTGACCAACCACGCGATGCTGGGTGTTGCGGCCTCCGGCTCGGCGGCGGTGCTGCCGGAGTTCGACCTGCTGATCGTAGACGAGGCGCATGAGCTCGCCGCCCGGGTCACCGCTCAGGCATCAGTGGAGGTGTCGGTCACGACCCTGGAACGTCTCGGCCGGATGGGGCGTCGGCATGCCGGAACGGCGATCCAGGCTTTGGATGATGCCACCGAACTGCTGCGGACCGTGCTGGCTCAGGCGCCGCCGGGACGTTGGCCCGACGGCCTGCCACCGGAGGTGGAAGGAGCGGTCCGTGCCGTCGCCGACGCTGCCCGGCAACTGATCTCGGCGCTGCGGCAGGACCCGAAGGGCACGTCGGCGGCCGATGGGGTCAGCGGTGCGCTCGCGGTTGTTCGCACTGCGGCCCTGGACTTGTTCGAGATCGCCGAGCGACTGCTCTCCGACCAGGTCGCCAACGGTCAGGATGTGGTCTGGTTGAGCCACGGCCGGGACGCGGCGGATCCACCGCGCATACACGTCGCCCCGCTGGACGTCGCCGCCCCGATCGCCTCGGCGCTGCTGGCCGAACGCGCCGTGGTGCTGACGTCCGCGACGTTGACGCTGGGAGGTTCGTTCCTGCCCACTGCCCGGGCGGTCGGGCTGCGTGAGGGAGGCTTTCACGGCACCGAAGTCGACTCCCCGTTCGACTATGGCCGCCAGGGCATCCTCTACCTGGCGCGCCGGTTGCCCAAGCCAGGCCGCGACGGAACCGATCCGGCAGTGCTGGATGAGATCGCCGAGTTGGTTGATGCCGCCGGAGGCCGAACGCTGGGCCTGTTCTCATCCCGGAGAGGCGCCACGGTGGCCGCCGAGGCCATGCGGACGCGTTTGGGACTGCCTATCCTGCTGCAGGGCGAGGATTCGATCGCGGCCTTGGTGACCCGCTTCGCCGACGAGCCGCAGACGAGTCTGTTTGGGACGCTGTCCCTGTGGCAGGGGGTCGACATCCCGGGAGATGCCTGCCAACTCGTGCTGATCGACCGGATCCCGTTCCCGCGGCCGGATGACCCGGTGATGTCGGCGCGCACCGACGCCGTGGCCCGTGCCGGTGGCAACGGCTTCATGGCGGTCTCGGCCACTCATGCAGCACTGCTGCTGGCACAGGGGGCCGGACGCTTGATCCGACGGACCACCGACCGCGGCGTTGTGGCGATTCTGGATCCGCGAGTCGCGACCGCGCGATACGGGACGTTCCTCACGGGTTCCTTGCCGCCGCTGTGGCCGACGACCGACCCGTCGGTGGTGCGGGCCGCGCTGCGGCGCCTCAACGGCCCGGGTTCGGGCTCACACCGATCGTAGGACGCTGACCACCCGGCCGAGGATCTCGGCGTCCGTGCCATCGATGGGGGAGAAGGCAGGATTCGCTGGCAGCAGCCACACCTCACCCTGACTGCGCTTGAGGGTTTTCACGGTCGCCTCGCCGTCGATCATCGCTGCGACTATCTCACCGTTCTCGGCCACCTGCTGCTGCCGTACGACCACCCAGTCGCCATCGCAGATAGCAGCCTCGATCATCGATTCGCCAACCACCTTGAGCATGAACAACTCACCCTCCCCGACCAGCTGGCGGGGCAAGGCGAACACGTCCTCCACCGCCTGCTCCGCCAGCAGCGGACCGCCGGCGGCAATGCGGCCGACCACTGGCACGTAGGCGGCGGTCGCAGCCGTGGTCTGCCCGTCGTGCAGCGTGAACTGGCGCCCATCTGGCGCTGCCGGGGTGGCGAGGGCCAGATCGTCGTCGGGGGAGACGATCTCGATCGCACGGGTGGAGACCGGGTCGCGTCGCAGATACCCCTTGTCCTCCAGCACCTTGAGCTGGTACTTGACCGAGGAAGGGCTGGCCAGGCCGACGGCGTCGCCGATCTCACGCATCGTTGGCGGATAGCCGCGGGACGCGAGGCTGGACCGGATCGCCGCCATGATGCGCTGCTGCCGTTCGGTCAAGGGTGAATCGTGTGTGTCCGGATCGGTGGGTGTCATGGCGGCGCTACTCCCTGCAACTGGTCCAGAACCGGCCGAAATCGTTGAGAAAGCGCCAATGTCGGAGGTTCGTGGTGGTCTATCTGGCGTGGGAACAAGCGTACGAGAACCGGGCGACGAAACCAAACATGCGTTCGATCAGCGTGTCGCGAATCGAACGGATGTCGTACGAACGGGTGTGCTAATATCGTACGAACGTTCGACGAACGGGTGTACTAGTACCGCGGCTGAGCGGCCAGAGCCGGTAGCGGCGAAGCAGATCGATAGCTGAGGAGTTGCAATGAGTGTCTTGGCCTTTCCGAATCCGAGCGGCTTCGCTATTGCTCCTCGGCGCAGGCACCTCAGGCTCGTGCCCGCCCCGGTCGCGCCGCCAGCGACCGCGGCCCCGCCCTCGGTTGCTGCGGCCCCCGTGGCGGTTCCGGATTCCGTACGGCTGAGGCTGACGGCGCGTGGCCGGCTGGTGATCGCCGGCCTGATGCTGCTGGTCGCGACCGCGCTCGGTTCGGCCGCAGGTCTGGCCGTCAGCGCCACGGCCGATCCACCCACCGCCGTTGAGATGGTCACGGTAGGCGGTGGCGACAGCTTGTGGTCGATCGCCGCCGAAGTGACCGCACCCGGTGGCGACGTCCGCGAGACGATGGCGCAGATCGTGGCTTTGAACGAACTCCAGGGTTCGGTGCTGAACGCCGGCCAGGTGCTGACCATCCCGAGCAGCCACTAGGGGCCACCCCGTTGGCCGGGCGTTATGTGAGCGTCAACGACCCCTGCTAAATTGCCGACGTCACCGCCACACGGCGATCGAGTCAGCAGGAGGGAGCGGGGCGTGCATTGTCCGTTCTGCCGGCACCCCGACTCACGAGTCATCGAGACCCGCGCCGCCGAAGATGGCTCGACGATCCGGCGCAGGCGGCAATGCCCGGAGTGTGGTCGACGGTTCACGACGCTGGAGACCACCAGCCTGGTGGTCGTCAAGCGCTCCGGGGCCGTGGTGCCGTTCAGCAGGGACAAAATCTCCGCCGGAGTCCGCAAGGCCTGCCAGGGCCGACCGGTCACCGAGGACCAGATAGCGCTGTTGGCGCAACAGGTGGAGGAGACCATCCGGGGCACCGGTGCGGCGGAAGTAGACGCGCACGAAGTAGGCCTGGCAATCCTGGGACCGCTGCGCGAACTTGATGAGATCGCCTACCTGCGCTTCGCCAGCGTCTACCAGAGCTTCAACTCCCTAGATGACTTCGAGGCCGCGATTACCGCGCTGCGGCACGAGCGAAACGAGCGCTCCGAGGAGAATTAGTCATAGGCTAGAGCCCTGTCGGTGGCGCCGGAGGGGAAGCCGGCGCTGCCGACAGTTCTTCGTGAGAAGAAATGGCTGGTGTTGGGGCGGCAGGTGCGGCACGCTGGTGGTGGCCGCAGCGACGAAAGGTGCACTCGTGACCGACCGATCGAACCAGAACCCCGACCAGGATTCCGACGCCAAAGCCAAGATGCGTCAGGCGCTGGAGCGCAAGAAGGCCAGTGAGCATCTCACGACCGAGAGCCGTCGGAACACCGGTACCGTGCACGGGTCCGAGGTCACCGGGGGGCGACGGATGTTCCGTCGCAAATCCGGAGGCTAATCAGGATCTGGGTTCCCCGGGTACCTGCAGTACCCGGACTCGGATGGTGGCGTCCATCTGGCGCAAGCGAGTCAATGCGGTGTCGGGAAGTGGTGCACCGATATCGGTGGTGACGTAGCCGATATCGCCCCAAGTGCCCAAGACCTGCGACTCGATATTGACCTCGACCTCAGACAGTGCCTGGTTGACACCGGCTAGGACGCCCGGCACGTTCCGGTGCAGATGCACGATCCTGTGGCCGCCGTGGTGTGGCCGATCCAGGATCAGCGAGGGCACATTGACCGAGAGGCTGGTCGCGCCCAACTCCAGGTAGTCGCGTAGCTTGCCGGCCACGAACAGCCCGATGTCCTGCTGCGCCTCCTCTGTGGATCCGCCGATGTGGGGCGTCAGCAACACGTTGGGCAGTTCGCGCAACTCGGAGTCGAATGGGTCCCCGGCGCTCTTGGGCTCGCTGGGGAACACGTCAACGGCGGCCCCGGCCACGCGGCCGGTGCGTATCTGTTCACCCAGGGCCGCATAGTCGACCAGGAAGCCGCGGGAAAGGTTGAGGAAGATCGACCCTTCCTTCATGCGCTGGAATTGGGCGGAGCCGAACATCCCGGCATTGCCGGTACGGCCGTCCACGTGCAGCGTGACGATGTCAGCCACATCCAGCAGATCGTTCAGCGAACTCATGCGGACCGCATTTCCCAGCGCGAGCTTTTCGGCGGTATCGAAGAACACCACCCGCATGCCGAGTGCTTCGGCCACCACCGAGAGCTGGGTTCCGATGTTGCCGTAACCGACGATGCCCAAGGTGCGTCCGCGCACCTCGTGCGCGCCGGTCGCGGATTTGTCCCAGACGCCCGCATGCAGGCTCTTGTCCTTTTCCGGCAGGCGCCGGGTCAGGGAGATGATCTCGGCCAGGGCCAGCTCGACCACCGACCGGGTATTGGAGAACGGCGCATTGAAGACGGCCACACCCTGGTTGGCCGCATGGTGCAGATCGATCTGATTGGTGCCGATGCAGAAAGCCCCGACCGCCAGCAGGTTCGGCGCGCTATCCAGCACGCGCGCGGTCACTTGGGTCTTGGAACGGATACCGAGCAGGTCGATACCGGTCAGGGCCTGGATCAACTCGTCCTCATCGAGTGCACCGTTTCTGGTGACCACCTCGATCCCGGCGTTCTCAAGGGTCTCGCGTCCTAGCGGGTGCACGTTTTCCAGTAGCAGGGCCTTCACCACGTGCTCGATTCTCTCAGGAGTTCAGCCGGGCTCGTGACACGACGAAACCAGCTGGCAGCTGTTGACTATGGATGACATCCAAGTGCCGTGTCGGGCGCGTCATCGCCACGTACAGGTCACCGGCGGTCGTGGCCTCGGCAGCGATCACGCTTGGTTCAACAAGAATCACGTGGTCGAATTCCAGGCCCTTGGCCTGCGTCGGATTCAGGACCGTGGCCAGGTCAGCGGCCCAGGCCGGCTGCATCGAGCCGGGAGCGATGACGGCGATCGTGCCGCCCGCCGCAGCGGCTCGCTCCAATCCCCGGCGTATCTCAGCGTCGATGTCGCTGGGTCGTGACACGGCAATCAGCCGTACCGCGTCGACCTCATCGCGGGCGGACTGGACCGGTGACGGCGGATTGTCCGGATCGGCAGCAATGGCGACCGCTCGTGCCAACTCCATGATGCTTGCCGGTGTGCGGTAGTTGACACTCAGGTGCGATAGCCGCCAGCCGCCCCGCAACGGCCCATCGAGGGCGTCTGCCCAACTGCGTGAGCCAGAGCTGGCCGAGGTCTGGGCGACATCGCCGACGATCGTCATCGATCGGCGGGGATTGCGCCGCAGCAGCGCCCGCCACGCCATCGCCGACAGTTCCTGTGCCTCGTCGACCACGACATGGCCATAGGTCCAGCCACGGTCTGCCAGGGCGCGCTCGGCGGTGGACATCGCCGGTCCGGTGTCGGCGAACCGTCCAGCCAGCTGTTCCGCGCTGACCAGGCCACCGCCCAGGCCTTCGCCCACGACCTGCCGGGCGTGGGCGAGGTCCGCCTGCCACTGCGCGGCTGCTTGGGCACGGGCTTTGCCTTGTTCGGCAGCATCTTCGGATCCGATCGATTCGGCGGCCTCATCGATCAACATGACGTCGGCCGTCGTCAGCTCCGCGTCACGGTCCCGCCGCAGCAGTTCCAGCTCATCGGTAGTGAATGCACCTGCGGCCGCGTGGGCCAACTTGTGCGGCTTGGCGAACAGCTCCCGCACCAGGTCCTGTGCCGTCAATGGCATCCAGCACAGGTTCAGAGCCACCCGCACGTCCCGCGAGGTCCGTAGCTCCTCGATCAGCTCCGAACGTTCGTCGGCATCTGTGCCGACCTCGCGCTCATACTGGCGCGCTAGTGCGTTGAGCATGGCGCGGACGAACACCGCGCGACCCTCGTTGTGCGTCCGGTGCGCGCGCCGGGCCCGTGTCTGCGCATCGCGGACCTCGCCCGGAAGGAGGCGCACGCTCCGATTGCTGACCTGCAGGCGTTGTGCCGGCAGTACCCGCTGCTTGGCCCGCACAGCTCGAGCCAGGACCGACTGCCAGACTCCGCGGCCCTTGATCTCGGCGAGCTGATCTGTCTCGGTAGCGCTTGCCGCCACGCCCGGAACCAGGTCGCCCAGTGTCAGTGACACCACGCCGGTCTCACCCAGCGAGGGCAGGACCGCTTCGATGTATCGCAGGAAGACCTTGCTGGGCCCGATCAGCAGCACGCCCGATCGCTCCAGCACCTGCCTGTTGGCATAGAGCAGGTAGGCTGCCCGGTGCAGCGCGACCGCGGTCTTGCCCGTTCCCGGGCCGCCCTGGACCACCAGGACGCCGTCCGCCTCGGCCCGGATGATGGCATCCTGCTCTGCCTGAATCGTGGCGACGATATCGCCCATGCGGCCCGTTCGATGGGCCATCAGAGCCGACATCAGCGCACCCTCGCCCGCGAGCGTGGTGGTGTCGTCGAGCGCCTCGGCGTCGAGCAGGTCATCCTCGAGCGAGATCACCCGCCGACGCTGGGTCTGCAGGTGCCGGCGGAGCACCACCCCCTGTGGTGCCGCCGCGGTCGCCTGGTAGAACGGCCGGGCGGCAGGGGCGCGCCAGTCCGTCAACAGCAGCTGCTGGTCGGCGTCGGAGATCCCCAGTCGTCCGACGTATCGTCGCACGCCGTCTTCGAAGTCGAGACGCCCGAACACCAAGCGTTCTTCGATCGCGTCGAGCTGGGCCATCCGGTCGGTGTACAGGGTGGCGAAGGCGTCCCGCTCAGAGCGGTTCTGATGGGTGCCGCCGGTCTCGGCACGCTGCACCGCGCGCAGTCGGGTGCTGGTCTCCTGGCGCAGGCTGTCGAGGCGCCGGTAGACTAGGTCCAGGTAGGTCTGTTCCTGAGCCAGGGCGTCGGTGAGCGCCGATTGTGCTGGTTCCTGCGGCACGATGTCGCGGCCCCCTGTCATGACGTGCGATCGAGCGGCCATCTATTATTGCTTGCCTTTGTACTCGGGAATGACCGTGGCACTGCGGGCGTTGTACAGGCGAAGCGTCGGTGAGGAGAATACGTGCGTAATCCAGCAGAGTTGTACACAAGTACCGGTGCCCGCGGGCGCCAGGTTGACGTGCTCGTGCACACCTTGGCCGGATCGATGGACGCTGGTCAGGCCGGTCACCTGGTGGCCGAACACCTGCTCGGTACGCTGCCGCGCGAATCGGTGGTGAGTTTCGACGTCGACCAACTCATCGACTACCGCTCGCGCCGGCCGGTCATGCAGTACGACAGCGGTACCTGGACCGACTATGACACACCGGAACTGTCCATCGACCTGTTGCGGGACGACGAGGGAGTCCCGTTGCTGCTGCTGCACGGGGTGGAGCCGGATCTGCACTGGGAGTCGTTCGTGGCGGCCGTGCGCACCGTGATCGATGACTTCGGGGTCAGCACCACGATCGGCGCCCACGGCATCCCGATGGGGGTGCCGCACACGCGACCGGTTACCGTCACCGCGCACGCAACGCGACCGGAGTTGATCTCCGCCCACCCGAACTTTGTGGGCTCGGTTCAGGTGCCCGGCTACCCGGCTGCGCTGTTGGAACTGCGGCTGGGGCAGGAAGGCCGGGACGCCCTCGGTTTTGCAGCCAACGTTCCGCACTACCTGGCACAGACGCCATTCCCGCAGGCCGCCGCGGAACTGATCCGACAGGTGGCACGGTCCACCGGATTGAGCCTGCCCGTGGGGGATCTGGAAGCCGATGGTGTGCGGGTACTGGCCGAGATCGATCGCCAGGTCGCCGATTCCGACGAGGTGGCCGCTGTAGTCCGGGCGCTGGAATCTCAGTTCGATGGCTACGCCGCCAGTGCCGAACGGGCCGGTCGACTCCCGACGGCGCCGGGTGAGGAATTGCCCAGCGCCGATGAGCTGGGAGCGCAGATCGAGGCCTTCCTGGCAGGGACCGATCCCGATGCCGCCAATGACGACGACCACCCCGGTGGTCGTTGAAAGGCCTGCTTTTCACGAAAAGGTCGCAATTCGGAAACGATTCGATCACAAGGGCTCGTTTGCGGCGCAACCGTGTGACTGCGGGGGTATTTCCGTGTCACACTGACCCTCGCTGCAGGGTTTTCGCTTACGTTTCACCGGGGACTGGCCCCAGACGGGGCGTGGGGGATGCGTTGTGGCACCCAGAGTCGGGCAACCGAAGCCGACTCAAGTAGTCCCGGAAGGACAAGCAGCAACATGGCACAAGGAACCGTCAAGTGGTTCAACTCGGAGAAGGGCTATGGGTTCATCGCCCAGGACGGCGGCGGCGACGACGTCTTCGTCCACTTCTCGGCTATCCAAGCGGATGGCTATCGCACCCTCGATGAGGCACAGCGCGTCGAGTTCGAGATCACACAGGGCCCCAAGGGTCCTCAGGCCGAGAGCGTACGCCCGGTCTGACGCTACTCACCTCACGCACGACCCGACCCGTGCGTGAACACGACGGGCTCGCACCGCTGGGTGCGGGCCCGTCGTGTGTGATGTGCCTCACTCGAGGGGGTCCGCCAGCGGGATGGCACCGGCGATGAAATCGGTCAGCGAGTCCTCGGGTATCACCGCTGCGGGTGCAGGCAGCGTGCGCAACGCACGGGCCAATCCCACCCGATGCACCGGTGATTGCGAGGCGGCCAGGAGGATGTTGCCGTATCGGCGTCCCTTGAGCACTCCCGGCTCGGCGATCACCACCACGTGCTCGAACACCGAAGACACCGTGGCAGCCTCTCGGCGCGCAGAGGGCAGCGGCGGACTATCTGCGAGGTTCGCCAGGTAGAGGCCATCGGCTCTGAGAACGCGCTGCACCTGGTCGGTGAACTCGGTCGTGGTCAGGTGTGGCGGCACCACGCGACCCTGAAAAGCGTCGCGCACCAGCACGTCGGTGCTACCGGTGGCCATCGTGGTCAATTCGCTACGGGCTTCACCGACGCGGATGCGCAGACGCGGCGCACGCGGCAGGTCGAACCACTGCCGGACGCCAGCGGCGAGCTCGGCATCGAGCTCCACCGCCAGTTGACGTGGCTGCCGCCAGAGAGCATCGATGGCTCGTGGCAGTGCACACCCGGCACCGCCCAAATGCACCGCCGATAGCCGTTCGCGCTCTCCGTGGGTGAGTTCGAGCACCGTGATCATCTGCTGCATGTACTCGAACACCAGATGGGTCGGATCATCCAGATCCAGGTGGGAACTCTCGATACCGTCGATCAGCACCATCACGCCGTCGTTGTCTCTGCGCAGCTCGACCATCCCCATCGAGGTACGAAGAGGTCCGTCGGGAAAACCGGATCTGGCGCGCCTAGCCATGATGTGAGCGTATGCCTTGACAGGCATCGAACGTATGTTCGATAATGAGTCTGTGGCCGCAGGAAGGTGCGCGATGGTCAGCACGGCACGCGAGAGTCAGGATGGAACAGTGGCGGACGGGAAGGCGCCTGGGCAGCCGGGCTGCGATGTCGGTGTGGACCTGGTCGCGGTGCGCAAGCTCCTGGCGCGCGCGGATGCGGAGCTCGATGCGGCCGCGGTCGCCAGTAGTGGCGCGATGCAGTACCTGCACGCACACATGGCTGCCATCCGGACGGCTGCGGCGCTGCTGACGATGTCCGCGGCAGCCACTGCGCGGCGCCGACGGTTGACCAGCGTGTGGGATCAGCTGGCCGATGCCGGGCCGCAGTGGCAGCGGTGGGCCGCCCGCTTCGCCGCTGGGGCCCCGACGCGGGCGGCGATCGAAGCGGGTCTGATCGCTGAACTCGAGCCACAGGCCGTGTCCGCCGCTATCGCTGCCTCAATTCGGTTCCGGGAGCAGGTCGGTGCGGTCGCAGGCACCGCCACGGCTGCGCCGGTAGCCATGGCTTCGTGAGTCAGGGGCGGATCGGTGAGCCGGGCACCCCGTAGCCTGCAAGCGCGGCGGCATTGGGGTGACGATGATGGTCAGGCCAGCATTCTGCATGTCGATATGGACGCCTTCTTCGCGGCGGTGGAGCTGATCGATCGGCCTGAATTGCGGGGGCTGCCGGTGATCGTCGGTGGTGCACACCGTGGCGTCGTGCTGTCCTGCACCTACGAGGCTCGTGCCGCCGGCGTCCGATCAGCGATGCCGATGACCCGGGCGCGGGCGCTGTGTCCTGCGGCCATCGTCATCCCGCCGAGCCATCACCGCTACCGCGAAGTCTCGGCAGCGGTGATGAACATCCTCTCCGACATCACGCCGTTGGTGGAGCCCCTGAGTATCGATGAGGCGTTTCTCGACGTCAGCGGTGCTCGCCGTCGTATCGGGACACCCACGCAAATCGCGGAGCAGATTAGGCGCACCATCTCCGAACAGCTGCATGTGGTCGCCTCGGTCGGGATCGCGACCACGAAGTTCGTTGCCAAGCTTGCTAGTGCCCACGCCAAGCCGGACGGACTGCTGCTGATACCGGCCGATGCCACAGTCCGGTTCCTGCACAGCCTTCCGGTCGGTGCACTCTGGGGTGTGGGGGAGCGCACCGAACAGACGCTCGCCCGGGCCGGGATCCGCACGGTTGCTGACCTTGCTCATACACCTGCGCCATCGCTGCACCGACTGCTGGGCACGGCCGGCGGCGCGCGGCTGCACGATCTTGCGTGGGGTCGTGACCCTCGTCCGGTGCAGACCGCAAGACGGGAGAAGTCGATCGGACATGAACAGACCTTCTCGACGGACCTGACCGATCTTGCCGACATGGCGACGGTCCTGCTGGACTTCTCCCACAGGTGCGCCGCGCGGCTACGGGCCGCCGGTCTGGTGACTGCGGTGGTGGCGATCAAGGTGAGATTCGCCGACTTCACCACCCTGACCCGTTCGCACACTCTGGACGCACCGACCGACGTGGCACACGACATCTATCGGACCGCGCGGGAGTTGCTCGCCGGAATGAGACTGCCGCCCACGGGTGTCAGGCTGCTTGGAGTCCGTTGTGAGGCGCTCAGCGATGCTGCCACGACCAGCGTTCAGTTGACGCTCGATGATCCCGGCCCGCAACGGCGTGCGGCCGAACGGACCATGGATCAGATTCGTGCCCGATTCGGCAGTTCCGGAGTGACGTCCGGATCCTTGGTTCCCCATCCAACTACCGTTCCTGACGTTGGCGACCTATCCTGAGTCCATGCCTTTGTCGGAGTACGAACAGCGCGTGCTGGAGCAGATGGAGCAACAACTGCGCTCCGACGATCCCAAACTCGCCAAAACCATCTCTGGTGCACCGCGCCGACCGATGCAGATCGTGCTCGGGGGCGTCGTGGTGCTAGCGGGTATCGGGTTGCTGTTCGCAGGCCTGCTGGTGTCGCAGATATGGCTCGGTCTGCTCGGGTTCGTGGCCATGTTCGCGGGCGTGCTCGTTGCCCTGCGCCGAGGCGGCTCCACCTCGGGTGGTCCTGCTCGGGGCCGCAATCGCAACGGATCATCCCCGAAGGACCCGCGCCCGCAGAGTTCGGGATTGATGGATCGGTTGGAAGAGCGCTGGGATCGCCGGCGCCGAGACGAGCGCTAGCGCACGTTTTCCCAGCGGTCAACAACCACATGCCAATCGTTGATTGGCCAGGCGCGAGATTCGGCTAGCAACAATCGGGGAGATCACGGCAGGAGTCGATGAGGGCCGTTACCTCGAGGTGCTCGACGGCTGGGATGACACTGGCGGGTTCTTGATCCTGATCTACGACAACGAGGATCGAACTGGCAATGCGTACGACGCGTGGGTCGAGTCGGTCGTGGACGTCGATCTCTTCTTCGAGGAGGCCGGTTGGGAGATCAGGTGGATCGGCGAATGATCTCTCGGCTGATAGCTCGGATCCCTGACGAATCGCTGGAGCGCCTAGGCCGGCCTTTCGCCGCATCGCTGTGGACCCACGCGTCGGCCGTTCTGGCCGGCGCGTGGCCGTTGCCCGTGAGTCGGCACCCATGAGTCGTTAACCGTCGTTCTGACTGGAGCCATGGGCTGGATTCCGATACTCCACTTCGCTCCACGCTGACCCCCGTCGGCAGCCATCGGCCGCCTACGGCTGCCTGTTGGCCTGTCTGATGGCCTGCCGGGTGCCGGTGCGGCGTGTGTCGGCGAGATTTCCTCCACCCGTCATCTAGGCCTCTGACCTGCACATTTATAGGCGTGCTGGCGTCCTGTACCAGAGCGATAGGTTCTTGAGGGAGTAAAGTGGAGTAAAGTGGTGCCACCTGGTTAGCTTTGGCGGCTCTGGGCAGAGAACGGAAAGGGGGCAGACATGGTTTTCCTTGGTACCTACGGACCGAAACTGGACGACAAGGGCCGGCTGATCCTGCCCGCCAAATTCCGTGACCAGATGGCTGCCGGAATGGTGATCACCCGCGGCCAGGAGCGCTGCCTGTACGCGTTTCCGATGGCTGAGTTCGAGCAGATCCATGCACAACTGCGGCAAGCGCCGCTGACGTCTAAGCAGGCTCGCGACTACATGCGGGTATTCCTGTCCGGAGCCACCGATGAGCAGCCGGATCGCCAGGGTCGGGTGACCATCCCTGCGGTCCTGCGGTCCTACGCCGGACTGGACCGGGACCTAGCGGTGCTCGGTTCGGGTTCGAAAGTCGAGATCTGGGATGCCCAGTCCTGGGAGAACTACCTGTCCGCCCAAGAAGATTCGTACGCCCAGATCACCGAGGAGGTGGTGCCGGGCCTCTAGTTCACCGCTGCCGTGCGCGCAGGTCTCTCGCCGCGGCTCTGACGCACTTCCCCGGCGCCAGAGCCCTCGGAGGGAGTCCTGGTCGGGCGGCAACACACTCCCCGGCCTACCACGACCACACACCGCATCAACCCAGTAGCACCAGCACGATCTCAGAACCACCAGCACCACCAGAGAGCATCACCTTGGACCAGGACAAGCAGGACACGGCCGATACGGCGCCCGCTGCCGTCCCGGTGCGGCACGTGCCGGTGCTGGCTCAGCGGTGCCTGGACCTGGTGGGGCCAGCGCTCGGTGCTACCGAAACCTATCCGGCTCCAGTCTTCGTCGACGCCACGCTCGGCCTGGGCGGACACAGCGAACTGGTGTTGCGTCGCTACCAGTCCGCGCGAGTGATCGGCATAGATCGTGACCGGTCTGCACTGGCTCATGCCAGCTCTCGCCTGGCACGGTTCGGTGACCGGTTCTCGGCGGTCCATGCCACCTATGACCAGATCGCCGATGTGCTTGCGGACCACGCGGATGGCCGGGCGCAGGCGGTTCTCATGGACCTCGGGGTCTCATCCATGCAACTCGACCTAGCGGATCGAGGGTTCGCGTACGCGGTGGATGGCCCGCTGGACATGCGCATGGATGCCGGTTCGGGTACCACTGCGGCACAGCTCCTGGCCACTGCACCGGAGGCCGAGCTACGTCGAATTCTGTACGCCTATGGCGAGGAGAAGTTCGCGTCGCGAATCGCCTCCGCGATTGTGGCTCGCCGCCCGGATGATCCGCTGGAGCGCACCTCGCAACTGGCGGACCTGGTCCGTGCAGCCATTCCGGCAGCTGCCCGGCGCCGGGGGGGCAACCCGGCCAAACGGACCTTTCAAGCTCTTCGGATCGCGGTCAACGCCGAACTGGAGGTGCTGACCGCGGCCGTACCGGCGGCAATCTCCGCGCTGACCATAGGGGGCCGGTTGGTGGTGATGGCGTACCAATCCTTGGAGGACCGCATCGTCAAACAGGCTCTGGTTGCCGGCGCGCGGTCACAAACCCCGCCCGGCCTGCCGGTGGATCTGCCCGAGCACAGGCCGTACCTGCGGTTGCTGACGCGCGGTGCCGAGACCGCATCGCAGCGCGAGGTGGACGACAACCCTCGTTCGGCGTCGGTTCGGCTGCGGGCAGCTGAAGTGATCCGGGAGGCAGCATGAGCGCGATGCCAGCCCGGGCACCGGCTGCAGGCAGTGCCAGGCGGGTCACTATCCGCAGGCGGTGGCGCCCCCGCCTGCGCATCGTTCGTGCGCCGTCGGCCGCCCGGTCACGGTTGCCGTTCCTGTCGCTATGCCTGGCCATCCTGGGTGGCTCCTTGCTGGGCGCGCTGGCCCTGAACACGGCGATCGCGACCACAGGCTACGAGATCAGCCAACGCCAACGTGAGCTGGCCGAACTGACTCAGATGGAGCAGCAGCTCAGCACCCAGGTCAACGCGCTGGCCTCCCCGGCGCAGCTGGCCCTGGCTGCCGGGGACCTCGGGATGGTGCCGGCGGAGGGGCTGAGCTATATCGACCTGGCCGATGGCACCATCAGCCCACCGGCCGGTGATCTCATCGAGGATGGAGCTGAGTAGATGTCGGCGCCCCGTCCGATCGATGGCCGGCTATCGGCGAAACGTCAGAACGTCATTCTGCTGCTGGTGTTCGCGCTGGCACTGGCGTGCACCGCACGGCTGGTGTATGTCCAGACGATCGCCGGACCAGCGCTCGCCGCAGCCGCAGCCGAGGAACGAAGCCTGACCCAGGCATTAATCGCTCCCCGGGGCGACATCCTGGATCGCAACGGCCAGGTACTGGCGACCTCGCTTGTTACCTACAACCTGATCTTGGACCTGAACCAGATACCCGCCTACACCGCGCGGAACGGTGACGGGGAAGCGGTGGGCTACGGCGCGGCGGCACTGGCACCCGAGCTGGCTTCCATCCTGGGGCTGGACATCAATGAACTGGGCGCCGAGTTGGTCGGCGACCCGCAGGAGAGCACCGGTCGCGGGTACTACGTGCTGGCACGGAACGTCACCCCCGAAATCGAACAGCAGGTGGCCGCGTTGCGGATCCCGGGTTTCACCGCGGAACTCTCCAGCACGCGCACCTACCCGAATGCGAATGTGGCCGGACCGTTGCTGGGCTGGGTTAACTCCGCCAGTAGCGGGGTCACCGGCTTGGAGCTGGCTTACCAGGAGATTCTCGCCGGAACCGATGGTTCCATGACCTACGAACGCGGTGCCGCCGGACAGCTGATTCCAACAGCCAGCCAGAGCCAGACCCCGGCAATCCCAGGTTGTGACATCAGCCTCACCATCGATCGCGACATCCAATACACCGCAGAACAGGTCATCAGCCAAGCCGTCAGCACCTACGGCGCATCCTGGGGAGCGGTCTCAGTGATGGAGACCGAGACGGGCCGGATTCTGGCGCTGGCCGATTCGGGCGGATACGACCCCAACAGCCCGCCGGAAGATCGGTTCACCGATCAGGACGAGATACTGGCGCCGTCCTACCAGGCGGTGTATGAGCCCGGATCCACTGGCAAGGTGCTGACCGTGTTGAGTGCGCTGGAAGAGGGAGTGGTCACACCGACATCAGCGATAGCCGACCCCTATCGGCTGACCGTGAACGGCCAGACGTTCAAAGATCACAGCCCGCATCCGGATCAGATCCTGACCACCACCGGGGTGTTGGCGGAGTCGGCCAACACCGGCACGGTCAATATCGGTTCGCTCATGACCGACGAGACCCGCTATCAGTACATGAAGATGATGGGGTGGGGCGAACCGGTGGGCCTGGACCTGGTCGGCGACGCACGCGGACTGCTGGCGCCCTACCAGGATTGGGATGGGCGGCAGCGCTACACCACGATGTTCGGCCAGGGCGTGGCGGTGTCACTGCTGCAGAACACCGGCGTGTTCAACACCATCGGCAATCAAGGCATGCACGTGGACCCGGTGTTGGTCGATGGGTGGGATTGCGATGGCGTCTACACCGCCGCGGAGACCACCGATCCGCTCCAGGTCGTCAGTCCGGATAGCTCGGCCCAGATGATCCGCATGCTGGAATCGGTGACCGACGAAGGGGGTACCGGAACTCACGCTGCCGTCGAGGGCTACCGAGTCGCAGGCAAGACCGGAACCGCGCAGACGGCAGATGGGGCCGGCGGTATCAGCGCCACGACGGCGTCGTTCGTCGGGATCGTGCCGGCTGACGATCCCAGGCTGACCATCGGCGTGGTCATCTACAAGCCCACATCGGGCTTCTTCGGCGGCACCATTGCCGCACCGGTATTCCACGACGTCGCCGCTTTCGCACTTTCAGAGCTCGGGGTGAAGCCGTCGCAAGCCCAGGCGCAGCCGTATCCGCTGACACCGTCCGGCACCGACGCGAGCTAACCGGTAGATTCGCCTCCATGACGTCGTCGGCCGCTACCCCCGCTACCCGCACCTTCGCGGTCTGTGGTAGCACCGGCAAGGCCACCACCTGCTACATCGTCGAGCACATGGTGGCGGCCATCGGACGCAGTACCGCGATCCACAGCACGGTGGAGTCCAAGGTGGGCGCGCAACGCACGCCGATCGAGCGGGACCGGCAACCGGATCTGGTGGCGCTACGCCGGCAGGCGCAGGCCGAGCAGATCGACGACGTCATCCTGGAACTGCAGTGGCCGGACTTCTCGGAGGATTCCGCGGCCGGACTGGGACTTGACTTCGCCGCCTTCACCCATATCGACCCCGCCTATGAAGGTGATGCCCTGGAGGTACACCGCCGGCAAGCGATCGCGGCGTTGTCTGCGGCCGGCCGGGCAGTGGTGCTGGTCGATTCGCCGCAGGCGCTGGAGCTTGCCGAGCAGGTGCCGGGGGCCATCACCGTCGGAACCCGGTCCAAGGGGCCGGATGCCGATTGGCTGGCCAGCGTCAACCACAGCGCAGGCGACCACATGGACTTCACTATCACCCATCGCAGCGGGCGCAGCGTGTCCATGTCGCTGTGGCTCCCCGCTCGGTTCTCCGTCGGGCTAGCCGCGCTGGCCCTGGTGATGGTGATGGAAGCCGGAGCCTCCATCGCCACCCTCGCGCGCGCGCTGCCCCAGGGGTTGCGGCCAGTGGTTCCGGGACGGATGGAGCGGGTGGCCAACCATCCTCGCTGCATCGTCGACATCTCCCATACCCCGGCTCGGCTGGCCCGCGCACTGGAGCCGTTGCGCCGTACCACCAAGAAGGACCTCGTGGTCGTGGTGGCAGCGCGGGTGGATGATTCGCCGCAGACCCGGCGCCAGCTCGGCGAGGTCGCCGCCATCGCCGACTCAGTGGTGGTGACCGATGACGACTACGGTGCCGATATCGACGCGGGTGCCATCCGCGCCGATGTGCTGGCCGGGGCCGCGGCTGCCGGCGCAGCCAAGCTGGCGGAGGTCTCGCCACGACGGGTGGCCATCCGCGGTGCGGTCGCCTTGGCCGGCCGAGACGATACGGTGTTGATCTCCGGTCGGGGTCACCTGACGCGGCTGGAGGTTGCCGGGACCATCGAGCACGTCGACGATCGCGCGGAGGCGCGAGCTGGGTTGACCCAGCGTGAGGGACGGAACACGGAGCCGGAATGATCGAACTCTCCGTGACCGACGTGGCCGTCATTGTGGGTGGTGCGATCGGTGGATCGGTTGCGGCTGCCTCGCTCAGCCGCGTGATTTCTTCGGTCGTGATCGACTCGCGGCTGGGTACGGCTGGAAGCCTCTTCGTGGCCCTTCCCGGCGACCAGGTCGACGGTCACGACTACCTGCACCAGGCTGCGGCCGCGGGTGCCACCGCCGCCTTGGTCAGTCGGCCAGTTCCGGATGCGCCGCTACCGACAGTCATCGTGCCGGACACGGCGACGGCACTGGCAGCCCTCGCCCGGGAGGTGCTGCGCAGGTTGCGCCACACCGGTCGGATCGTGGTCGTCGGCATCACCGGGTCGGTGGGCAAGACCAGCACCAAGGACTTGCTCTCGGTCATGCTCGCGCCGCTGGGTGATGTGGTTGCGCCCGTCGCTTCGTTCAACAACGAGATCGGCCTGCCACTGACCGTGCTGCGTGCCGACGAGCGTACCCGGGTACTGATCTTGGAGATGGGAGCAGACGCGCCGGGGAACCTGACATTTCTCACCTCCATCGCGCCCCCCGATGTCGCCGTGGAGTTGATCGTCGGCCATGCGCACCTGGGTGGGTTCGGCTCGATCGATGGGGTCGCCCGCGCCAAGGCCGAACTGGTGCAGGGTCTGGCGCCAGGTGGCGTAGCGATCCTCAACGCCGATGACCGGCGGGTGCTGGCAATGGCCGATCAGGCAGCCCGGGTGGTGACGTTCGGCCGCAGCGCCGAGGCCGATGTGCGTGCCGAACAGGTCACCATGGATGCCGATGGCCACGCGCTTTTCACCCTGGCGGCAGCAGACCAGCGCAGTCACCTGCGGCTGGAACTGGTCGGTGAGCACCAGGTCACCAATGCGCTGGCCGCAGCGGCCGTTTCCCTGCACCTGGGCCAGTCGCTCGCGCAGATCGCCCAGACCCTGACCAGCGCCGGTCCGATCAGCGGACACCGCATGCAGACCGCCGACACCGATTCCGGGATCCGGGTGGTCGACGACTCCTACAATGCCAATCCCGACTCGATGCGCGCAGGATTGGCCGCCGTGGCCGCGATGTCGGCGAGCGGGCGACGGATCGTTGCGGTCTTGGGGGAGATGCTTGACCTGGGGGCCGGTGCCGACGACGAACACGAACGGATCGGCGCTCTCGCTGTGCAGCTGGGCTTCACGGAGGTCGTGGTGGTCGGATCCGGGGCCGAGCCGATGTTTACAGCCGTCGAGGACGCCGGTGGCAGCGGTCATTTCGTGGACTCGGTCGCGGCCGCCCGCTCATTGCTGAGCACGTTGCTGCGGCCCGGCGACATCGTCTTGGTCAAGGCATCCAATGGTGCTGGGCTGACCCACCTCGCCGATTGGCTGACTACGGATCTGGAGTTGGCGACCGCATGATCGCTGTGATCATCTCAGGCGGTGTCGCACTAGTGGTGGCGCTGCTGGGAACCCCGCTGTTCATCCGTTTCCTGGTACACCGCAACTACGGGCAGTTCATCCGCCAGGACGGGCCTACCGCGCACTTCACCAAACGTGGCACACCGACCATGGGCGGTGTGGTCATCATCGGCGCCACCCTGCTCGGATACGCCGCGGCCTACATCTATTCCGGCAGGCTCCCGAATGCTTCCGGGCTGCTGTTGCTCTTCCTGATGGTCGGATTGGGGGTGATCGGATTCCTCGATGACTTCACCAAGATCTCACGCCAGCGGTCACTGGGGTTGTCACCAGCAGCGAAGATGATCGGCCAAGGGATCATCGGAATCATCTTCTCGGTCCTGGTGCTGCAGTTCCCCAACGAGCGGTACCGCACCCCGGCCAGCACCCACATCTCGTTCATCCGCGATCTCGGGCTGGATCTGGCGTTCGCCGGTGTCACCGTGGGCCTGATCCTGTTCGTGATCTGGTCCAACTTCCTCATCACCGCGTGGTCGAACGCAGTCAATCTCGCTGACGGACTGGACGGCCTGGCGACCGGTCTGAGCATGCTGGTGTTCGGTGCCTATGTCATCCTCACGCTGTGGCAGGCCAACCAGAGTTGCCAGAACATCCGCCAGGTTGGCCCGAGCTGCTACGAGGTGCGAGACCCGCAAGACCTTTCCATTGCGGCCGCCGCCATCGTCGGGGCATGCGTCGGATTCCTATGGTGGAATGCCTCGCCGGCAAAGATCTTCATGGGAGACACCGGCTCCTTGGCCCTTGGCGGCGCGCTGGCGGGTATGTCGATCCTCACCCGGACCGAGATCCTGGCCGCCATCCTCGGTGGCATGTTCGTGTTGGTGATCTTCTCCGATGTGATCCAGATCGGCTGGTTCAAACTAACCGGTAAACGGGTCTTCAAGATGGCGCCGTTGCACCATCACTTCGAACTCATGGGTTGGGGCGAAGTGACCATCGTCATCCGGTTCTGGGTGATCGCAGCGTTGTTCATCGCCGGTGGGCTGTCCCTGTTCTACGCCGAATGGATCGTGACCTAGCGGTGCGTGTCCAGGATATCGATGCCCTGAGGGGGGCATCAGTGATCGTGCTCGGCCTCGGGGCCACCGGCCAGGCCGCAGCCACCGTGCTGGCCGACATCGGTGCCCGGGTGAGTGTGGCCGTGCCCGAGGTCGCGCAGGTCGAGCAGGCGCAGCTCCCAGCAACCGTCGGGGTGCTATGCCACGCCGATCCTCATCGGCTCGCGGCGCTGGTCGCCGACGCCGATCCGGCCATCGTCGTCACCTCACCCGGTGTTCCGCCCGGGCACCCAGTGCTGAGCGGTGCGACCGGTGCAGGTATAGCGATCTGGAGTGAGGTCGAACTCGCCTGGCGTATCGATCGCCCGGCCACCCGATGGCTGACCCTGACCGGCACCAATGGCAAGACCACGACCGTGGGAATGCTGGCCGCCCAACTCGGTGCGGCAGGGTGGCACGCACCGGCCGTGGGCAACGTGGGTACACCGATCTCGATGGCGGTGCTCAACGCCAGGTCGGCCGGCAGGCCGCTCGATGCCCTGGCGGTGGAGCTGTCCAGTTTCCAGTTGCATTTCACCCATTCGGTTGCCCCGGTGGCGAGTGCATGCCTGAACATCACCGACGACCACCTGGACTGGCATGGATCGGCCGCCGGTTACTACCGGGACAAGGCACGGGTCTACACCGGAACAAGGGTTGCTTGCATCTACAACGAAGCCGACCCGGCGACCAAGCGCATGGTGACGCAGGCCGACGTCGCCGAGGGGGCCCGCGCGGTCGGGTTCACGCTGCAAACCCCGGGCGTGGCCCAGCTAGGGCTGGTGGAATCCAGTCTGGTCGACCGGGCGTTCATTCCCAATCGCCACAGCCATGGCCAGGTGGTGGCCGACCTGGCCGACCTAGCTCACCTGGGCGTGGGTTCCCAGCCGCCCCCGCATGTGGTCAGCAACGCGCTGGCGGCCTCGGCCTTGGCCCGTGCGGCAGGGGTCGGACCCGAACAGGTTGCCCAGGGACTGCGTGACTACCGCGGTGGACCACACCGGATCGCGCACGTGGCAACGGTGGATGGGGTCGCCTACGTCGATGACTCCAAGGCCACCAATGCTCACGCGGCCGCCGCTTCGCTGGCCGCGATCGAGCCTGGCCGCGCGGTATGGATAGCCGGCGGACTGGCCAAGGGAGCACGATTCGACGACCTGGTTCGCAAGCGCGCCGACCGGTTGCGCGCGGTGGTGGTGATCGGCGTGGACTCCGAACCGATCCTGGATGCACTTGCCCGACACGCGGCCCAGATCCCGCGCGTGCGCATCGGCGCGGGCGAGCATGAGGTGATGAATGCCGCCGTGAGCGCTGCCCAGCAGCTCGCCCAGCCGGGCGATACCGTCCTGCTGGCACCCGCGTGCGCCTCGATGGACCAGTTCACCTCCTATGCCGAGCGCGGTGAGGCCTTCGCGGCGGCAGTCCGTTCGCTGGCGGCCCCCTCGTGAGCGCCGTCGGGCTGGATTCACGTCCGCCGGTGAAGTCCGTGGCGACCTGGCGCAGCGCCATCTGGTCCTCAGCCACGACCAGCTACTACCTCATCGGTGGCGCGGCCCTGTTGCTGCTGGCGCTCGGGCTGGTGATGGTGCTGTCGGCATCGATGGTCGACTCGCTCAATGACAGCGCGGCAGATGGGAGCGGGTTCAACCCGTTCCGGGATTTCCTGGACCAGCTGCGATTCGCCGCCATTGGATTGCCGCTGGCGATCATCGTCTCCCGGTTCAACCCCGCATGGTTTCGCCGACTGGCCTGGATGGGCCTGATCGGGGCCTTCGGTCTGCAGCTGTTGCTGCTGGTGCCATCGTTGAACTTGACCGTGGGTGGCAACTCCAACTGGGTCGACCTGGGGTTCGTCACCTTCCAGCCCAGCGAGTTCGCCAAACTCGGCTTGGCGGTGTGGCTGGGCGCCGTCCTGGCAACCAAGGGCGAACTGTTGCGCCAATGGCGCCACGCGCTGGTTCCAGCCGTGCTGGTGGCCGTGGTGTTCCTGGGTTTCGTGCTCTGGGGCCGGGATCTGGGGACCGCGCTGATCATCATGATGCTGGTCGCCGGTGCGCTCTGGGTATCCGGGGTATCGCTGTCGTTGTTCGGATTGCTGGGTTCGTTCGCTGCCGCCACTGCGGGTTTCCTGGTCTTCTCCTCCGTCAGCCGACGCGAACGCGTGTCGCAGTTCCTGGGAATGAACAGCGACCCCAGTCCGCTGGGCGCCGACTTCCAACCCCGCCTCGGCCTGGATGCCCTCGCTTCCGGAGGACTCTCCGGCGTCGGCCTGGGTGCCTCCCGGATCAAATGGCGCGGCTTGCCTGCCGCGGCCGACGACTACATCTTCGCGATCATCGGTGAGGAGTTGGGCCTGCTCGGCGCGTTGCTGGTGATCGTGTTGTTCGTGACCTTGGCTATCGGATTCTCCCGGGTGATCAAGCGGCACCCGGACCCTTTCGTCAAGATCACCACCGCTGGCATCGGCACCTGGATCATCGGCCAGGCATTCGTCAACATCGGCGTGGTGATCGGATTGCTCCCGGTGATCGGCGTGCCCCTGCCGCTGGTTTCCGCTGGCGGATCATCATTGATCACGACGTTGGTCGGCCTGGGAGTCGTGCTGGCCTTCGCCCGTTCTGAACCCGGTGCGCGGGAGGCATTGGCGGCGCGGGCCGGATCCGTGCGGCGCTCACTGGCGGTCATTGCACCTAGGCCGGGCAAACGGGGGAGTGCGCGCTCACATGGCTGATCAAGGCCAGCAGCGGACGCTGCTCTTGGCCGGTGGCGGGACGGCGGGACACGTCAACCCGATGCTGGCACTGGCAGCCGAGATCCGGCGGCGCCACCCCGAGGTGGTGCTGCGCGCGCTCGGGACCGCCACCGGGCTGGAGGCCGACCTGGTCCCGGCTGCTGGAATCGAACTGGTGGAGTTGCCCAAGGTCCCACTGCCGCGCCGCCCGTCGATGGACGTCCTGCGCTTCCCTGGCCGGTGGCGCACGGCGATGGCCGTTGCCCGCCAGGCGCTGATAGGTGCCGATGCCGTTGTCGGATTCGGCGGGTACGTGGCGACGCCGGCGTATATGGCTGCCCGCACGGCTCAGGTGCCGATCATCGTCCACGAACAGAACGCCAGGCCCGGATTGGCCAACCGGGTCGGGGCACGTTTCGCCGCAGCGGTCGGGGTGACCTTCGCCGGTACTTCCTTGCCGGGCGCGAGAGTCGTGGGCTTGCCGCTGCGCCCGGCGATCGCCGATCTGGCCCAGGCCCGCATCGATGACCCGGCGGCAGCCCGAGCGCAGGGTGCCGCTGAGCTCGGGCTCGATCCCGACCGGCCGGTCCTGGTGGTCAGCGGCGGATCGCTGGGGGCGGTACGGCTCAACCAGGCGGTCGGCCAGGCGGCCGCCAGCCTGCTGGCCACCGGCGCCCAGGTGGTGCATCTGACAGGAGTCGGCAAGGACGACGAGGTCCGGCAGTTGCTGTCCAGGGCCGGTGTGGACAGCGGCGACTACCACGTCATGCCATACCTCGACTCGATGCAGCATGCGCTGGCCTGCGCGGACCTGATGGTGTGCCGGGCCGGAGCGGGAACCGTGTGTGAGCTGGCGGCACTGGGGATTGCGGGCGTCTACGTGCCGTTGCCCATCGGCAACGGCGAACAGCGGCTCAACGCCGCGCCGGTGGTGCAGGCGGGAGGCGGGCTGATGGTCGACGACGACGACCTCACCGAGCAGTGGGTCGGCTCCGAGGTGGTCGCACTGCTGGTTGAGCCCGCACGACTGGCGCGGATGGCCTCGCGCGCGGCTGCCGTCGGCGTGCGTGACGGCGCGGCTCGATTGGCCGGCTTGGTCGAGGTGGCAGCCGGGTGGCGCGCATGAGCGGGCAGGCACACTTCATCGGCATCGGCGGGGCCGGTATGGCCGTGGTCGCCGAGCTGTATCTGGCACGTGGCTGGCACGTGAGCGGCTCCGACGCGCGGGAGTCGGCTGCGCTGAATCGCCTGACCGGGCTCGGCGCCCAGGTTCACGTGGGTCACCGCCCGGAGCAGGTCGCCGGCGCCGACGTCGTGGTGGTCAGCACCGCCGTGCAACCGGACAACGTGGAGGTCATCGCAGCACGTGCTGCGGGCATTGAGGTGGTCCATCGGTCGGTGGCGCTGGCCCGGGCCGCCGCGGACCTGGACATGGTTGCCGTCGCTGGGGCGCATGGCAAGACCACGACCTCGGCCATGCTCGCCGTCGGGCTCAGGACCGCTGGCCTCGACCCGTCGTTCGCCATCGGCGGAAAGGTGCTCGCCTACGGCACCGGCGCGCATCTGGGCTCCGGGCCCATGTTCGTCGCCGAGGCCGACGAATCCGATGGATCGTTCCTGACCTACCATCCGGCCATTGCCGTGGTCACCAACGTCGAACCGGACCATCTGGACCACCACGGCAGCGCCGAGCGCTACCAGCAGGCCTTCGTCCAGTTCGCCGCCACGATCCGGCCCGCCGGACTGCTGGTGACGTGCATCGACGACCCGGGGGCGGCTGCCCTGGCGCGCAGCGCGCGAGATGCAGGTGTGCGGGTGTGCGGCTATGGCACCGACGCCGAGGCGCAGGTCCGGATCGAGATCGTCGAACTGCAGGCAGATAGCAGCCTCGCCCGGCTGCACCACGACGGCCACGCCACCGCCGTGCAGCTGAAAGTGCCCGGGGAACACAACCTCCGCAATGCCACCGCAGCGTGGTGCGCCGGGGTCGAACTCGGAGTCCCGGCGCAGGACATGGCGCAAGCACTGGCCGCCTTTGCAGGCACTGCCCGCCGGTTCGAGGAGCGGGGAGTGGCAGCCGGGGTACGCGTGGTGGACGACTATGCGCACAACCCCACCAAGGTTGCTGCCGCCGTCGCCACAGCTCGGCGCGCTACCTCCGGGCGTGTGCTGGTGCTGTTCCAGCCACATCTGTACTCGCGTACCGAGCAGTTCGCCGAGCAGTTCGCACGTGCGCTGGCCGGTGCCGACGAGGTGGTGCTGGCGCCGATCTATGGTGCGCGCGAGGCACCGCGACCGGATGTCACCTCCGGACTTATCGGAGATCGACTCGCCAATGCCCGGTACCTGCCGGATCGGCTGCAGGCCGCGGCCGCGATCGCCAGTAGTGCGCGCGCAGGCGATCTGGTGGTCACGATGGGTGCCGGTGACGTCACCGAGCTGGCTGAGGTCATCCTGCGGGAATTGCGCTCGCGGGTACAGGAGCCCTGACGGCGATGAGTGCACGACCACCCACATTCCCACCGTCATCCACGATGGTGGCCGAGCCCGACCAGAACCCGGCGGCCGACGCCGCGACCGTCACCGATGCGCTCTCGGACCGCCTGGCCGAGCGTCGTCGTGCCCGCCGCCGTCTGCGCATCCGCGCGCTGGTGTTCGTGCTGTGCGGTGTGTTGCTCATCGCTGGCGGTGGCTACCTGGCATTGGCCTCGCCGGTGCTGGCGCTGCGAGCCTCCGACGTTAGCGTGACCGGTGACAGCGAGTTCGCCACCGCCGAGCAGATCGCCGCGGTGGTGGCACCGGCGGAGGGGACTCCGTTGCTGCGTATCGACACCGGCGCGCTCGCCCAGCAGATCTCCGAGTTGAACGGGGTCCGCCAGGCGACCGTGGTGCGGGCCTTTCCGCACGGCTTGGAAATCACCGTACAAGCACGGGTTCCGGTAGCCAGCGTGCGGCAGGGCGGTGGATACCTCACCCTCGACAGCGATGGGGTGGAATTGGCACGAACGACCGAGCCTGCCGCCGGGGTGCCGCTGGTGCGGGTTCCCATCGGTTCGGAGGCCACCTCAGCTGCTTTGGAGGCGGTGCTGCAGGTCCTGGCAGCGATGCCCCCGGAGCTGTTGGCGCAAGTGACGCAGGCCTCGGCCACCAGTGCCCACGAGGTCGAATTCACCTTGGCTTCCGGTGCCGAGGTCATCTGGGGCAGTGCGGAGCAAAGCGAACTGAAAGCCTCGGTGCTATCGACCTTGCTGCAAGTCCCGGCGCAGGTGTACGACGTCTCGGCGCCGTTGAGCCCGATCACCCGCTAGTAAGAAATGTCGGTTGGGTGGCGACACGCCCGGCGCGGTTGTTGTTCGGCAGTGCCTGCGCACCTACCGTCATCGCGATCAGAAATGACATAACTCTAACCCTCAGGTTGAGGCTGAAGGTTGAGGGTCGCAGATTCGGCGAGAGGGATTGACGTGGCGGCACCGCAGAACTACCTAGCGGTAATCAAGGTGGTCGGCATCGGTGGTGGTGGCGTCAACGCCGTCAACCGGATGATCGAGGTCGGCCTCAAGGGCGTCGAGTTCGTCGCCGTGAACACCGATGCCCAGGCGTTGCTGATGAGCGATGCCGACGTGAAGCTGGACGTTGGTCGTGAGTTGACGCGCGGCCTGGGCGCTGGTGCCGATCCCGAGGTCGGCAAGAAGGCCGCCGAGGATCACATCGAGGAGATCGAGGAGGTGCTTCGCGGCGCCGACATGGTCTTCGTCACCGCCGGCGAAGGTGGTGGCACCGGCACCGGCGGCGCGCCGGTGGTGGCCAAGGTCGCCCGCTCGTTGGGTGCGCTCACCATCGGTGTGGTCACCCGCCCGTTCACCTTCGAGGGCCGTCGCAGGGGAACGCAGGCCGATACCGGGATCGAAGCGCTGCGCGAAGAAGTCGACACGCTCATCGTGATCCCCAATGACCGGTTGCTGTCGATCAGCGACCGGAACGTCTCGGTGCTGGATGCGTTCAAGTCGGCCGATCAAGTGCTGCTCTCCGGTGTGCAGGGAATCACCGACCTGATCACGACGCCGGGTCTGATCAACTTGGACTTCGCCGATGTGAAATCGGTCATGCAGGGGGCCGGTAGCGCGCTGATGGGGATCGGCTCGGCGAGAGGTGAGGACCGGGCCGTGCAGGCATCCGAACTCGCGATCTCCTCGCCGCTGCTGGAAGCCTCGATCGACGGCGCCCATGGGGTGTTGCTATCGATCCAGGGCGGCAGCGACCTGGGGCTGTTCGAGATCCATGAGGCTGCGCGCTTGGTGCAGGAAGCGGCCCACCCCGAGGCCAACATCATCTTCGGAGCCGTCATCGACGATGCGCTGGGCGATGAGGTGCGAGTCACCGTGATCGCGGCAGGGTTCGATGGAAACGGTCCGGCGCCGCGCCGCAGCTCACGCGCTGAAGCCGAGCCCGAGGCGGCGCCGATGGCAGTGATCGAGCCGGAACCGGTACCGGCTCCTGAGGTGGTCGAACCGGAGCCAGAGCCGCAGGTGGTGCAGCAGGCCGAGGAACAGCCGGTCCAGGTGCCACCGGTTCTGGAGGAGCCCAGCTACCGACGCAATGAGAGCGACTTGGACATCCCCGATTTCCTCCGGTGAGTGGTCGCGACACGCCGACCGGGCTGCCGGGTGAGGCAAGCCTGCTGGTCTAGCGTTCACACCACACCGATTACCACGATGTGGTAGCACGATTTGGGAGTAGGCATGGCCGGAGCGCTGCGTAAGACGATGCTGTATCTCGGCCTATCCGAGGCCGATCGCGAAACGGAATATGCCGACGTCGAAGGATCTGGCCGCGACGACCGGATGGACTACGACGACGGCTACGACGACTACGAGGAATCCGCCGAGGTCACTCCGATCTCCCGCGCGGCTTCCCATGAGGCAGGTCCGTTGCGACGAATATCGACGGTGCACCCGCGCACGTACAACGATGCCAAGGTCATTGGCGAGGCATTCCGTTCCGGCACCCCGGTGATCATGAACCTGACCGAGATGAGCGATCCCGAGGCCAAGCGGCTGGTCGACTTCTCGGCAGGCCTGGTCTTCGGACTGCGGGGTGCCATCGAGCGCGTCACCAACCGCGTGTTCCTGCTCTCGCCCGCCTCGGTTGAGATCGCCTCGGAGTCCGCTGAACCGGAAGCCCCGCAGGCGCGCCTGTTCAATCAGAGCTGAGCCCCATGCTCCAGTGGGTCTTCGGCATTGTCTACCTGCTGCTCCTGCTGTACGTGATCACGTTGCTGATCCGTCTGGTGTTCGAGTGGATTCAGGTGTTCGCCAGGCAATGGCGTCCCCGCGGAGTGGTGCTGCTACTAGCTGAGGGCGTCTATACCCTCACCGATCCGCCCCTGCGCTGGCTACGGCAACGTATCCGGCCACTGCGGATCGGTGGAATTGCGCTGGATCTTGGCTTTCTGATCCTGATGGTCGCGTGTTCATTCGGATTGACGATTCTCGCCAACCTCATGGCGCGCGTGTAGCGGTTCCTAGGCCCGGGTAGGCAGCTGCCCCCCGGCCGCGACCGGGTGAAGTAGATCCCCTGCTCGCCAGCCCAGCGCACCACGGCGTGGTCGAGGAACTCGCCGCGATTGTCGAAGTCCAGCCCGGTGAGCGCGAACGGGATCCCGTCAGCGGTGACGGCGGCCGTGAGCGCTGACAGGATGCGGGTGTGGGCGTTATTCCTGACGCTGCGGGTGAAGACCTAGCCGGTGTGGAAGTCGGTCAGGTTCACCGTCCGGGCGAACTTCCCCTTCAGCGATGGTCCGCAGTGCGCGACGGTGTCGCCCTCGAAGAACCCGGCCTCGGCCTCGACCTCGTCGGTGGCTTTACGGATCTTGATCGAGTTCCGCAGCAGCGGTGAGGGCTTGGTGGTCGTCTTGCCCTTGATAGCAGCCTTGGCCTTGGCCGGCTTCAGGTACCGGTCGATCGACGCGGCCGACATCGCCACCAGTTCGGCACGAGCCCCTGCGCTGCAACGCCAGTCGGGGTCAGAGGTCCCCGAACCATCGAGCGCGAGCTCACCGTGGCGTTCCAGCGCGTCGAGCTGGATCAGCATCGACGCCACGAGGTACTTCCCGCACTGCCCACCACTGGCGGCCCACACCACCTGCAGCACCCTGACCGCGCCATAGGAGAACTTGTCCGCACGCTTCTTCCCCGGCCGCTTCGCGACCTGACGACCCGGGCCTGGGCTGGCCCTGCCTGCCGCCACCAGCCGCCACCGGGCGTTGTCCCGCGACCGCCACGACCTGGTCCAGCACCCCGCCCTTGTCCTTCTTCGAGGCACTCGCATACGCCCTCGCGTACTTCGTGGTGATCTCCGCACGTGACGCCATCGACAACCCACTTCCCATACCCGGCGAGCGTCACGGTTTCGCGGGCACTCTTACGTGAGGCACCGAGCGTGTTTCGCGGGCAGGTTTCGTGACTCTCGTCGCACCGTTGAGGGTTGCTCGAATTCTAGGTAGCCTGCAACCAGCGCGTTTGACCTAACTCGCAAATTTCAGCCTGTCGCAAACACGATGGTCCGGAATGAGCTAGCGTGAGACGTGGTAACACAGCCACACAACGATCCACATTCGAGGTGACGAGATGGCGCTGCTAACGGCGGACGACGTCCTCAATAAGAAATTTCAACCGACCAAGTTCCGCGAGGGCTATGACCAGGACGAGGTGGACGACTTCCTTGACGAGGTCGTTAACACCCTTCGTGCCATGGACGCGGAGAATGCTGAATTGAAGGCCAAGCTGCAGGCCGCAGAACGGCGCACCGATACGGCTCCAGCCCCAGTGGCGGCTCCTGCCGAACAAGCCACCCAGCAGTTCACGGCGGTACCTGAGCCCGCCCCGGCGCCGCCCGCACCAGAGCCTGCTCCCGCTCCGGAGCCCGCGTTCGCGATGCCCGCTATGGCGACCGGTCCCAATGGTGAACCGGAGTCCGCCACCGGTCTGATCGCACTGGCTCAGCGGGTCCACGACGAATACGTCAACAATGGCCGCGCCGAAGCGGACCGCCTGCTCGGCGAAGCCCGTGTGGAGGCCGAGAAGGTCACCCGTGAGGCCGAGGAACAGCGCAGCCGCACCCTGGGGCAGCTGGAGGGCGAGCGTTCTCTGCTGGAGCGCAAGATCGACGAGTTGCGGGTGTTCGAGCGTGACTACCGGACGCGTTTGAAGAGCTACCTGGAAGGCTTGCTCACCGACGTCGAAGGCCGTGGATCGCTCGCGGGGGCCAGCCCCAGCGGTCCCGAGAGCGACCTGCACCGCCTGTAGCACAACCGCGTCGTTCGTGACCGACAAAGGCACGGCTGACGCGCCGCTATCGCACCGTCACAGACGCCGACTGCTACCGATCCTGGTATCGGTAGCAGTCGGCGTGCTGGTTGCCGATCAGGGAACGAAGGTCGCTGCGCTGGCTGCGCTCATGCCAGGTGATTATGTTCCGGTAGTAGGCAGATTCTTCGGCCTGATGCTGGTGTTCAATCCAGGTGCTGCCTTCTCCTTCGCAACCGGCAGCACCTGGATCTTCACGATCGTGGCCATCGTCGTGGCCGTCGTCATCGTGCGGGTGGCCCGCCGACTCCAATCCCGGGCCTGGGCTCTGGCCCTGGGAGCATTGCTGGGCGGGAATCTGGGCAATCTTGCCGATCGGCTGTTCCGTCAACCGGGCTTCGGTCGTGGCCACGTCGTCGACTTCCTGGACTACGGCGGCTTGTTCGTCGGCAACGTCGCCGATATCGCGATCGTGTGCGGTGCCGCCGGGATGGCGGTGCTCGCCTTCCGCGGCATCGGTATCGATGGCACGCGTACGGGCCCGGGCACACCGGCCGCTGACGAGTCCGGTGCCGATGCCGCGAGCGGAGAGGAGCCTGCTCCCGACGAGTCTGCTCCCGATGGGTCTGGGGCCGATAGCTCTGGTGCTGATAGCTCTGCTGCCGATGGGTCCGCTGCCGGCGAGTCCACCATCAACCACGATGACTGATGTCCGCGGATTGCCGGTTCCTGAAGGCCTGGCAGGTGAGCGAGTCGATACTGGGGTAGCCCGGCTGCTTGGCCTCAGCCGCACGCAGGCAGCCGACCTGGCCGGGGCCGGTCACATCAGCGTCGATGGCCAGTCGGTTGGGAAATCGCATCGCCTGCTCCCTGGTGCATGGCTTGAGGTCAGCCTGCCGCAGGCACCGCCGCCCACCAGCCAGAACCTCGAACCGATCCCGGGGATGCCGGTGGTGTTCGAGGATGACGATGTGGTGGTGGTCGACAAGCCGGTCGGGGTGGCCGCACATCCTTCCCCCGGCTGGAGCGGACCGACAGTCATCGCCGGCCTGGCCGCCGCCGGCTACCGGATCGCCACCTCCGGCGCCGCTGAGCGTCAAGGCATCGTCCACCGCTTGGACGTGGGCACTTCAGGCCTGATGGTGGTGGCCAAGAGCGAAGCCGCCTATTCGGTCTTGAAGCGCGCCTTCAAGCAGCGCACGGTCAGCAAGGTTTATCACGCGCTGGTGCAGGGCCACCCGGACCCGGCGGCCGGGACTATCGATGCCCCGATCGGGCGACACCCGCGCTACGACTACCGGTGGGCGGTTGTGGTTGACGGCAAGCCGAGCATCACCCACTACACCACCCTGGAGGCCCTGCGGGCCGCCACCTTGCTCCGGGTGAAACTGGAGACCGGGCGCACCCACCAGATTCGGGTCCACACCAGCGCCGTCGGTCACCCGTGCGTCGCGGATCTGACCTATGGCGCCGACCCGGTGCTGGCGCGGCACGTCGGACTCAACCGGCAATGGCTACACGCGGTGGAACTGGGGTTCTCCCATCCGCGGACCGGGCGCTGGACCGAAATCACCAGCGACTATCCGGAGGATCTCGCCGCAGCTCTCACGGCGTTGCGGACCTGACCTGCTAAGGTCGCGCACGGGCCGTCCGGGGGGACCGTGGGCGCCTGCAGCAGTCGGGGAAAGTTTCAAGCATGCGTCGAGTAATTTCGTATGCGGTTATCGGGGTGGCAGCGTTGCTGCTGCCCGTAGTGGCCGCACCAGCAGCACCGGCGCAAGCCAATCCGGCAGACTGCCCGACCGGAACCATCCTCGCGCCGCTGAACCTTCCCAGCGGCACCGCCGTCACGGTGCTCAACGACTTCTCCGGTACCCATATGTCGGATCCGCCCTCGACCATTCGATTCGGCCCCGCCGACAACCCGCATGCCAACACGTTGGGATCGACCGCCGGGACATGCGTGCTCAACGGCCTGTCCTACAACAGCGACGACGGATACCTGTACGCATTCGCCGAAGCCGAGGTGGCCACCGCACCCACTCCAGGTATGAGCACATTGATGCGGATCGGGTATGACGCCGGCAACACCATGGCGATCGAGCAGGTCGGGGTGCTGGATGCGAGCCTGCTTACCGGTGTCGAGACCGTGACGCCGTTCGTCGCCGGATACTCCGCCGCCCAGGATGCCGTACTGCTGCCGGGGCTCGGCAGCCAGGATCCGAGCTCACCCGCTGCGCTGCAGCCATGGGTGATCGCCATGCCCACCAATGGCGGCACTCCGAGCAGCGTGGCCCAGACCTTCGATGGGTCCTGCGCACCGTTCCTGCGCAACTTCGTCGGTGCGAGTATCGCCTACGGCCTGATGGTGGCAACGCTGGCTGCCCAAGGTGCGGCAGCGGGCATCGTCGAGCCAGAAGGAGGCCTGCAGGACTGGGCCGTCAACCCGGCCGACGGGATGATCTACGGGTACGCCTCCGTGGATGCTCGCCAGAGCGCCTACCCTTCACCGTTCGATGCCGTATCCGGCCCGTTCCCGCCACTGGGAGTGACTCCCAATCCGACGCAGTCCTACCTCGGCCTAGCGGTGACCATCCCGGCATTGGCCTGGCTGCCGGCGGGTGTGGCGGGTCCGCATGTGATCGAGCGGCAATCTGACTGGGTGTTGCGGATCGATCCGGCGAGCGGGTCCACCAGCTGTGCCGCCGCCGGCGCACCTGCGCAGTCCGGGGCGATCAACCTCGGCAACGGATTCTCAGCGACCGATCCCGTCTACGGCAGCACTGGTGCCCTGGTTCCGCTGACCGGCGGGTCGGAGATCTCCGGCAGCGGATTCACCTCCGCCACGCAGATGCAGTTGTTCGACTCCGAACAGTCACGCCACTTCAGCGTCGATGTCACCAGCTGCACGTTCACCTCGACGACCCCGTCGTGTGTGGTGACGCAGCAAGCGCCGCTGGGTCTGGCGCGCTCTCGCGGCGACGGCGCCGGCCACTATCAGCCGCCGCTGGAAGCCGAACCGATCGCACCGGTCCTGACGGCCTCACCCGCATGTGGCCTCGAAGCGTCGGTGCAGATACCGCAGGTGAGGGGCATCAGCTACACCAGCACGCGAACCGGTGACGCGGTCCAGATCCAGGCGCAGGCGCAGGCGGGATACGTCCTGCCCGCCGATGCCACGGCGCAGTGGTCGTTCACCATCCCGGCGATCGAGCCGTGCCCGACCGGGCCGACCGCGGAACCTGCGACGCCCACAGCCGGCCCGGCCATGCCGCTGACCGGTGCGGGTGGCGACTTGGCTGACACCGGGGTGAGCTCGGTGACCCCGGTGCTCTCAGTGCTCGGGGCAGCGCTGGTACTGGCTGGGGCCGCGATGATGGTGCTACGCCGCCGGCTAGTCCGCTAGCCGAGCCAGCCGGTCGATGGCCCGGTGCAGCGTTGACTGCGACTTGGTGAACGTGAATCTGACCTGGTTGCGCACCTGGGCGGCCGTCGCCGAGCCGGCATGGGTGAACGCGGTCATCGGGATGGCGACCACGCCACACAGGTCCGGTAGTCCGCGGCACAATGCTGCGGCGTCGCTCAGACCATGTCTGTCGATGACACCGGTGGCATCGGCGACCACGAAGTAGGTGCCGTGGCTGGGCACCACCGGCATTCCGGCCTGGCGCAACCCGGCGATGAGCAGGTCACGCCGTCGCTGCAACGACGACGCCAGCTCGTTCACGTACCCCGCGTCCGGGTCGTCGGAGATCTCCAGGTTCAGCGCGTGGGCGACCGCTGGTTGAAACGGTGCCCCGGAGACGTAGGTGAGGAACTGCTTGACCGTCTGCACCGCGTCGACCAGCGGTGCCGGACCGCTGATCCAGCCGACCTTCCAACCGGTGAAGGAGAAGGTCTTGCCCACCGAGGAAATCGTCAACGTCCGCTGCGCCATCCCCGGCAGGGTTGCCATCGGGACGTGGCTCGCGCCATCGAAGGTGAGGTGCTCGTACACCTCGTCGGTCACCACGATGAGGTCGTGGGTGCGGGCCACCTCGGCGATAGCGGCCAGCTCCGGTCGGGTCAGTACCGCCCCAGTGGGATTGTGCGGAGAGTTGAGCAGGAGTATCCGAGTACGCGGCGTGACCGCCGCCTGCAGCGCATCCAGGTCCAGCCGGAACCCCTGCTCGGTCCCACGTAGCCCAACGGTGGTGTGACGGGCACCGCTGAGAGCGATCAAGGCGGTGTAGGCGTCGTAGAAAGGCTCCAGCGTCAGGACCTCACTGCCGGGTTCAGCCAAGGCGAGCAGCGCAGCGGCCAGCGCCTCGGTGGCTCCGGTCGTGATCAGGACCTCGGAACTGTCCACGGCGATTCCGTAGTGGCGCCGCTGATGGTCGGCTACGGCCTGCCGCAGTTCGGCGATCCCGCGACCGGGCGGGTACTGGTTGATGCCGTCGGTGATGGCCTGGATCGCGACCTGCTTGACCGCCCCAGGGCCATCCTCATCGGGGTAGCCCTGGCCCAGGTTGATCGCGCCGGTGCTGGCTGCCAGGGCGGACATCTCGGCAAAGATCGTGGGCCGGACACCGTCGTCGGAACCGAGCAGACCGGCGGCTGCGGCGGCAGCCTGCCAGCGGCCTGCGGGCAATCCAGAGGTTGACATGGGCACCAGGGTAGAGACACGCCGGTTCCCGACACGCCGCGAGCGGTCCGGGCTGCGGAGGGTCGGCGTCCCCGTGCCGGATTCGCGACCTAGACTGCTCAGATCATGTCCTCGGATTTCGTCCACCTCCACGTCCACACCGAGTACTCGATGCTCGATGGCGCCGCACGGGTCAAGGAGTTGTTCGCCGAGGCGCAGCGGCTCGGCCAGAGCGCGCTGGCCACCACCGACCACGGCTATCTGTTCGGCGCTTACGACTTCTGGCGCACCGCCCGTGATTTCGACATCAAGCCGATCATCGGCGTCGAGGCCTATGTCACCCCCGGCACCAGCCGGCATGACAAGAGCCGGGTCACCTGGGGGGATGAGTCACAACGCCGCGACGACGTCTCGGCTCGCGGCGCCTACACCCACATGACGCTGCTGGCTGAGAACACCACCGGCATGCACAACCTGTTCCGGATGAGTTCCCTGGCCTCGCTGGAGGGGCAACTCGGCAAGTGGCCACGAATCGACCGGGAACTGATGCAGACCTATTCCCCCGGACTGATCGCCACATCCGGGTGCGCCTCGGGGGAGATCCAGACCAGGCTGCGATTGGGGCAGCATGATCAGGCCCGCAAGGCCGCGGGTGAGTTTCAGGACATCTTCGGCAAGGAGAACTTCTTCATCGAGGTCATGGACCACGGCCTGGAGATCGAACGGCGCACCCTGCCCGACCTGCTCGCCCTGAGCAAGGATCTGGGGGCACCGCTGCTGGCGACCAATGACCTGCACTACACCAAGGCCGAGCATGCCCATGCCCATGAGGCGCTGCTGTGCGTGCAGTCAGGGTCGACTCTGGCTGAACCCACCTACGATCAGGGCGGCAGCCGATTCGCGTTCGGTGGCCAGGGGTACTATCTCAAGAGTGCCCAGGAGATGCGGCTGCTCTGGGGTGAGCACCCGGAAGCCTGTGACAACACGCTGCTGGTGGCACAGCGCTGCGACGTAGCCTTTACCGAGCAGGTCGGCAAGTACATGCCGCACTTCCCGCTCCCGGACGGTGAGGACGAGATCTCCCACTTCGTCAAGCAGGTGGAACTGGGGTTGCACCAGCGTTACCCGGCCGGAATCCCGGCCGACGTGCGCAAGCAAGCCGAGTACGAGATCGAGGTGATCACCTCCAAGGGATACGCCGGCTACTACCTGGTGGTTGCGGACTTCATCAACTGGGCCAAAGACAACGCCATCCGGGTCGGGCCGGGCCGTGGTTCGGGTGCCGGGTCGATGGCGGCCTATGCCATGGGAATCACCGACCTCGATCCATTGCAGCATGGCCTGATCTTCGAGCGGTTCCTCAACCCCGAGCGGATGTCGCTGCCCGACTTCGATATCGACTTCGATGAGCGTCGCCGCAGCGAGGTGATCCGGTACGTCAGCCAGCGCTACGGCGAGGACAAGGTCGCCTACATCGTCACCTACGGCACCATCAAGGCCAAGCAGGCGCTGAAAGACTCTGCCCGGGTGCTCGGCCACGACTTCGCCACCGGTGAGCGGCTGACCAAGGCGATGCCACCGGCGGTGATGGGCAAAGACGTCTCCCTCAGCGGGATGTTCGACCCCCAGGACAAGCGCTACTCCGAGGCCGGTGAGTTCCGTCAGGTGGTGGAATCGGACCCGGTGGCCCAGGAAGTGCTGGATACCGCCAAAGGGCTGGAGAACCTGAAGCGTCAGTGGGGGGTGCACGCGGCCGGCGTGATCATCGCCTCCGAACCGCTGCTCGACATCATCCCGATCATGCGCCGGGAGCAGGACGGTGCCGTCATCACCCAGATCGACGTCCCCGCCGGGGAGGATCTGGGCCTGGTCAAGATGGACTTCCTGGGGTTGCGGAACCTCACCGTGCTCGATGATGCGGTGGCCAATATCGAGATCAATGGCAAGGCCCCGGTGGTGCTGGAGCAGTTGCCGCTGGACGACGCCCCGACCTACGCGCTACTCGGTCGCGGTGACACCCTGGGTGTGTTTCAGCTCGATGGCGGCGGCATGCGCACGCTGCTGCGGCAGATGCGGCCGGACAACTTCGAGGACATCTCCGCCGTGGGTGCGTTGTATCGCCCTGGGCCGATGGGCGCGAACTCGCACACCAACTATGCGCTGCGCAAGAACGGGCAGCAGCCCATCACGTTGCTGCATCCTGCGCTGTCCGGGCCGCTCGAGGAAATCCTGTCCACCACCTACGGCCTGATCGTCTATCAGGAGCAGGTGATGGAGATCGCCCGCCAGCTCGCCGGCTACACGCTTGGCCAGGCGGACCTGCTGCGCCGCGCCATGGGCAAGAAGAAGAAGGAAGTGCTCGACGCCGAGTACGTTCCGTTCAGCTCGGGAATGCAGGCCAACGGGTACCCGGAGGCCGCCATCAAGGCACTGTGGGAGACGCTGGTCCCGTTCAGCGACTACGCCTTCAACAAGGCCCACTCGGCCGCCTACGGCCTGGTGTCCTACTGGACGGCCTACCTGAAGGCGAACTACCCGACCGAGTACATGGCGGCTCTGCTGACCAGCACGCGCGACGACAAGGACAAGTCCGCGTTGTACCTGGCCGAGTGCCGCCGGATGCAGATCACGGTGCTGCCTCCGGACGTCAATGCCTCCGCAGCAACCTTCACCCCGGTGGGATCCGATATCCGGTTCGGGCTGACCGCAGTCCGCAACGTTGGCGCCAATGTCGTGGATGCCTTGATCGCCGCCCGCACCGACAAGGGCGACTTCACCTCGTTCACCGACTTCCTCGACAAGGTACCGGCCCTGGTGTGCAACAAGCGCACCATCGAATCGCTGATCAAGGCCGGAGCCTTCGATTCGCTCGGCCACACCCGGCGTTCCCTGCTGATGGTGCACGAGCAGGCCGTCGATGCGGTCATCGGCGCCAAACGCAAGGAGGCCGAGGGCCAGTTCGACCTGTTCGCTTCGTTCGACGGCGCCGATGACGACCCGCTGGCCGGTGGTTTCACCGTCGCGGTACCCGACCTGGGGGAGTGGGACAAGAAACAGAAGCTGACCTTCGAGCGGGAAATGCTCGGCCTCTATGTCTCCGATCACCCGCTGGCCGGAATCGAGCACGTGCTGGAGCAGGCTGCGGACCTACCGATCGCGGCCCTGAATGAGGACACCGAGCGCAAGGACAATTCGCCGGTGACCATCGCCGGGTTGATCACCGGACTCCAGCGCAAGGTGTCCAAGCAGGGCAACGCCTGGGCAGCCGTCACCATCGAGGACATGGCCGGCAGCATCGAAGTGCTCTTCTTCGGAGAGACCTATCTGGGCTACTCCACCCAACTGGCCCACGACGCCGTCGTCGTCGTCAAGGGCAAGATCCGGCGGCGGGACGACACCATTGCGCTGCTGGCCACCGAGATGAGCATGCCGGACATCACCGACGGCGAACAGGCCCCGGTCAAGCTGTCGATCCCGTCGAACCGGTGCACGGCACCGGTGGTGGAGAAACTGCGCGACATCCTCGCCACCCACCCGGGTGTTTCCGAGGTACACCTGACCTTGACCTCACCGGGCCGGTCCAAGGTGCTGCGGCTCGACGATGGCCTTCGGGTTCAGCGCACCCCCGCCCTGTACGGCGACTTGAAGGCGCTACTGGGGCCGAACTGCTTGGATTCAAGGTCGCATTTGAAGCTGGTGTAGCCGGCTAAACTCGGCCGCGTGATGCGCACGATCGACCTCCGCGGACTGACCCTGACCCCTGGCCAACTGGCTCAGCGGCTTCCTCGCGCCGAGGTTGATATCGCCGCAGCGGGCAGCCAAGTACAGCCGATCCTGGATCGGGTGCGGGCTGAGGGTGCCGTGGCGATCGCTGAGCTGACCGAGGCGTTCGACGGCGTCCGGCCCGCCTGCCTGCGGGTGCCGGCACCGGTGCTGGCACAGGCGCTGGCTGGGCTAGATCCGCAGCTGCGTGAGGCGCTGGGCGAGTCCATCCGGCGCGCACGGCTGGCACACCAGGCCCAGCTACCGCGTGAGGCCAGCACCGAATTGGCCAACGGCGCCCGGGTACAGCAACGCTGGCTACCGGTCGAGCGGGTGGGGCTGTATGTTCCCGGCGGGCTGGCAACCTACGCCTCGTCGGTGGTGATGAACGTGGTGGCCGCGCAGGTAGCCGGCGTGTCGGCGCTGGCTGTCGCCAGCCCTCCTCAGCGCGATAACGACGGCTGGCCCGACCCGACGACCCTGGCAACGTGCGCCCTGCTGGGAGTCGATGAGGTCTATGCGGTCGGCGGTGCACAGGCGATCGCCATGTTCGCCTACGGTGTTCTCGGCGACCCGGCGAACAGCTGTGACCCGGTCGACGTGGTGACCGGTCCGGGGAACATCTACGTCGCTGCGGCCAAGCGAGCGGTGATGGGCACGGTAGGGATCGATTCCGAAGCCGGCACCACCGAGATCGCCGTGCTCGCCGATGACAGCGCCGATCCGGCGTACGTTGCCGCCGATCTGATTTCCCAAGCCGAGCACGATCCGGCGGCTGCCTCGGTACTGGTGACCGATTCGCCGCGGTTGGCGCAGGCGGTTGCCGGCCAGGTCGAAGGCCAGGTGGCGCGGGCCAAACACCGCGAGCGGATCACGCGAGCGCTGTCCGGCCCGCAATCGGCGGTGGTGCTGGCCGATGATCTGGAGGCCGGGCTGGCGGTAGTGAACGCCTACGGCGCCGAGCACCTGGAGATCATGACCGTGGACGCTGCCACGGTCGCTGGCCGGGTGCGCAATGCCGGGGCCATCTTCATCGGGCCGTACTCGCCGGTGCCGCTGGGTGACTACATCGCCGGTTCCAACCATGTGCTGCCCACCGGTGGTACCGCGCGCTATGCGTCTGGCCTGAATGTGCACGCCTTCCTGAAATCGGTGCAACTGGTCGACTACTCCCAGGCTGCGCTGGCGCAGGTCACCGATTCGCTGGTGCGGCTGGCGCTGGCGGAGGATCTGCCGGCGCATGGCATGGCGGCGAGCATCCGGCGGTCGTAGCCTGCTCGCTGAGCCCGGGCTTAGCATGCAATGGTGTCGCTGAGCCTACGAAGACTCCTGCAGAATCCCGCGCTGAATCTGCATGTGATCGTCAATGGGGCGGGTGACACCTCCGCCGAACAGGCGTTGGACAAGGAGTTCGAGTGGCTGCACGCCACCGACATGATCGATCCGACGCCGTTTCTCGGCCCGGCCGAGGTCATCCTGACCTTGGGCTGGCAGTTCCCGGTCATCGCCTCCGCCGACATCTCGGTACCGGAGGTGCGCCTGGCTCCCGATCAGCTCGACCGGCGATACGACGACTACGCGGCGCTCGTTGCGGCCCACGGGGTGATCGGGATCGGTTTCGGCAGTGATGTCGTGCACAAGGGCGTGCCGCGCGAACTGGCCCGCGCCTGCGTACGGCACGGGCTGATTCTGTTCGATGTCCCCTATGAGATCTCGTTCATGGACATCCTGCAGGAGGCCGCCCGCGTTGTGCAACGGGATCAGACGGAGCGGTACACGCGCTCGCTGCGTGCCCAGAAGGCCATCGCCAACGCGGCCACCCGCCGCGATGGGCTGGCGGCGACCCTCCGGGAGACCGCCCGGCAACTCGGTTGCGGAGTCGCGCTCTATGACGCGCTGGGGCGCCCGAGCACCTACATCGAGGCGCCGGATGGCCCGCATCTGGACGATGCGGAACTGACGTCGATCGTCCAGGACGCCCTGCACAGCGGCCAGCGGTTCCGGACGACCGTTGTCGCCCCTGACCTTGAGGTGGTGTTGCAGGCACTGGGAGAGCCCAGCCAGCCCAGCGGCATGCTGGCGTTGACGCTCAGCCAGGGGTTCGACGACATCTCGCGCAACGTCCTCACCAGCGTGCTGGCCCTGGTGAGCGTGTCGCTGCAGCAGAATCAGGCGCTAGCCGTGCTGTACGGCACGCTGCGCGATGCGTTGCTGCAGCTCCTGCTCACCGGCAACGTCGCCGTCACCCGGCATATCGTGGGGAGCGTCTGGGGGAATCTGCCCGCGCCACCGCTGGTGACGTTCATCGGTATTCCCAAACACTATGACGCCGCCAGGTTGATCCCCGCCCTGGAGAGCCTGCACGCGAGCGACGACTTCCCAGTATTCTTCGCCAAGTACCGCAGCGACGTGGCGCTGCTCGTTGCCGAGCACGATGTGCCGGCGGTAAGTTCGCGATTGACCGCATTCGGCCTGGTGCTGGGCAGGTCCCGGTGCGACCGGTGGGAAGGCCTGGAACTCGCCTTGGCTGAGGCCAAGAAGGCGGCGGAGTTCGGGTTGCGACGGGGAACTAGTGGAGTCACGGCCTTCGCCGACATCTGGCATGACGGCATCTCCGATCTCATCGATTCGACCGACGCGGGCCACGTATCCCGCCGGCTACTGGGCCCGTTGCTGCGCGACAATGGGGCCGAGTCAGCCGAACTCCTGCGAACTCTGCGGGTCTGGCTCAGCCATCACGGCAGACATATGCCGGCGGCCCGCGATCTGAGCATCCACCGGCACACCCTGTCCCAGCGCCTGTCGCGCATTCTGGAACTCACCGGGCTCGATCTGGACGACTATCAGGTGCGGGCGGAACTCGCATTCGCATTCCGCTACCTCCAACCGCAACGAACTGTCGATCTGGATTGGACGCAATAGACATTCTGACGTATCGATCGGCGATCGCCTGACGTGAATCCGTCGATCACACGCACGAATTGCGACGGTGCGTCCATTGTGGCGTGAGGTCGGTGAGGCCCAGAATCTTCGCTGTACGCAGCGAGGGTCTGACTGCAAGGGAGCTGAATCATGACCAAACTCAAGCGTAGCCTCGGCTTCGGGGCTGCCTATGCCGCATCGACGGGTCTCGTCGTCTCCGGTACCGCGATGGTCTCGCTCGGAAACGGTTTCGGTACCGGTGGACTTGCTTTTGCGATACCGGCGTTCATCGGACTCGTCATCATCGTGATGGTGGCGATCTCCTACGGTGAGCTGGCCTCGATGCTGCCCGGTGGCGGCATGGTCGGTGAGTACACGATGCCCGCGCTGGGCCGTCTCATGGCCATCATCGCGGTTCTGGGCGGCTACCTGGTCCTGGTCTCGGCCGACGGCGGTACCCAGTTGCTGGTGGCAGGTGAATCCTTCGAATCCCTCACCGGCTTCCCGGCGGCGGTCTTCTCGTTCATCGTGCTCGCGATACTGCTCGTTCTCAATATCTCAGGCGTAGACATCTTCGCCAGCATCCAGGTTCCCGTGGTGTTCGGGATGATGGGCATCCTGGCACTCATGGGCCTCGCCGGGGTATTCGGTATCACCGGCCAAAACCCAGTCGACAATCCGGTCCTGGCAACGGACTGGGGCACGCTCGCCACGATGGGGGCAGTGGCAATCTGGCTGTACATCGGTATGGAGTTCGTCGCACCACTCGCCGAGGAGGTCAAGAACCCCTGGCGAACGATTCCCATGGCCATGCTGATCGGGGTGTCGACGATCTTCCTGGTCGATGTGCTCTTCGGCTGGGGCGCGACCCGCTACGCCGACCTCGCTGAAATGGCCGCGTCGTCCATCCCGCACGTCGTGGGCGCGACCGCGATATTCGGCAGCATAGGCGGGTTGATCATGACCGGAGTGACGATCTTCGCGTCCTTCTCGACCGGGAACTCCTACCTCGCCGCCATCCCGAGGATGCTGTACGGGCTGGCGAACGAAGGACTGCTGCCGAAGGGATTCGCACGCATCAGCCCGCGGAGCCGGACACCGTGGGTGGGGATGTTGGTCACGGCAGGGTGCATGGCTGCCGTGCTGCTCTACTCGACCTTCGCGCAAGGTGGGATCGACATGATCCTGAACTTGATCAGTATCGCCTGTGTCACCTGGTTGCTCAGCTACATCATCGCCCAGGTGGACGTGATGGTGCTGCGTCGTCGCTACCCGGGTGTCAAGCGGCCGTTCAAGACTCCGCTCTACCCAGTGCCGCAGGTACTCGGCATCGCCTCCTGCGGCTACCTGATCGTCTTCATCGTGCCCGACCTTGGACAGCGAGTGGTCATCTGGGGCAGCGCGGGCATCATCCTGGCTGCGATAGCCCTGTTCGGCGTGATTTGGCTTAAGCGCAACCGGCTGCCGTTGTTCTCCCCGACCGAACTCGGTCAGACGCAGAGCAACATCGTCACCCGGTCGGAAGGCCTGGGCAGCGACTTCGAACAGATGCCGGCCGCCAGCGGTGCATCGAGCCGAGGAGGAGCCTGATGAGCCTAGCCGTTCCGGTCCGCTCGCGGCACCCGCTGGACGGCGATGGTGTCATCGTGACCCGGGCGCGGGCTGCACTGCGTCGCGTGGCTGGGCAGTTCGGCGAGGTGACCGGTGTCAGCCGCACCAGCGTCGAGGTGGGTACCGATGACGGGTTGGCACTCACGCTCAGCTATGACCGAGGGAACTATGTGTTCTCCCGGGTGTACAACCTGTCCATCTCCATGGCGATGGACACGGTCTCGGCGATCCCCGGCGACGTCGGGCTCTCCAGCCGTGCGCGCTCCGGGCCTCGCTACACCTCCAAGAGCACCGGTGACTTGCAGGCACTCAATGCGGTGGCCGCCGATCACCTTCGTGGTATCGATGTGCTGCGCTCGCAGATCACCAGGTCAGCTACGTCTACGGTGATGAGCCTGACTCCGATGGGTGGCTCGTTCGTCTGGGTACTGATTCCGCCGGTATTCAAAGCCACTGCATTCCCGCCAGGTGAGCCGGACCGGATCGTGCAACTATTCCGGGCCGTCGATGCCTGGACTTCGACGCTGTAGCAACGAATAGGAGGGGCATCATGGCCAACTATCGGGTCCAGAACCCAGCGAGCGGTGAAGTCATCGAGACTTTCCCAACCGCAACCGACGACCAGGTGGAAGCGGCGCTTGCGCAAGCGCAGGACAGCTACCAGCAATGGCGGCAGCGCAGCGTGACCGAACGTGCGGCCGTCGTCAACCGGGTAGCCGAGTTGTTTGCGCAACGCCGTGAGGAACTGGCGCGCTTGATCACGCTGGAGATGGGCAAGTCCATCGGCGAGAGCCTTGACGAGGTCGACTTCGCCACCGACATCATCGCCTACTACGCCGTGCACGGACCGAGCCTGATCACCGACTACGAGATCCCGAGCACCATCCGTGGCAAGGCCGTCATCGAACACCGCCCCATCGGGCCGCTGCTCGGTGTTATGCCCTGGAATTTCCCGTATTACCAGGTGGCCCGCTTCGCTGCCCCGAACCTGGTTCTCGGAAACACGATCCTGCTCAAGCATGCCGAGATCTGTGCTCGCTCGGCACTGACCGTCCAGGAGATCATGGAGCAGGCGGGCGTTCCTGCCGGTGGCTACCAGAACACCTTTGCCTCGCACGATCAGATCGCAGCGATGATCGCTGATCCGCGGGTGCAGGGTGTCTCGCTGACCGGGTCCGAGCGTGCTGGTGCGATCATCGGGGCCCAGGCAGGGCGTCACCTCAAACGATGCGTGCTCGAACTGGGTGGCATCGATCCGATGGTGATCCTGGATGCGGACGATGTCGCCACCGTCGCCAAGCAGGCCTGGGATTTCCGGGTGTACAACGCGGGCCAGGTGTGCAACTCGAACAAACGGCTGATCGTGATGGATGACATCTACGACGAGTTCGTTGCGGAGTTGACCAGCCTTGCTGCCGGGTTGGCACCGGGAGATCCGTCGGACCTGGCTGAGAATGCGTATGTTCCGTTGTGCACGCGGGATGCTGCGCAGAAGGTGCACGATCAGGTACAACGCGCGATTTCCGAGGGGGCGAGGCTGGAGGCGGGCGGGGTGCTCTCCGAGGGGCCTGGCGCCTACTACTCACCGACAGTCCTGACCGGACTGCCGCGTGACTCGGTGTCGTACAGCGAGGAGATCTTCGGCCCGGTCGCCGTGGTGTACCGGGTCGGCAGCGATGAGGAGGCGCTGGACCTGGCCAACGACTGTGCCTTGGGTCTAGGTGGATCCGTCTTCTCGGCCGACGAGTCGCGAGCGGCTCGGGTCGCCTCGCAGCTGGAGGTGGGTATGAGTCATATCAACACGATCGCGGCAGAAGCGGCAGAGCTGCCCTTCGGCGGAGTGAAGCGGTCAGGGTTCGGCCGCGAAATGGGCCCTCTGGGGATCGGCGAATTCGCCAACAAGCGCCTCTACTTCCGCGCCGGGTAGTAGGGCAGCCATCCGACCACGCACCAATCCATGTCATTGTGAAGGGAACGCCATGACCGACGTACGAGCAGCAGTTTTCACCGGTCCCAACAAGCCTCTGGAAGTTCAGAACCTGCAACTGCCCAGCGAGCCCGGGCCTGATGAGGTCCTGGTCCAGATGAGGGCCTCGGGCGTCTGCCACAGCGACCTGCACGCGCTCGACGGAGACTGGCAGACCCCCGCACCCCTCGTGCTCGGGCATGAAGGCGCCGGCGTGGTGGTCGCGATCGGAGCCGAGGTCACCGACCTCGCGCCGGGTGACCACGTCATCCTTTCCTGGACGCCGTCGTGCCGCCGGTGTGAGTTCTGCGTTTCGGGCAATCCGGTGCTGTGCCAACTGGCCAACGAGACCGCCTACCAGCATGTCTACTTCGATGGCCGGTCTCGTCTGCGAAACGGTACTCAGGACGTGAAGAGCTTTCTCGCGGTCGGGTCATTCGGAGATCACGCACTCGTTCCGGCGACGGGAGCCATCAAGATTCGCAAGGACGCGCCGCTTGCCCAAGCTGCCCTCGTCGGCTGCGCCGTCACCACAGGGATCGGCGCGGTCACGAACACAGCCAAGGTGGAGCCGGGCAGCACCGTGCTGGTGATCGGCTGCGGTGGGGTCGGGCTGAATGTGGTGCAAGGTGCGCGTCTGGCCGGAGCCAAGCAGATCATCGCAGCCGATGTGAGCGAGCAGAAGCTGGACCTCGGGCGCAGCTTCGGTGCGACCCACACCATCAACAGCAGAGAAGCCGACGTGGTCTCCGCCGTGCTGGAGCTCACCGGAGGTCGGGGGACCGACTACGCCTTTGAAGCTATCGGACTGCCCTTCACCATCGAGGCGTGCTACGAGGCGATCCGGCGGGGCGGCACAGCTGTCGTCGTCGGCCAGGTGGCGGACGGAGTGAAGATCTCGATCGATCCCTTCGTGATGAGCGACCAGGAGAAGAAGCTCATCGGCTCCAACTATGGCTCCAGCAGGCAGTCGATCGACTTCCCCGCGATCATCGACCTGTA
>JBKDZO010000070.1:0-17297 GCA_047971285.1 Beutenbergiaceae bacterium | reverse complement strand
CGGATTCACGCAGGAGGGACTCGCCGAAAAGCTCGGCGTCACACCCCGGTACCTCGCTGGGATCGAGCGCGGGGAGCGCAATCTCACGCTGGACTCCGTTGACGCCCTGGCGCAACAGCTTGAGGTCGAGCCCCTGGCTCTGCTGGGCGGCCGAGCCAGTTCCGCCGAGTAGGCCGAGCGTTCCAGACACTAGGCCGCCTCGCGGACGCCGTGCGTGCACCGATCAACTTCCTGTCCGGTTCCGGTCCCTGATCGGCCCGGGGACGCGCGGGAGGTCTCGGCAAGATTGTGGTGACGGCGGTGTCCCGCGCTGGGAGAATCGTGGCATGACAGGCGGCTCGCACTTCACGATCAGCGCGATCAACGTGGCACGGGCGGCGATCCGCCAGACGGAGCGGGCCATCTCGACCGATGCTCCGGTCGACATCAAGGTCCGCAACTATGGGTCTGATGGATCCTCCCGGGTCTACATCGAGGTGTCGTCACCTGCCGGCAAAGCCCAGAGGGTCGACGTCGATGACTCAGAGATCAGCGCATGCCTGGCTGAACAGGACTCCAGCAGTTCGCGCCGGAAGGTGAGCGGCCTCGTGGACCGACTTGCCGGCGAAATCGAGGCCGCTGTCCGCGTACAGGTCACCTGTGAAGGAGGCGGCAGTGGGAGCGCCACGGTGAGTCGTGAGGCACCCGAAGCGCAGACGGCTACTCTCCGCGCGGCGCTCCTGGCTGGCGAAGCCAGCGGCGCGCCCGAGGAGTTCAGCTTCGACGTCTTTGCCGCAGCGAAGAAGGCGTGAAGCACAGGCAGTCAAGGACCGGGGGAAGTACCCGGACTTCCGGTTGACGTTGAAGTCCGCTCTGTCGAGGCTGCTACCCGGCATCCTGGAGGTGCGCATCGACCTGCGCCCAGGGAACGTTTGGGCCCTTCTCAGCCATGGCGGCGTCGAATGCCTTGATGTCCTCGAGCTCGTCGGCGGCGTCACGGAGCCGGGCGTACTCGGCGGCGGAGATGACCACAGTGTCGGGCTCACCGCGCCGCTTGACGATCACGGCCTCGTGCTGCGCAGCCGCGATGACTCGAGTGAACCTCGTGCGAGTTTCCGAGACGGAGACGGTGACCAAACCTTGATTATGCACGAAGCGAGTGGGGGAGCGCACGACTGCACTCGGTGCACCGATCGCGATAAGAGTGGGTGAGCCGCGCAGTGGCTCATCTGTCTCGCGTCTGTGTCCCGGCTGCTGCACGCGCGCAGAACCATTACCGCCTGCTGACTGCTCGGCAGCGATCAGCCATGCGAGGCCCGCGACGGCAGTGGCGAACGCCCGGACTGCTTCTTCCGGAATCTGGCGGAGCCCCAAGGCTTCGCGCGCCGCGTCCCGTGAGGTAGGCACACCGAGTGCAGCCAGGTCGGCTGCTGTAAGGAGGGCGGCGTTCAGCCGTTTGGGTCGTGATGCCTTCATGTGCTTGCTCGTCCGGGAACTGAGAATGGAAGTGATGACTACCTGGAACGTATCGCTACCAACTGGCGCTCCGCCACCCGTGTGGTGGGGTCTGTAGCTCGATTAGACGGGCGTTATCAGCCTGAGTGCGTCAGAGCCGGGCGACCGTCCTGCTCAACAGAGAGTCGCCGCTGACTTAGACTTGGCTTGTGCAGAGCGCGTTCGACGCAGCCCAGGACTCGCTCGGCGAGGTGGCCGGGCCCGATCTGGTCTCCGCGATCGATGCACTGCCACTGGACCGTGTCGACGCGCTGGCGGAGACGATCCTCTCAGTGCCGAGAACCAGCACTCTGCCGGACCATCCTGTCACCGAGATCTGGCCACTGGTCCCGCTGCGCTCGTCTCTGTTCTTTGATCACTTGAACAACGAGTCGCCGGTTAGCGGGTATTCACCGGCTGGCATCCGTCTCTCTGCGGCGACTGATCCTCGAATGCGAGGGACTGGCGAGTTCTCGACAGGAATCATGAGAGCGCTTCTCTACAGTCACGGCCTCGCGATTGAGGATCCTTTGAGTCATGCCGCTGAGATGCACTTGAGCCAGCACGAAGAAGTCCGCGAGGTGACCCGTGTGGGACTGTCTGCCGCGGCAGCGTCGCTTTCCGAGATCGCGCAACTCCTCGACGACGACATCGTGAACCTGTTCTACACCGGCGGCGACGAACTCGAGGCGGCGGGCGAACTGGGCGACAGCATGCTGACGTCGTTGGACAGCGACGACTCTCCCTTCACCGTCGAAGACGCATGGGACCAGTTCGAACTTGAATTCGTCTCCGGCCTGTCGCCTGCCCTGCAGGGACTGTGGAAGGAGATACGCGGCGGCGACCGCGCACCCGATCTCGCCTCATTGCAGCGGGCTGTGGACGAGGGCGACGCGGCGCTGGCCGAGACCTTCGTCGACGTGGTACGGATCTTGAGTCCGCAGAACATCGTGGGGAACGCCGTTGCGGGGACCGCATCGATCGTTGCGCTGATCAGGATGCTTGGCGGGTCGTCGGACGTGCTCTGCGCCACGCCGCTCATGGGTCGACTCCTGTTCGTCGGCGTGCCCGACCCGGCCGAGCAGCTCCGCGTTCACGAGGTGGCGCGAACGGACGTACCAAACATCGACGTCCTCAGTCCGTCAGACCTGGTGTCGATCCGTCGATCGAGCGACTCGCTCGCGACGTGGCGTGCGGATCTCGCAGGCGCACTGGACTATGCCGATCGGACGCGCCGAGGGGGTGCCGACTCGAGAACCGTCCAGATCGGTGTCGAAGAAATGCTGGCGAATGCCCGCGAGTCTCTGCGCCGGGAGGCGAAGCAGTCACGGGTTTGGAGCGGGCCGAACATGATCAGCTTCATCGCGGGCGGCCTTGGCGGTGCCGGCGGCGCGATGATCGGCGGATCTAGCGCCGCAGTGGCCGGAGCAGCGGCATCCGGAGTGATCGCTGAGTTCGTCCAAGCGGTGGGACAGCGACGCGATGTTCCGGGCTTTCTCGACCGGCACTATGTCGCATTCACGAAGTAGATCTGGCGCTACTCGACGATCCTTGGGTCCCGGTGACCGCTTGCTTGAGGATGACGGTTCTGCGTACCTGGGTGACGCGACTGCCCATCCAAGGCATCATCTTTCCCACTCCCATCATGTGCATGCACAGACCTAGTTTCGTGACTCGATGATCATGTGGTGATCACAGCGGTTTCGCCTGGAAAATGAGCGAACTGCAGTGTCTGTATCTACGACGCCTCCGCGAACCTCCGGGTACCGGCAAGACCATGCTGGCTGCGCGACTACCCGGAATCCTGCCGGACCTGACCGAGGCCGAATCGGTGGAGGTCACCTCGGTGCATTCGGTCGCCGGTACATTCGATGCCGCCGACGGCCTCATTCGCCGTCCGCCATTCGAAAACCCGCACCATACCGCGACCGCTGCGGCGGTGATCGGCGGTGGCTCGGGGATGCCCCGGCCCGGTGCGGCATCCCGGGCCCACAGGGGGGTGCTATTTCTGGACGAGGCTCCGGAGTTCGGCGCCCGGGTACTGGAGACCTTGCGGCAACCGCTGGAACACGGTGAGCTCATCCTGCACCGCGCCCGTGGCACCGCCCGCTATCCGGCTCGATTCCAACTGGTGCTGGCCGCCAATCCCTGCCCATGCGGGCGGGGTAGCGGGAAGGGGGTGGACTGCGTCTGCACTCCGATTGCCCGGCGCCGGTACTTGTCCCGCCTGAGCGGGCCGCTGCTGGATCGCATCGATATCCGCGTCCGGGTGCCGGAAGTCAAGGCTGCGGCGTTGAGTGCCCCACGCACCGGCCCGTCCACGGCGGCTGTCGCGCACCGGGTCCGGACGGCCCGTGACCTCGCCGCCGAGCGGTGGACCCAGACTCCGTGGCGGGTCAACGCTGAGGTATCGGGACCATGGTTGCGAGACTTCACCCAGCGAGTCGATCGGGGCATTGCGGGTCGGTTGGACCACATGCGAGATAGTGGCCGACTGAGTTTGCGAGGAATCGATCGGGTCTTGAAGCTGGCCTGGACATTGGCGGACCTAGCTGGGCGATCCGCGCCGGATGGAACCGATCTGGCCACCGCCGTCTCACTGCGCTCCGGGGCAGACCATGGCTGAACGCAGCGTCGCCACCGACGATGACCTGATCGCCCGCGTGGCCTGGAGCCGGATCGCCGAGCCGGGCGACCCGGCGGCCGGGGTTCTCATCGCCGGACTGGGGCCGGTCGTGGCGTTGGATTGGCTGCGTTCGGGTTCGAGTCAGCCGCCCGGGCTGTCACCCCATCGGGGCTGGCGGCTGGCGACGGACAGATGGCGTCCTCGATTGCGCGACCTCGATCCCGGACGTGAGCTGGGAACGATCGACCGGCTCGGCGGAACAGTTCTGGTGCCCACAGACCCCCGGTGGCCACCCGGCCTGCACGATCTGGGCAACGCCGCCCCCATCTGCCTGTGGATCCGCGGTGATGCTGAGTTGGCGAGGCTCGCCCACCCTGCCGTGGCCGTGGTCGGTGCCCGGGCGAACACCGGCTACGGTGCCCAGGTGGCGGCGGACCTGAGTGCCGGGCTGGTAGCAGCGGGCGTCACCGTGGTTTCGGGTGGTGCGTTCGGTATCGATGCGTGTGCCCACCACGCCGTGTTGGGTGCTGGCGGGCGACCACTCGCGGTAATGGCGGGCGGCTTGGATCGGTTCTATCCGGTCGCCAACACTGAGCTGCTGCATTCGGTTGTTCGAACCGGCGCGGTCGTCTCGGAGGTGCCACCAGGAACAGCACCCATGCGGCAACGATTCCTGGCGCGCAACCGGTTGATCGCGGCCTTGGCACAGGTCACGGTGGTAGTGGAGGCAGCCTGGCGTTCCGGTGCGCTGAGTACGGCGCGGCACGCGCTGGAGTTGCTGCGCCCGCTAGGCGTTGTGCCGGGGCCGGTGACCTCGATGGCCTCGGCCGGCTGTCACCGCATGCTCCGGGAGGGGTCTGCGGTCTGCGTCACCGATGCCGGAGAGGTGCTGGAACTGCTCGGTGAACTGGACGGAATGCTCGTAGAGCCCGACACTGCTCCGGGGTTTCTCGATGGCCTGGAACCCGAGCAGGCGCGGCTACTGGATGCGCTACCCCTACGCGGTACCGCAGATCCAGACAACCTGGTCCGTGTCAGCGGGCTGAGCATCGGCCAAACCCTGGCGGGCCTCGGCGAGTTGGAGCTGGCTGGCAGAATCAAACGAGCCGGGGCCGGCTGGCGCCGGGTCTAGCCGATGCCGGGCGCTGGCTCCCGATGGAATATTCCTAGGGGAGGGTTCTCTGCGAAATGCAGCAGGGGCTGATTGACTCGACGGGATGGAGAATCCCGCAGCAGGCCGAATCGCATTCGTCAGTGCCGCCTTGGTGGGTATCGGAGCGCTCGTGATGGGGCTGGCCTGGTGGTTCCTGACAAGCGTCGTGGGCTTGAACTACTACCCAGTAGGGCTGTTCCTCATTGATCCGATTGGCTGGGCGTTCCGCCCCGGCGCCCGTGTTCTCGACATCATCACCATGATCGGGGCGGTGGTCATGCTGGTATGGGGAACGTGGCTTTTCGTAAGGTTGGTAGTGCGGGCAGCGGCGCCAGGGCGGGGAGCTGCGGTGTTCTTCGGTACCTGGGCAGCGATCATCGCCGCGACCTGGATCATGGGGGTGTTGCGAACCCCGACGAGATTCGTCGGATGGGAACTTGACCTCGGCTCCCAGTGGGCGATCGCCGACATTGCGTCGGTCTCCGCTGCGAGTGTGGAATGGGCGGTTCGGTGGGGATGGTTCACCGCCGTGGTCGCGGCATTGATGCACGTCTCGTCGACGTCGGCCTCGACTGTCCAGCCAGGTCAGCACGGTTCCTACGGACCGCCCGCCCCTGCGCCGGGCGCAGTTCCGCCGGGGACTGCTCCGGTACCACCGGGGGCAGCTCCGTACCACCGGGGGCCGGTGCCATTGGGCGATAGTCCAGTGCCACCTGATGGTGCCACTGATTCCGCGTATCGCTCGCCGCAACCGCCAGCCGGCTAGCGATTCTGCACCGGGGCCTCGCCCGGGCCTGAGTCACGGCGATCCGAACACCCGCGTACGGATCCCGGCCAATTCGAGATATATCGTGTTAGGATCAACGCGATATATCTCGATTAATGACGCCAAGGAGTGCATCATGGCACTGGAGAAGTGGATCATCACACCCGATGAGTCCCGGGTAATCGACCTCGCCGCCGTGCCCAAGATCAAGGTCGGGCTGGTCGGAGGACAGGTCGATATCGTGGCGCACGACGAACCGGATATCCGCATCGAGGTTCATAGCGTCACAGTGAAAGACCTGCGGATCGAGGTGACTGCGGACCAGGTGGAGATCAGCCATGCCCGCCTGCGCTGGGACAACTTCTTCGAGGTCTTCCGCAATTTTGGCGCCGGTGGGCCGAGAGCCGAGATCAGCATCGCCGTTCCCCGGACGACCGGGTTGTCGCTCGGCGTGGTCAGCGCGAGCGCGCTGATTGCAGGGCTGGCTGCACCGGCACGCCTCAACGCCGTCTCTGGCGACCTGATCGTGGACGGTTTGACGGGCGACGTCAGCGTCAACAGCGTCTCAGGCGATGTTCAGATCCTTGGACTGGAGGGCTCGCTCAACGCCAACTCGGTCTCCGGCGACATCGCGGTAACCGGCACCTTGCGGCAAGCCACCGTGGACACCGTCTCCGGCGCAACGTTGATTGACACCACCGGAGCCGTTGACAGCCTGAACGTCAACACCGTCAGCGGGACGACGACGCTGCGGATCGATGAAGGCTTGGCGGCCAACTATGTGGCTCGTAGCGTTTCGGGTCGCGTGATCCTCGATGGCCAGGTGAGGTCCGGGCTGGGTACGGGTCCGGGGACGAACTACGCCGGGTCGCACGGTGAATTGAGCGGCACCTTCGTCGACGTCTGCGTCAACTCGGTCTCCGGTGGCATCACCGTGCTGCGCCGTGCGGAGGCGGCAGAAGTCACCGATGAGCCCGCGCACACGGGACAGGAGTGGTGATCATGACCAGCGTCTTCTCTCATGGTGACCTGCGCTTGTACCTCTTGAGCCTGCTGGCGGAATCGCCACGGCACGGTTACGACCTCATTCGCGCACTGGCCGAACGCACCGGAGGTACCTATACCCCCAGTGCTGGAACCATCTATCCGCGGCTGGCCAAGCTAGAGGAAGAGGGTTTGGTTTCGAAGTCGGTCGATGGCCGCAAGAGCGTGTACCAGATCACCGATGCGGGCCGAGCGGAAGTGGCCTCGCGAGCTGGGGACCTGGAGGGGATCGAGGCAGGCCTGACCGATAGTGTGCGCCTGATCGCCGATGAGGTTCGCGGCAGCGTTCGTGAGGCCATGCGGAGTCTGCACGCTGACCTTGCCGCAGCGGCGCAGGTGGAGCAGGAAGCTGCCGACCAGGCACCGAGCAATGAGAACGCCGCGCGGGTGAGCACCAGGGAGCAGTTGCAGCGCGCCGAAGTCGCGCTGGCCCAGTTCCGAGCGGAGGTCAGGGCCGATATGCGCACCCATGTCGCGCGAGGTGGAACACTGCCGCCCGCAGCCGTGGATAGTCTCACTGCCGCGCTCGCCCAGGCTCGGGGTGCACTCACCGACGCCTTGCGTGCCTGATCCTATGGCGTAGTTCCACCCATGCGACTCCCGTCAATGGTGCCATTTGCTAGAGCCTAGGCGGGAATAGGTTCCGTTTCGCCCACGATCTTGGCATGATTGGTGCCATCGTCGTCAATGTGGAGGAACGATGTCAGAATCGGCAGGTTTGGTCGGAAAGGTTGCCCTGGTCACTGGGGGCGGACGCGGAATCGGCGAGGGGATCGCCCGGAGCCTGGGCGCGGCAGGGGCGACGGTCGTGGTGGCCGATATTTCCGCCGATGAAGCCGAACGGGTCGCGCAGGCCATTGGCGACGCCGGAGGTCAGGCGCGCGCAGTCGAACTCGATGTCACCTCGGTCCCAGGTATCGAGTCGGTGACCGAGTCGGTTCTCACCGAACTCGGCCGACTCGATATCGCGGCCAACAGCGCTGGCGTGCTCGGCATCGACCCGGTGGAGCAGATCGAGCCGGCCGACTGGGATCGGGTCATGGACGTCAATGCCAAGGGTGTGTTCTTCTGCTGCCGGGCTCAGATCGCCGCGATGCGAGCGGCAGGGAACGGCGGAACCATCGTCAATATCGCCTCGCTCGCAGGCAAGTACGGAATCCCGCGGCAGTCGCACTACACCGCATCCAAGTTCGCCGTTGTCGGCCTGACCAATGCCCTGGCCAAGGAGGTCGCCACCGAAGCGATCACGGTCAACTCCATCTGTCCGGGAATCGTCGCGACCCGGATGTGGCTCGGCGAGGGTGGGACGGCTGACACCCGGCGCCATCCCGGTGAATCCAAGCAGCAGTCTTGGGAGCGTCACCAGCGCGAGATGCTTCCTCAAGGCGTCGCCCAGACGCCGGAGGATATTGGCAGCACGGTGGTCTTCCTGGCTCAGTCGCCGCACATCACCGGTCAGGCGCTCGCGGTCGACGGCGGAGCGAGCCTCTAGTCGCGTGGATTCAGATGAACAGCAGGCAGGCTGGCGAGGGCACATCGGCTGCGCTGTGCACCTGCAAGTCGGCGCCCGAGAGGGTGAAGACGCTCACCACGTCCGAGTCTTGATTGGCGACCAGCACGAACCTCTCATCCGGGCTCGCCACTAGATCGCGTGGTTCCTTGCCACCCGAGGGAATCAATCTGACGTGATCGGGATCCTGTGGCCGCACCAGTGCGACCGCGTCCAGCCCACGGTTGCTGGCGAGCACCAGTCCGGTACCAGTCATTCGCAAGGCCGCCGCCAGATTCCGCCCGTGATAGTCATCTGGCCGCATGGTGGTGCAGTGCCCGCGCACGAAGTTCTCCCCGTCGCGGTCGTAGCGGTCGATGGTCGAATCGAGTTCATTGAGCACCAGCAGCTGTTCGCCGGCGGAGGTGAACAGCCCGTGCCGTGGACCGGATCCGGGGCGCGCCTGGACCGAGCCCCGGTGGCTGAGCTCGCCGGCCGGACCCACACGGTAGCGTTCGATGGTGTCGGTGCCCAGGTCCGGAACCAGCAGTTGCCGGACTCGTGGATCGAACAGTGCCTGGTGGGTATGCGGCCCGAGTTGCCGAACCGGGTCGATACTGGCACCGGAGTGCGCGACGACGTCCCGTGCCTGCAGCCGTTCATCGATGAGCTGAAAGGTTGCCACCGATCCCGTTCCGTAGTTCGCCACGACTAGTGTTCCGGTATCCGGGTCGATGGCCGCATGCGCCGGGTAACTGCCGCCGGTGCCGCAGCGGCTGATTTCATGGAAGTGCCCGGCGCCATCGCGACGGAAGGCGACCACCTCACCTTCTCCGCGAATGTCAACCTCCGAGACCGCGAACAGAACCTGCCGCGTGGCGTCGAAGGTCAACCAACTGGGATTGCGCATGGCGAGCACGTGGCGGACTGTGATCTGGCCATTGAAGTCGGCCACCGCGATCCCCTCGCCGTGGCCGTTGACGTGCTCCATCGGTTCGGTGTAGCAGCCGATCAGCAGCGTGGTCATTGATCCTCCTGGGTAATCGAAGGCGCCGGGGGAGAGCGATGCTCACCCCCGGCGCCAGGCGCTGGCTCGTTAGATGTCGCACTCTGCGACGTAGAACGCCTCCTCGGATTCTGGTGTGTCGATGTTCTCAGGCGTGATGACGTGGAACCCGACCTGATACTCCGGTTCCACCGGGTTGCCCTCCAGCACATCGATGGCGGCCTGCATGGCGGTGGCGCCGAGCTCGCGCAGCTTCTGTGCCACTAGGGCCTGCACTTCTCCGGCGCGCAGCGCCTCGACCTCGCCGGGGGTGGCGTCGAAGCCGACCACCGCCACATCGCCCAGTGCGTCGGAGTTGCGCAGCCCGGTGACCGTTCCCTCAACCGAGAACAGGTTGGTGCCGAAGATCCCGGCCAGATCCGGGTTGGCCGTGAGCATGGACGAAGCGATCTGCGCCGCACGCTGCGGGTCGTTGTTGTTGTACTGGGCCCCCAGGTACTCGATGTCCGGGTAGGCCGTGAGGCCGTCCTCGAAGCCGGTCTGGCGAGCATCGGTGGTGGAGACGCCGGGGTTGATGTTGCTGACGAACACCTGTCCGCTCTCCCCGATGATCTCGGCCATGGCTTCCGCGGCGAGCTGACCGCCTGCCGCATTGTCCACACCGACGACCGTTTCGATGCCGGTCAGATCCTCCAGGGTGGTGTCAAACAGGATCACCTTGATCCCCGCCGCGACGGCCTCCTGGATCGGAGCGATCAGCGCGGTGGAGTCGGTTGGTGCGATCAGGATGGCATCGGGCTGGGTCGCGATGGCGGCTTGCAGCACCGGGATCTGTGCTGCCGGGTCGAAAGCGTCCGCGGCCTGCACCTCCAGCGTGACGTTGTTCTCGACGGCGACCGCCCGGGCGCCGCAGGCGTCGGTCAGATACCCCTCGTCGCCGCTGACTCCCAGGATCATCGTGATGTCGTAGCTTTCCGACGTCTCACCGCCGGTGTCCTCACCCGGCTCGCTGGTGCTGGTCGGGGCCTCTTCCGGGGTGCACGCTGCCAGCGCGAGAGCGCTGATGGCAATCAGGGCGCAGGCGGTAGGCACCGAACCCCGGCGGCCAAATCTGTTGATCGAGCTCATGTAAGTCCTCCCATTGTTCAATGCTGACTACCGCCGCTGGTGACGGGCGAACGTCGGTGTGCGCCGCGACGACGTGCGGTAGTGGTACTGCAACCTCACTCCTGACTGGTCTGAGGGTGTGGCATCGCCTCCTCTAGTGCGTGCTGTGTGCGTTTGCGGCTGGTTGCCGGCCGATCACGGCGCCGGTGTGGCGTTCGTAGACGCGGGCCAGCGCCTGGTTGCCCGCCCCGCCCTGCCCGTTGGCGATCGCCTCGGTATAGAGGCCCAGCACGGTCGCCAACCCGGGAAGGGGGGCGTTAACCGTGTGGGCGGCTTGTTGTGCAATCCGCAGATCCTTGACCTGCAGTTCGATCCGGAACCCCGGCTCGTCGTCGCCAGCCAAGATCTGCGGGGCCAGGTTCTCCAGGATCCACGAGGCGCAGGAGCCGCCGAGCAGGGCGGAGCGCAGCGACTCCAAGTCGACCCCGAGCTTGGCCCCCAGTGCGAACGCCTCACAAGCTGCCTGAATCGTCAGCGTGACGGCCACCTGATTGCAGGCCTTGGTTGCCTGGCCGGCGCCGATCCCGCCCATGTGCAGCGGCGTACCCATCGCCTCCAGCAGCGGCCGCACCCATTCGAATGTCTCCGGGCTGCCCCCGGTCATGATCGACAGTTGACCGGACTCGGCCTTCTGCACTCCACCGCTGACGGGTGCATCGACCATGCTGATCCCAGCTTGCGCCAGTGCCTCACCCAGACTGGCCGCCACCGGAGGCGAGATCGTGGACATGTCGATGAAGCAGGTACCGCGGCGCGCATCGCCGATCCCGCCCGGGGCATTGACGATCGCCTCGACATCGGGGGTGTCGGGCAACACCGAGACTATGACGTCGCTGGCGGCGACCAGCTCGGCGAGCGTGTCGCTTGCTTCGAACCCGGCGGCCACGGCACGCTCTCGGCGTTCGTCGACGATGTCGTAGACGGTCACGTTCGGGAATCTGGACCGTAGGTTCTGGGCCATCGGCCAGCCCATGACGCCCAGGCCGATGAACCCGATCCGTTCCCCCTGTTTCATTGGGCGTCGTCCAGCGGCACCAGCTTCAGGATGTCCTCCACACCCGGAACCCGCGTGAGCTTGATATCGGTCTGCAGGATCACAACCTCCGCCAGGTACAACACCCGGCACCCCGGTTCCAGGTGGCCTCCGACGGCGGTTCGCTGGTCCGAGACGTTCATGTGAATGTGCGGTGTACCGGCCGCGATCACCCCCTGCATGGAGGTGAGTTCCAGGGCTAGGTCGGAGTATGTGGGTTTGACTTCGACGGCGGGGAAATCGGTGGTGGTGACCATGTGCATGGTGCAGTCGCTCAGCGTGCCGATTCCAGAGATCACCACCCCGTCGCTCAGGCCCGTGGCGGCGATGAACTCCTCGATGCCTTCCAGGAGTAGATCACCGGGGTCGAACTGCAGCACGTGCACCGTTGCGGCACCGTTGGATGAGTAGTACTTCACGTGTCAACTCCCGCCTTTGGGCTGTTCCACCAGATTGGCACCATTCTAGACAATGGTGCCAATTGGCGGCAAGCAGTGACGCAATACTGCGATAAACCTGTTACATACGGAAGATATTGGCACCATTTAGGGCGCTGGTGGTGGTGTTGGTGGCGCGAAGACGCCGCCCGATGCGGGGCCGTTGACTAGAATCGGCCCGTGGTTGACAGCGGCAATGGGCAGGATCGGCAGAGCGGTGTCCTCAGCCGGCGAATCGCACGGCAGGTCCGGGCATCGATCCTTAGCGGTGCCCTGCGCCCCGGGGATCGGATCCGGCAGGAGGATCTGGCCGATGAGTTCGGTGCGAGCCGGTTTCCGGTGCGCGAGGCGCTGCGCATCCTGGAGACCTCGGGCTTGGTGACGACGGAGTCGAATCGCGGCGCCTGGGTGACCAAACTGACGCAAGCCGAGTGCACCGAGCTGTACCTGATGCGCGAGCAGCTGGAGCCGTTGCTGCTGGAAGATTCCACTCGTCAGTTCGATGAGGCGGTCATCGAGGAAATCGCCAACGTGCTGCGCGAACTGGAGGCGGTGGAGACCATCGATGCCGAGCGCTACCTGGAACTGGACTGGACGTTTCACCAACTCACCTACTCCGGGTCCCAGATGCGAACGCTGCGCTCGGAGGTCGAGCGCCTGGTCGAAATGACGCACTACTATCGGCGGGCGCATCTGGACCTGGTCCGAGCTACCCCCGGACGGGCCTGGATCCTGGAGCATGACCATCGGCTGATCCTGGATGCGATCCAGCGTCGTGACGCCTACGAGGCCGGAGCGGTGATGCGGCTGCACACCCGCCGTGCCAGCATGGCGTTGCGGGAGCACCCGGAGATCTTCGCCTGACCGCAGGCCCGCCGGTCAGGTCGAATCGAACCTCTTGCGGCGCAGCTGATCGGCGTAGACCGCGAGCACCAGCACGAAACCGATGGCGAACTGCTGCCAGAACGGTCCCATGCCCAGGATGATGAAACCGTTGGTCAGGACCACCGGAATGAACACGCCCGCCACCGTGCCGGGGATGCCACCTCGTCCGCCGAACAGGCTAGTTCCGCCCAGGACGACGGCTGCGATCGCTTGCAGATTATCGGTGGTGTGGCCTGCCAAGGCGGTGGTGCCGAAGCGGGCGAGCGTGAGGAAGCCCGCCAGGCCGGCCAAGGCCCCGGCGATCACGTACACCAGTGTCGTCATCGATCGCACCCGGACCCCGGCCCGCATGGCCGCATCCTCATTCGATCCGATCGCGTACAGGTACAAGCCGCGCTTGGTTGCGCTGAGGAAGAAATGCCCGATGACGGCGACGATCGCGGCGATGATCACCAGGTAGGGGACCCCTTGGAACGACCCGTTGCCCACTCCCAACACCAGCCAGGTCGGCACGCTGCGAACGTTGACGCCACCGGTGATCACGAACGCTAGCCCGGTAGCCATGCCGAGCGTGCCCAAGGTGGCTATCAGAGCGACGATTCTCAGGTATCCCACCATGATCCCGCTGATCGCCCCCCAGGCGATTCCGGCGAGGATGGCGGCGACTAGACCGCCAAGCACCGTCGTGACGCTGTCCCCGCCGAGGGCCCCCATTGTCTGCGCGCCGACCACGCTGGCGAAGATCGTGACGCCGCCCACCGAAAGGTCGATGCCGCTGGTGATGATCACGGCGGTCATACCCACCGAGATGATCAGGAGCAAAGAGCCATCCAGCAGGATGTTGCGGAAGTTGCTGACCGTGGCGAAGGTTCCGCCGCTGAGGATCGCGAAGGCCACCAGCAGTACGATCAGCGCCAGGTAGGTCCATAGCGCAGGCGTGCGCACCAAGTACTCCAAGGAGCGTCGCAGCACCTGGGGCTGTGCATCGGCGGGATCCGGTGGCGGAGCATCCGCTACTGCGGCATCGGCCTGTGATGTCGCGCTCTGGTCGTTGTTGTTCACGGCCTGCTCACTCCACATCAAACTCGGCGGCACCGGTCATGGCTGCCACTACGTCGGGCATGGTGACGTCGTCGGTAGCGAGGTTTGCGACCCGCTTGCCCAGCCGTAGCACCTGGATACGGTCGGCCACTTCGAACACCTCAGGCATCGAGTGGCTGATGAGCACCACTGAGGTGCCCTCACTGCGGCAGGTTTCGATGAGCCGCAACACCTGTTCGGTCTGCACCACGCCCAATGCCGCGGTCGGTTCGTCCATGAAAATCAGTGCGGTCGCCCAGGTCGAGGCGCGGGCCACCGCGACCGCCTGGCGCTGGCCACCGGAGAGCATGGAGACCGGAGCCCGCGCGTCTCGCACGGTGGTGCCGAGCCGGGCGTAGGCGGTGTTGGTCTCGTCGCGCATGCGTCGCCGATCCAGCACCCCGAGTATCCTGCCCAGACCGGGCTTGATCAGTTCGCGGCCCAGGAACATGTTGGAGTAGGCCGGCAGTTCTGGGGCGAGTGCCAGATCCTGATAGACGGTCTCGATCCCGTGTTCGCGGGCCCGATCGGGTGAGGTCAGCGAGACCGTTTCGCCTTCGATACTGATGGTGCCGGCGTCTGGTCGCAATGTCCCTGAGAGGATCTTGATGGTGGTGCTCTTGCCGGCGCCGTTGTCGCCGACCAGTGCGGTGATCTCGTTGTGTTTCACGTCGAAGTCAACGCCCCGCAGAACGTGGACATGACCGAAGGACTTCTCTATGCCGCGCGCTTCCAGCAGGTATTCGCCGGTCATCGGAACCTGTTCTCCAATCGCCAGTGATGGGAGTGACTGTTTCGTCGGAGTCTAGCGATTGGTGCCATTTCACGGTAGTAGTCCCCGGAAAAATGCCGTTTCGTGACCAAATTGATGCCCAGATGGTGCCGAAACGGTCGATCCGCCCATCCGTCGCTGGGTATTGGCCACTCGGTGGCCAGGCTTCGAGACGGGCGCAATCGGGTGTGTTGAGACACCGGTCGCCGACCGTGATCTGAGACGGTTTGATGGTGGAACAGCGAGGCGACGACGTACGGTCACGACCTGGGGATGTGACGTTGCTGGCTGCTTTCGCCTCGCATCTGCGACTTCAGCGCGGCCTGGCCGAGAACACGGTGCGGGCATACCTCGCTGACCTGGCGTCGCTGCTGGCGGCGCTGCCGACGGTTGACGGGGCCGACCAGGCCAGCGACATCGCTGGCCTCGACCTGACGATCCTGCGTACCTGGCTGGCCGACCAGGCCCAACATGACCTTGCCCGGGCCACGCTCGCGCGCCGATCTGCCGCCGCGAGGACTTTCACCGCCTGGGCCCACCGTGCCGGACACCTGGCCACGGACCCGGGCCTCCGTCTCATGGCTCCCCGCCCCGACCGGGTGATGCCCACCGTGCTGGACGTCGATGAGGTCGCGGTATTGCTCGACGTGGCCAAGATCCGTGCCGACGATGGCCGGCCGGATCACGTCCGGGACTGGGCTGCGGCGGAATTGCTCTACGCCACCGGCGTGCGCGTGAGCGAGCTGGCCGGATGCGATATTGACGATATCGACCTTGACCAGCGGCTGGTCCGGGTCCTGGGCAAAGGGGCCAAGGAGCGGATGGTGCCATTCGGTCTCCCGGCCGCCCAGGCGCTACGGGCGTGGCTGGCCGTGCGCTCGGTTCTGGTGACCGATTCCAGTCCACCCGCATTGTTCCTGGGAGTGCGCGGCGGCCGGCACGGCGCGCGTCAGCTACGGCAGACCGTGCACCGGCTCGCCGCCGCCGCCGAGGTCTCGGATGTGGCGCCCCATGGTTTGCGGCACTCCGCCGCGACCCACCTATTACAAGGGGGAGCCGACCTTCGTTCGGTGCAGGAGGTGCTGGGACACGCGTCGCTGACCACCACTCAGCGATACACCCACATCAACGCCGAACGGCTCCGTTCGGCGTTTAGTCAGGCCCACCCCAGGGCGTAGTAGCGGTGCCGGTCGTGGCGACCGCCGGCCCGCTCTAGTCCGGGTAGAGCCTGATGATCACGGACCCGAGCAGCGAGAGCGGATCCAGGTAGGACTGGCCGACCCGGGCGCCCCAATGCAGGCACGAGTTCGGATCGCAGTGCGAGCCCTGTGCGGCCACGGTCCCGATGACCTGCCCGGCAGCAACGCTCTGACCCGCGCTCACCGCCGCCAGGACTGGCTCATAGGTGGTCCGGATGCCATCGGCATGGTCGATCGAGACCACACCCCGGCCGGCCACCGTTCCGGCGAAGGCGACGACGCCGTCCGCGGCGGCGACCACGGGTGCGTTCGCCGCCGCAGCCAGATCCACTCCGCGGTGCCCGGAGGCCCACGGGACACTGGGCGCATCGAAGTCCGACACCACCGTTCCAGCCACCGGTTCTTGATAGCTCACGCGCGCCACCGGGCCCGATGCCGGGCCCGGCTCGGCTTCGAGCTCGTCCGGGCTGATCTGCGGTGTCGCCGACAGTGCCAGCACGGCCGCCAGTGCAAGCCCGGCGGCGGTCATCGCCCGAGCCGGGTCACTCATGCTGGTCATTCATGCCGCACCATCCAGGTCATCTCACCGATCCGTTCCCATTGCGAACGGTCCATCCATCTCACAGGTGCGGTCACGCGGTCATCGGCCCAGTCGCGCCGCCTGTGGACCGGGCGCCATCGCGTCAGCCGCCTGTGGACGAAGAATCGCCGGGCAGCCAGTGGCATGCGCTGACGCCGCAACCACCGACCTGTTCTCAGGCGGTGCGGCGTGGGCGGCTGATCGCCCGCCAGTCGGGTAGCATTGCGGGTGCAGCCGACTGGTTCGGCTGACATCGCGCGCTCATTCTCCACCGCACTCGGTGGAGCCGGGCGGCAAGGTCCGGACGCAGAACAATCCGGTGCCGTACGTGCCATGAGCGCTAGGCGGCCCATCGACCGATGGGCCGAACAACCGAGTATGTGCCTAGTGATCTGGGCACCTGAATGAACGCGTGGGCCGTTGCCCCGCGTCGGAAGGACGAGCCATGGCCGTCGTCACCATGCGTCAGCTCCTGGAGAGCGGCGTCCACTTCGGGCACCAGACCCGTCGCTGGAACCCCAAGATGAAGCGCTTCATCTTCACCGAGCGCAATGGCATCTACATCATCGACTTGCAGAAGTCGCTCG
>JBKDZO010000069.1:0-94242 GCA_047971285.1 Beutenbergiaceae bacterium | reverse complement strand
GTGGGTCTCGATGTAGCCGGAGATGTACCGCGCCGACAACCCCATCGAGCGCACGCACCCGATCAGCAGGTGGGCGAAGTCCTGGCACACCCCCATGCGGTGTTCCAGTACCTGCGGCAGGGTGGTGTCCACCGTGGTGGAGCCGGATCGATAGGTGAAGTCTGCGAAAATCCTTCGGCTCAGATCCTGCACCACCTCGACCACCGTGCGTCCTGGTCCGAACGAGGCTGCGGCGTAGGTGCGAACAGACTCATCGATCTCGACCGACGCCGATGGCAGCCGTGCCTCTGCGATTGCGAGTGCACCGGCGCCGCTGGGTCCGCCCGAGTTGCCATCGAAAACGGTCCGGACCGCTTGTGCTGCGACCTCCCAGGCGACCTTTGGCAGGCGCTCGGGATCAGCCGGACGCCGGGTTACCGACAGCACCGACGATGACTGCACCTGCAGGTTGGAATGAGGTTGCGTCACATGAAAATAGGACGAGGTGTTTCCGTGGTAGTCGCGGTGTTCGGTGGTGTGTGCTGCTTCGGGGGTGATCTCCAGCTTGCTCGCATGGACCTGTTGTCCACCGCCAGGCCGGGGCAACACCAGGGCGCGCCCGTACGAGGCCGTGACCTCCTGCGGGTAGGAATAGCGGGTCCGGTGGGTCAGTCGGTAGTGCCGCACCGATGGTGCGGCACTCATGTCGTGGTCCAGGTGCCCGAGGCGTCCGCCCAGGCAGTGGCGCTAGGACGGGCAAAGTAGGTGGCGCCCACCTCCCGGCCCAGCTCCGCCAGCCGCCAGCTCACCGAGTCCAACAGCTCCACCAACCTGCCGCGGTGGCCCTCCTCGTCCGTGACTTCTGCGGTCGCCGGATCTAGTTCGCCGAGCAAATCCTGAAGGTCCTGAAGCAACTGTTCTCGCCCTGCGCGGCGTGTTGGGCCACCCGGCAGGCTGGCCAGATCGGTGCGCAGCTGGTCCAGCTGGTAGGCCAGGGAACGGGGGTTGGTCATATCGAGCAACAGCAGCTCCAACAAAGTGTCCAATCGCACGTGAGTCTGGGATCGGCGTCGGTAGGTGATGATCGACTCCTGCGAAATCAATACCGATTCTTGGATCATGGAATCGACCACCGTGGAGCGTTTACGGCTCACCGTGGCACGCAGCATCCGCACCAGGTGTTCGGCACGTTCGATGCGGCGTCCGGCGTCCATCAACCACCAGCCAACGTCGCGCACCATCGATTCGGCGGTCAACCCGGCCAACGCCAACAAACCTTCCAAGCAACGCGCCAGCACCGGCCCCAGGCCCAAACTGGCCTCGATGCCACGGGTCTGACGTACCCGCTCGCGCGCCAATGCCCGCTCGATGCTGGATAGCGCCATCCAGGTGTCACCGGAGATCTGATCCCGGACGGCGGTTGCCGCCTTGGTGCTGCGCGCCATCGCAAACGCCACCGAACCTTCCAGCTCTGGATCCAGAACCAGGTCGGTCAGCGAGCCGGGGCCGATCACTTGTGCCACGGCCTCCTGCAGGACGCTCAAGGCTTTGCCGCCGGAGGTCTGCGGTAGCTGGTGATAGTCAGCCCACCGATCGGCCACCGCACGGATGAGCCGCACGCTCGATTCGGTCCGCTCGGTGTAACGGCCAAACCAGTACAGATCCTCCGCGGCCCCGGGGCTGATCGTGGTGGCCCACTGGCCTCGGGGTGCTAGCAACTGCGGCTCGTCCGCAATCGTCACATCGGCTGCACTGGCCTCACTTGCCAGGATCCACACATCCTTGACCGCTGACTGCTGCTGGGTGAGGGCATGCGGAGCATTCAAACCCACCCGAGCCAAGGCCCCGGACATCACCTGGTAGTCGTGGCGCCCGGCTACGGCGAAGGTGCGCAACATGGTCGGCCGAGCATCGAGGCGTCCGGTTCCGACGGTGGGAGTGGTGGACGGCTCTGTCGGTTCCTGTCCCACCCACTGATACGGGTTCTGCGCAATCGCGGCTGCCAAGTCTGCCCGCTCGAATGTGCTTAGTTGCCAGCCATGGATCGGTTGCTCTCGTGGTTCCATACTGGTGATGGTCAAGCGGTCCAGGTTGGCTATCACGTGCGAGCACATCGAGCGTTCCCCGCACCAGTAGGTGGCTGCCGATGGAATGCGCAGTTCCTCCCCCAGTAGCTCCCGGGCCAGGCGTGGCAGGTAGGTCAGCAGTGCCGGGTTCTCCAGCACCCCAGAGTTCAATGGATTCACGATGGAGACGGCGCCGGTTCGCGCGGCCTCGACCAACCCGGGTACCCCATCTGCGGAAGTGCCAGCCAGATCCAGCGGGTCACACAGGTCGGCGTCGAGTCGGCGCATGATCACATCTACCGGTTCCACGGCGTCCAATGACCGCATCCACACCCGTCCATCGGCAACCGTGAGGTCCTCGCCCTCCACGAGCGGGAAGCCAAGCATCTGGGATAGATAGCTTTGATCGAACGCGGCCTGCGGCCGTGCAGAGGAGAGCACCACGATGCGGGGGTCGTCACCTGCTGTCGCTGGTGCCACTTGTTGCAGGCCCTGTCGAATCGCCCGGAAAAACGGCCCGATTCGGCGGATTCGGGCCTGTCGGTACAGTCCTGCCAGCACCTGGGAAATAACCCGTCGATCCTCCATCACATAGCCCATGCCATTGGGAGATTGAGTGCGGTCTGAGAGTGCGACCCACCCGCCATCGGCATTGCGCAAGATGTCGGTGGCGTGGGTGAACAACTGATGCTGTCCGGGAATAGTGATGCCGTCGGCAGCTCGGAGGAATCCCGGGTGAGCCAGCACAATTTCGGGGGGGAGAATCCCACGGGAGATCAACTGCCGCTGCGTGAGCAGATCGGTCAGGATGGCGTCCAGCAGGGTGGCTCGTTGCTGCAGACCCACTTCTAGATCATCCCATTCCCGCTCGTCCAGCATCACCGGAAGCGGGTCCAGCGGCCAGGCAGGTGTGGAGACATCACTGCTGCGAACGCCATGGTCCTGGAGCAGGGTGGCGACATCGGTCGTGCGTAGATGCAGCTGCTCCCAGGAGTCGAGGCCGGCCAGCTGCGCTAACTGGTCCCAAGCTGCCCGGGTTGCCCCGGCCGACTGCAGCATCTCGTCATGGCCTGGCCCCGCGGCGCTGTAGTTGCTGAGGAGGTCTGTCATACCTACCTTCATGGAATAGCAAAATGCGATTGCCAACTGGCGCGACCGGACGGCATCACTTTACTAGTTCTAGATGCTGCCGGGTGCTGGGAATTGATGCTGGCCAAATCGTGGGGAACGGCGCACACTAGAAGTCCGCGGATGCGTGGAGGCACCATGAATCGTCACCCACAACTACTGCCACTGCTCGGACGAGGTCGGCATCGAACTGCGCGTTCGGGTGCCTGCTTCATGGAACTGGCCTCCTACCTCGCTGGTGAGAAGTGGAGCGACGCTCCGGCCTGCACCGATCCGACGCTGGCGGCCTTGGCTCGCATGGTCAATGACGCCACCTCGGATCAGGCGCGACCGTTGTTGGCGCCCCACGTGCCAGCGGTGATCGGCATGCGCGACCTGCCCGATACCTTCGCCGGCGACCTGGCATTGTTATGCGCTGCCCATGCGCTGCCGGTGTGCGCGGTGATGCACCAGCATGCGCTCAGTGTTGGCGTACTGCGCTTGTTGAGCCATCCCGAGGCGAGTGCCAGTCAGGAATTGCGCAGTCGGGCCGGTGCGGCGCTCGCGCAGGTTCCTGACGCCGAGCGCTGGGCCCGCGGCCTGATCACCCGGGTGGGTCGCCCGCGGCGCTGGCGTTCTCCTGCGGTTGCCGTCGTGGAAGTCTCGGCGCAAGGTCTGGGAACGGCCTGTGTTCCAGACACCGATCAGCGACTACGTGCCCTGCTGGTTGAGGCGATCGGCCTTGCCCGCGATGTGGCCCACGCCCCGGTTGCGCCGAGCCTGCGCCCCGCGGACTGGCAGGATCGAGTTCTCGCCGCTGGGTAACCGGATCAGCGGGCCATAGTGCAGGGAGGGACATTGGCGATCGAACCCGACACCAAGGATTGGACTTGGGTGCTGGAACGGGCGTGTGAGTGCGGTTTCGACCCGGCTGCGGCTGACCCGGATGGGCTGCCAGTGGCCATCGCTACCACCAGCCGGGGCTGGCGCCAGCGACTCCAGCAAGCCGACGCCCGTCGGCGACCATCATCGGCGACCTGGTCCGCACTTGAGTACGGTGCGCATGTGCGAGATATGGCTCGGGTGATGACCGGCCGCCTAGCGTTGATCCTGGATCAGGATGACCCGATCTTCCCCGACTGGGATCAGGATGAGGCCGCAGTGGCCGCCAACTATCGGGAACAGGATCCGGCCGTTGTTGCCGACGAGCTGGAACTAGCCATCGCTGAGCTGGCAGGTGGTTACGCTCACGTGCAACCGCAAGCTTGGGATCGGCGGGGACGCCGCAGCAACGGCGCACATTTCACGGCATACACGCTAGGTCTATACGCGCTGCACGACCTGCAACACCACCGCCGTGATGTTGCGATCTTGGACGCTGCAGACGGCTCTTAGACTGCGGTGGTGGCGTGGCTGAATGAAGTCTTCTCGCGGCTGCAGCCCGTGGCGCCCGAACAGATCAGCACCCAGGATCTGGCTATCGCCGTAGGGTGCGCGCTCGTGGTGGTGCTGGTGCCACCGTTGTGGCAAGTGGCCAGACTCGGGGTGACGTTGGTGCACGAGCTGGGGCACGCGGGCGTCGGGGTGCTGGTGGGTCGCAAGTTCACCGGATTCCAGTTGCGTGGTGATGCCTCCGGCCATGCGGTGACCCTCGGTCGTCGATCGGGCCCTGGGCTGGTAGTGACCACCTGGGCCGGATACCCAGCGCCCGCGTTGCTGGCCGCCGGGATTGCCAGCGCCACCGGGTACGGCTGGGGCTCGCCGTTGCTGGCGGCCCTAGCAGTGATTCTGGTTGCCAGCATGATTCGGGTGCGGTCGCTGTTGACAGGGCTGGTGACCGCGGGCACATTGGTGCTAGTCGCAGCATTGTGGTGGTGGGGTAGCGCCTGGATGCAGACAATGGCCCTGACCGCGACCGCTGGTGTGTTACTGGTAGGGGCGTGGCGGCACCTACTCGTGGCGGCCACCGATAAGTCTGTCGGCAATGACGCCCGGGTACTGGCCAGGCTGAGCCCTGTGCCGCGGTCCGTTTGGCTCTTGACCTACATCGTGGTGCTGGGCTGGTGTACCTGGATCATCGTGGCCGCATGGTAGGGACGGTGGCGGTATCAACTGGAACGGTGAGGGTAGCGGTGTAACCAGTCCGGACATCCCCGCTGGTGGTAGCCAGTTGATGGATGCCACCGTCGTCGCCGAATACGTTATCGGTGGCCAGTGACAACTGCGACAGATTCCGCACCGATGACTGGTACCCGTCGGTGACGTAGACGGCCTCGCAGGCGTCGGCTGGCAGTGCCAGTTGTGAGGTGCAGACGACGTTGCTGGCGTCAGTGATTGAATCAACATTGGGGTACACCTCGAAATGGATGTGCGGCCAACGGCCGGAATAGCAACCCGGAAAGATCGACGTGAACGTGACCATCCCGGCGTCATCGGCCACCTGGACACCCCGCAAGTAGTTCTCGTTCTCCACACCAGGGGAATACATCGAATAGTTGCCGTCGCGGTCGCAGTGCCAGGCATAGACGGCGACTCCGGCCATCGGCCCGCCGCCACCAGCGATATCAAGCACCGTGAGGGTGAAGGTCAGCGGGATGCCGTCGGCACTACTGGTTGCGGAGCCGAAGCTGGAACGGATGTCGTCTCGGATGACACCAGCCTGTTCCAGGAGGTCGGGTCCGTTGGAGCCGTTCCCGGGGTACGGTCCAGCGGTTTCGTCGGGGATCTCAGTGAGGTTCGCGTTCCCTTGGCCGTTGTTGCCCGCGCTGGTGTTGGTATTGGTGTCGGTGACGCCGCATGCGGCCAGGGCTAGCGCACCGGCACCAACCCCCACCGCTGAGAGCATCCGGCGGCGAGTCAGTAGTGTCACCAGATCGAATTGCAGACCTTGGTCGGATACCTCCTCCGCCGGATTGGGCAAGAGGCGGCCTTGGTAGCTGGGGCCGGACTGGGTGTGTTGTTGTGGCTTGTTCACCTGGTCAGCATGAGACAAAGAGCTGAATGCTGGCGGGGCAGAGACTGGGAGATTGCTGGGCGGAGCGGAGGAACGCCGTGGAACCGGCAGCAGTGGAACTAAGGCAAGGCAGTGGTTCCGGAGAATGCTCGCCAGTGGCCACCCGCTTCCAGATGGTCCAGCACTGCGCGTTCCAGCCGGGTCGTGCGTGGCAGGCCTGCTAGTTCAATGCCCCCGTCGGCAGCCACTCGACGATTGAAGACGAAATAGAGCACACTCTCATCGGCCTCATAGCCGGAACCTGCCAGTGTCCAACGCTCCTGAAAGGAGGCGAGATTACTCCCGGGAACCAGGCTCGAAAGAAGTGGATCGAGCAGCCAGCTAGTGCAGGCGAAGGCCACTGCAGGATAGTCGGGGAAGTGGTGCGCGTAGCTGGCCACGGCCAGGGCGAATGACTCATCGACACTGCGAGGCTCCAGTGAGCCACCGCGCGGGATATGCACATCGAGCACCCAGCCCGTGGTGGTTGGCTTCGGGATGAATTGCAGCCTTCCCAGCCGCAGCAGCCCAGCCGACCAGGCAGTACGCATCCAGCCATAGGTGTCCAGGCCGAAGCTGCCATGGGTGAGCCGATGCACGTGGACCTGTTGTCCGAGATCGGCGAGCGATCCCCACGAGAGGGCGTCCGGGATGCCTCGGCGAACGTGTTCGGCCCGGACCTGTGGCACCGATGCCAAGAGCGCCAGCAGTGCCAAATCGTCCCGTCCGTCCGGCAGGTTGTGCCAGGGATCGGGGGCCTGGTTGGGTCCGAACTTGCCGACGGCGTCCGCTAGCAGCCGGGCGCTCTCGGCGACCACTGCAAGGTCGCGTAGGCGGCGGCGGGTGCGGGTCGCTAGTTCCACCGTCTCGATCGCGTCGTCATCGGCAAACCCGAGCTGGACCAGGAGCTCAGGTAGGTTCTCGGCAGATAGCCGTGCCTTGACGTCGTCGGGACTCATCAACGACACGGTAGGCCAGTCGTAGCGGTGGTGGGAATGTGAGTGTGCTCACGGACGGCGCAAGGCTCTCGGGATGCAGTTGCCGAGTTCGAAGGGTTCTGAGTGGTGCGATCGCCGAGTTCGAAGGGTTTGGGCAATACCGAACCCCACGGCCCCCGAATTTGGCGCGAACCCTCGTACTCGCGGTAGGTCACGCAGCTGGTGGCCAGGGTGGAGGGGAGCGGGTGACGGTGCGAGCGGGTGACGGGAATCGAACCCGCGCTGTCAGCTTGGGAAGCTGAAGTTCTACCATTGAACTACACCCGCGCGACCGGTCTCGGTGATCCATTGAGGCCGGGAGCCAAGCTAGTGTACCCGGAACCAACCTGCGTTACCGCCCAGCTTGGCCTCACTCGGTTTAGGGTGAATGCGGACCCCCCCGCCAGCTTGCACAGGAGCGCACGTGAGACCGATTGATCCGACCACCACCGCTGCGTGGGCTGACCTGGCCGCCAGCGCCGATTCGCTTCGCCCCGACCTACGGGGCTGGTTTGGGGCCGACCCAGATCGGGCGGAACGCATGAGTTACCAGCTCGCCGATCTGCACGTGGACCTGTCCAAGAACCTGATCACCGATGAGGTCCTGTCCCAGCTGTTGCGCTTGGCGCGGGAGCTGGAGCTACCGGCCCGCATCCAAGCCATGTTTGCTGGTGCACACATCAACACCACCGAGGACCGGGCAGTGCTCCACACGGCGCTGCGCCGCCCCGTCGGCATGCGACCGCCGCTGGTGGTCGACGGGCAGGATATCGACACCGATGTGCATCAGGTGCTGAGCCGCATGTATGCCTTTGCGGACAAGGTTCGCAACGGCGAGTGGGTGGGGATGACCGGCAAGCGGGTCCAGACCGTCGTCAACATCGGAATCGGTGGCTCTGACCTCGGTCCGGTGATGGCCTACGAAGCGCTGGCGCCCTACGTTCAGGCCGGGCTGGCCTGCCGGTTCATCTCCAACATCGACCCCGCTGACCTTGCCGAGACCACCAAGGATCTCGACCCGGAGACCACGCTGTTCATCGTTGCCTCCAAGACCTTCGGCACCCTGGAGACGCTGACCAATGCCCGGTTGGCCCGCGACTGGTTGTGGACCGGGCTGCGTGCCAGCGGCGCCATCTCCGACTCGGACGCCGACCGCAATGCCGCCGTCGCTCAGCACTTCGTTGCCGTCTCCACCGCCTTGGACAAGGTTGCCGACTTCGGCATCGACCCCGCCAACGCGTTCGGCTTCTGGGACTGGGTCGGAGGCCGGTACTCCATGGATTCAGCGATCGGGCTGAGTCTGGCCATCGCCATCGGCCCAGAACATTTTGCCGAGATGCTTGCTGGCTTCCACGCCGTCGATACCCACCTGGGCGCAACCGAACTCGAACGCAACGTACCGGTGCTGATGGGTCTGCTCAACGTCTGGTATGTCAACTTCCTGGGGGCCCACACCCACGCTGTGCTGCCCTACGCCCAGTCGTTGCACCGGTTCGCTGCCTACCTGCAGCAGCTGACCATGGAATCCAACGGCAAGCGGGTGCGTGCAGATGGATCTCCGATCGACTACCACACCGGTGAGGTGTTCTGGGGCGAGCCCGGCACCAACGGTCAGCACGCGTTCTATCAGCTGATCCACCAAGGCACCCGGCTGATTCCCGCTGACTTCATCGCCGCCGCCAACCCGGCGAACCCGCTCATTGATGACGGCGGAGCTGACGGACCGGTCGATGTGCACGGCCTGTTCCTGGCGAACTACTTCGCACAAACCAAAGCACTCGCCTTCGGCAAGACAGCGGAGGAAGTTCGCGCCGAAGGCACCACCGACGAGTCGCTGGTCGCTGCCCGCGCCTTCCCGGGAAACCGGCCCACCACCTCGATCCTGGCGCCGGAGATCTCGCCTGCGGTCCTGGGTCAGCTGGTGGCGCTGTATGAACACATCACCTTGGTGCAGGGCTTGGTCTGGGGCATCGACTCCTTCGACCAATGGGGTGTGGAACTGGGCAAGAAGCTCGCGCTGGAGATTGCCCCGGCAGTGGCTGGGGACGAAGCGGCGCTCGCAGCTCAGGATCCCTCCACCCAGTCCCTGCTGCATCGCTACCACCAGTTGCGAGACTGACGGGGAAGGGTAACGTGACGCCGTGCTGCTCTCTGATCGCGACCTGCGCGCTGACCTGACCACCGGTCGAATCGGGTTGGAACCCTTCGACGAATCGATGATCCAACCCTCCTCGGTCGATGTTCGTCTCGATCGGTACTTCCGGCTGTTCGATAACCACAAGTACCCGGTGATCGACCCATCCGCCGATCAGCCCGACCTCACCCGGCTGGTTGAAGTCAAGGCTGAGGAGCCATTCGTTTTGCACCCCGGGGAGTTCGTCCTGGGCTCCACCTACGAGCTGGTGAGCTTGCCTGACGACACGGCCGCGCGACTGGAGGGAAAGTCATCCCTGGGTCGGCTGGGGCTCCTGACCCACTCCACTGCCGGGTTCATCGATCCGGGCTTCTGCGGCCACGTGACACTTGAGCTGAGCAACGTGGCGACGTTGCCGATCATGCTGTGGCCGGGGATGAAGATCGGGCAGCTGTGCTATTTCCGGCTCACCAGCCCGGCGCAGGCGCCCTACGGTTCCGGCGCCACCGGGTCGCGGTATCAGGGCCAGCGCGGACCTACCGCATCCCGTTCCCACTCCAACTTCCATAGGACCGACGTCGGCTGATGTCCGATGCCCACCCGGAGCTTTCCTCGGCAGCCGCGCTGGCTCACCACCTGCTGCTGCTGCCCGACGGCGTGACCGCGGCGGACGTGGCTGCGCTCGCGGCAAGCTGGCATCCTGACCAGGGCGCCGACGGCCCGCCGCGCACGGTTGCGGGCTTGCCGCAGACCTGGATCACCGGGCCGTGGGGGAAATCGGCCGATGTGCCGTTACCGGACTGGGTCGCGTCGATCTTCGTGGTGCAGGCGCCGGTGGAACGAGCTGATCCGGTGCCGCCGGAACTGCGCGGACGCGGTGATCTGCTCGATGCATTTGCCGACGGCGAACCGGTAGGCGCTGAGCGTCAGGCGATCGACTTCACCCTCGCCGCTGCCCGCAGGCTCGGAGGCGGGATGCGAGCCAGCGGCGCCAACGGCCTGCTGCTGACCCCTCCCGGGCTGCCCGACTTGGTGCTCTTCAGCGAGGCCTGGCTTCCGCAGCAGGGCTTGCTCGACCTGCTCAGTGCGCAGCTACCGGGCCTGAGCGCCACCGTGCCGCAAGCGTCGGTACCCGCCACTGGCGTCACCGATCCGGTGAGCCTGATCGCAGACGAGGGGGAACGCCGTTGGCTTCACGCCGAGGCCGACGCCTACGATGCCGCTGCGATCGCTGGCGCGGGCAACACCGCCGAAGCAGAATCCGGCGCGGGCGTCGTCGTCGATGGTCAGGACCCGCAGGCCTATGGCGTGCAGGCTGCGCTACCCGATGGCGCGGTGATCTCCATCGCTGTCGAGCCGGCCGCGGTGCTGCCACCGGTCCTGGGTGGCTACGCCTGGGAGAGCCCGGTGATCTACGAACTACGGTGCTATCCCGCCGGCGACCAGCCCCCACCGCATGCCAGGACGCTGATCGACACCCTGACCGCTACCTTGCTGCAAGCCCTCGGCGGCCGGGTGGTCGATGACGACGGATTCCTGGTCTGAGTGGAAATCCCCGGCACCGACCGCTGAGGTAGTACGCCCGTGTCCAGGTAGTAACGCCGGGCGTACTACCTCAACGGCGGAGTACTACCTCAGCACAAGTAGGAGGGTGGCGTGCGACTACTTGGGGATATCGCCAGAGGCGAGCCACTTGGCGGTGCCACGACGGACATAGGACTGCAGCAGCGCGGCTACGGCGGCACTGACCCCGGCGAAGATCACGACTTCGGTAATGGAGATCTCACCGTCGTCGTCAATGGCCTCAGGCGGCTCGTGGCCGGTGATGCCCTTCCACGCCACCGATAGAGCCTTGGTCGCGAGAAATCCCGTGCCGATGGACAGCACGGTGGTGATCAACTTTTGCGGGTTCACGACAACCTCCGGATCGACGATCTATGCCCAGCCTAGGCGAGTCCGGTACCGTGTGTCGTACAACGACAGGGGAGCGCCACCAGGCGCTGAGAGTGCGGTGACCCGCAGACCCTCGAACCTGATCCGGTTAGCACCGGCGAAGGGAGTCGAGATTCTCTCGCCGCTGCGGCGGTGCCCCTTCTCAGCAAATCTGAGGAGGACAAGTGAAGTACCGGATCTTCATTTCCACCGTGGCGCTGGCCGCGGTGACCGTCGGGTGTTCGGTTGCCGAACCCTCCGGCGAACCGGCTAGCCCGATCAACACGGTCCGCGTCGTCACCCACGACTCATTCGCGCTGCCGGAGGAGTTGATTGCCGATTTCGAGGACATGACTGGCTACGTGGTGGAACTCAGTGCCCCTGGCGACGGCGGAGCACTGGTCAACCAGCTCATCCTCACCAAAGACTCACCCCTGGGTGACGTCGCCTATGGCATCGACAACACGTTCGCTTCCCGGGCGCTGGCGCAGGGGGTGTTCTCCGACTACGAATCGCCGATGGTCACGGTCGAAGTGCAGGAGTACGCGATCGGCGACTCCCTCGCGCTGACCCCGGTGGACATCGGCGATGTGTGCTTCAACGTTGATCATGCCTGGTTCGAGCAGGCCGGCATCCCGGAGCCGGTCACATTTACCGACTTGACCGACCCGCAGTACGCCGGGCTGACGGTGGTGCCCAACCCGGCTACGTCGTCACCGGGATTGGCGATGCTGACCGCCACGGTGGGTCAGTTCGGAACCGACGGCTACGCCCAGTTCTGGCAGGACATGCGTACCAATGGGGTCAAGGTGGTCTCCGGCTGGTCCGACGCCTACTACGTCGACTTCTCCGGCTCCGAAGGTCAGGGCGATCGGCCGATCGTGCTCTCGTACTCCACCTCCCCGGCTTTCGAGGCCGCCGACGGCGTGGCCCGCACCGGAGCCTTGCTGGACACCTGTTTCCGGCAGGTCGAGTATGCCGGGGTACTGGCAGGAGCGGAGAACGTCGCCGGGGCGGAAGCCTTCATCGACTTCCTCCTCAGCGAACAGGTGCAGTCCGCGCTGCCGGAGAACATGTACGTCTACCCGATCATCCCCAGTGCCGAGCTTCCGGCCGACTGGGTTGAGTTCGCGCCGCTGTCCGACAATCCGATAGCGGTCCCGGCCGAGCAGATCGACGCCGAGCGCGACGACTGGATAGAGACCTGGACGCAGGTGGTCATCGATTGAGGACTCGGCTAGGGCGCCCGCGCTGGGGGTGGCTGGCATGGCTGGCGGCCGCCGGGTTGCCGCTCGCCTTCCTGGGTGTCTTCTTCCTGTGGCCGACTGCGGCGCTGGTATGGCGCGGGTTCGTCGTCGACTCCGCGCTCGACCTCACCGGCTTCGTGGACGTCTTCGCCAGTGCGCGCAGTTGGCGGATCATCGGGATCACCCTGGCCCAGGCGGGTCTGGGTACGGTGCTGGCGGTGTTGTTCGGGATCCCCGGCGCCTATCTGCTGTACCGCCGCACCTTCCCTGGTCGGGCCCTGGTGCGGGCACTGGTCACCATCCCATTCGTGCTGCCCACAGTGGTGGTCGGAGTGGCGTTCCGGGCGCTGCTGGCCGACTCGGGACCACTGGGGTTCCTCGGGTGGGACGGCACCATGGCCGCGATCGTGGCGGCGCTGGTGTTCTTCAACTACGCGGTGGTGGTGCGCACCGTCGGGGGCATGTGGGAGCACTTAGATCCCCGAGCCAGCGAGGCGGCACGTGCGCTTGGGGCCAGCCGGTGGCGCGCCTTCTATTCGGTCACAGTGCCGATGCTGGTACCGGCGATCAGTTCCGCCGCCTCGGTGGTCTTCCTGTTCTGCGCCACCGCGTTCGGGGTGGTGCTCATCCTGGGTGGCCCCGGCTACGCCACCATCGAGACTGAGATCTGGATCCAGACCACCCAGTTCCTGGATCTGCGCACCGCCTCGATCCTGTCGGTTGCGCAGTTGCTGGTAGTCACGCTCGCGTTGGTGCTGGCGGCCCGGGCCCGCCGACGCCGGGAGGGGGCGTTGCGGTTGACCGGAACCACAACCCCCGGCAGGCTCCGGAGCCTGCGGCTGGGCCGGGGGGCTGATCTCGCGGACGTGGTACCGGTGATGCTGACTGCAGTGGTGGTGTTGGGCTTGGTGCTGCTACCGCTGGCGAACCTGCTGGTAGCGAGCCTGCGGACGGCGACCGGCTGGGGATTGGGAAACTACGTGGCGCTGGGGAGCACCGGTGGCTCGAACGCCCTCAGCGTGAGCGTGTGGGAGGCGCTCGGCACCTCGTTGCGCACCGCCGTCGACGCCGCGTTGCTGGCGCTGATCGTCGGGTCCTTGGTGGCCGTGGTGGTCTCCCGCCGACCGCGCTCCCAGCTGGGCCGCCGGGCCGTTGGTGCCCTGGATGCGCTGTTCATGCTGCCGCTCGGAGTGTCCGCCGTCACCGTCGGATTCGGATTCCTGATCAGCCTGAACCGGCCGCCGCTGGATCTGCGCAGCTCGCTGATCCTGATTCCCATCGCGCAGGCGATCGTGGCCATACCCCTGGTGGTGCGAACCGTGCTGCCGGTACTCAACGCCATCGATCCGAGACTGCGCGAGGCCGCCGCCACGCTGGGTGCAGGCCCGGCGCGGGTGCTACTGAGCGTGGATGGGCCGCTGCTGCTGCGTTCGCTCGGCCTCGCCGTCGGGTTCGCGTTCGCGGTTTCGCTGGGTGAGTTCGGTGCGACGGCGTTCCTGGCCCGCCCGGATCAGCCGACCTTGCCGGTGGTGATCGTGCGGTTGCTGGGGCGACCGGGTGCGGACAACTACGGCATGGCACTGGCGGCCGCGGTGGTGTTGGCGGTGCTGACGGCAGCAGTCATGGGTATCGCCGAGAAGCTACGGCATGCCGGAACGGAGCAGTGGTGATGAGCCTGAAGGTCGACGCGGTCACGGTTCGGTACCCGGGAGCCGGGCAGGATGCGGTGGACCGGGTATGCCTGGATCTGGCCGCAGGTGAGGTGCTGGCCCTGCTCGGGCCGTCCGGGTGCGGGAAGTCCACGGTGCTGCGGGCGGTCGCGGGTCTGGAACCCCTGGCTGCCGGGTCCATCCGCTGGGCGGGCACCGACCTGGCAGATGTGCCCGTGCATCGCCGTGGCTTCGGGCTGATGTTCCAGGACGGTCAGCTGTTTACCCATAGCACTGTGGCTGGGAACGTCGGGTATGGCTTGCCCCGGGGGGCGGGTCGCAGGGAGCGGGTGGCGGACCTGCTGGACCTGGTGGGACTTGCCGGATACCAGGACCGGGCGATCCCAACCCTCTCCGGCGGGGAACAGCAGCGGGTCGCTCTGGCGCGGGCATTGGCGCCTACGCCGCGGCTGCTGCTGCTGGATGAACCCCTATCGGCACTGGATCGGCGATTGCGAGAGCATCTGGTGAACGAGATCGCCAGCATCCTGCGCGCCACCGGGACCACTGCGCTCTATGTCACCCACGACCACGATGAGGCGTTCGCGATCGCTGATCGGGTGGCCATCATGAGTTCCGGCACGGTGTTGCAAGCCGGTTCTCCGGAGCAGGTCTGGGCGGCGCCCGTGGATGCGCACGTCGCTGCCTTCCTCGGGTACCGGGTGGTTCCGGACGGCGTTGGCGAGCTGGCGCTCAGCCCACGTGCGATACGGGTCGCTGAGCGGAACGAACCCGTCCGCGCCCGCGGTGCCGTTGCCGCCGTGAGCTGGTGGCGCGGAGAACCTGTGGCGCTGGTGGACACACCACACTGGGGTCGAGTCCGGGCATTGCTCGGCCGCCGCGTCACGGCCGGAGACCGGGTGGGTCTGGTGGTAGATCCGGCCCGGACCGTGTGCTTCGGACACAACGACCAGCTCAAGCCGGTCGCTCGTCGCGGGTAGTTGTACCCATCGTCTGACACCCGTGCCGGTCCACCATATTGGTACGCTCCGCGCGATGGAGACGATGAGTGGCTCAGGCATTGTGCTGTTCGTCGTCGGCAGCTTGGCATTGGCCGGGCTACTGTCGCTCGGCATCGTCGCCTTCGTGATCTGGATGTTGGTCCGAACTTCGCGCATACGACGTGAACAGCGGGAGCGTGCCCGCGCTTTCGCTGCCCAGCGGGGTTGGACCTACTCGGAGTCAGTACCGTTTCTGACTCGACGCTGGGCGGTCAATCCGTTTGGACGCGGCAGCAGCCGTAGCGCCATCAACGTGCTCACCGGAACCGTTCACGGGATGCAGCTGGTGTCGTTCCAATACAGCTACATCGTCAGCCGTGGTCGTAGCAGCACGACCTATCGCTTCCATGTGCTGGCACTGCATCTGCCGGCGCAATTGCCCGCCCTGCAACTTTCGCCAGAGACTGCCAACCCATTCAGCTTCCTCGCCGGGCGCGACATCGAGCTGGAGTCGGAGGGGTTCAACGCGACCTGGCGAGTGGTCGGTCCGGAAGGACAGTTCCCGTACGACTTCCTGCACCCGCGCATGATGGAACGGCTGATGGCTCCGGACGCCATCGGCACCGACATCGCAGTCAGCGGACCGGACTTGATCGTCGCGCTCCACGGACCGCAGCAGCTGGAGCGGATCGACTACTACGCCAATCTCCTCTACGGCATCTACCAGCTTGTGCCCAAACATGTGTGGCGACGCGTCGGCCATGACCCGTCGGTCAGTTAGCCCGCCGATGGTGAGCAGCCCACGGACAGGCGCCCTCGCCGGCGTGGTGGCGATGGCCATACTGGCCGGCTGTGCGGCGCCGCAGCCGGCCGTGGCTGTCGGGTTCGACGGTACCGACTATCTGGGAATAGTCGTGGTCTGTGATGAGCGGACCAGTTTCACCAGCGTCTCCTTCGAGGTGCTCGAAGGTGCCGGGACTGGCGTGACCTGGGTGGGGCGCACCGACCTGCCGGTCACTTACTACCGGCTGGGAACCGATGCGCCCGACAATTGGATCAGCACTGGCGGCGGTCTGGTCAGCGGAACTGAATACCGGTTCACGGCAACCGGCGACGGCGTCGACGCGGCTGGGGCACCTTTCACCGTGGCCGACCTGAGCACCCTCGGCCCGGACCAGGTGATCGACGCCGCCGGACAGGTCCGCGCCGCGTCGGAGTTCCTGGATACCGCATGCTCCTAGTAGCCGGAGCTGTGGTCCGGTCAGTTTGAGGTGCATCGCTGGACGCTCGCCGCAGCCTGTCCCGGATATGCCACCATGGCGGCATGGGATTGCCACGCCGACTCCTGGGAGCCGAAGAGGACGTCATCCAGCATATGCGGACCCACGGAAAGGCACTGGTGGCGCCAGCGCTGGGCTTGGTATTGCTTGCGGTGCTGACCTGGGCCGGGGTGGTGTTCCTGCCGCCGTCGACGATCGGATCGTGGGCCTTGGGCTTGGTGGTGCTGGTGCTGTTCGTCATCCTGGTCTTCATCCCGTTCCTCAAGTGGCGCACCACTACCTACACGTTGACCGACCGCCGGGTGATCACCCGGCGCGGCATCATCCACAAGTCCGGCCACGACATTCCGCTCGCCCGGATCAACAACGTCACCTATCAGCGCAGCCTGCTGGACCGGATCCTGGGGTGCGGCACGCTGGAACTGACGACTGCGGCGGAGGAGCCGGTCACGTTGCATGACGTGCCCGACGTGGAACGGGTGCACGTGGTGATGACCGAACTCCTCTTCGGTGATGAGGAAGGCGCCACCGCCAAGGCGAACGAGGAAGAGTAGCCGTGACTATGCAGCAGGCCCAGCGCAAGATGCGTGAGGCCGGGGTCAACCCGGTGGCGATCGAAGTGTTCGGACACTACTACCAGCAGCTGGCGCAGGGTGCCACCGGCTTGATCGGTGAGGACACCATCGCCCCGTTGGTCGACGTGCCGCAGCTGGCGCAGGTGGCTACCGATGAGCGGTCCGCCGCTGAAGCTCTGGGTAGCACCGCCATCATCAAGCTCAACGGCGGACTGGGGACGTCGATGGGGATGGACCGGGCGAAGTCGCTGCTGCCGGTCCGCGATGGCCGGAGCTTCCTGGACATCATCGTGCAACAAGTGCGGGCCGCGCGGGCCGGTACCGGTGCCCGGCTGCCATTGATCTTCATGAACTCGTTCCGCACTGCGGCCGATACCCGTGCTGCGCTGGCGGACTACCCGGACTTGGCCGTCAGCGGTGTCCCGGCCGACTTCATCCAAAGCAAGGAGCCGAAACTACTGGCCTCCGACCTGAGCCCGGTCAGCTGGCCAGCCGATCCCGAGTTGGAATGGTGCCCGCCGGGGCACGGCGATCTGTATCCGTCGTTGCTGGTCTCAGGAGTGCTGGAGGCGCTCATCGATCAAGGGTTCCGATACGCCTCGGTCTCCAACGCCGACAACCTCGGCGCTAGTCCCAGCGCCGCGATCGCGGGGTGGTTCGCGGCCAGCGGTGCGCCCTACGCGGCCGAAGTGTGCCGCCGCACGAGCAATGACCGCAAGGGTGGGCACCTGGCGATCCGGAAGGCTGACGGGCAACTGATCCTGCGTGACACCGCCCAGACCGCGGCCGATGAGATGCACTATTTCACCGATGAGCATCGGCACCCGTACTTCCACACCAACAACCTGTGGTTCGATCTGCATGCGCTGCGACAGGTGCTGGAACAGCGCCATGGGGTATTGGGTCTGCCGCTGATCAAGAACGTGAAGACCGTCGACCCGCGCGAGCCTTCTTCGCCGGAAGTGATCCAGGTCGAGTCCGCCATGGGCACCGCAGTGGAAGTGTTCAGCGGTGCGGTCGCTATCGCCGTCGAGCGCGACCGGTTCCTGCCGGTGAAAACCACCAACGAGCTGTTGCTGCTGCGCTCCGACGTCTACGACCTTGCCGACGATGGCCGCCTGATCCAGGCCGCCCCGATCCCGAGGGTCGACCTGGACTCCAGGCACTACAAGAAGATCGGCGATTTCGACCGACTCTTCGCCGCCGGAGCACCCAGCTTGCGGCAGGCCACCTCGCTGCGGGTGCAGGGGGAGTGGAGCTTCGGTCCGGACGTGGCGGTTCACGGTGAGGTGTCGCTGGTCGACGGCGGACGCCCGGAGTCCGTTCCGGCCGGGACGGTGCTGTCATCAACCTCCCCTGCCTGAGGCCCGGCTTCCGCTCGCTGAGGCCCGGCTTCCGCTCGCTGAGGTAGTACGCCAGTGCTGAGGTAGTACCCCACACGTGACTACCTCGGTGCGCGAGTACTACCTCAGCGGGGGTGGTCAGGGTGCGTGGACGTCGAGCACCCACGGTCTGGTGGCGCCCTCACGGTGGAGTTCAACGGCGAAACCGTGCTCGAGTTCACGAGCCAGCGCCGGAACGGACCTCGCGCGTGAGCCATTCAGGCATAGCTGGCGTGCCACCAGGCCACGCGTGTGTTTGGCGAAGTGACTGGCACCCGGGACCCGGATCTGCACCCAGCGTTCAGCCATGTCGCGAGCGGGTCGCCACATCGGCAGGTAGCTGCCCGAACGGCAGTCCACGATCAAGCCCCGGCCGGCGGCAGCGCTCAACGCAGGTTCCAGCAGTGGTTGCCAGAACCGTGCCAGCGGCCCCAAGCCGATATCGGCACCGATGGACATCCGATACGGCGGTAGGCGGTCCGAAAGTCTGACGGCGCCGAACAGAGCGGAGGTCACCACGATCGAGCGTCGTGCGCGAGCCAGTGCTGCCGCGGGCATCGCGGCCAAGTCCAGCGCGTCGTAGAGCACGCCGGTGTACAGCAGTCCGGCAGATATGGCTGGTAGCGAGCCGAGGTCAAGGTTGCGGGCGACTTCCGCTGCCGCTCCGGCCGGTGCCTTGAGCCGCTGCAACGCATCCGGCTTGGTACTGGTTGCGACCAGTGCGGCTAGCGCTTGCTCCCGGGCCGAACGGAGTTCGGCAAAGGACAACTGTTGCTGGTTGAGCATCCGACCGCGACCGTGGTGGTTCTTCGATTCGGAGGGCGGCAGCAGAATCAGCACCGCAGCAGGCTACGGCGTACCGGCCGTCGAGCCTAAACCCAGCCGGGGCAGTACCTGCTCGGCCAGTAGCGGGGCGAGATCATCCGGGAGCGCCTGGGTGAGGTCAAGCCAGCGGATCTGCGCGATCTCCGCCGCTGGGTGTGGCTGCACCAGAGCAGGGTGAGAGAAGATCGTTCCTTCCACCCGGGTGTCGGGTTCGTTGGCTGCCGCCGCCGTGAACACGCCCAGTAGTGTCAATGCCGGGCGGTCCAGCCTGGCTCCGATCTCCTCGCGGACCTCCCGCAGCGCGGTAGCTGCGGCATCCTCACCGAGGTCGGGCTTACCTCCCGGCAGCATGAACCTGTGCGTGCCGCGCTTGCGGACCGTGAGCACGCGGTTGCGTTCGTCGCGCAACACGACGGCGCTCACGATCACCCGGGCCTGCGGCATTGAGCCAGCGTAGGCGGTGCTACCTGCCGTTGTTGCGATTGCCGTCATCGGAGCCCATGGCGTGCCGGCCACGACGGCGCAGGGGTGCCTCGGCCGGGGGTGGTGGGCTGGTGGGGGGTGACGATGGAATCTCGATGCCGCGGCTGGGCGTCGAGGGCTGTAAGTGGCCGGTCGCCCCGGTCCGACGGCGGCGAGCTGAGCCGTTGACCGAATGGTGCAGCGGGGGCGTCGGTGGGCCGGACTGTTGTGGGATCGGGCTCGGGATCGGGCGGGCGCTGCGGTAGGCCGTCGGGGGCGCCGGTTGTTCCAGCCGGGGGGCCGGGCGTTCGACGGGGGGTGTCGGTTGGGGCCGTTCGACGGGGGGTGCCGGTTGCGGGCGTTCGACGGCGGGTGCCGGCCGGGGCCGTAGCTGGCTAGGTGCGGGCGGGTTCGGTCGGCCGCCGTTGCCGGGATCCGTGGGCCGTTGGTCGGCGAGGCTCCCAGCAGCCAACTCAGCCGCGCGTGCCTGCTGGGCGCGCCGCTGCTGCAGTGATTGCCGCATCTGGGAGACCCGCTCCTCGAGCGCCCGGGGTTCAGCGGGGCGGCGCGCAGGTGGGGGTGTCGGCTGCTCTGGCCGTGACTGCGGAGCGGGGGCCGCCGGCACATGGGAGTGGACGCGTTCGGCAGCGGCCAGCCGGACGCGGTGGAGTCCACGTACCTTCGGCGCGACCTGCTCGGCGAACAGCGCCAAGCTGGCGTGAGTGTCGGAGGCATGTGCCCACGCGCCGGCTTCGACCAGGAAGGTGCCCACGCCGCCGCTGATCTGCAGCACCTGTTCGATGTGCTTGATCGCCATCTGGGGCGTCCCGATGACGCCGTGTCCGGCCGCGTGGATGGCGTCGATCAACGCGTCGGCGTCCGGGCGGGTCGGCAGGGAGAACGGCAGGAGGTGGCCGACTGCGTCGAAGTAGCCGACGATGCGTTCCTGGACCTGCTGGCGGGCCTCTGCTTCGGTGGCTGCGATATGGATCGGGCTGATGACGCTCCAATTGTCCCGGTTGGCAGCCCCGTCGCGGCGGGCTGCCGCCATGGTGGCTCGCTGCCACGCCAACACCATCGGGTTGTCCTGAGCGTTCTCATCGTGCATGGTCGAGGCGAAGGACAGCATGCCCAGACCGGCTCGGGCCGCAAGCCGCGGGGTGTCCGGCGATCCGAACGCGGCAACCTGCAGCGGCCACTCGGCTGGATACGGTGCGACTCCCAAGCGGGCCTGCCGTAGCGACCACTCCGGGCCACCGGAATCGTGGATCACCGCGGTTTGCCCGTCCAGCAGCTTCTCGATGCCGGTCAGCGCCTGGCTGAGCAATCGACGCCCGGTGGTGTGATCGATGCCGAGCATGGCCCGGTCGTGAGGGCTGGACAGGGTGCCCAGTGCCCAGCGGAATCTCCCCCGGGTCAAGTGGGTCAGTTGAATGGCGTTGTCCAGCAGCAGCTTGGGCTGGTGGAGTTCCAGTGATGACAGCGCGCCCAGTCCGATGCGGCCGGTGTTGGCGGCGGCGTGGGCAACCATGGTGAATGGGTCGGCGACGACCTGTGTGCCGCCGCTGTGCTGCTCGACCCACCAGCATTCGGCGAAGCCGAGGCGCTCGGCCTGTTGCGCCAATGCCACGTCCTGCTCCAACTGCAGGGTGGTGTCACAGTCGGGCCGGTGACTGGAGAAGGTGATGACGCCGAAGCGGGGCGTCCCCGCTGCGCGGGTAGGCGTGCTCGCAGAGGTCTGCGCGCCGCTCATCGCTGTCCCCGCATGCGGGCGACCAGCCTGCGGGGACGGTGAGATGTCGTGACGGCGCGTCGTCGTCTGTGCATTTACCAACCCCGTCTGTCGCTCCACCCACGTCACACGCAGTGGTGCTCAGCCCCCGCCTAACCCCGAGAATTTGGCAAACACCCCTGACTACCGTTGAGCCTGGCATCGCCTATCCCTGGCGTCAAGCGGGATCGCCCATGGATTGACAATCCCACGATTGCCGTTCGGGTTAGCTTTTGCCCGGATTGGCCGCATGGCGGCCGTGGCGGGCCGGTGTCGGCCGGTCGGCCTCGGCCGGTGCTGGTGTGGTTGCTCCGCCTTGCAATTCCGAGGCAGAGGCGCCCGCGGGGTTTGCTGCGAGGGTCTGTGCCGACTGCGTTGTGCTGGTGCCCCGCCGGGCTTCGCGGCGCTGCCGGCGGCGGTCCGAACGGCGCTGACCCATGGCGTAAATCACAGGGACCACGATCAGCGTCAGTAATGTCGAGGTCAACAGACCCCCGATAACCACGATCGCCAGCGGTTGACTGATGAATGCGCCGCCCCCGGTAATGCCGAACGCCATCGGCAGCAGCGCGAAGATCGTCGCGGCAGCGGTCATCAGGATCGGCCGCAGACGCTTGCGGGACCCTTCGGTGACCGCCTGTTCCAAGGGCATACCGCGGGCCCGGTACTGGTTGATCAGGTCGATCAATACGATCGCGTTGGACACCACCACACCCACCAGCATCAGCAACCCGATCAGTGCCGGTACTCCCAGCGGGGTGCTGGTCAACAGCAACGCGGCGATTGCTCCGATGGCTGCGAACGGGATCGACACCAGCAGAATCAGCGGCTGCGCCAACGAGTTGAAGGTGGCCACCAGCACGATGTAGACGATCATGATCGCCGCGACCAGGGCCATACCCAGGTCAGCGAAGGCGTCTGCCTGATCTGCGGCCACACCACCGATCTCCACCGTGGCGCCCACGGGCAAGTCCAGCTCGTCCATACGGATGGTCAGATCGGAAGTCAGGGCACCGAGATCCTCGATAGCCGGGGTGACCGAAACCGTGACCGTACGGCGCCCGTCGTTGCGGGTGATGCTGGCCGGGGCATCCACCGTCTCGATGGTTGCCACCTCCGACAGCACAGCCGAACCATCCGAGCCGTTGACGACGACGTCGCTGAGTTCAGCGACTGTCGCTGGCGAGGATCCGAACGCGGCCGTGACCGGCACATCGACTCCGTCCAGCGTGATGGTCCCGATCTCGGCGTTGTACATCAGCCCGGCAACCGTGCCCGCTACTTCGGTCTCGGTCAGACCTGCTGCGGCCGCGGCATCCCGATCCACGGTTATCTGAATGACCGGCTGCTGTTCGGCCAGGCTGGAGGTGAGGTCGGTCGTACCTTCGGCCTGCCCGGCAGCCTCGGCGACCATCTCCGCCGCCTCAGCCAAGACGTCGGCGTCGTCGGCGGTGACGATCAGGTCAACTGTCGAGCTGCCGAATCCGGTCTCTCCGGCGGAGACCGTGATCCCGGTAACCGGTGCCTGAACCAGGTCGGCGACTGCGTCCCGCACCTGTTCCTGGGCCTGGGTGCCGTCGGCGTCCTCGGTGAGCGTGAGTGCGAATGAAGCGCTGGTGCCGGCCCCACCGAAGGCGGCCAGCCCGGTGCCCTGCCCGACGTTGGCCTGGACTGTGTCGACCTCGTCCAGCGCCATCAGTGCCTCTTCCACCTCGCGGGCTGCCTCATCCTGGGCTGCCAGCGACGTAGCCGGCTCGAAGGTCTGGGTCACCTGCAGGGTGTTCTGCCCGGAGTCCCCGATGAAGTTGGTCTCCAGCTGGGGGATGAACGCCAAGCTGCCACCGAGCAACGCTACGGCGATGCCCAGCGTGATCACCGGTCGACGCAGCGAGGCCGCCAGCGTGGGCAGGTAGACCCGCTGCCAGATACCGTGACGTTCCTTGGCTTCGGCCCGTTCCCGGGCGGCGGCGGCCTCGGCGTCCGCCTTGGGTGTCTTCAGGAACCAGTAGGCCAGCACCGGAACGATGGTCAGGGCGACGAACAGCGACGCCAGCATCGCGATGGCGACCGTGACTGCGAACGGGCGGAACAATTCGCCCACGAAGCCGCCGACGAAGCCGATGGGCGCGAACACGGCGACGGTGGCCAGCGTGGCCGAGGTGATGGCGCCGCCGACCTCCTTGGTGGCGGTCAGGATCGCCTGTTTTCGGGGCTCGCCGTACGAGAGATGTCGGGAGATGTTCTCGATGACCACGATTGCGTCGTCGACGACCCGGCCGATGGAGATGGTCAACGCTGCCAGCGTGAGCAGGTTCAAGCTGTAGCTGACCCCCAGCATGACGATGAAGGCAGTCAGCAGTGACAGCGGGATCGATACCGCCGAGACCAGGGTGGAGCGAACGGAGGTCAGGAATAGCAGGATGATGATGATCGCGAAACCCAGCCCCAGCAGGCCCTCGGTGGCCAGGCCTTCGATCGATTCCTCGATGAACGGGGCCTGGTCGAACACGATGGCTGCCTCGACGCCCTGAGCCTCTAGCCGATCCGACAGGTCGGCGAGGGTCTCGGTGACGGCTTCGGAAACCTCGACGACGGTCGCGTCGGGCACCTTGGTGATCGATACCGAGAGGGAGGTTTCACCGTTGAGGCGGGAGAAAGACTGCGCCGCTGCTTCGCCGTCGACCACCTCGGCGATGTCCCCGAGTGTGGTTGTGTCGGTCAGCGGGATATTGCGCAGATCGTCGACCGATTCCAGCGGGGTGCCAACCTGGACCGAGACGGTCTGCTCGTTCTCGGTGATGGTGCCACCGGGCAGTCGCACGCCGTAGTCGTCCAGGATCTCCAGGATCCGGTCCGGGCTCAGGCCGGAGAGGGTCATGGCCTGCAGATCCACGTCCAGGTGGATCTCCCGCGGGGCCTGACCGGCGACATCCACCGAGCGCACTCCGGCCAGGTCAGCCAGTTCCGGAACCAGGATGGTCTCGACGGTGTCGGCCAGCGCCGCGGCGTCCTGCCCTCCGGCGACGGCCAGTTGCAACACCGGGAAGTCATCCAGTGAGCCCGCGAAGATCGTCGGCTGCTCCAGGTCTTCCGGCAATTGCGGCTCCACCGCGGCCACCGAGGAACGCAGGTCCGCGACCGCAGTGGTGAGGTTGGTGCCGAACTCAAACTCGATGGTCGTGGTCGAGACGTTGCTGGCCGCTGTGGAACTGAGGTTCTCGATTCCGTCCACGCCGAGGACAGCACCCTCGATTACCTCGGTGACCTGCTGTTCCACGACCTCTGGGGAGGCGCCCGGGTATACCCCGATCACCACTGCTACCGGGAAACTGGTCGAGGGGATCAGCTCCAGTCGCAACGACCCCAGGCTGATCACGCCCAGGATGGCGATCGCCGCAGTGATCAGTGCGGTCAGTGCCCGACGGGCGATGGAGAAACGCGCGAGGAACTGCACGAGGACACCCCTACTTTGGCTGGGTCTTGCTTTCAGACAGGACGAGATAGTGCTTAGGTGAAGCCTAACTATTTCTCTCGGTGGTTTGTTCCGCCCTCAGCGGACGCTGGTTGTTGCGCGGCCGCATTCGCGACTGCCGAGCGCACCACCGTGCTGGCACGGATCAGTAACTGCAGGTCCTCCTCGCTGAGGTTGGCCAACACCGCAGAGTCCAGTGCGCTGGGGCCGAACAGGGCTTGACGCCACGCCTGTTGGCCGCCGTCGGTGGCATGGATCAGGCGGCTGCGTCCATCGTGCGGATCCGGGTGCCGCTCGGCATAGCCGTCCCGGACCAGCCGGTCCACCAATCCGGTGACGGTTGCGGGGCTGATCCGCAGTTGCCGGGCCAGTTCACCGGCGGGCTGATCGCCGAGGGTGTCTAGCACCACGAGTGCGTGCAGTTGGGCTGCGCTCAGATGCTGGTTCAGCAATTGTTCGAGCCGGTTGCGCGCCATGGTGAGCGCGAATGTCTGCTGGGTGGCGGCAAGCTGTTCCAGGAGTCGCTGGCGACTGGAGGTCTCGGCCATCGGCTACTCCCTGTTGAACCTGTCACTCGGTCCGACCAGCCTACGAGCCCGCGACCGGCTCCCGCCACGCCGGACCTGGCTCCCGACCCTCGCCGTGTCGTTCCCGGCCATTTAGTGACGGGGCTACCAGTTAGTGAGTTGCAGCTCACTAAGTTGCCGCCCGATCACTAAACTGCGGTGCAGGTAGGTGGGATTTGGACTCGACGGGAGACAATGATGCCTAGGTCGGCGACCCAGCTGTGGAGCGCCGTACTGACGGTGGCGGCCGTGTTTGCTGTGACCGCCTGCGGCGGCTTGCCGAGCGCGGAGTATCCGCTTCCCGACGACCCGGACGCCGTCGTCATCAGCTACACCGGCTACTACGGTGAGGCGGATATCGTCGATATGTATGTGACGGCGGACGGCCGGGTGTTCCGTTCCACGTGGCAGCAGTCCGGCACATCGATGACGGTCGGCGGCGAGGCGTTCCTCTACCCGATGACCTGGGAGACGTTCGACGTCGCACCACAGACCGTCGCCGACGCTTTCGCCATGGCACATGCCATTGGCCTGCTCGGCGAGGTCAAGGACCCGTACGACGTCACCGACACCAGCAGCACCCTGGTGCGGTTGGTCACAGACACTGCCGAGTTCAGCAACACCTTCGTTGCCCTCGGCACCATGGATGAACGCGGTATCCGCGCAGACGTCGAAGCCTACGGCGTCGGACTCGGTCAGCTCTTGGCCGACGGTGCTCTCGGCGATGTCCGACGCTATGAACCCGACCTATGGCTCGTTGACGTCGGATACGCCTACCCGGATCGGGAGCTCGATCCCTGGCCGCTGGAAACGCCACCCGAGCGTGGTTGCGTCAGCCTCGATCCGGCCGACTTTCCCAATGGGCTGCCGGGCGCATATACCGACGGCGAGTATCGCGATGGCGAGTCGGACGAGGACCCGGAGGTGGTCAGCATCGAGGTGGTCTTCCCCTGGACGCGGTGTCGGTGACGGCCAAGCGCTGATAGGGCCGAGTTCAGCTCTAGAGTGTCGGTGCACCATCGCTCAATGAGGAGAATACCGTGACCGACCAGCCTGTGAAGTTCCAACTCGACGACTCCGAGATGCCCAGGCATTGGTACAACGTCGTCGCGGATCTCCCCACGCCTCCGCCACCGCCGCTGCATCCGGCCACCAAGCAGCCCGTGGGCCCGGACGACCTGTCCGCGTTGTTCCCGCCGGAACTGATCGCCCAGGAGGTCACCGGCGAGCGGTTCGTGGAGATTCCCGAGCCGGTGCGTCAGGTGTACCGCCAGTGGCGGCCGTCGCCGCTGTTCCGGGCGCGGCGCCTGGAACGCAAGCTCGGCACCCCGGCACGGATCTACTACAAGCACGAGGGAGTCTCCCCGGCCGGATCACACAAGACCAATACCTCGGTACCGCAGGCCTACTACAACTCGATCAACGGGATCACCCGGCTGACCACGGAGACCGGGGCTGGCCAGTGGGGCACCGCGCTGGCGTATGCATGCTCGCTGTTCGACATGACCTGCGAGGTTTGGCAGGTCGGAGCCTCGTTCGACACCAAGCCTGCCCGGCGCACCTTGATGGAGACATTCGGCGCCACGGTGCATCGCTCGCCGACCGCCGCCACCAACTCCGGGCGGGTGTTCCCGGCTGGGCACCCCGGCAGCTTGGGCATCGCGATCTCCGAAGCAGTGGAGGTCGCCGCGCAGCAAGACGACATCAAGTACTCGCTGGGGTCGGTGCTCAATCATGTGCTGTTGCACCAGACCGTCATCGGTGAGGAGACCCTGCTGCAGCTGGCGAAGGCCGGTGAGACCGGCGCCGACCTGGTGATCGGATGCGCCGGCGGCGGTTCCAACCTGGCCGGGCTGGTGTTCCCGTTCGTGCGCGAGAAGCTGGCGGGCAAGCAGAACCCGCAGCTCATCGCAGTCGAACCCACAGCTTGCCCCACTCTGACCCGGGGCGAGTACCGGTACGACTTCGGTGACAATGCGGGCCTGACTCCGTTGATGAAGATGTACACGCTTGGCCACGACTTCGTACCATCGACGATCCACGCTGGCGGGCTGCGATATCACGGCATGGCACCACTGGTTTCGCACCTGGTGAACACCGGGCTGATCGAGGCCCGCGCGCTGCACCAGACCGAGTGTTTCGATGCCGCGGTGGAATTCGCCCGTACCGAGGGCATCGTGCCTGCACCGGAGTCCTCGCATGCGCTGGCTCAGGCTCGCCGGGAGGCGCTCGAGTGTGCCCGGTCCGGCCAGGAGAAGGTGATCGTGGTCGGTCTCTCCGGGCATGGCTTGCTGGAGCTGGGTGCCTACGAGAACTACTTTGCCGGGAGCCTGACCGATGAATCGCTTGCTGAGGGCGACCTCGCCGCCGCGCTGGCGGCCCTACCGGTCATCGGGTAGCGGGCGCGAGTGGCCCAAGCCACCACGGTTTGCTGGTCAAACCCACCACGGTTGCCGGCCAACCCACCACGGTTTAGTGATTGGGCGGCGTCTTAGTGAGCCGCAGTTCACTAAGACGCCGCCGCGTCACTAAACGGCGGGGTTTGTTGGGTGCCGAAGGTGGTCGGAGTCAGCCGTGCGGGACGATGACGGCGCGGGCGCTGAGCTGTCCGTCTTCCAGCTTCTGATACGCCTCCAGCGCGGTGTCGAGGGAGTAACGCTCGACATTGGGGACGATCTGCCCTGCCTGGTACATGGCGACCACTTCATGCAGGTCCTCGATGGTGCCCCAGTAGGTGGAGGCGAAGTTGACTTCATACGGCACCGTGAAGAAGTTCCACGTGAACGATCCGCGTCCGATTCCCACGATCGTGACCGCACCCCGTAGCGCCACGCTGGCGGCGGCCAGCGCGATGGTGGCGTCCACGCCGACGAAGTCGAAGACCGCATTGACGCCGCGACCGCCCGTCAGGGCGCGGATGGCCTCTGCCTGGTCAGGGCCGGCGGGGATGGTGGTGGCGCCGAGGGCTTCGGCGGCAGCCATCGCTTCCGGCTTGGCGTCGGTGGCGATGACCTGGGCGCCGGTCAGTGCTTTCAGGATCTGAACACCGATCATCCCCAGCCCGCCCAGACCGATCACCAGAGCGGTGGCCCCGCCCTCGGCCAGATAGGGCGCTGCACGCTTGATGGCGTGGTACGGGGTCAGGCCTGCGTCGGCGAGCGGGGCGGCAGCGATCGGGTCCGCCTGCCCCAGTGGCACCAGGTTGCGAGCCGGGGCGGTCATGTACTCCGCCATTCCGCCGTTGCGTCCCAGCCCTGGTGCCAGGTAGCCGACCTTGTCGGGACGCTCGCAGTAGGTGTCCTGGCCACGCGAGCAGGCGCGACAACGCCCGCAGCCGGTAGGCCCGTAGACCAGGTACGCCTCGCCCTGCTCGAAGCCGCTCACTCCAGGCCCGACCTCCTCGACCCAGCCGGAGTTCTCGTGACCCAGCACGAATGGCGGCGTCATCAGTCCGGTGACATCCGATTCCCACTCGGCGAAGACGCCGACGTCTGAATGGCAAGCACCTGCACCAGCCACTTTCAACAGCACCTCCCCGGGGCCAGGGACGGGTTTCTCAACCTCACCCAAGACAGGGAACTGCTTGAAATCCTCGAAGATCACCGCACGCATCGTCTGCTCCATTCTCTCGGTCCGGTGATCGTCAGTCTGGCGCGATCGTTCGCCGTTCGCAGGCTGTTCGCGGGGCTAGAGTGCGCCGGCGCTCGAATCGCCGACCCCAGCGCGCACACCGGGGCGTCGCCACCTACCGGCGTTGCAGCAGCACCACGCCGTCTTCCAGGTGGGCTTGCTCGCCTTCCGGCCCGGTGGCGTCGCGGACTCGGGTCTCGGCGACCTTCGTCTGCCACTGCTCGGCGGGCAGGGCCAGCCGGTCCAGCTCCTGTTCGGGGGTGGGCAGGTCTGCGTGATGGGCGCGCGCATCGGCCCAGGGCGGCGGTGCGGCATGGGAAACCAGCAGCAGGTGGCCGCCGAGGTCGACCCAGTCGGCTGCGCGCCGCAATATCTGGGTTCGTTCCAGCGTGACGTCGGAGTGGAAGAACGATGCCACCACCAGCGTGAACCCGCCAGCGGGCTGCCATGTGTGCAGGTCCGCGGATGCCCAATCGATACGCAGGCCGCGTTCGGCGGCAGCTGCTTGGGCACGGCCGATTGCGGTGGCGGAGATATCGACGCCGGTCACGTGCCAGCCGTGGGCGGCCAACCACAGGGCGTCACCGCCTTCGCCGCAGCCCAGATCGAGGGCTGACCCGGGAGTCAGTGTTGCCACCACGGCTGCGGTGGTCGCGTTGACCGCGCCGGACCACATGTGCCCGGACTCGGTGTAGCGCGCTTCCCAGTGCACTGCGGCATCGGCATCGGCATCGGGGTCGGGCTGGTGGTGATGGTCTCGAATAGAGGTCATGTAGCTACCAAGGGTTCCTCGGGCTGAGCCGGTGCGCTGTCGTCAGTCTTGCCGACCACGGTTTCGTACGAGCAGTATCAACACTAAGCCGACTGCCGTCACCGTGAGTCCGATGAGCAAGGCTCCGATCGGTTGCCACTGGCAGCGGGCAAATCTGGGCTGTTTGGTATCGGGAATACCCAGCGGCCCGTAAGAGTTGAGCCCCATAGACTCAAGTTAACTTGACAGCGGGCGCGCGGTCGACAGACTTGAGCACATCAGACTCAATCATCGTGGTCGAACTACAAGTTCGCCGAATTACCAAGGAGCACCAACACATGGCACGAGCAGTCGGAATCGACCTGGGAACCACCAACTCGGTGGTGTCCACCCTGGAGGGCGGTGAGCCCACCGTCATCGCGAACGCAGAAGGCAGCCGGACCACCCCATCGGTCGTCGCATTCAGCAAGACCGGTGAGGTGCTGGTCGGCGAAATCGCCAAGCGCCAAGCCGTCACCAACGTGGACAACACCATCACCTCGGTCAAGCGCCACATGGGCACCGACTGGAGCCAGGACATCGACGGCAAGCCGTACACCGCACCGGAGATCTCCGCCCGCATCCTGGGCAAGCTCAAGAAGGACGCCGAGGCATACCTCGGTGAGCCGGTCACCGACGCCGTCATCACGGTTCCGGCCTACTTCAACGATGCTGAGCGTCAGGCCACCAAAGACGCCGGCCAGATCGCCGGCCTGAACGTGCTGCGCATCGTCAATGAGCCCACTGCGGCGGCTCTGGCCTACGGCCTGGAGAAAGGCAAGGAAGACGAGCTCATCCTGGTCTTCGACCTCGGTGGCGGTACCTTCGACGTCTCCCTGCTGGAAGTCGGCAAGGACGAAGACGACTTCTCCACCATCCAGGTCAAGGCCACCAACGGTGACAACCGCCTCGGTGGCGATGACTGGGACCAGCGCATCGTGGACTGGCTGGTCACCCAGGTCAAGAACGCCTCCGGCGTCGACCTGTCCAAGGACAAGATCGCCCTGCAGCGGCTGCGTGAGGCAGCAGAGACCGCGAAGAAGGAACTGTCCTCGGCCACCTCCACCAACATCTCGCTGCAGTACCTGTCCATGAGCGAGAACGGTCCCATCCACCTGGATGAGAAGCTCTCCCGCGCCCAGTTCCAGGACATGACCAAGGATCTGCTGGAGCGCACCAAGGCCCCGTTCCACAACGTCATCAACGACGCCGGAATCGCGCTGAGCGAGATCGACCACATCGTCCTCGTCGGCGGTTCCACTCGTATGCCCGCCGTCACCGAAGTGGTGAAGGAACTGACCGGGGGCAAGGAGCCCAACAAGGGCGTCAACCCCGACGAGGTCGTGGCCGTGGGCGCCGCGCTGCAGGCCGGCGTCATCAAGGGTGAGCGCAAGGACGTGCTGCTCATCGACGTCACCCCGCTGTCCCTGGGCATCGAGACCAAGGGTGGCGTGATGACCAAGCTCATCGAACGCAACAGCGCCATCCCCACCAAGCGGTCGGAGATCTTCTCCACCGCCGAGGACAACCAGCCCTCGGTGCTGATCCAGGTGTTCCAGGGTGAGCGTGACTTCGCCCGGGACAACAAGCCGCTGGGTACCTTCGAGCTCACCGGGATCGCCCCGGCCCGCCGCGGCACCCCGCAGATCGAGGTCGCCTTCGACATCGACGCCAACGGCATCGTGCACGTCTCGGCCAAGGACAAGGGCACCGGTCAGGAGCAGTCCATGACCATCACCGGCGGTTCGGGTATCAGCAAGGAAGAGATCGACCGCATGGTGGCCGAGGCCGAGGCGCACGCCGCCGAGGATGCCAAGCGTCGCGAGGACCAGGAGGCCCGCAACGGGGCCGAGCAGTTCGCCTACTCCACCGAGCAGTTGCTCACCGACAACGCCGAGAAGCTTCCCGAGGAGGTCACCACCGAGGTGCGTGGCAAGCTCGACGCGCTGAAGGCCGCGCTGGAAGGTGAGGACATCGAGGCGATCACCACCGCGCAGTCAGCGCTGGTGGAGGCTTCGCAGAAGATCGGTGAGGCGCTGTACTCCGCTGAGCCTGCCGACGGTGCGCAAGCACCCGAGGACGCCGCAGGCGAGTCCAGCGCCGACGAGGACATCGTCGACGCTGAGATCGTCGACGATGAGGAGGAAAGCTCCAAGTGACCGATAGCCCTGAGGTCGAGGGAGAGCCGGTCATTCGCGATCGGCGCCGGCTCGACCCGCAGACGGGCGAGCTGCGCGAGGACGACGCCGTCGTCGGGGATACCCCCGACGGCGGTGCCGCAGATCCCTCGGAGGAGGCCGCAGCCTCCGACGAGACCGCTGCAGCCAAGGCGGAGGCCCTCGACCTGGCCGACCAGCTCGCTCGTTCCAAGGCCGACGTCTACAACCTGGACCAGCGGTTCAATGCCTTCGTCAAACGGTCCCGGGCCGAAGTCGTCGAGGCGCGCGGCCGCGGACACCAGGACGTGGTCGAGGCACTGGTCGGAGTGCTGGATGACATCGACCTGGCGCGTCAGCACGAGGAGTTGACCGGGCCGTTCGCCTCGATTGCCGAGAAGCTGGAAGGGGTGCTCACCGGTAGCTTCGCCATGGAACGGTTCGGCGCTGCGGGTGAGGAGTTCGACCCCAGCATCCATGAAGCTCTGATGCACGCCACCGATGTTGACGCCAAGACCGAGACGGTGCAGCAGGTGCTCCAGCCCGGATACAAGGTCGGCGACAAGGTGATCCGGCCGGCTCGGGTATCGGTTGTCGGCCCTGAGTGAACGACACGGACAACACGCCCACGGGAGGTGAGGCATGACCGGACAGGACTGGTTGGAGAAGGATTTCTACGCCTCCCTGGGCGTGCCCAAGGATGCCGATGCGGCCGCTATCAAGAAGGCGTACCGGAAGCTGGCGCGCAGCTACCACCCGGATCAGAACGCGGGTGATGCCAAGGCGGAAGCCAAGTTCAAGGAGATCGGTGAGGCCTACGCGGTGCTCTCCGACTCCGAGCAGCGCCAGCAGTACGACGCGTTGCGCGCCATGGCCGGTGGCGGCCCCCGGTTCGCTTCCGGCCCCGGCGGTGCGGGAGCGGGTGCCGGCGGGTTCGAAGACCTCTTCGGTGGCATGTTCGGCGGCGGCGCCGGTGGTCAGCCCCGGATGCGTTACTCCGCTGGCGGCCAGCCGGATCTGGATGACCTGCTCAGTGGGATGTTCGCTGGCGGTGGTGGACCAGGCGCCGGCTATGGCGCGGCAGGATTCGGACCGCGGCCGGGCCGGGACCTGACCAGTAGCGCCCGGTTGCCATTCCGGCAGGCGGTCGCCGGTGACACGGTGAACCTCGTCGTGGGTGGCAAGTCCACCAAGGTGCGCATCCCTGCTGGAGTCAGGGATGGGCAGAAGATCCGCATCCCCGGCCGGGGCGAGCCGGGCACCGACGGCGGGCCTGCGGGCGCGCTGGTGGTCACGGTGACGGTTGAGCCACACCCGGTTTTCGGGATCAGCGGCCGGAACCTGACCATCACAGTGCCGGTGACCTTCCCCGAAGCGGTCGAGGGGGCCACGATCTCGGTGCCGACCCTCGACGGCGACAGCGTGCGGGTCAAGGTGCCCGCGGGCACCGGTTCCGGTGCGCGGCTGCGGGTGAAGGGCAAGGGTGTGCAGGCCAAGACCGGTACCGGCGATCTGATCGTGACCGTCGAGGTCGCCGTACCCCGGAATCTCAACGGGGCGGCCAAGGCCGCACTGGCGCAGTTCGAACAAGCTACCGCCGGTGAAGATCCACGCACCGGGCTGGCCGAATCTGCGAGGCTGTGACCATGGCCCGCTACGACGCGCCGTCGTTCCTGATCTCAGAGGCGGCACAACGAGCGGGCATGCATGCGCAGACGCTGCGCACCTACGATCGCCTCGGCCTGGTGGTGCCGCGCCGCACCGCCGGCCGAGGGCGACGCTACTCCCTGCGCGATATCGACAAGCTCGGCGAGATCCAGCGGCTGTCGCAGGAGGAGGGCATCAATCTGGCTGGAATCGCCCGGATCTTCGCGCTAGTGGAGGAGAACGAAGCCCTACGCACCCGGGTTCAGCAACTCCGGGGGGTGGCCGATAGCGGTCACCGGGTATTCACCGCGTCCCCGGCCGGGGACATCGTTGCCGGACCAGCGGGTGCGCGCCCGCGCCGATCCACCAGTTCCGGTGCGGTGGTGCTGTGGCGCGCCCGGAAGTGAGGCCGCCGTCCGGCTCCGGATGGGGTCAAACGCGAATCGGTCACCCGTTGCGCGCATAGGGTGCGTTCAGCGCATGCCGATCCGCACCGACGCAGGGAGCAACCGTGACGTGGCCCGATGCCCTGCTGCTGCTGATCGCGGGCACCGCGGCTGGAACCATCAACACCGTGGTCGGTTCCGGGTCGTTGATCACCTTTCCGGCACTGCTGGCCATCGGCATGCCTCCGGTGCTGGCCAACGTGACCAATAACGTCGGCGTGCTGCCGGGGAACATCTCCGGGGTGCTGGCCTACCGGCGGGAGTTGCGTGGCCAGGGCGCCATCGCGTGGCGACTGGGCATACCCGCAGTCATCGGTGGTGTCGGCGGTGCGTTGCTCCTGCTGGTACTACCTGCGGGGGTCTTCACCTGGGTGGTGCCCATCCTCATCGTCTTCGCGTGCGTGCTCATCGTGGTCGGGCCGCGCCTCAAACGCTGGCTGGCCGCGCGCCGAGACCGGCGCACGGTGCCGGGGGGTGTCAGCGGGAAGCTGGTGGCCGGAGTCGGGCTGACGGCGGTCTACGGCGGGTATTTCGGGGCTGCCCAGGGCGTGATCCTGCTCTCGTTGTTGTCCATGGCTCTGCCCGGTGGCCTGCAGCGGGCCAACGCCGTGAAGAACGTGCTGGCGACGGCCGCGAACGGTGCGGCGGCCACGGTGTTCGTGCTGATCAGCGAGGTCGACTGGGCGGCGGCCGGTGCGCTGGCCCTGGGGGCCGCCATCGGTGGTCAGCTCGGTGGCCGGATAGGCCGGCGGATCCCGGATCTGGCCTACCGTGTGGTGATCGTTGCCATCGGCGTGATCGCGATCGTGCGGTTGCTGTGGTTCTGAGCCGCCATGCCGTGATGAGGGTTCACCGGCGTTCCGGGCGGACCACGGATAGATCTATCCTCGATGGCTGCCCCGAAGGTCGGGGCTGGCTGGTTGGATGACGCTGATGGCTAGGTGGACCGTGCAGCAGGTGTCGGAGGCGGCACCCGACGCAGCCTCGGTGACCGCCGCCCGGAAGCTGGCCCGGCCGGGGCCGTGGTCACAGACCGGCAGCACCGACGCGCTGGTCTGGGGCACCTGTCAAGGGTCCGGTAAGACGCCGTATCAGGTCAGCGTGGACCTCCTCCGGCCGGCGTACCGCTGCAGTTGTCCCAGCCGCAAGTTCCCGTGCAAGCATGCGCTGGCGCTGCTGCTGATGTGGGCCGACCCCGACTCGGTGGTGACGCAGGAACAGGACGCCGCCGATTTCGCCGCGCAGTGGGCCGCCAAGAGCGCGGCACAACAGCAGGATCGAGCCGCCCGTGCGGCCACACCACCAGATCCAGCCGCCCAAGCCAAACGGCTCGCCGCACGGCTGGAACTGATGGACAACGGGATCGAGGACTTCGGACGCTGGCTCACCGACCTGGCCCGCACCGGAACCGCAGCGGCCAAAGCCCAGCCGTTGTCGTGGTGGGACGGCATCGCCGCACGCCTGGTCGATGCGCAGGTCCCTGGCCTGGCCGAGCAGGTCCGGGATGCGGCGTCGGACATCAATAGCCACGATGACTGGCCGGACCGGCTACTGGCACACCTGGGGCGCTGGTGGCTGACGGTACGGGCCTGGCAGCGGCGAGACGAGCTGGACGCCGACACCATGGCCGACCTCCGGGTGGTGCTGGGATGGGCGATGCCCGCCGACGAGGTCCGTGCCAACGATCAGGTCACCGACACCTGGCGGGTGCTGGGGGCCTACCGCAACGAGCAGGGTCGGCTGGCCGAACAACGTACCTGGTTCTGGGGCGAGACCACGGGGGAACTGCTCGTCGTGCTCGATTTCGCCGGTGGCGGCCAGGCGTTGCCGGTACCGCAGACCGTCGGCGCCGGCTTCACCGCCACCATGGCGCGGTACCCCGGTCATGGGCAACGCCGGGCGCTACTTGCCTCGGATCCGATGCGCTCCGAACAGCCGATAGCCCTGCCGCGCGCCGGCGCACCCGATGACCTGCTGCAGGGCTATGCCGACCTGATGGCCGTCAACCCGTGGGCGCAACGCTATGCGGGAGTGCTCCACGATGCCCGGCTCAGCCGTACCCAGGTCATCGGGCACGACGGTGCCGCCCTCGCCTTGACGCAGGACACCGACCCGATCCCGATGCTGGCAGCCACCGGTGGGGCGCCGACGACGATATTCGGTGAGTGGCAAGGCAACCGATTCCGCCCATTGGCCTGCTTCGACGACGTCGGGGCCGTGATCGTATGAGCGAAGCTAGCGGGTGGCAAGCCGCGCGGGTGGTGTCCATCGTGGGCACCAGGCGGCGCCCGTTGCCCACCTGGCCTGCGCAGATGCCCGGACCGTCCGGGCACGACGACCCGGAAGTCCAGTTGCTCGACCTGGCAGCGCTGGAACAGGCAGCGATCGCCGCCGGCACGCGAACCGAACCGCCCGGTCAGGTCCCCGCCCCGGCGCCGCCGAACACCCTCGCCGATCCACCAGCGCAAGCCACTGACCTGCTGCGGCTGCTGCTGCGTCAGAGTCCGGTACCGGCCGGGCTGCGGATGCAGGCGATCACCGCCTGGTGTACCCGGGCCGCCGCAGCGGGCTGTCATGTCCCGGGGCCGCTGCTGGTTCCGCTGCTCACGCTGGCCAGCCGCTCCGGCTATGCCCGTGGTGCTCAGCCGGTCCGTGGCCTGGCCGTGGAGCAACGGCACTCGCTGCAGCAGGTGCTGGGTGCCGTGATCGACGCTCGTGGTCACTGGTTGATCGGATTGGAGCCGCGGTTGGCTGCCGGTATCGAACAGGCCGTGCCGTCGGTGCCGCACGCCCAGCGATGGGCGCAGACGAGCAAGGCCAAGCGTCAGGGTGAACTGGCCGCGATCCGGGCGGCCGATCCCGCCGCTGGTCTGGCCCTGCTGGAGTCCGGATGGGAGCGGGTGCGCCCCAGCGACCGGCATGAACTGCTGCAGCAGCTCATGATCGGGCTCAGTGGCGCCGATGAGCCGTTCCTGGAACGGGTACTCGCCGATGGCACCGGTGAACTGCGCGGCGCGGCAGCCCGGCTACTGGAGCACCTGCCGGCGTCGGCACGAGCGCGGCGGCTGCAGCAGGTGCTGGAAGCATCGGTCAGCCAACAGGGGCTGGTGCGCAAGGCGATAGAGGTCGCAGTTCCGGACCAGCTGGAAGCCATTTCCGACGCCGAAGGGTTCGGCCCGGCGCCCAAGGGCAGCTCGCAGGTCAGCCATCGGTTGCAGCGGTTGATCACCGGTGCTCCGGTGACGTTCTGGGATCGATTCGGAAGCCCGGACCAGGTGCTGCACCGGCTCCAGGCCGCGCAGGTGGACCACGGGGTGATCTCCGGCCTGATCAGCGCCGCCGGGCGACAGCGCCACGGTCCCTGGCTGGCCGCACTGTTGCCCACTGCTGAGCCCGAGCAGGTCGAGCTCGGCTGGCTGCGCTGGGTGGAACCGGCGCGCCGGGAGCAGGTGGCGATCGCCATGCTGCGCCGCCGGCCGGGAATCCTGGATCAGATCGCTGCGGTGATCGATCCGTGGAGCCGGGAGTTCAGCCAGTTCGTGTTCGACCACTGTCAGCGGCAACCGGACAGCACCCGCCGGGTGCCAGCCGCGTTGGCGCAGTCGGCACATCCCGGTGTTTTTGCCACCCTGCAAACGGTCGTCGGAGGCGAGGACTACTCCGACCACGACCGTGCCACGGTTGCCGAGCACGCTACCTTCCGATCCCTACAGCTGTCGATAAGCGAGGCCTTCACATGACCGAACACGATCCGGCGGCGGTCCTGCGGGCGCATGCCGAGGACGAGTACCACGCCGAGCTGGCCGCATTGGCAGCTGCCGATGGTCGCCCCCGCCCACCACAATGGCGGCTGAGCCCATGGGCGGTCAGTACCTACATCCTGGGCGGCACCCTCGACGACGGCACGCAGATCACGCCCAAGTACCTCGGGTCGCGCCGGCTGGTGGAGATCGCGGTGGCATCCCTGGCCACCGACCGGGCGCTGCTGCTGATCGGAGTACCAGGCACGGCCAAGACCTGGCTGGGGGAGCACCTTGCTGCCGCCGTCAGCGGTGATTCCACGCTCGTGGTGCAAGGGACCGCCGGCACACCGGAGGAATCGCTGCGCTACGGCTGGAACTATGCCCGGCTGCTGGCTCAGGGTCCCAGCCGGGGGGCGATGGTCGCCAGCCCGGTGATGCGGGCCATGGAGACCGGTTCACTGGTGCGGGTGGAGGAACTGACCCGGATTCCCGCCGACGTACAGGACGGGCTGATCTCGATCCTGTCCGAGAAGACGCTCCCGATTCCGGAACTGAACACCGAGGTACAAGCCGCCCCCGGTTTCAACGTCATCGCCACCGCGAACAATCGGGACAAGGGCGTCAACGACCTGTCATCGGCTCTGAAGCGGCGATTCAATACCGTGGTGCTGCCGCTGCCGGATTCGGTGGAACAGGAAGTCGAGATCGTCCGCTCCCGGGTCTCGGCCCTGGGGGCGGCGTTGCAGCTACCAGCGGACCTGCAGCAGCTCTCCGAGATCGAACGGGTGGTCACGGTATTTCGGGAGTTGCGTGCCGGAGCCACCATGGACCGGCGCACCACGCTGAAATCGCCGTCGGCGACGCTGTCCACTGCCGAGGCGATCTCGGTGATGACCAACGGCGTCGCGCTCGCGGCCCATTTCGGGGATGGACGGGTCGGGGCCGACGATGTCGCCGCCGCCCTGATCGGTGCCGTCATCAAGGATCCGGTGCAGGACCGGATCGTGTGGCAGGAGTACCTGGAAACGGTCGTCAAAGACCGGTCCGAATGGGCCGACCTGTACCGCGCCTGCCGGGATCTCGACTGAGACATGTCCGACCTGACCATCCTCGGCGTCCGCCATCACGGGCCGGGTTCGGCCCGTTCGGTGACCGCTGCCCTGGATGAGCTGGCACCGGATCTGGTGCTGATCGAGGGGCCAGCAGAGCTGGATGGACTGATCGAGCTGGCGGCCTCACCGAAGTTGGTGCCACCCGTGGCGGCGCTGGTCTATGCCGTGGACCAGCCGCGCGCGGCCATGTTCTACCCACTGGCGAGGTTCAGCCCGGAGTGGGTCGCATTGCGCTGGGCGCTGTCACGCCGGGTGCCGGTGCGGTTCGCCGACCTGGCGGCCACCCATCAGCTCGCCATCCAGATCGCCGCTGAGCAGGCCGCCGTCGAGCAGGCCGAGCGTGCCGAGCAGGAGATGGAGGCCGACCTCGATGCCACAGCAGCCGACCGCGAGATTGCCGACGGCGGTGAGGTTGCCGACGACGGTGAGGAGTCGGATTCTCCGAGCCTGACCGCGGCCCGGCCCGACCTCATCGCCGACCTGGCCCAAGCAGCCGGTTACTCCGACGCCGAGCGATGGTGGGAGGACGCCGTCGAGCATCGGCATGATTCGGCGTTGGCGAACTTCCACGCCCTGGGTCAAGCGGTTGCGCTGGCACGCGATGACCAGGCTCACCCACTGGACATCGAGACCGCCCGTCGTGAAGCTGCCATGCGCAAGGCGATCCGTGCAGCGCGCAGGGCGGGCCATGAGCGCATCGCCTTCATCTGCGGGGCGTTCCACGCCCCGGCGTTGGACCCGTCGACCTTTCCCTCCGCGGCAGCCGACAACAAACTGCTGGCCAAACTCGCCAAAGTGAAGGTGGCCGCGACCTGGTCACCGTGGACGTCCCGCCGTCTGGCCTATGCCAGTGGCTACGGCGCCGGGGTTGATGCGCCCGGGTGGTACGACCATCTGTTCGCCACCTGGGAGTCCGGTTCGGATGATCCGGCTCCCTCCTGGCTGGTCAGGGTCGCGCACGAGCTGCGAACCCAGCAGATCGACGCACCACCGGCGTCCCTGGTCGAGGCGGCGAGGCTCGCCAACACCCTGGCCGTCGTGCGGGGTCGGCCATCGGTGGGCCTGGCCGAGCTCGACGACGCCGTGCTGACGACCTTGTGCGGGGGGTCGACGCTGCCGCTGCAGCTGGTGCGCGATCGGCTCACGGTCGGTGACTCGCTGGGGCAGGTGCCACCCGAGACCCCTATGGTTCCGCTGGCTGCCGACCTGGTGAAGCTGACCAAGTCGCTGCGGCTGAAACGAGCCGCCACGGTGACCGAGGTCAGCCTGGACCTACGGCGCGAGGCCCAGCTGGCCAGGTCGGTGCTATTCCACCGGTTGGTGCTCCTGGGCGTGGCCTGGGCCGAACCGGCGCCGGTCGCCAGCACCGGCACTTTCAAGGAAGCCTGGACGTTGCAGTGGCGGCCCGAACTTGAGGTGGCGGTCATCGAAGCGAGCGGGCACGGCACGACGGTGGTGGCGGCCGCCGATGCAGTCGCCCGAGCCCGGGCCGAGCAGGCACCGGGGCTGGCCGACCTGGCCAGGTTGCTGCACGACTGTCTGCTCGCGGATCTGCGGCAGGCACTGGCCGAGGTCACCCGGCGACTGGATGAAGCGGCCGCCCAGCAGCATGACGTCCCGGCGCTGCTGGCGGCCATCGAACCGCTGGCCGGATCCGTGCGATACGGGGATGTCCGTGGCCTGGACCTGGCCGCGTTGAGCACGGCGCTGCATGCCCTGGTGGTTCGGGCCTGCGTCGGATTGCGCACGGCCTGCGTGAGTCTGGACGATGACGCCGCCGCGCAGATGCGGGCGGGTATCGAGAGCGCCCAGCGCGGGATTGAACTGCTGGAACTGGACTCGCTGACCGAACCATGGCGCGATGCGCTGCAACGCGTGGCCGCCGATGACGCAGTGCACGGCAGCGTGAGCGGCCGGGCCGTTCGGATCCTGCTGGAAGCCGGCCGCCGGACCAACGACGAGGTTGCGGTAATGATGTCGGCTCGGCTCTCGGGCCCGGACGCGGTGCAGGCGGCCGCCTGGCTGGATGGTTTCCTCACCGGTGACGCGTTGCTGCTGCTCTACGACGACAGGCTGCTGGCCGTCATTAACGACTGGGTCAATGCCGTTGCCGATGAGCGGTTCGAGGATCTGCTGCCGTTGGTGCGGCGCACCTTCTCACAGTTCTCGAACGCTGAACGGCGGCAGCTGGCTGCGGCTGCAGCGCGAATCGGGAGCGGCGGCTCGGCTGAGCATGCGACGTCGGCCGACAGCTACGATCGCGAGCGTGCCGGCCCAGCGGTTGCCGCTGTGGCCGGCCTGCTGGGACTGACGCGGGAGGGCGTGCGATGAGTGACGGTGCGGCCCAGGCCAGGGATCACGACACCCGGTGGCGATTGATTCTGGGCAAAGCTGGTGCCGATGCACTTCCGGTGGCGCTGACCGCCGACGACCGCAAACGTGACCAGACGTTGGATGCGTTGTACAGCGGTCAGCGCAAAGGCGGTCTGGGACCCTCCTCACCCAAGGTGTCGCAGTGGCTGGGTGATATCCGCAGCTACTTCCCCAGTTCGGTGGTTCAGGTGATGCAGGCGGATGCCATGGACCGGCTGGGCCTGCGGGAGCTGTTGCTGGAGCCGGAGATGCTGGCGGCGGTGCAGCCGGACATGTCGATGGTGACCACGCTGCTGGGGATGGGGCAGGCGATCGGGGAGCAATCCAAGGAAAGCGCCCGTGCGGTGGTGCGCAGTGTCACCGACGAGCTGGAACAGCGGCTGGCGTCGCAGACGGTGCAGGCGGTGACCGGTGCGCTGAACCGTTCCGCGCGCACGCGGCGACCCCGTCCCGGAGACATCGACTGGAATCGCACGATTGCCGCCAACCTCAAGCACTACCAACCCGAGCACAACACCGTGATCCCGGAGCGGTTGATCGGGTACGCCCGCCGTTCCCAGCGGGTCGAACGGCACATCGTGCTGTGTATCGACCAGTCCGGGTCGATGGCTGAGTCCATCGTGTTCTCATCGGTGTTCGGCGCGGTGCTGGCCTCGCTGCGGTCGGTACGGACCTCCATGGTGGTGTTCGACACCGAGGTGGTCGATCTGTCCGAGGAGCTTGAGGACCCGGTCGATGTGCTGTTCGGGGTGCAATTGGGTGGTGGCACCGATATCAACCAGGCATTGGGCTACTGCCAGAGCCTGATCGAGAATCCCGCCGACACCATCTTCGTGTTGATCTCCGACCTGTATGAGGGCGGGATCGCTGAGGAGATGCTGCGTCGCTCACGCCAGATCGTGGACTCCGGGGCGACCATGGTGGCACTGCTGGCGCTATCCGATTCCGGAGCGCCGGCATTCGACCGTGAACATGCCGCGGCGTTGGCCTCGGTGGGTGTTCCCGCGTTCGCCTGCACCCCCGATCAGTTCCCGGACCTGATGGCGTCCGCGATCGACGGCGTCGACATCGCCACCTGGGCCGCCCAACAGGACATCGTGCTCAACCACGAGCCCGGCTAGGCACGCCAGCCCACCTTGCCGCTAGCGCCCGCCAGCGCGCGCACCCGGCGGACCCGCCCGCCAGCGCGCGCACCCTGCGGCGCATTCGAACCTTGGCACCACATTCGAACTGTGCACGGTTCGGTTTCGGCGGGGAGGTTCGAAAGCGGGAACTGGGCCAGTGGCATGGGTAGTGCTATCCAGCAGGCTGCCGGCAGGTGCCGCAGCTAGGCCATAGCCTGGTGCGCACGAGCTAGTGGCTGAGAGGGGCACGCGTGGACGCATCCGGTGGTGGCGTGAATTGGGTGATCGTTGTCCTGGCCATTCTGGCCATCGGTGCCGTGGTCGCCATCATTTTCGGGGTCCGGCGATACCGGTACATCAAGGCGCTGAAGGAGCGCGGTTGGCACTTCGATTCCACGCCGCCGCAATCGGTCGCCAACGGTCTGACGATCCCACCGTTCGGGGTGGGCTTTCGGCGTAAGACCGATGAGCACATCACCGGCCGGACCAGTGCCGGTATCGACTTCCAGGTATTCGAATACCAGCAGGTCGATGATGAGAACGTCGTCTGCATGAAGTTGCCGCTGCCTTTGCCCGAACTGGTGGCCCTGGGCCCGGGGCAAAGGCGGAGCTGGCTTGCTGCGCCACGGCAGTCCCAGCTGGGAAATGGTGGCGTAGTGCTGAGTGAGGATGCCGAGTTCGCCAAGGACTTCACTGCGATGGCCGGCCAGTCACTCGAAGCCTTCGCTGCCCGGTATCCGTTGTCTCTGGCGATCGACGGCGACCAGCTCACCCAAGTGGGGGCGCCCACCAAGCCGGACGAGCTGGAGGCATACCTGGAGTTGTTGGCGCCGATTGCGGCCACACTGCATGCCGGGGCTGGGACCTTGGAGCGATACCGCCAACCCCCGCCGCCACGATATCTGGGCTTCTATCGCCGGCCGACCTGGTCGTATCTGGCGCAGGATGACCCGGCGCTGGCGCTGGTCCGGCATAACCAGGGTGGGTTTAACCATCGAGCCATGGACGTGGTGCGCGGCGAGTTCTACCCCGGCTCGGAGTTCATCGCCTTGGAACACCACTGGCAGACGCAGCGGACCGAGAGCAGCACGGATTCCGAAGGGCGGACGACCACCCGCACGGTCACTGACAATCACTCCGAGGTCATCCACGAGGTGGCGCTGTCGTTCCACACGCCCGAGCTGACGATCACCTCCGATAGTCGGCTACGGCGGTTGTTCTCCGGCCCGAGTATCGACTTCGAATCGGCGGCGTTCAACAGCACCTTCGATGTCCACTGCCCGGTTCCCAAGTTCGCCTACGACGTGCTGCACCCGCGCCAGATCGAGTACCTGATGGCGATCCGTCCGCAGCCGTTCACGATGGCGGCCGGCCGGATTCATCTCAACCCAGGCAGTCACAGCCCCGAGACGCTGGACGCCGAGCTGGCCGTGCTAGCCGGGTTCCTCGCCCGGATCCCGGAGTTCGTGTGGCAGGAACTGCAGCACGGGGCGCCGTTCCGGCTCGACGCCGAAGGGCGTGCCCTGATCGCTTAGACGCCGCGACGGTTGCGTGAGCGCGGCCTGGTGGCCGCACGGTTGCGCGAGCGCGCGATACCAGTCGCTATCGTGGCGCGAACGCGGCATTGTGGTCGCCAAAGTGCGTTATAGCGACCGCCAGGCCGCGCTCGGCGAGAAGGGCGGTGAGGCTAGGGCTGGGGCAAAGCCGGCATACCGAGCAGGGTCTTGGCCTCCTGGCGGGCGCCATCGGCGGCGGCCTGAGCCAGGTGCTCCAACCCGGGAGGCAGCTTTCGTCCCAATCGCTCCATGGACTGCGCATACAACCGACCCGCCCGGTATGAGGAACGCACCAGCGGACCGCTCATCACTCCCAGGAAACCGATCTCGGCCGCGCGGTCGGACCAATGCACGAATTCCTCCGGCTTGACCCACCGGGAGACCGGATGGTGCAGCTTGCTGGGGCGCAGGTACTGGGTGATGGTGAGGATGTCGCAACCGGCCTGGTGCAGGTCGATCAGCGCCTGGTCGATCTCGGTGTCTTCCTCGCCCATGCCCAGGATGAGATTGGACTTGGTGACCAGGCCATCGGCCTTGGCCATGGTGAGCACCCGCAGCGACTTGTCGTAGGTGAACGCGGGCCGGATCTGCTTGAAGATGCGCGGCACGGTCTCCAGATTGTGCGCGAACACCTCGGGACGGGCATCGAAGACCTGTTGCACCAGCTCCGGCTTGGCGCCGAAGTCTGGGGGCAGGATTTCGACGCCGGTGCCTGGGTTGACCGCGTGGATCTGTCGGATGACTTCGGCGTACAGCCACGCCGCGCCGTCGGGCTGATCGTCACGAGCGACGCCGGTGACCGTTGCGTACCGCAGCCCCATTTCGGCGACCGAATCGGCAACCCGGCGCGGTTCGTCTCGGTCCAGTGGCCGTGGCTTGCCGGTCGCGATATCGCAGAAGTCACACCGGCGGGTGCAGATGTCACCCCCGATCAGGAACGTTGCTTCGCGGTCTTCCCAACACTCGTAAATGTTGGGGCAGCCGGCTTCCTGGCACACCGTGTGCAGGCCCTGGCCGGAGACCCGTTGCTGCATTTGGGTGTAGGCCGGGCCCATGGTGGCGCGGGTGCGGATCCAATCCGGCTTGCGCTCGATCGGCGTCTGGGCATTGCGGGCTTCGATCCGAAGCACGCGCCGTCCGTTAACGGTGGTGACATCCTGGGTATCGGTCACCCCACCACTGTAGGCCGATAGCGCGCCAACCCGTGACCGATGGCGGTATCTAGACCGCTGACGTGGCCAGCACCATAGGTAGCCGGGCCTGCACCAGCGGCAGCAGATCCGCCACCGTGATGTGCCTGTCGAGCTCGGCGGTCAGCGAGGTGGCGGTGGCATCCTCCAACCCGCACGGCACGATCACCTTGGCCCAACTCAGATCGCAATCGGCGTTGAACGCGAACCCGTGCATGGTGACGCCACGGCTCACCCGCACCCCGATCGCGCCGACCTTGCGGTCCGGTCGCTCACCATCGCCCGGACGCCACACACCCGAGCGGCCCTCGATCCGCACCGTGTCCAAGCCCAGTTCGGTACACACGGCCATCATCAGATCTTCCAAGCGACGCACGTGCGCGACCACATCGACCGGGTCAGGCAGGCGCACGATCGGGTAGCCCACGAGTTGGCCCGGCCCGTGCCAGGTGATCTTGCCGCCCCTGTCGACGGCGATCACCTCGGAGTCGTCAATGGGGCGCTCTTTGGGCAACGTGCGCGCACCGGCGGTGAAGACCGAAGCGTGCTCACACAGCAGCACGGTGTCCGGACGCTCGCCATCGGCGACCTGGCCATGCACCTCGCGCTGACGGGCCCAAGCCTGCCGGTAGTCAGCAAAGTCGGGCGCGAAACCCAGGTACTCGACATCCACCGGATGCACCTCCTGTTACGAGATTACGCGATCGTGGCAGATGCGTGGTGCCAGTACTGAGTCACCCATCCTCGCGGGCCCCACTCACCATCGGCTCTCTCAAGATCGAGAGATACGGGCTCATCCCCGGTCGGGCGGGGCCTCTACCCAGGATCCGACCGTGCTGAGGTCGTAGGTGTACTCCGCGGTTCAGGTCGGCGATCGGACGAAGGTGGAGCGGGTGTGTTCGGCTACCGTGCCAGCTGGTCGCGGATCAGGCTAGCCGGGACCACAGGAACTCATAGGCCAACGCCGACATGTGCGCGGCCTGCTCATTGGTGGCGGCGCCACCATGCCCACCCTCGATGTTCTCGTAGTAGGTGACGTCCTTGCCCGCTGCGAGCATCTTCGCGGCCATCTTGCGGGCGTGTCCGGGATGCACTCGGTCATCTCGGGTGGAGGTGGTCAGTAGCACCGCCGGGTAGTCGACGTCGGCATCGAAGCGGTGATACGGGGAGAAGGTACGGATGAACTCCCACTGCTCGGGGTCGTCCGGATCGCCGTACTCGTCGATCCAGGAGGCCCCGGCCAGCAGGTGGCTGTACCGCCTCATGTCCAGAAGCGGCACCTGGATCACCACCGCACCGAACAGATCCGGATATCCGGTGAGCATGTTGCCAGCCAGTAGCCCGCCGTTGGAACCGCCCTGAACCCCCAGGTGGCCCGGTGTCGTGATACCCCGTGCGATCAGATCGCGCGCCACCGCGGCCATGTCCGCATACGCCCGATGCCGGTTCTGCCGCAGCGCCGCCTGGTGCCAGGCCGGGCCGTACTCCCCGCCACCGCGGATATTGGCCACCACGTAGACTCCGCCGCGCTCCAGCCAACTGCTGCCAAGCCCTGCCGCGTAGGAGGGTGTCAAGGAGATTTCGAAGCCGCCGTAGCCGTAGAGCAATGTCGGGGCTGTGCCATCGAAGGCTAGGTCCGCCCGGCACACCAGGAAATACGGCACCCGGGTGCCGTCGTCGGAGGAGACGAAGTGCTGGCTCGCCTGCAGACCATGGGCGTCGAAGAACGCAGGCATGGACTTCAACGGCTCGACGTCGCCCAGTGTGCCGTCGGAATCGATGCTCGCCAACGACACTGTGGTGGGGGTGAGGAAGCCGGTAGTGGTGAGCCATACCTCGTCACTCTCCTGGCTGTCCACCGCCAAGACGGCGACGGTGCCGACCTCCGGCAGCCCGGAGACGGTGGTGCTGGTGAACGTGCCGTCCGGTTGCGGCGTCAGTACCTGCAGCCTGGTGGTGACGTTCTGCAGCACGTTCAGCACCAGGTGGTTCCGGGTCCAGGTTGCCCCCACTAGTGAGCTGGTAGGGGTGGGGCGATACAACACGGTGAAACCGCGGTCGCCCGCCAGGAAGTCATCAAGCCTGATCCCCAGCAGCGCACCGGCCGGGTAGGTGACCTGCTCCACCTCCCAGTCCTCGCGCAACTGGATCGTCAGCCACTCGCGGTGGAGTTCCTCCTCGGCTGAGCCGGGGGTGTCGATCAACGTCAGCGCTCCGTCGTCGCCGACCAGGTGCAACTCGCCGGACCGGAAGCTGACCCGCCGGATCACGTAGCTGCGCTCGAACCCGGGGGTCGCGTCGTGCCCGCCCCCGATGTACATGTCCTGCTGCTCACCGGCGTAGATGATCTCGGCCCGCGCCAACGGCGTGGCCCGGCGCCACCGCTTGACGATCCGTGGGTATCCGGCCGGCGTCATGGTGCCGGGCCCGAAGTCGGTGTAGACGATCAGGGTGTCCGGATCTTCCCAGGACACCCCGCCCTTGGACTCCGGGCGGACGAAGCCACCCTCCTGCGGGCTGACGAACCTCCTGGTGTGCAGATCGAATTCGCGCGACACGTCGGCGTCGGCGCCGCCGCGGGAGAGGTCGATGATGGCGTGCCGCCACGCATCCGGTGAATCGGGGTTTCCACGCCAGACGGTTGCCCCATGCCAGACCCAATTCTCCCCCTCGGCCTCGCTGAGGGAATCGAGATCGAGGATGACGTCCCACTCGGGGTGGTCGGTGCGGTAGCTCGCCGGCGTAGTGCGGCGCCACAGGCCCCGTTCGTGATCGGCGTCGCGCCAGAAGTTGTACAGGTACTCGCCACGTCTGACCACCTGCGGGATCTTGTCGTCGGAGTCCAGGATCGCGCGGATTCGTTCCTTGGTGGCTGCGAACGAGCCGGTGCCAGCCAATTGTGCTGCCCGCTCACGATTGCGTTCGCCCGCCCAGGTCAGGGCAGCATCGCTGTCGACGTCTTCCAACCAGAGGTATTCATCGTTTTCGAGCTCGTCCACGAGCACACCCTAGATCTGCTCGTCGGCGCCGCAGCACCCCGTGGCAGGAGCGGGCACCGATGGACCTGGTATGCGGCTGATCGTTGCCGTTTTGTGACTTGACTCTCACCGTGCTTACTCGTGTAACTTAGCTGGTTACACGAGTAAGCAACTCTCGCCGAAGGAGTCGAAAGTGCGCGCTACCGAAGAACTCAAGACTCGAACGAACATCGACCGCATCGACGTCGTGCGGCTGGAAACCGGTGACTGGTGGTTGGGGAATGGACCGGCAGACGGCGGCTGTTTCGTCGTCATCTATGCCGCGACGGGCGCTGCCCGGCTCACCAGTGAGCCGGCTGAGCTGGCCGAGGGGGAACTAGCGGTCTTCGCTGCGCGGGTACGGGTGCAGGTTCTACCGGGTGCCGAGATCGTGGCCGTGCGGGTACCGGAGGATGCTGCCGGAGTACAGGCTCCAGTGCTGCGCGCGGCCGTCGGCAAGGTGGTTGCGGCCGAGAGCGGCACCCCCGGCTTGATCGCGCATCTGTTGCGCGGACTGGCCACGCATGGGCGTATGCGTACCGATCATCCGATACGGCTGGCGCAGCATGTGGTCGGACTGATCGCGTTCATGTGCCTGGATGCCAGCCAGGCACAGGATGAATGGCGCTCGTCCATGCTGCACGGCGCCATCGACTACATCGAGCGGCACCTCGGTGACGTCGAACTCAGCCCTGACCGCATCGCCGCAGCCCAGAACATCTCTACCCGGACCTTGCACCGGCTGTTCGAGCGGGAAGGCACCACCCTGGGTGCCTGGATCCGCAATCGCCGCCTGGAACACTGCCGCGAGGACCTGGCCGATTCGACCCATGCCGAGACTAGCGTCAGTGCCATCGGCGCTCGCTGGGGCCTATGGGATGCCGCCCACTTCAGCCGGCTGTTCAAGTCCACCTTCGGTGCCCCGCCGCGTGCGTTTCGGCAGCGGGCTCTCGACGGCCGTGGGGGTGACCTGGTTCGTGTCAGCGCCTAGCCGGGCCGCCTGCTGGGGTCACGGACGCCGAGCGCGGGAATCGGGCGCGCGCGCCGGATCACCTGCCGGGCACCGCGCTGTCCGGCAATTTAGTGACGCGGCGGCGGTTTAGTGAGTAGCAGCTCACTAAACCGCCGCCCAGTCACTAAATCGCGGGGCTGGGGGCGCGGGCGTAGGTGGATGCGGGTGTAGATGGACGCGAGGCGGGGATGCTGGCGGGGTGAATTGACGGACGCCGCCAGGTCCTTGGGTGAGGGTGACGAACTTCGGGCATGCGCCTGCGATGGGGCGGGCTAGCGGGTTTGCTTGCCGGATGGGCCTACCGCGCACGCTGCCAGAGCCAATCCTGCCGGTGATGCGAGGCGGGCCGGTGCTGCGTTGGGGCATCCTGGCACCGGGGTTCATCGCTGGCCGGTTTACCAACGCGATCCATGCCCATACCGATCAGCGTGCCCACGCAGTCGGCTCCCGCAGCCTCGATCGTGCGCAAGCCTTCGCCCAGGCCTACGACATTTCGCGGGCACATGGCAGCTATCAGGATCTGGTCGACGATCCCGGTATAGATGCCGTCTACGTGGCGTCTCCGCACTCGCATCACCGTGAGCACGCGCTGGCGGCCATTGCGGCGGGAAAGCACGTGCTGGTCGAGAAACCGATGGCCGCCACCGCAGCACAGGCTGAAGACATCGCCGACGCTGCCGCCGCAGCAGGCGTCTACGCCATGGAAGCCATGCATCCACGGTTCCACCCCCGCACCACCGTGATCACCCAGTTGCTGGGCGACGGGGCGTTGGGCGAGGTGAGCACGCTGAGTGCTGAGCTCGGGTTCGCGGCGCCCGTGGTGGCGACCTCACGCCTGTATGCGCCGGAACTCGCGGGCGGGGCCATTCTGGATCTGGGGGTCTACAACGTCTGGTTCGCCCACCTGATGATGGGCGAGCCGGAGACGGTGCTCGCGCGCGGAATGATCACCGGAACCGGAGTCGATTCCCAGTCCACCGTCATTGCCAGCCGTGGCCCCACGCTGGCCACGCTCACCAGCAGCATGCTGACATGGGCACCCAGCCACGCGGCGATCAACGGCGCGGCCGGGAGGATCGAACTCGACGGGCGTCATCCGCTGCCGGGTTCGTTCACCCTGTTCGGGCCAGACAACCAACCGCATGTGGGATTCGAGGACCCCACCGGGATATCGCTGCAGGACGGGTTGTGCCGTCAGGCGGTGTGGATGGCCGCCGAGATCGGCCAGGGCCAGTCGACACCGCAGATGCACCCATTGCGCACCTCGATCCAGGTGCTGCGCACGATCGACGAGGTGCGTAGCCAGCTCGGAACAACCGATCCCACGGAGGCCTAGTGGCAGCACCGTCCGAATGGCCCGAGCAGGTGTTCGATCTGCTGGTCCAGGCAAAGGTCCAGCAGGTCGGCGTCGTGCCCGACGCCGGTCACGCCACCTTGATCACCCAGGTTGAGCATTCCCCGTCGATGACGCTGGTGCCACTGACTACCGAGGAGGAGGGCATCGGCCTGCTGGCGGGTGCGTGGCTCGGGGGACAGCGTGGGGTGTTGCTGCTGCAATCCAGCGGAGTCGGCAACTGTGTCAATTCCCTCGCATTGGCGACCGAAGGCCGATTCCCGCTGCTGCTGCTGGTGACCATGCGCGGGGACGAGGGCGAGTTCAACGCCATGCAGGTCCCCATGGGGCAAAGCACCAGGAACGTGCTGGAAGACGTCGGCGTCATCGTCTACCGCGCCGATGCCGCAGCCGAGGTCGCCACAACCATCGAGCATGCACTCAAGATCACCTTCAACACCCACCGGGCAGTCGCCGTCCTGATCGGGCAATCGGTCATTGGCGCCAAGGACTTCCGCCGCCTCACCCGGGTTGGAGAGCAAGAATGAGGTTGCTGCGCCGCCGGGATGTGGTATTGGCGCTCGTGGCCGACCGGGGCGAGCTGCTGGTGGTCGCCGGGCTGGGTGCTGCGGCCTGGGACATCACCGCCGCCGGAGACCACCCGGGGAACTTTCCCATGTGGGGAGCGATGGGATCCGCCGTCCCGATCGCGATCGGACTGGCGCTGGCACAGCCGAAGCGGCCGGTGCTGTGCCTGACCGGTGACGGCGAGATGCTCATGGGCATCGGTTCGCTGGCCGTGGCCGGGGTGATGGCCCCGCCGAACCTGACCATCGTGGTGCTCGACAACGAACGCTACGGCGAGACGGGCATGCAGCCCACCCACACCGCCTCCGGCGTCGACCTTGCTGCAGTGGCCAGCGGATTCGGGATCGAGCAAGCGCAGCGCATCGAGCACAGCTCGCAGCTGGCGCCCCTGCGCGAGGCCATCCATGCCCGCCGTGGTCCCAGGTTTGCGGTGGTGAAGATCGATCCGGAAAAGCTGCCGTTGGTGCTACCGCCCCGAGAGACCGCCTACCTCAAGAACCGGATGCGCATCGAGATTCTCGGCGCCGACGAAGCGTTGAACGGCTAGGGAGAGCCTATGCACGCTGCCCAGACCACACGTTTCCAGCACTACATCGGGGGCCGATACCAGCCACCGCACTCGGGGCAGTGGTTCCCCAGCACCAACCCCTATACCGGTCAGGTCTGGGCCGAGATCGCCCGAGGTGATGGCACCGACGTCGACCGAGCTGTCGCTGCCGCCCGTGATGCGGCGCCCGGCTGGTCGCGTACCCCCGCTAGCGAACGTGGCCGCATGTTGTTGCGCCTAGCCGATGCGCTGGAACTTCAGGCGGACGCGCTCGCAGCATTGGAGGTCCGGGATAACGGGAAACTGCTCGCCGAAATGCGTGGCCAGATGCATTACCTGCCGTCCTGGTACCGGTACTACGCCGGCCTGGCCGACAAGGTGGAAGGCGGCGTCATCCCGATGGACAAACCCGGGTACTTCACCTACACCACCTGGGAAGCGCTCGGGGTGGTGGGGATCATCGTGCCGTGGAACTCCCCGCTGCTGCTGCTGGGCTGGAAACTGGCTCCCGCGCTCGCCGCCGGCAATACCGTGGTGATCAAGCCGAGCGAGTTCACCTCCGCGTCCGCGCTGGAGTTCATGAAAATCATCGAACAGGCTGGAATCCCCGACGGCGTGGTCAACGTCGTCACCGGGTTCGGCGCCGAGGCGGGGCAGAGCCTGGTCGATCATCCCGACGTGGCCAAGATTGCGTTCACCGGTTCGGATGCCACCGGCCGGGACGTCTACCAGCAGGTGGCCCGAGGAATCAAACGGGTCACGCTGGAACTGGGCGGCAAATCGCCCAACATCGTCTTCGCCGACGCCGATCTCGACGAGGCCATCGACGGCGTGATCTCCGGGATCTTCGCGGCCACCGGGCAGACCTGTCTGGCAGGGTCACGGCTCTTGGTTCAGGACACCATCCACGATGCGGTGATCGATCGGCTGACCGAGGTCGCGCAGGCGGCGGTGCTGGGCGATCCGATGCAGCCGGCGACACAGGTCGGCCCGATAGCGACCGAGCCGCAGTACCGCAAGGTCCTGCAGTATCTGGACATCGGTCTGCGTGAGGGTGCCCGGCCCGTTGCGGGTGGTCGCGCCGCCACCACGGCCGGCGGATGGTTCATCCAGCCGACGGTCTTCACCGATGTCACCAACGACATGCGTATTGCCCGCGAGGAGATATTCGGGCCGGTGCTATCGGTGCTGCGTTTCACCGACGAAGCCGAGGCGCTAGCTATCGCCAACGACACCCCATTCGGTTTGGCGGCCGGGGTGTGGACCACAGATCTCAGTAGGGCCTTCCGAATGGCCGATGGCCTGCAGGCGGGCACGGTGTGGGTCAATACCTACCGGGCATCCAGCTACCTGGCCCCGTTCGGGGGCTACAAGCAGAGTGGGTTCGGACGTGAGGGCGGTAGCGAGATGATCAAGGAGTACCTGCAGTCCAAGACGGTGTGGATGAATGTCGGTGCCGAGGTGGTGAATCCGTTCGTGCAGCGATGATGGACGTGGAATTGGCCGCGAGCTTGCCGGGCCTGAGATAGCCAGTTGTAGATGTAGTGCGGCGTTCTGGACTATCAATGAGGTCCTGCCAGTGGGGTGTGGTTGTTAGCGTCGGGTGATGTCGATCCCTGTTCCTCCGCACCCTGACCCACCCCATCGGAATTCTCCGGGGGTGCATTACTACGCCGAGTACGACGAGGTAGACCCTTTCAGGCTTGGTCCTAGGGTCTATCGCCGCGCGGTGGCGGAGGCGAGCAGGCGAGATGAGGTGTGGCGAGTTCAGGATCAGCGATGGATTGAGACGACGGTTCTGGGGAGCTATTTCTACCGGGGCGGGGACTATACCTTGGTCCGTATTACTGAAGAGACCGCACGGGAGTTGATGGCGCGTCGGTTGCGGCTTTATCGGGAAGCTCATCCGGAGGAAACCTCTACTGATACCCCGTGACATTGTCACCGGATCAGGAGCGGCAATTCAATGCACTTCAGGCACGGACCGTCCGTTCCGAGCAGCTGATCACCGCGCAGTTGCGGTCGGTTGGTCAGCGGTTGGGGATTCGGATGGCGGGTCTGGAGCATCGCCTCAAGGGTATTGATCGTCTGCGTGAGAAGGTTGATGCTGAGGTCGCCTCTGGTGGTGGGCTGAGCGTGGATGAGGTGTTTCCCGCGGATGCGTTGCGGTATACCCACCTGGTGGAGCATGACTGCTATGACTCCGGGGTTGCCCAGGCTCGGGCCGCGTTGCATCAGGCTGGTTACCGTCAGGTGGAGGTTCAAGAATTTCTGGGCTGACGATGAGCGAAGCTATAAGGGTATTAATGCCCAGTATGAGGACGGGGATGGGCAGTGGTTCGAGGTTCAGTTCCACACCCCGGAGAGTTTCGATACTAAGCAGCGCAGCCACGCCGACTATGAAATCTTCCGGGACGCGGGGCGGTCGAAAGCGGAGCGGGTTGCTGCGCGAGAGCGGATGGATGAGCCTTTTGCGCGGGTTCCGAATCCTGTTGGAGCAGCAGATATCGCGGCCGTGCCGGAGCGTTTCTCAGCTCCATCGATTTCCCGGTTGTCTGAGGTGAGCTTTCCTGCCCGACCATCGTTGCACCGACCTAGTAGTGCTGATCTGGAACAGCGCGATCCTCGCCGGGCCAGGGGTGGTCCTGGCCCCCACCGAGGTGAGGCGGGCCGTGGCTAGACAGCCGTTCGGCGGCTGCTGGCGGACGCCGAATCGGACAAGGGCACGCTCGGTGGGGCTGCGTCGTGACCTACGCTGTCTGGGAACGCGCCCATCTGCTGGGTCGCCGACCCGCCGTCAGCCCGAGAGATCTTGGGGGTTCATCGTGAGCACGTTGTTCATCGGGCTGGGACGCATGGGCGCGCCGATGGTCCGGCACTACGCCCGCCGCCACCCGGTGCTGCTGCACGACGCCGACCGTGGGATTGCGCAAACAGTGGCCGCTGACCTGGACGGCCGGGTGATCGGCGACCTGAGCAGATCCGAGGCGTTGCGGGATATCGATGTCACCATCATGATGCTGCCCAGCAGCACGGTCGTTGAGGCCGTGCTCACGACCCCCGGGGAACTGCTGACGCGGCTGCCGCACGGCGGTCTGATCATCGACATGGGTTCTTCCGAACCGGCCAGCACCCTCACCTTGGCCGCTACCGCCGCCGAAAGGGGCATCGGTTACGTGGACGCGCCCGTCTCTGGCGGCGTCGCCAAAGCCGTCTCCGGGCAGTTGAGCATCCTGGTCGGCGGCCGGCCCCCGGATGTGGAGCGGGCCCAGGAACACCTGACGCCCATGGGGACGCCGATGGTGGTCGGCACGCCCGGCTCCGGCCACGCGGTCAAGGCCCTGAACAACCTGCTTTCGGCCACGAACATCGCAGCGGCGGCTGAAGTGATCGGAGTAGCGGCGAAGTTCGGGGTAGAGCCGAAGGTGATGGTGTCGGCGCTGAACGCCTCGACCGGGCGCAGCCAGGCCTCCGAGGTCAAGTACCCCAACCACATCCTCACCGGCCATTACGACTCCGCCTTCGCCATGGACCTGATGCTCAAGGATCTCGCTATCGCCCACCGGCTGGCCAAGGCACAGGGTGCTCAGACACCCATTGCCGACACCACCGTCCGGGTCGCCCGGCAAGCTGCCGACCACTTGGACGGCGATGGATTGGATCACACCGAACTTGCCCGGCTGTATGAACAGTTGAACGGCTTCTCCTTCACTCCGCCGCCTCCACCCGACTGAACAATTCGCTCACGGTGACGACGACGCCGACTGCGACGCCGGCCGAGGCAACAACAGGGTGGATACGGCGGTCACCGCCAGAACCCCGGCGATCGCGGCGACGGTCGGCGCCCAGCCACCCGAGCCGTACACCAATCCGGCGGCCCAGCCCAGAACCGCCGCCCCCAGGTAGTAGGCGAGTGAATACCCGGCTGTGACACGCGCATCACCGCCGCTGAGTTGACCCACCCAGGCCGCCGCCGTCGAATGCGCGCCGAAGAACCCAATGGTCAGCACGGCCAGGCCGGCCAGGGTGAACGGCACCGTTTCGATCAACGTCAATGCCGCGCCCGCCAACTGCGTCAACACCGCCAGCAGCAGCACCCTGCGGGCACCCCACCGCCACACCAGCCAGGGTGCCCGCGCAGCCGAGACCGCGCCGAATAGGTATGCCAGGTAGACCAGCGGGATCGCTATCTCCGGCAGCCGCAGTTGTGGCCCAATGAGATGGAATCCGAGGTAGTTGTAGAAAGCCACGAAGGTTCCCATGAGCGCCAGCGCGTGGGCATACAACAACCAGATCCGGCGGTCCCGCCACACCGAGGTGGCGGTGCTGGGCCGATGGGCGGGGGAATGGCCCTGCTGCCCGCGCAACATAGTGATCGCGACTGCCGCTCCTGCCATGCCCAGAACAGCGACCCCGGCCATTCCCCAACGCCAACCACCGCCGATCTCGGTGACCACACCCGCCACGAGCCTGCCCAGCGGACCGCCCAAGGCGGTGCCGGCGACGTACCATCCCGACACCGTCAGGGCCGTTGCCAGATCGAAAGACCGGGCGATGTGTGCCAACGCCAGTGCTGGGATCCCGGCCAGCAGCACACCCTGCGTGAACCTGACCGCGACCAGCGGTGCCAGCGAACCCAGCAGCGGCACCACCGGTCCCAGCACGGCACTAGCGATGATCGCGACTCGCAGCGGTGCGCCGCTGCCCCAACGGCGCGCCAGCAACGACCATGGAATGACTGCAACGGCCACACCCAGCGCCGCCGCAGACTGCAACAGTGCGGCATCAGCCTCGCTGACCCGCAGATCCGTGGCGATCATCGGAAGCACCGACTGCACGCCATACAGCTCACCGAAAGCCACCACCCCGGCCGCAGCCAGCCCGATGACCGTCCGGCGATACGGCACCCGGGAGCTCACCATCGTGCCTGCCTCAGGCGCCCAGGCATGCTGGTGTGCGGGTCAGGTGTCGGCCGATGATGTCGGCCGCACCTCACTGCCCCGCGATCTCATCGAGTACCCCTTTGGCGACGTTGAAGCCGTCGAGGGCGGCCGGCACGCCGCAGTACACCGCCGCCTGGAGCATCACCTCCTTGATCTGATCCGCGGTGACGCCGTTGTTGATGGCACCGCGCACGTGCAACTCCAGCTCGTGCGGACGGTTCAGTGCCACCATCATCGCCAGGTTCATGATGCTGCGCGTCTGGTGGGACAAGCCGTCCCGGGTCCAGATTCTGCCCCAGCAGTACTCGGTCACCAATTGCTGCAGATCGCGGGTGAAGTCGGTGGCGGACGCCAGCGAACGATCGACGTAGGCATCGCCCAATACAGCCCGCCGCTGCGCCAGCCCGGCTTCGAAGAGGTCGTTGTGGTCAAAGGAGTCAGTCACAGGTTCACAGTGACCCTCGTACCGGTGTCCAGACTTTCTCGCCCGCGCCAGGTTCGTGTCGCTGCCGGTCAGATTCGCGCACACGTCCGGGCCGCGCTATCGCCTCGCCATAGCCTGCGTAGGTGAGACGCAGCGCAGCGACGACGGTGCTGCAGTTCGTGGCGCTTGCCCTGGCGTGGGGTTCGAGTTTCGTGTTCGTCTCGATTGCGCTCGGCACGTTCACGTTCTGGCAGACCACCTGGCTGAGAATCGTCTTGGCCGCCCTCACGCTCGGTCTGGTGGTGCTGCTGACCCGTTCGCGACTGCCGCGGGAGAAGGGCGTCTACCTGCACTTCCTGGTGATCGGGGCCGCCGCGAACATCGTTCCGAACCTGGGCTACGCCTACGGCCTGACCCAGGTCAGTGCCGGAGTGGTGGCCATGTACGCCTCCACCAGCGGGCTGGCCGCCGCATTATTGTCCGCTCTGGTGTTCAAGATCGAGCGGTTGACGCCGCTACGGGTGCTGCCGGTGGTGATCGGTGCGGCGGGGGTGCTGGTGATCATCGGGCCGTGGGCCGGGGTGGTGGCCGATTCATTGACTGGCCAGCTGGCGAGCCTGGCCGCCGCTGTGTCCTATGCGGCCTCGCTGGCCTACGCGCGCCGGTTCGTCACCGACCGGGATATCCCGGTGCTGACCATGGCGTTCCTGAATGTGGCCGGGTCGGCCGTTCTGCTGCTGCCGTTCACCCCGGTGATGCTGTTGCCGTTGCCGGTTGAGCCACGACTGGTGGCGGTGCTGGCGATGGTGTGGGTCGCGGCGGTGCCAACCGGGATCGCCCAGCTGTGGAATCTGAATGTGCTGCGCCGCTGGGGCCCGGTGGCGACGTCGACGGTGACCTACCTGCTCCCGGTCGTCGCGTCGGCACTGGGGCTGGTGCTGCTGGGCGAAGCGCTGACGTGGAACGAGATGCTGGGTGCGGGGATCATCATCGCTGCGCTGGCGGCCCGGCAATTCATGGGGCCAGCAGTGCCGCGATCACCAGCAGCAATGGCGCCGCCATGAGCGTGGTCAGCAGCACCGTGTCCCGCACCGCCGCCACTTTGACCTTGAACGTGGCGGCCCAGGTGAAGACCACCTGACCGGTGGGCAGTGCCGCGATCACCACCACGGCGAACAAGGTGGAGGCATCCAGGTTCAACACCACCGCGCCGCACACCCATGCGGCCAACGGCATGACCAGCGACTTCACAGCGACCGCCAGCAGCACCTGGGGTCGGTCCGCCCCGGGCCGCAGTGGTCGTTGACCCGGCAACGACATGCCGAACGAAAGCAGGATCAGCGGAATCGCCGCGCCGGCGAGCAGATCCAGCGGGTCGGACAGGATTGCCGGTAACCGCACGCCGGTTGCGGACACCACCAGCCCCAAGCCTGCAGCTAGCAGCACCGGCGAACGCAATGGCGTCAACAGGACCCGCCGCAACGACGTCGGATGGGGTGAGTTCAGGTCCAGGATCGTCAGCACCGTGGTGGCCAGAACCAATGGCTGCATGATCAGGATTGCGGCCATGACGCTCAGGTCGCCCAACACGTACTGAGCCACCGGCAATCCGATGTTGTTGCTGTTGACGAAGACTGCCGCGCAGGCGCCGACCGCGAGTTCGGCTCGGCCGCGGACTGCCAGCACGGCTCGGGCGACGACCAGATAGACGACCGCCCCGATGACTGCGGCTGCCACGGCGACGATCATGTACACCGACAGCACCGCCCGCAGATCCGCCGTCGCGATCAAGTTGAACACGATTGCTGGGGTGGCGACGTAGAACGCCACCTGGGACAGCGTTCTGGATGCCTCCGCCGCCACCGCGCCGGTGCGGATCAGCAGGTAGCCGAGCCCGATGACGAACCCGATGACCACCACGCCATGCAAGACGCCGAGCATGCGAGGTGGTCCCGCCTCAACTCGTCGGCTCGGGCGGCCCCCAGAAGCTCGCTTTCCCGGTGTTCGGGTCGCGCCACAGCGGTGAACCGTCGTCGGCGACCACCGGACTGACGAGAGTGGAGACAAACTCCAGCCGGACTCCGTCCAACGCCTTCTTCTCGGTGAAGAACAGGTGGATCAGACCCTCGTCGGACAGCGACCGCCCGTCGTGGCCGATTCCCTTGCTGTCCAGATCTGCGAGCATCCGCTCCGGATCGGCCACGTTCACGATGCCGAGGTGGTGGATCCCTACCTCGGCCGGCCCATGGGTTCCGGAACCGGTGACCTCCATCAGTTCTATCCGTGGCGGACCCTGCTTGGAGAACGAGATCCGGGCATCGTGGAAATGTTCTCCGGGCTGGGTGTGGTCGATGTAGTGGTGGGTCCGGTAGCGCGCGACCGGCGAGAAGTCGTACCCGGTTGCCCGGGACCACCGCTCGATGCCTTCTTCCAGGTCCGGCACCAGGACGCCGATGTGGTCGATCAGAGCCACGTTTTCTCCTCAGGCTCAGGCGGTTGACCTAGTCCACGGTGGACTGGTCAGCGGTCAGACAGTGACGAAGGGTGGACAGCAGGGCCAGTGATCCGGGGGAGGCACCAGCCATCCGCGGGAACACGCTGGTGGTCCAGGCCAGTGCGATGTCGAACTCACGGTCCGCGAATGCCAACGTGCCACCGGCCCCTTCGTGGCCGTACGAGCCGGGCCCCAGGAATGGCAACTGCGGGCACGGCAACTGCACCCCGGACCCGTAGTGCATGTCGATTCCGAGGAACTGGTCGTGACCGCGGGCTTGCGTGGCCACCATCCGATCGCGGGCGGCCTCATTCAGCACGGTGCCGTCCAATGTGGCGGCCAGGATCGAGGCCAGCCCGTGCGCCGAAGCGATTCCCGAGGACGACGGAAGGCTGGCCGTGTGCACGTCCCGGCTGTTCCAGAAGTCGACGCTGGCCCGGATGTGACCGGTCGGTGACGGCGGGATCGGGCTGTCGGCCAGATACCGGCTGACGTGGTCGGTCACCGCGCCGGGCTGATACTCCACGGCGTGAATCCGGTCGAGCACCGACGCCGGTGCACCCAGCCAGAATTCCGCATTCAGCGGGGTAGCGACCCGTTCGGCAACCAGTTCGGCGGTGCTGCGTCCAAGCTTGCGCCGCAGATAGCCGTCGACCAGGGTGCCGTAGCTGACGGCGTGGTAGCCATGCGCGCTCCCTGGCTCCCAGTAGGTGCGCTGCGTCGCGATCGCGGCATCATCGGCGTGGCTGAGCAGTTCGTCCAGGGTGAATCTCCGGTCGAAGGAGACCAATCCCGAGCGATGAGAAAGCACCATCCGCAGCGTGATCGCCGCCGTCTCGGCTTTGTCCAGATCCGGCCACACCAGCGATAGCGGTTCATCCAGGTCGAGTTCACCGGCCGCTTCCAGGGTGGTGATCGCGATCGCCGTCACCAGCTTGGAGACCGAGTACACCGGCACCAATGCGCGGTCGTCGAAGTCGCCGCCGTGCACATCGACCACGACCTGGCCATGGTGCCGGATCACCAGCGATGCCCCACCGCCACCCTGATCGCCGACCATGCGACCGAAGACATCCTTCAGCGGTGCGAACGCACCGGTCGCGGTCCCGTGGACCGGGATCACCTCGGCTGTCGTGCTCATGAGTAGATCGGCGCCAACTCGGTGCGGAAGTACTCCAGGCCCTGCCGGAGTTCGGCGATCGGGTCGGGGGAGTTGTCGATCTCCTCAGTGGCCCAGCCGCGCCATTGGTGCTCGCGCAGGATCTCCATCCAGCGGCGCCAGTCGATCCGGCCCGAACCCAGGATGCGGAAGTGGGTGAGCATCACCGAATGCCGTTCCTTCTGGTTGCCGCGCAGCACGTGACCCGATAGCGGGGTGGCGCAGTCCTTCCAGTGCATGGTGGGGATACGGTCGATATGGTCGGCGAGCACCGCCACCGGGTCACCGTCGTCCAGTGCGATGTGACCGGCGTCGGGGCACAGGAAGATCGACTCCGGATCGGTGAGCTCCAGGACGGTGGCGATGTCGGCGTTGCGGGAACACACCGAGTAGGCGTCGGTGTGGATGGCGATCTTCACACCTCGCTTCGAGGTGATCGCACCCAGCCGGTTCAGGTGGTCGGCGAACTGCTCATGTACCTGCCGGGCCACCGGCCGGGTGAAGTCCTCCGCCGTCGCGGTCTCGTCCGGGCTGTCGTTGCCGAACCGGCTGCGTGGCAGGTTTCCGGTGACAATCGTGTCCGCCCCCATCTCAACCAGGAAGTCTGCATGCCGGGCGAATGCGTCGTCGGCAACCGCGACCAGATCCGGATCGGCTATCGCATCACCGATGAGCTGACGACCGTGGGCATAGCTGGAGGTGAGCACCAGCCCGCGCGAATCCAGTGCTCGCTGGAATCCGGCGGCACTGCCGTAGACCTCCAGCGCCCGCTCCCATCCGGCCGGGTTGGGTGCCAACTCCACGCCCAGCACCCCGCTGTCGCGGGCGCCGTCGAGCATGCGGTCGAAGTGCCCCAACGGATCGGCATCGAACTGCTTGACGTAGTCCGCGTGGGACAGCCCGGGGGCGTAGAAGGTAATGATGTTGGTACCAAAGCGGAGATTGCTCATCACGCCTCCCGTGGTGTGACATCGACCCAGGTGTCTGTGGTTGCTGCGGTCATGATCGCTTCGACCACCTGCTGCACATGCGTTCCGGTGGTGAAGTCTGGTTCGGCGGGCTCGCCGGCAGCGGCCGCCCGCAGGAATTTCTGCAGCTGGATAGCGGACACCTCCAGGTACCCGGTGCCCAGGCCGGCGAGCTTCCACCACCCGTCCGGGTGGGTGGAGTTGGTATGGATCTCCCGGAAGCCCTGATGATCGGGCGGGTCGTCGACATACGCGACCCGGAACACCTCCCGGTCGTTCCAGTCGAACTGCACCGCTGCCTTGGTGGCGTCGAACTCGAAACTGATCCGGTTCTTGGAGCCGATCGCCCAGTTGTCCACGGCGAAGGTTCCGATCGCGCCGTTGGCGAACTCGGCGACCCAGACCCCGGCCTCCTCGATCAGGTCCTCATCCAGCCGGCGCCGCTCGTCCATCCAGCCGGTGCCCGGGTCGGGCTGGATCTTGCTGCGGGCCCGCGCCGCGACCTTGCGGATGTCCCCGAACAGGTACTCGGCCATGTCGATGATGTGCGAACCGATATCCCCGACCGTGCCCGAACCTCCGGTCGCCCTGGTGGCGCGCCAGCGGTGCGGGTCTGCGGTGAATGCCGTCTCCTGCAGGTAGCTGCCCCGGAACTGCAACGGCACTCCGAGCGCGCCGGAGTCGAGCAGTTGTTTGGCGAATCGCACCGCCGGAGTGTGGCGGTAGTTGAAGCCCACCTGCACCACCACGCCGGCTGCGCGGGCGGCCTCACGCATGGCCCTGGCCTCTGCGGCGTCGTTGGTGATGGGCTTCTCGCAGAAGACATGTTTGCCGGCTTCGATGGCAGCGAGCGCGATGGCTGCGTGAAACTGGGGTGGGGTGCAGATATCGACGATGTCGATGTCCGGGCGTTCGATGACCGCGCGCCAGTCGGCCGAACTCTCGGCCCAGCCCAGCTCAGCGGCGAACCTGGTGGCCAGATCGGGTGAGGCCTCCACCAGCACCTGCCGCGTCACCGCCGCTCCCAATGAGTCCGCGAACGGTGCAATCGCATAGGCGAGACTGTGCGCCTTGCCCATAAATCCACCCCCGATGAGCGCGACCCGCAACTCCTTCACTATGCCCACTCCTAGGTCAATGGCCGAGCGGCGGTTGCCTGCTCACACCCACTGTGCTGGGGCGGGCTGATCACCTTCTTGCACGTCGCCGACCAATGGTTGACCGACAACGACGCCTGCGAGAGCTGACCGGACCGGATGGCGGTCAGGCGGTGTGCCGCTTGATCAGGTAGACCATGTCCTCCCGGTCGATCGGGGGTAGCTCGCGGTCTTCCAGCAGAGCGCGCACACGAGCGACGATGGCGTCACCGAACTTCTCCAGATTGATCGCGACGGTTGTCAGTGCGATCCGGGCGGAGGGAACGTTGTCGACGCCGATGAGCGCGATGTCCTCGCCCGAACGGATGCCCCGCTCGGCGTAGGCCGAGTCCAGCAGCATCGCCGACTCGTCGTTGTGGGCCGCGATCGCGGTGATCGGCTCCGGACTGGCTGACCAGGCGTCGATCGCGTTGAACGCCGAGGCCGGGTCGTCCACGTCCAGCACCCGCACCAACGGCTCCGCCATTCCCAGAGCGCGGCACTCGGCACGGGTGGCTTCCAGGCGTTCGGCCGCGATCACTGCCCGGGCCTCTGCTTGCGGGAAGGCGTACCCCAACTGGCGGTGCCCGCGCTCATACAGGTACCGAGCCTGGATCCGCCCGATTTCCGCGTGCGGGACGATGCCCTGAATCTGCATGAACTTGGCCGGGGAGGCCGCCATCTCCTCGGTGTCCGGGACGGTCATTCCGCTCATCGCCACGATCAGGGCTGGGGAGATCAGGCCCCAGAGTTCCGGAAGCGGCCGCAGGTCGCCGTCGTAGTGGTGAGCCAGCACGACGTACCCATGGGCCGCCAGTTCCTGATCCAGCCGAGCCATGATCTTGCTCGCGACATGACCCAGGGTGAAATCGCGCACCAGAGCCAGCACCACGTTGCTGCGTCCGGACCGCAGCGACCGGGCTGCTGCCGACGGGTAGTGGCCCAGGGCCCGCGCGGCGTCCAGCACCCGTTTTCGGGTGTCGTCACCAACCCGCTTGCCGGGTGCGTCATTGAGCACATAGCTGACGGTGGCGCGTGAGACCCCGGCCGCCCGGGCGATGTCTGCGCTGGTGGCGCGCCGCTGCGGGTGCGAATCGCGAGACATGGAATCCACGATATTGGCTGTCACTGGATGCAATGCACAGGTGGCGCACAGTGCGTAGAAGCTGGCCGGGAGGTGCAAGCGGTCCGGATTCGACTTGTTGAGGATCGAACGATGACCGCGAGCGCTGACGTTTCGCCCCGCCGACGCTCCGCCCAACGCACCGGTACTCGCTGGCTCTGGTTGTTCCTGATCCCAGCCGCCCTGCCGTACCTGTACGTGGTGGTGGTGCCCAGCGGCCAGGGGCTGGTGATGTCACTGACCAACTGGAACGGCCTGACGTCGGACTGGAACTTCGTCGGAATCGACAACTATCTGCGTATCTTCGGTGACGCCACCTCCACCCGCGCGATCGTGAACACCTTCACCTACGCGCTGGTCACCACCGTCGTGGAGAACACTCTCGGCTTGCTGATCGCGCTGGCGTTGCATACCCGGATCAAGTCGCGCAATGCGCTGCGGGTGTTGTTCTTCACGCCGGTGGTGCTGCTCTCGGTCGTCGTCGCCTACCTGTGGCAGTACTTGTTCCAGTCCAACAACGGCGCCATCACCTCGATGTTCCAGGCGCTCGGCTTTTCGGACTTCAACCCGAACTGGTTGGGCGATCCCAACATCGTGGTGTTCACGATCTGCGTGATCGTGGTGTGGCAGTTCACCGGATACACCATGGTGATCTATCTGGCCGGGCTGCAGGGTGTGCCGCAGGATCAGCTGGAGGCGGCCGCGTTGGACGGCGCTGGCCCGGTGACCCGGTTCTGGTACGTGGTCCGGCCGCTGCTGGCTCCCGCGATCACCGTCAACCTGATGCTCTCGCTGATCCGCGGCTTCATGATCTTCGACCAGATCTGGGCCACTACCGCCGGTGGGCCCGCCGACACCAGCCATTCGCTGTCCACGCTGGTGTACCGGACCGCGTTCCAGTTCGGGGAGATGGGGTTGGCGGCGGCGATCGCCGTAGTACTGGCGGTCTTCGTCAGCCTTCTCGGCTATGTCCAATACCGATCGCTGCTACGCGGGAGGGGGAACCCGTGAATCGGTACACCTGGCGCACCGGGGTGCTTGAGGGCGTGATGATCGTCGTCGCGCTGATCTTCATGATCCCGATCTACGTGCTGATCAACCTTGCCGTCCGCCCCCTGGACAACCTGGACTCGCCGCTGGTTCCTACCCGGAACCCGATCGGGGACCATTTCGTCGACGCGTGGGTTCTGTCGGGACTGGGGCAGGCGATGGTCAACAGTGCCATCGTGGCGGTGGTCAGCGTGACGTTGCTGGTGATCGCCGGGTCGTTGGCCGCCTATGCGTTGGCGCGGGCAACCACCCGCTGGTCGGCACCGGCCTTCTACCTGTTCATGCTGGGTCTGTTGGTTCCGTTCCAGCTCGGGCTGGTGCCGCTCTACTCCAACTTCGCCGCAGCCAATCTGCTGGGAACGTTCGTGCCGCTGATCGTGATCTATGTGGGATTGCGGCTGCCGTTCACAATGTTCCTGTTCACCACCTTCCTACGCCAGATCCCGCCGGAGTACGAGGAAGCGGCAGCCATCGACGGCGCCGGGATCTTCGGCACCTTCGTCCGGATCACTTTTCCGCTGTTGCGCCCGATCACCGGCACGGTGGTGATCCTGAACGGACTGTTCGTGTGGAACGACTTCCTGACGCCGTTGCTGTACCTCGGCGGAACGACCCTGCGCACGGTGCCGCTGGCGATTTACAGCTTCGTCAACGAGAACACCACGGTCTGGCCGCTGGTCTTCGCTGGCCTGGTGATCAGCGTCATTCCGGTACTGGTGGCGTTCTTCGTGCTGCAGAAATCCCTGATCCAAGGGTTCGCCAGCGGGATCAAGGGGTGAGTGTGACGGTCGAAATCAAGTCCTAGGCAGTATCCGACTCCCGAAGGGATGAAAGCACCTATGAAGCGCAAGACATCGAGAATCTCAGCGGTGGCTGCGGGCTTTGCCGCAGCGGCGCTGGTGGCCGCGGGATGTGCGGCTCCGGACACCACCGGTGGGGGTGGTGACGGTGGCGGGGAAGGAAGCGACGCGAACTTCCTCAAGATTGCGTGGCTGGGCAATGAGAAGGCCGGTATCGACGCGATCGTCGCCGCCTTCCAGGAGGAGAATCCGGATGTGGAGATCGTGGTCACCACCGCGGATACCGCCCAGTACCAGGCGACGCTGCGGACCGAGCTGTCCACCGGGACCGCCGCTGACGTCATGTACGTGTGGCCGGCCAACGGCAATACTGGCGCCATCCGGCAACTCAACGCTGGCGAGTACCTGATGGATCTGTCCGACCAGTCGTGGGTAGAGGACTACCCCGACTACATCCGTGACCTGACCAGCGACGACGGCAGGGTGCTGGTGATGGCTGCCCTGGCCACCTCGTTCAGTCCCATCTACAACCAGACGGTCCTGGATGAGCTCGGTTTGCAGGCTCCGTCGAGCTGGAGTGAGGTCGTCCCGTTCTGCCAGGCGGCCATGGACGCCGGCAAGGTCGCCTATGCGATGCCGGGCAACCACGCCTACGGCGGCCAGACGGCCTACTACAACTTGGTGCCGGACTTGGTCTACGGCACCGGTACCGAGTTCGACTCCGAGCTGGCCGACGGTGACACCACCTTCACCGACCACCCCGGGTACGTCGAGGCGACCGACAAGTTCCAGGAGATGATCGACGAAGGCTGCTTCCAGCCCAACTCGACCGGAACCCCGTATGACGAGAGCAACAGGATGCTGGCGGCGGGCGAAGCGCTCGGCTCGTTCTTTATCGGGACGCGGCTGGCGCCGCTGCAGGAAGCTGCGCCCGACGGCGACTTCCGGTTGTACCCGTTCCACAGCGACGATGACGAGAACACCAATGCGATGGCGCTGTCCACCCAGGGCGGTGCGGCCATCTACAACGAGAGCCCGCGCAAGGATCTGGCGCTGGAGTTCGTCAACTTCCTAGCCGACAATCTGGCTATCTACCAGGCTGCCCACCCGGGTACGGTGCCCACCATCACCAAGGACTTCAGCACCGATGACCCCAACGCTCAGACCCTGGTGGAGTACATCGACAACGGCTGGGCGGTGCACTTCTTGAACCAGGAGTGGCCGAACGCCCGTGCCGAGACCGCGATGAATGTTGGTCTGACGGCAATGCTGGCTGGGTCGGGGACCGGTCAGGAGATGCTGGAAACGATGCAATCGGAGTACGAGACCGAGTAGCACTCCGACTGCAGGCCCCAGGTGCGCGCCCGGTGAGGACCGGGCGCGCACCTGCTTTCCTCGTCCGGTCGGGCCCGTGCCCTCGACCAGCCCGCCGGATTCGAACCTGGGTGCAGAATTCGAACGGTGCACGGTTCGAATCCGGCACGGGAGTTCGAATCCGCTACGTGCGGCTAGGGGATCAGGACCGCGCGGCCCGGTAGCCGCCCATGCTCCAGGTCCTCGAAGGCGGCCGACCAGTCATCCAGCGCGTACTTCTTGGTTTCGATGTGGATCTGGCCGCGCTGGGCCAGCTCGATCACGGCGAGCTGGTCGGCATGGGTGCCGCCGAATGAGCTCTGAATGTTGACACCCCAGGGGAACCCGACCGGCTGTGCGGCGCTGTAGGTGAAGTTGCCGCCGCCCAAGCCGACGAAGCGCAGGATGCCCTCCGGTGCGATGACCGCTCGTGCCAAATCCACGCTGGGCTGGACGCCGACGAAATCGAACACGGCGTCGACGCCGTAACCGTCAGTCGCCGCCAGGATGGTCTCTGCCGCCGCGGCATCGCTGAGCAGGGCGACGTCGGCGCCGAGCCCGGTGGCCATGTCCAGCTTCTCCTGCGTGGTGTCCAGTGCGAACACCTTGGCTCCGGTCGACGCCTTCAGGATCTGCAATCCCATGTGTCCCAGGCCGCCCAGTCCGAGTACGACGGCGGTGGAACCGGCCCCGAGGCGGTCGCCCGCTGAGCGGATGGCGTGCATCGGTGTCACCCCGGCGTCGGCCAGCGGAGCGGCCGTACTCGGATCCAGATCGCCGAGATGGTCGATATTGCGGGCGCCGACCAGGACGTATTCGGCCATCGATCCGTCCGGTCCCAGGCCGGGAGTGGTCGGGAAGTTGAGCCGCCCCGCCTTCATGCAGGCGTTGCCGCGTCCCTCGGCACAGGCGCGACAGGTGCCGCACTCCCATAGCACCGACAGCAGCACCGGGTCACCTTCGGAGTAGTCGCTGACACCCTCGCCGAGCTTCGCGATCGTGCCCGAACCCTCATGCCCCATGGTCATGTCGAAGACCGGCCAGACGTCGCCGGCCTCCAGCACGTGTAGATCGGAGTGGCACAACCCCGCGCCAGCAACCTTGACTAATACTTGACCAGGACCAGGTTCAGGAATGGGAACATCTTGAAGTTCGATTGTTCCAGGTCCGGTTAGTCTCAATGCGCGCATAAGTGACCTCCGTATTGCAATCGATATACCCATCGTTCGGAATTGAACGAGTCATATTCGACCCTACGCGGGTTGCGACGGTTTCGGGCCGAAAATGGGCCGTGCTAGCGGCGCCGTAGCAGCGTCAGCAGTTCTGCATGCCGATTGTGGGCAAACATGTCGAAAAGCTGCGCCCGTTCCGGCTGCAGGCCCGGCATCGCAGCCAGGTCGCGGGCCAGGGTGGCGGGGTTGCAACTGGAGTACAGCACCGCGCGAGCGGCGCTGCTCTGTAGTCGCGCAGCCAGGCCACCCAGGCCCCGGCGGGGTGGATTGACCACGACCAGATCGACGTCGAGGTCGGTGGCCTGGGTAGCGTCGGCGATCTCGAACACGGCGTCCTTGCCGCTTGCCGCCGCGCTCGCCCGGGCAGCGTGCACGGCGGCCGGGCTCACCTCCACACCGCGAACGCGGCGGCCCGGCGCGGCCAGATGCAGGGCGAATCCGCCGACGCCGCAGTACAGGTCCAGGACCGACTCCGGCGCCAGGTCGTTCGTCCAGTCCACGGCGGTGCGGTACAGCGCCGCCGCCACGGTGGTGTTGGTCTGGAAGAAGCTGCCGGGGCGTAGCCGCAGGTCGATCCCGTTGATGGTCATGGTCAGGATCTGGTTCTCCGTGAGGGCGATCTCCGCGTCGCCTTCCAAGATCGCGGCGTGCGCGGGCTGGATGTTGGCTGAGGCCACGCTCAGCTGGGGTAAGCGCTGCTGCAGCGCGGGCAGATGCTTGCGCAGACGCGAGATCGCTTCGGTGGAGCGCAACACGAATCTGACCATGAGCCGGCCGGCGGGGGAGCCGGTGACGATCACATGCTTGAGCTCACCGCGACGGGCCGACACCGAATAGGGCGTCAAGGCCGCCAGGCTGACGAAGTCACGCAGCAGTGGCAGCGCAGTGGCTACTGCCGGTTCGTACAGCGGGCAATCGACCAGGTCGACGCCGGTCAGCGTTTCGTCGAGTATTCCCAGGGTGGGGGAGGCGGTGCTGCCGCCGGCGACCATCTTCGCCTTGTTGCGGAAGGCCGATTGCGGCCCCGCCCACGGCGGCTCCCAAGAGCTATGGGGGACGGCGGCCTGCGCCGCAGCCTGCTTGTCCCTGAGTTGCTGGGAGTAGGGCTGGTGCAGCAGGGTGCAGGACCGGCAGGTCCCGGCGCGGTGGTAGCTGCAATCCATAGTGGACCAGCTTGCCAAACCCAGCGCATCAGGTCGGCCGGGGAGAACTACCCGGACCGCGGGATCGTACGACCGGCCCCGGGCCGCTAGGGTCCACTCGGATTCCGATCACCGCCGTCAACCTTGCAGGGAAACCATGGCTACGACTACTGCCGAAGCGCCGCAACGGGACGCACCAGCAGGTGCGCCGCCGCCACGGTGGTACAGCCGGGTAGCCCTGGGTCGTTGGATCGAGTCGGACGTCGTTCAGCGGTTCGTCATCGCCGTGATCATCGTCAACGCCGCCACCCTCGGATTCGAGACCTCCGAGTCGGTGATGGCGCGGTTCGGCGAGCAATTGCATGTGCTGGATCAGATCTGCTTGGCGATATTCGTGTGCGAGCTGCTGATCAAGCTCTATGCCTTCCGGTTCAAGTTCTTCCGCGTCAGCTGGAACGTCTTCGATCTGGCGGTGGTGGCCATCGCGCTGATCCCGGGCTCAGGTGCCTTCGGGGTGCTGCGTTCCCTGCGGGTGTTGCGGGTATTGCGCCTGATCTCCATGGTGCCCCAGCTGCGCAGGGTGGTCGAGGCGCTGGTGCGTGCCATCCCAGGCATCCTGTCCATCGGCGCCCTGCTCATCCTGCTGTTCTACGTGGGTGGCGTGATGGCGACGATGCTGTTCCGGGATGCGTTTCCCGACGAATTCGGCACCCTGCCGCGGACCCTGTTCAGCCTGTTCCAGGTGATGACCCTGGACGATTGGGGCAACCTCACCCGTAGCGTGCTGGAGGTCTATCCCTGGGCGCTGGGATTCTTCCTGCCGTTCGTGCTGCTGAGCGCATTCACCGTCCTCAACCTGTTTATCGCCGTCATCGTCGATGCCATGCAACACCTGCGCGATGATGATGGGGCCGAGGAGGAAGGCAGGAAAGATGCGGCGTCGGACCGGATCGACGCTGCCCCGGCCGACGATGACCTGCGACGGGAAATAGCCGGCCTGCGCGAACAAATCACCGAACTATCTGACTTGGTAAGAGCGCGTAGCCACTAGTTCGAGAATTCACGGGTATCCGAACCGCCATGATCGGCAGGGGATAGCTCAGCGGGTAAACCCGGACGTGTACGGGTGTTCAAATATCCGAATCTCTAGTGTACGTTGTGCCTCACATTGCGTATTCACATTGGACCCTCCGGCCAATGCCTGCTAGTCGCTTTCCTCCCCCCCAACGCACCAGGCGGCTCCATATGTTCTCCCCCCACCGTCCGAACCGCGCGCGCCGGCGAATTCACGGTGGCCTGGCCGCGGCGCTGCTGCTCTGCGCCGGAACAGTGCTGATAGCCCCACGTGCCAGCGCAGCAGTGAACATCTCCGGCACCATTCACCACGACACCGATGCCATGCTCGACGGCACCATCGACGGATCCGGGATCGGTGCGCTGGGTGCGTTCGGCCCGCTGTACGTCACCGCACTGGCAGCCGGACAGGTGGCCGGTTCGGCGATGGTGGCCGCCGATGGCAGCTACTCGATCGACGGCCTGCCCGATGGTGCCTACCTGCTGCAGCTGAGCCGATACGACGAGAGCGCCCGGCTCGGATCACCGGCTGGCAGCGGGCCCGCCATACCCGCGGATTGGCAGTTCACCGCCGAAGGTGTCACCGTGGCTGGAGATGGTGCTGCCGATGGTGTCATCGCCATCGACGCCACCACCGCCAGCGCGAATTTCGGGGTGCGCCAAACCGATACCGACGGCGACGGCACCGCTGACATCGCTGAGTCCATGCCAGCCACCTGCTGGGACACCGAGTTCCTCGGGGACGGCCAGGGTCTGACCGCCACGAGCGCCCGCACCTGGATCATGCACAGCGGTGGTTCCGGTCCCGTCCCGCAACCCAGCGACGCCTATCGGCCCCGTAACACCAGCAACTTCGCCCGGATCGGAGGCAGCATCCTCGACGTCGGAGACCTCACCCAGGGCCCCGGTCTGACGCTCACCCACAACGTCGCCCCGGCTTCACACACGGTCACCGATGTAGCAGCCACCACGCTGGCGCAAGCGAAGGCGAACGGGGAGTACTTCCAATACACCTTCGCCACCGATAGCGACTTCGCGCTGGCGTACATCGACTGGGTCGGCTTTCTCAACCGTATCGATCAGGAGGCCTTCGGGGTTGGCGTCGCTATCGCAGCCGGAACCGAACCGTTCATCGACCTGACCGGATTCGACGAGGCGCTCAACGACGGCGGTGCCGAAGGCCGCGAAAACACCAAGATCAGTCCGTACGCACTGGCCCATGCAACCAGCTACACGGTGCGGTACTACTTCTACGACGTCGCCGGGGCGATCGACTTCGATGATCCCTACATCGCCTTCGACGTCTGCCCGTTCACCTCGATCAGCGGCACCGTGTTTCACGATTCCAACGGCGACACCAACGCGGTCATCGACGGCGCCGGAACGCCGACGGCGGGCACCAGCCCGTTGTATATCACCCTGGTCGACCAGGCCGGGGTGATCGTCGCCAGCGTGCCGGTCGCCACCGACGGCAGCTACCTGCTCGACGGCGTCGTCCCCGGCGACTACAGCCTGCAGCTGGGAACGGTGGACCTCAGTGCTCAGGTCGGCAGCGGTGCGCCGGGTCCGGATCTACCCTCGGGCTGGCAGCATACGGCCGAAGACTGTTGCGGTGCCGGATCGGACGGTACCGCCGATGGCAGCCTCGCGGTCGCGGTGGATCAGAACCTGACGAATGCCAACTTCGGAATCCAGCAACCGCCCACCGCCGGGCCTGCCACATCGCCGGAACAACTCAACCCCGGCGGCAGCAACCAGGTGCAGGTGCCCACCTTGACACCAACCGACCCCGAGGACGGCGCGGCTGGCGTGGTCATCGATACCCTGCCCGGCAACGCCACGTTGTACTACAACGGCGACCCGGTCAGCGCCGGCCAGCTGATACCCGACTACGACCCGGCACTGTTGACCATCGACCCGGATGACGGCGCCGTCACGGTGACCTTCGGCTACTCGGCACTCGATGACGCGGGAGCAAGCTCGCCGACGGCCCTGGTCACCATGCCATTCGCGGTGGGCGGTATCGAGGTGATCAAATCGGTCTCCGGAATCAACGACATCGGCACCCCAGGGCTGATCGAGGTGGGCGATGAGGTGATCTACAGCTTCCAGGTCACCAATACCGGTACCGCCCAGGCCACAGGTGTGGCGGTGACCGACCCGCTGGTCACCGTCTCCGGCGGACCGATCACCCTGGCCCCGGGCGCTACCGACAGCACCACGTTCACCGCCGTGTACGAAATCACCGCCGCCGACGTCGAGCGAGGTGGAATCGAGAACGTCGCCATGGTCTCCGCGACCGCCAGTGGCGTGGGCATCAGCGATACCTCCGACGCCGGGACGGACGCCTCGGGTGACCCGGTGGCTGATCCCGCCGAGGTGGATACCGCCAGCCCGCTGGGCATCCACGCCAACACCTCGGCCCCCGATGACGATCCGACCACCTTCCTCATCGCGCACGATCCGCGGCTGTCGCTGGTGAAGTCGGTGGCGGACTACACCGACACCAACGGCAACCGGGTGGTGGACTCCGGCGACGTCATCCACTACTCGTTCGAGGTTTCCAATATCGGCAACGTCGACATCACCACCATCCAGGTGACCGACGTCGAGGCGACAGTTGCCGGGTCGACCATCAGCCTGGCCGCCGGCCAGACCGACAGCACCACCTTCTCAGCCAGCCACACCATCGACGCGGGCGACATCGCCGCCGGGGGTGTGGAGAACAGCGCCACCGTCGCCGGACTGCACGATGGCCTGCCGGTGACCGACGTCTCCGACACCGGGACCGACCCCGACGGCGACGGCATCGCCAATCCCGGTGCCCTGGACACCCCCAGCCCGCTCGGGTTCCACCCCAACACCGCCGATACCCGCGATGACCCCACCACGTTCCTGATCGCCGCCGATCCCCGGCTCGAGGTCATCAAATCCGTCGATTCGCACGTCGATGCCGACTCCGATGGTGCGGTGGACGAAGGCGAGAGCGTGACCTACACCTTCTCCGTCGCCAACACCGGGAATACTCCGATCACCGGGATCGACCTGGCGGACCCCACCGCCACGGTGAGCGGTGGCCCGATCGACTTGGACCCGGGGCAGAGCGACAGCACAACCTTCACCGCGACGCATCTGATCACCATGGCCGACATCCTCGCCGGCGGGGTGGAGAACGTCGCCACTGCCACCGGCCTCGCCTCCGGGACTCCGGTCAGCTTCGGTTCCGATGCCGGCACCGACCCCGATGGCGATCCGGTCACGGACCCGCTGCTGACCAATACCGCGAGTCCACTGGGGGTCAATGGCAACTCCAACGATCCCGACGACGACCCCACCACGTTCGTCATCGAGCAGATCACGCAGCTGGTGCTGATCAAGTCGGTGACCGGCGTCACCGACGCCACCGGCAATGGTGTCACCGATGCCGGTGACGTGATCCACTACGCGTTCACCGTCAGCAACGGCGGCAACGTCGCGCTGAGCAATGTCCGGATCGAGGACCCGCTGGCGGTGGTGACCGGGGGTCCGGTCACGCTGCAGCCACACCAGGCCGACTCCACCAGCTTCACCGGTAGCCATGAGATCACGCGGGCTGACCTGGACCTGGGCGGCGTGGAGAACTCTGCGCAGGCGCTGGCTGACTTCTCCGGCCACGCGGTGACCGACACCTCCGACACCGGCACCGGCGTCGACGGTGGCGTGGTCGATGACCCGGGCGCCACCCAGACCCTCAGCCCGCTCGGCCTGAACCCCAACTCGGCCGACGATGGCGATGACCCGACCACCTACATCATCGAGTTCGAGCCGCGGTTGGAACTGATCAAGTCGGTGGCGGGTACCACCGATGCCAACGGCAACGGACGCGTGGATGCCGGAGACGCCGTCAACTACGTCTTCCGGGTGACCAACACAGGGAACATCCCCTTGACGGTGGTCACCGTCACCGATGGCAACGCCGTGGTCAGCGGCGGTCCGATCGACCTGGATATCGGTGCTTCCGATACCGGCTCCTTCACCGCCACCCATGAGATCACCGCAGACGACGTGGCCGCCGGTGGTGTGGAGAACGTGGCCGTCGCGTCCGCGGATGCCGATGGCCCGGCTGGCGGGCTGACCACCTCCGACAGCTCGGACGCCGGTACCGGTCCGGCCGGAGATGTGATCAGCGATCCCGGGCGCGAGGGCACTGACAGTCCGTTGGGGCTCAATCCCAACACCTCCGACTTCGGCGATGACCCGACGACTTTCCTGATCGGTGACGCCCCCGGGCCGCAGCCCACCTCGACCGCCTCACCCGGTGATCAGGGCACCGGTACCGGTGGGCTCTCGGTTACCGGTGCGGACGGGTGGCTGGTGCTGGTGGCCGCCGCGCTGGTCATTGCCGGCGGTGTGGTGCTGGCGGCCCGCCGCCGTCGCGGTCCGCGTTGAGCCGGGCGATCGACGCCGGTGCAGCGGTCAGCAGATAGGAATCCTCCAGCAGCTCGGAAACCTCCTGCCAGTCGCTGCCAGCGTCGAGTAGCCAGCCGAGCCAGCCCCACGGCCCCCAGTATCCGGGCTGGTAACAGCGCGGATCGGCCAGCAGGGCCTCCCGTTCGTTGGGGTCGGGGAGGATCAACACCGACTGCGGATGCTGGATCCAGGTGCCGTCGGCCTTGATCGAGCCGCCGTAGACGGCGAACACCTTCTTGGTGAAGAACACCGGCCTGCCGTTGCTGACCTTCTCGGCCGTATCCGGGAAGGCGAACGCGATATCCCGTACCCGGGCCAGGATCGGGTCATCGTCATCGAACATCTGCTGATGCGGCATCCGCCTACCCTGACAGGTCCGGCGTGCCTAGAGTGATGAGGTGCCTGACATTCACGAACTGAGCGCACTGGAACTGGCTGCCACCATCAGGGCCGGGGACCTGTCGGCCGAGGAGGTGCTGACACACACCCTGGCGCGTGCGCAGCAGGCCGGTGCTGACCTCGGTGCCTTCGTTCGCCTGACGCCCCAGCTAGCACGGGCGCAGGCCAGCCAAGCCCAGCAACGGCTAGCCGAGGGCGACCCCGCCCCGCTGCTCGGGGTGCCGGTACCGGTCAAGGACCTGAACGCCGTCGCCGGTGTGGAGATGAACGCGGGCAGCGCGGCCCTGGCCGGGTACGTGCCCGACCATGACGACGGCGTGGTGACCAGGTTGACCGAAGCCGGATCGGTGATGGTGGGTAAGACCAACACCCCCGAGTTCGGGCTGCCGTGCTACACCGAGCCCGATATCGCCCCGGCGGCTCGTACCCCGTGGGATCGAACGCGCAGTGCGGGAGGATCGTCCGGTGGTGCTGGCGCTGCGGTAGCCGGTGGCATCGTGCCGATGGCCCATGGCAGTGACGGTGGCGGCTCGATCCGGATCCCGGCTGCGGCGTGTGGTCTGGTCGGGCTCAAACCCAGCCGCGGGCGCATCAGTGCCGGCCCGATCGCGGTCGACGGCCCCGGCCTGGGCACCCACGGAGTGCTGACCCGTACCGTGCGCGACAGCGCCGCCGGTCTGGACGCGCTCAGCCCGGGCTGGCCCGGCGACGACCGGCGACTGCAGCCGCCCCCGGCGGGATCGTTCCTGGCCGCCTGTGACCAGCCGCTGCAGCCGTTGCGGATCGGGGTGCTGAGCACGCCGATCATCACCCCCGATACCCCGGTGCACGGGCAGGCGCTCACCGCCCTGGACCGGGCTGCCACGTTGCTCACCGGACTGGGGCATGCGGTGGTGGACGTGGGTGTGCCGTTCGCGGCGGAGCGCTGGCTGCCGTTCCTGGAAGTCTGGTCGGTGATGGCTGCCGGTGCGCCGTTGCCACCGGAGGCCGAGTCGGTGCTGGTGCCGCTGACCCGGTGGATGCGGCAGCGTGGGCGCACGGTCGACGGCGTCACCTACGCCGCTGCCGTCAGCCATGGCCAGCAGTTGCAACGGGAGACGGCAGCCGCCTGGGCGCAGGTGGATGTCGTGCTCAGCCCCACCGTTGCGCAGCCGCCACCGCCGATCGGGGCGATGCGCAACGATGACGACCCGGAGGCTGACTTCTGGGACCAATGCGCATTCACGCCATGGACGTCGGTGTGGAACATCCTGGGTGCACCGGCCATCAGCCTGCCGCTGCACCATGCCCCGGCGCAGGCCGGTGGGCCGCAGCTGCCGTGGGGCGTGATGCTCGGCGCCCGCACCGGGCGGGAGGATCTGCTGCTGGCACTGGCCGCGGCGTTGGAGCGCGCTGCGCCGTGGCCACAGATGCCCGGCCGGTGAGTGCCGCCGGACCTTGGCGCAGGAGAGGCGGACCCGTGCCTCTCAGACCTCCATCAGCAGCGGAATCGCCACCTCGTCGACCACGGCCACCAGGAACTGCTCGTCCGGGGTGCCCCGAGTGAGGAAATGGCTCTGCAGCACCGACGGTGCCGCCATCAGCTGCAACTCCGTGATGGTGTCCTTGACCGGTTCACCGCGCTCGCGGGCACGGGCCACGACCAGCGCCATGTTCCGCTGCCCGTTGCCGCGGGAAAGGCGCGCGACCCGGTCGGCATCGGCCTCGTTCAGTGCTTCGGCCACGATCCCGCGCAATGCGGCGCCGCCGACATCATCGGCCTGGGCCGCGAGGAACCTGAAGATGGCCAGCAGATCCTCGCGCATGGTGCTCGGTTCGGCGGGAAGGTCCACATTCCCCGCCGATGCGTAGGCGGCGGCCAGCGCCAGCTCGAACCGGTTGGGCCAACGCCGGTAGATCGAGACCTTGCCGGCACCAGCCCGTTTTGCGATGGCGTCGATGGTCATGGCGGCGTAGCCGACCTCGCGCAACTCGGCGATGGTCGCGTCGATGATCGCCGCTTCCAAGGCTGCACCACGCCGTCGCGGCCTGGACCGAAAGTCATCGTTCATGTCCGGTCAGTGTGCCTCACGCCAGCGCCACGGTGCCATGGTCACCGTCGACCACGACCGAGGCGCCGCTGCGTAGTACGGCGGTGCCGTTCCCGGTGCCCATCACGCTGGGGATGCCGTATTCCCGGGCGACGATCGCCGCGTGTGAGGCCAGGCCCCCATGGTCGACCACCACCGCAGCGGCCCGCGTGAACAGCGGGGTCCAGGCCGGGTTGGTCGCGGGACACACCAGAACCTCGCCGGGCTGCAGCGACCCGAATTCGGCCGGGGTGCTGATGATCCTGACGGTACCGGTCACCCGGCCATTGCCTCCGCCCACCCCGGTGACCAGCGCATCGACATCCTCGCGCTTGGGGTACAGGGTGGCCGATGCGATCAGCGGGGCACCGGCCAACTCCGCATAGGCGGCCCGACGGCGATCGGCCGCCGCCTGTACCTGTGCTCCCGCGCTAGCCGGGTCGGCGATGGCAGTGACCTCCTCCCAGCTGAGGTACCAGATGTCATCGGCGCTGGCGAGCGCTCCTGCCTGAGCCAGCCTGCGGCCCAGTTCCAGCATGGTGTTGCGGATGGCGGGCATGGTGCGGGTGAGTTCGAAGTGGGTGTCCTCCCGGACCGCCACGCCGAGACTGGCTTTGGCCACGAGTGCCTTGACCCGTTCCTGTGACGCGTGCGAACGGAAATGCCGGTGCTGGAGCAATGTGGACAGGGCCTGCTCGAAAGCGTCCGGCCGGGCTTCGGGTTGCTCACCCATCAGGACGACGATCAGGGACATCACTGTCTCGGGGGAGGCCGACCAACTGGGATCGGCGGCCAGCAGGATACTGCCCGTTTCGCGGTGCCCGTAGTCAGCCAGGAACCGATCGAACCGGGCCGCGAGGTCAGGGTGTGCCTGCACCTGGCGCAACAGCCGGTCCGGGTCGCGGGACGGGTCCGGCACGGTTGCGGCGACTGCGGCCGCAAGCTGTGCCAAGTCGTCATTGAGCCGCTCGGTGACGGTTTCGGACTGCATCAGCAGCGGGCTGAACAAGCTGGTTAGGCCCAGTCGCTTGAGCAGTAGCCGCAACCGCACCATGGGGCCGAATCCGCCCGGGAGGTGCTCCACCCGCAGATCTGTCATCAGCTCGACCAGAGCATGGACCTGCGCTGGCACCGTCAGGAGTTCCCGCCAGGTCAGCCCGCGGGGGTCGGCCTGTGACAATCGGTCGGCCTCGTTGCGGTAGTGGTGTAGGCGAGGGTCGTGTTCCCACTGCGCCGGATCCTGGTTCGAGCGTCTGATGGACCGCAGGATCCGCGCGGGTGTCTTGGGTGACGGATGCGGATTGGGCGGCACGAACCCCTGGACCACCGAGTCGACCGAAGGGGCGATATCGGTGTAGCGGATCTTGATACCGGCCAGGCCGTAGGCGAGGTCCTGGACGTGCTGGGCGATCCCAAGGGTCCACGTGCCCAATTCCAGCGGGAGCGGCCGCCGGGGCAGGAGCTCCAAGATGACTGGACCGGTGATCCGCTGACGCCGGGTGAGCTTGATCGGCGCCGGTGGCAGCGCGGTCATCGGCCGCGCCTGCAGCAGGTGAACCCGGCCTGCGACGACGGCCCATTCGATGTCCTGCGGGCGGTTGAAGTGGTCCGCCACCGCCCGGCCCACATCGGCCAGGGCGGCTAGGTGTCCTTCCTCCAACTCGGCGACCGAGCCAGCGGCATCGCCGGTGGTGCCGCCGTCCGGAAGTGCGCGGATGACCGTTTCGGCCTTGCCGGCGCTCCTGGTCAGGACCCGATTACCGGCATCGAGGACGGCGTGATCGGGGGTTACCAGGCCAGCGACGACTGCTTCGCCCAGGCCGGGGCTGGAGTCGATGACCACGCGATCCCGATACCCGGTGACCGGATCAGCCGTGAACATCACACCGGCGTGCTCGGCGGGAACCATGGCTTGCACCACGACCGCGATGGCCACGGTGCCCGAGTCGATCCCAAGGCGGTCCCGGTAGCTGACCGCACGCTCAGTCCACAGTGACGACCAGCAGCGCCGCACCGCATCCAGCACCTCTTCCGTGCCGGTGACGGCCAGGAAGGTGTCCTGCTGCCCGGCGAAGGCCGCGCCCGGCAGGTCTTCGGCGGTGGCGCTGGAACGGACGGCCACCTGTCCGCCCAGCGCTTGGTAGCCGGCGCGGATCTGCTGCGCTACTGCATCAGGTATGGCGACGGCGGCCACGCTTGCTTGATCGGGTGCGGTCAGGCCCGCGACGGCCAATTGGTAGGCGGCTGTGGTGACCACGAATCCCGCCGGTACCTCGAACCCGGCCGCGACCAGTTCGCCGAGATTCGCCCCTTTTCCTCCGGCGCGAGCCAGATCGCGGACTTCGGGATCGGTGAGCTGGAGGATAAACGGCGAGGGGTCCATAGGCAGATAGTAAACGGATCGTTTACAATCTGTCCATGGCTTCACCCTGGCGTCGTCGCGGAGCAATCGCGGCCATCATGCTCGGCATCACCACCTCTGCCCTGATGCAGACCATGCTCGCGACGGCGATGCCGCAGATCGTCGGCGACCTGGGCGGTGCCGGGTGGTACGGCTGGGTGTTCGCCTCCTACCTGCTGGCTTCGACCCTCACGCTGCCGGTATTCGGGCAATTGGCCGACCGGTGGGGCTCGCGCCAGGTCTTCGGCTTCGGGATCGGACTGTATGGACTGGGAACCGCGCTGAGTGCGGCGGCCCCGAGCATGGAGCTGCTGGTCGCGGCTCGATCGATCCAGGGATTGGGTGCTGGAGCGTTGGTCCCTGCGGCGTTGGCCGCAGTGGCGCAGGTGTCGGGACGGAGCGGGCGCGGGTCCCTGTTCGGTCTCATCGGCGTGGTCCAAGTGGCGTGCAGCATCGCCGGTCCGCTGCTGGGCGGCTGGTTCACCGATGGCCCGGGGTGGCGGTGGGCATTGTGGGTTGTGGTGCCGTTCGCGCTCGCGGCGTGGGCCTTGTCCGCGTGGGGATTCACTGTCGACGGCACCGCCGGCCTCGCCCAGGCCGCCCGCGGGCTGGAGCCATTGGAACCCGTGCGGCAGGTGCGCGAGCACGCGGGCCTGCGGTCAACCACCGTGGCGGCGTTCGCGCTGGGAATCGTGCTGGTCAGCGCCACTGCGCTGGTGCCGCTGTTGGCGCAGGACGCCATGGGTCGCTCGGCAAGCGAAGCCGGAGCAGCGTTGGTGCCACTGATGCTCGGCGTCGGGGTGGGGAGCATCCTCGGTGGCCGGCTGGCTGCCAAGGCCGGACGATTCGCACTGGCGTTTGGCTGGTCGGCCATCATCGCCGGTGCCACGGTGCTTGCGCTGCTCAGCGCCACGGCCCAACCGGGAGCCTCGCTGGGTGGGCCAGTGGTTGCAGCTTCGCTGGTCGGGCTGGGCATCGGTTCGATTCAGCCGATCCTGTTGCTCCGCACCCAGGATCAGGCGGAACCCGATCGGGTTGCAGCCGCAGGGGCGCTGGTGCCGTTCGCGCGCAACCTCGGCGGCGCGGCCGGCACGGCGGCGCTCGGCCTGGTGATTCTGGCTCCGCAACTGCCACTCGGCCTGGCCGTGACCTTCGCAATGCTCGCCGCCGTAGCGGTGGCCGGGGCCGCGCTACCGAGCCTGCTGCGGCGGTGATCGGCGGTTGGTGATCACCCGCCCGGCGTGACGAAGCCGGTCTCGAAAGCCCACACCACCAGCTGCGCGCGATCATGGGCGTCTAGCTTGGCCATGATGCGGTTGATGTGGGTCTTGGCCGTGTGCGGTGAGATCACCAGGTCGGTCGCGATCTCGTCGTTGGACAGCCCGCGTGCCACCAGGCGCAGGATCTCCTCCTCGCGCGGCGTGAGCGGATCTGGCAGCTTAGGAACCTCGCGGAGAAGTCCGGTGGGCGCGGCCAGGTACTTGGCGATCAGGCCACGAGTGGCGGCGGGGGAGAGCAGTGTACCGCCGGCGTGGATGGTGCGGATACCGTCGGCGATCTCCTCCGGCTCCGCCCCCTTGCCGAGAAAGCCGCTAGCACCTGCCCGCAATGCCGCAGCGACGTTGTCATCGTCCTCGAATGTGGAGAGCACCAGCACCCGGGTCTGGCTCAGCTCCGGGTCGGCACACACCTGCGCGGTGGCCTCAATACCGTCCAGTACAGGCATGCGGATGTCCATCAGGATCACATCGGGGTTCAACTCCCGAGCCAAATCGACACCCTCGGCGCCGTTCGCCGCGCTGCCGACCACCTCCAGGTCGGCGTATCCGGCCAGGATCTGCCCGACCGCCTGCCTGATCAGTACCTGGTCATCGACCAGCAGTACGCGAATCATGTCGCTCCCTCCAGCGGGATCAGCGCAACCAACCGGAATGTCCCGGAACCGTGTTCGGTCTGCACGCTGCCGCGCACGCTCTCCACTCGTTCCTTGATGCCGAGCAGTCCATGACCGCTCGCCAGTTCGGCCGCTGAGGGATCCGGTGCCGGATTGGTCAGCTCCACCCGCACCTGCGACGGCGTCACCGAGATGCGCAGCTGCGCCCGTGCTCCGCGACCATGCTTGAGGGCATTGGTCAGGCCCTCCTGGACCACCCGGTACACCACCACGTCGACCGCCGTCGACAGAGTCGCCAGGTCACCGTCGATCTCGGTATCCAGCCGCAGGCCACCGTCGGCGAACTCGGCGAGAAGCTGATCGAGCAGGGCTGCGCCGACGGTCGGGATCCGGCGCTCGTCCTCGGGCGAGCGCAGCGTCGCCAGCAGGTTTCCGATATCGGTGAGCACCGTGCGGGATGCGGTACGGATGGTGCTCAGCGCCTCTCGCGCTGCCGAGGGGTCGGTGTCCACGGCAGCATTGGCCACACCGGCGTTCAGGCTGATCACCGAGATCTGATGGGCGACGGCGTCATGCAGGTCGCGGGCGATGCGCAGCCGGTCTTCGGCCACAGCCCGGGAGGCCTCGGCCTCGCGGGTCTGCTCGGCACGTTCTGCCCGGAGTTTCAGTTCCGCCGTATACGCGCGGCGGCTGCGTACCGCGTCCCCGAACGCCGCAGTGATACCGATGACCAGCACCGACTGCACCACTGCCGGGCCGGCGAGTCCGTCGATGCTCAGCAGGCTGATCCCGGCCACGAGCGCCGCCGTTGCCGCCGCAACCCAGAATCCAACTCGGCGTGGGTTGGTCAGCACCACGGTGTACAGCGCGAAGGCCACCGGGATGAAGGTGCTGAATTCCGACCTGGTGACGGCCATGCCGATGGCCAGACACGCCAGGCTGATCGCCAGCACCGTCTTGGGCCAGCGGCGGCGGGCGAACATCAGTGGAACCGGAATCAGCGAGGTGATCGCCATGGTCATGATTGCGCCCGGGGTCGGCAGCTGTGTGAATGACAGCAGCCTGGTCATTGCCACGGCGGTGAACAGCACGATTAGTGCAGCCAGCGCATCGGACAGCCACGCGGGAATGCGGATCCCTGGTTCCGGCGTCTGGCTCATGGCCCAAGCATGCACCGATCCGGGACGGCAGTCGTGACCCTGGCACGGTATTGGCACTACTGCAACTGCAGTAGTTCAAGTTGCTCCGGCTGGGCGATGTGCCCGGCAGCCGCCACCGGCAGGCTGTTGAACGACGGCAAGAACGCCGCTGAACAGATGAGGAGTTGCCATGCTGACACCAGTTCTTTCGGCGCGTGCCCTACACAAGACGTACGGTCACGGGCCCAGTAGTTTCGAAGCGCTCAAGGGCGTGAACATAGATGTCGCCGATGGGGAGACGCTCGCCATCGTCGGAAAGTCCGGATCGGGCAAGTCGACGCTGATGCACCTGTTGGCGCTGATGGACGAACCGACCTCCGGCACGATCATGCTCGATGGCGCTCGCGTATCCAGCATGCGCCGTCGGGAGTTGAACAAGGAGCGCAACCAGACCTTCGGCTTCGTGTTCCAGCAGTTCTTCCTCACTCCCAATCAGACGGTGCTGGAGAACGTGGTGCTGCCGTTGAAGATCGCCGGGGTGCCGCGGCGGGAACGTCGCCGCCGGGGCATGGCCGTGCTGAAGCAGCTGGAACTGGATGACAAGGCCAAGAACAAGGCCACCGACCTCTCGGGCGGCCAGAAACAGCGGGTGGTGATCGCTCGCGCGCTGGTGAACAACCCACGGGTGATCCTGGCCGATGAACCCACCGGCAACCTGGACAGCCACACCGGTGGCGTGGTCGAAGACCTGCTGTTCTCCCTCAACCGGGACCGAGGGATCACCTTGATCGTGGTCACCCACGATGAGGAGCTGGCCGCCCGGTGCGACCGGCAGATCTTCGTCCGCGACGGACGCATCGTCGCATCGGACATCGAATCGACAGACCGGCTGACCGCCGAGTTCAACGCGGTCGCTCAGGAGGTATCAGCATGAAGACCGCAGATCTGATCGGCAGTGCCGTCAGCAACACGTTCCGTTCCAAGGCCCGCACCACCCTGACCGTGCTGGCCATCTTCGTCGGTGCCTTCACCCTCACCGTGACCAGCGCCCTGGGCGCGGGCATCAGCTCCTTCCTCACCGATACCGTGGGCAACCTGGGTTCGTCCAATGTGCTCAATGCCGCCAAGTCGGGCAGCGATACCGATGGTCCTCCGGTTGCGCAGGAAGCGGAGGAGGAGGGCCCGCAGGTCTACGACGCCGACGCCGAGCCGGCCGCTGCGGCCTCCGATGCCGACGTCACCGCGTCATACATGAACCAGGCGGACCTGGATGCGATCGCCGAGGTTGACGGCGTGCTGTCGGTCGAGCCTGACCGGCGCCTGGGCATCGACTACATCCAGTACGACGGCGGTGACCCCTATGTCATCGGTGCCACCCAGCTAATCCCGGGTCAGGAGATGCAGCTCGCTGCCGGTGTCACGCCCGAGTTCGATTCTGCCGAAACCGAGGCGTTGATCCCGACGGAGTTCCTGGAGCCGCTGGGGTATGACGACGCGGAAGCGGCGGTGGATACCACGCTCACCATCGGTCTGACCGATGGCAACGGCGACGCCCAGATCGTCGAGGCGACGGTCACCGGCGTCAGCGAAGGGTCGCTGTCCATCGGTAGTGCCACCGGCTCGCTGGTGGTCAACGAAACCCTCGCCATCGACCTGCTCGACCTGGCCCAGGTGGGGCTGAGCGAGGACGTCAAAGGTCTGTACACGAACGCTTTCGTGGAGTTCGACGAGGCGCTGACCGAGGACGAAGTGACCGCGTTGCAGGATGAACTGGTGGAACTGGGCTTCCAGTCCAGCACGCTGCAGCAGCAACTCGGCGTCATCACCGCCGTTATCGACGGCATCGTCTTCGTGCTGAATGCCTTCGCCATCATCGCGCTGATCGCCGCGAGCTTCGGCATCATCAACACGTTGTACATGTCGGTGGCTGAGCGGACCCGGGAGATCGGGCTGATGAAAGCCATGGGCATGGGCTCGGGCCGGGTGTTCAGCCTGTTCACACTGGAAGCGGCCTTCATCGGACTGCTGGGCAGTGCTTTCGGGGTCGTGGTCGCCATGGCCGCGGCGACCGGCTTGAGCGGAACGCTGGCCGACTCCTTCCTGGCGGACCTGGATGGCCTGGAGTTGTTCCTGTTCGAGCCGGCGACGATCGCTGTCATCGTCGCCGCCATCGTCGGCATCGCCTTCCTCGCCGGGACGCTGCCGGCCGGCCGGGCGGCTCGGCAAGACCCGGTGACCTCATTGCGGTACGAGTAGGAGGTGATGCGGGTACCGCAGTGAGCGGGGTGGTCTCGTCGGAGGCCACCCCGTTTCGCCGCGCGGGTGAGTCAACCCAGGTTGACGGCCGCCGAGCGGTCAATGTAGGTTGACGGCATGCGGACAGCGATTGCCGGGTCGTCGGAGGGTCCACTGTCAGCATTGGCCGAGTTGAGTCGACGGCGTCAGGAACTGGATCGTCAGGAGGCGGCCTTGGTGCGGCATGCGCGAGCCAGCGGCTACACCTGGCAGCACATTGCGATGGCTATCGGCGTCAGCAAGCAGGCGGTACACAAGAAGTACGGACGGCGGTAGCGCCGCGTTCGAACACCCGAGCAGGTTTCGAACGTTGCACCGTTCGAAACCTGCGGGGACGTTCGAAGTGACCGAGAGTATGAGGAGTGGTCGATGAGTGCAGCCGGTACCGGTCGGGGACGGCGCGGGATGGGTCGTGGCTTCGGCCGGCGCGAGCCCGACGACGGCCCGCGCGCCACCCTGCGCGAACTACTGCCCTACCTGGCGATCCGCAAGGGCCTGCTCGCAGGCGCCATCGTGCTCTCGGTCATCGGTGCCGCGACCTCGTTGGTACAGCCGGTGCTGGTGCAGCAGGTCATCGGCCGGGTACAGGAATCGACTGGCCTGGGGCTACTGGTGTGGCTGCTGGTGGTGCTGGTGGTAGCCGACGCTCTGATCGGCGGCTTCCAGCACTACCTCTTGCAGGTGATCGGGGAGCATGTGGTGCTGCGGTCCCGGCGGCGGCTGGTCGGCCGCATCCTGCGTCTTCCGATTGCGCAGTTCGACCACCGCCGGACCGGAGACCTGGTCAGCCGGGTCGGCAGCGACACGACGCTGCTACGGGCGGTGCTGACCCAAGGGCTGGTGGAGTCGGTCGGAGGCCTGTTGACCTTCCTCGGCGCGGTGGTGGCGATGATCATCATCGACCCGCTGCTGTTCGGTCTGACCTTGGCCGTGGTGGCCGGTGCGATCGTGCTGGCGGCGGGCGTGATGCCGTTGCTGACCAAGGCCAGCGCCCAGGCTCAGGAGCAGGTGGGGCACCTGTCGGCCTCGCTGGAGCGAGCGATCTCGGGAGTACGGACCATCCGTGCCGCCAATGCCACCGACGCCGAGACCGGCACCATCGATGAGCGGGCGCACGGTGCATTCCGCGCTGGCCTCAAAGTTGCCCGGATCTCGGCGCTGGTGGTTCCCATCGCCGGGGTGGCGATGCAGGTGGCGTTCCTGGTGGTACTCGGCATAGGGGGTGCCCGGGTGGCCGGGGGCGACCTGAGCATTGCCGGGTTGGTGGGGTTCTTGATGTTCCTGTTCCTCATGGTCATGCCGCTGGCGCAGATGATCGGAGCGATGTCGGCGGTCAGCCAAGCGCTGGGTGCGCTGGGCCGGATCCAGGAAGTGGTGCGGCTGCCCATCGAATCCGACGACGAATCCCAGCTCACGGACCAGCCGGGCCAGACCGGCGCCGCACTCGCCTTCGACAACGTCACCTTCGGGTACCCCGGGTCGGAGCAGGATACGGTGCTGACCGAGGTCAGTTTCACTGTCCCGCGCGGTTCCCGCACCGCGCTGGTCGGCCCTTCCGGGGCGGGCAAGAGCACCGCCTTCGCGCTGGTGGAACGGTTCTATGACCCGACCTCGGGGCGGATCCTCGCCGGTGGTGTAGACACCCGCACCATCCCCCGCACACGACTGCGGGCCGAGATCGGATACGTCGAGCAGGATGCCCCGGTGTTGGCTGGCACCATCGCTGACAACCTGCGACTGACCGCGCCGCAGGCCACCGATGACCAGATGATCGCCGTGCTGGAGCAGGTCAATCTGGCCGAGATCGTGCACCGATCAGACCTGGGACTGGACGCACCCGTGGGCGAGCACGGGGTGATGCTGTCCGGCGGGGAGCGGCAGCGACTGGCGATTGCGCGCGCACTGCTGACCGCTCCGCCACTGCTGCTGCTGGATGAGTCGACGTCGAGTCTGGACAGCCGCAATGAGGCGCAACTGCGCGCGGCCATCGACTCGGTGGCCCACGGTCGTACGCTGCTGGTGATTGCGCACCGGCTCTCCACCGTGGTCGACAGCGACCAGATCGTCGTGGTGGACCAGGGGCGGGTGGTGGCCGTGGGTACCCACGCGGACCTGGTCGACTCCTCCCCGCTGTACCGGGAACTGGCACAGCATCAATTACTGGCGCCCGCCGATGGTCAGCCCGCGTAGGGTGCACGAGTGGGAGTGAGGTCCAGAGCTTGCTGGCTGTCGCTGGTTGCGCTGTTCGCGGCGGCGACCCTGGTCGGCTGCGTCCGCGTGCACGGCGATCTGAGCATCGATCCGGCCGCCGATACGGTCTCCGGGACCGTTGATGTCGCCGTCGAAAATCAGTGGGCGATCGAACAGGGCAGCGATCCAGCAGACCTGGCGGTGGCGCTCAATGAGGAACTCGCCGCCGGTGACGCAGGCGGGGTGACGGGTGAGGTCTACGACGATGGCCAGTACACCGGGGTCGTCTTGACCCTGGATGCGGTGCCGTGGGAACGCCTGGCCCAGGCCAGCAATGGCGCGCTGCAGTTCACCCGGTCCGGAGATCAGATCCAACTGCGCGGAGACCTGTCGGTGCTGACCAGTTCCGAGGAGCCGGTCGCCACGCCGTGGCGCCTGCAGCTGGCGGTGACCTTCCCGGAGGCGGTGGGTGAGCACGACGGTGACCTCGATGGCCGGACGGTCTCCTGGGACATCGACCAGGACAGTGACGACGTGACCTTCTTCGCCGACTCCGCCGCCGTGCCGCCGTCATGGTTGTCGCAGCAACCGCCTGCGTTAGTCGTGGGCGTGATCGCCCTGCTTGCCAGCGGGCTGCTGGTCATGGTGCTGGTGCGTCGCCGCCGCGCTGCCGATCCGGAGGGCCAGACCGTGGGCCAGCGCCGGCGCCAGGCCCGGGAGCCCACCGCGAACCTGCAGGAGATGTTCCCGGCACCCGCAGCGCGTCAACCCAAACCGAAGCGGCCCGCTCAGGGTGAGTCCGGCTCGGGTCAGGCCGGCTCGGGTAAGTCCGGCTCGGGCAAGCAGGGCCAGCCTGGTAGGACGTCGCCGGGCAAGCGCTCCTAGGTGACCAGCGTGAGCCGCCGCCGCCGTTCGGGGTCGGGGACGCCGGCGGTGTAGACCATGTCGTGCTCGTCGGAGGAACCGACCAACGGCATGGTGCCCAGTTCCCGTTCGATCACCGGGCCCTGGTCGGCCAGCGCGACCGTGACCGGTTCCTCGATGTTCACCAGATGCCGTTCGCCGTTGACGGCGACCGCGACCGTCGGTCCCTCCAAGGCCGTGAAGGTGATCTGCTCGCGTTCCAGCAGCACCCGCAGGCGCGTGCCATGGAACCGCAGCCGGAATTCCAGCGACGGCCATTCGATCGGCAGCCTGGGCGCGAATGTGAGCGTGCCATTGTGGTCGCGCATGCCCCCGAATCCGTACACCAGCGCTTTCCACACCCCGCCGGTGGAAGCCACGTGGACCCCATCGGGGGCGTTGCCGTGCAGGTTTGCCAGGTCAACGTAGAGGCCGGCGTAGAAGTACCGCAGGGCCAGTTCCCGGTAACCGACTTCGGCAGCGACGATAGCCTGCACCACGGCGGACAGGCTGGAGTCCCCGGTGGTGATCGGATCGTAGTACTCGAAGTCGGCCAGCTTCTCCTCGCGGGTGAACTCGTGGCCTTGCAAGAACAGCGCGGCTACCACGTCGGCCTGCTTGAGTACCTGGAAGCGGTAGATGACCAGCGGGTGGTAGTGCAGCAGCAGTGGTCGCTTCGACATCGGTGTTTTGGCGAGGTCCCACACCTCGCGATCCAGGAAGTGCTGATCCTGCGGATGAACCTGGATTCCGGCGTCGTAGGGCACGTACATACCGTCGGCGCACCGGGCCCATTCGGCGATCTCGGCCGGGTCGAGGTCGAGCTGCTGGGTCAACCGCGCGTAGTTGGCAGGCCATTGCTCGGCTAGCCGGCGACACCACGTTGCCGCCTGGCGCAGATTGTCCCGTGCCATGACGTTGGTGAACAGGTTGTTGTTCACCACGGTGGTGTACTCGTCGGGTCCGGTTACACCGTGGATGTGATAGGCCGGGTTCTCCTTGCCCAGCCAGAAACCCAGGTCGGCCCACATGCGGGCGGTCTCGACCAGGATGTCGATGCCTTCCCGGACCATGAAGTCCTCATCGCCAGTGGCGCTGACGTACTTGCACAAGGCAAAGGCGATATCGGCGTTGATGTGGAACTGCGCGGTACCCGCCGCGTAGTAGGCGGAAGCCTCGTCGCCGGAGATGGTGCGCCACGGGAACAATGCGCCGGCTTGCGAGAGCTCCGTGGCCCGTTCGCGTGCCGCCGGGAGCATCTGGTGACGGAAACGCATCGCACCGCGGGCCACCCAGGGTGAGGTGTAGCTCAGGAACGGCAGCACATAGATCTCGGAGTCCCAGAAGTAGTGACCCTCGTATCCGTCGCCGGTGACGCCCTTGGCGGCGATTCCGCCGGTCTCCACGCGCAGCGATGCCTGGGCCAGCTGGAACAGGTTCCAGCGCACGGCTTGCTCGAGCTCCGGGTGGCCTGCGATGACCACGTCGGAGTCGTCCCAGAACCGGTCCATGGCCCGACGCTGCGCCGCGAAGGCTTCGTCGATGCCGTCTTCGCGCAGCAGGTCCAGGGTGCGTCGGCAACGGTCGACCAGTTCGGTCACTGGCACGCCCCGGGAGGTGTGGTACGCGGCGGCCTTGGTGATCTTGATCGGTTCACCCTGCCGGGCCCGGATCCGGTAGACCTTCTTGGTGAGGTCTTCCTCGTCGTGGTTGAGCTCGCGCACCTCATTGCTGGTGGCGATGGTGTGGTCGACCACGGTGGCGATCGTCATGCGCGAACGGGCGCACTTGTAGCCAAGGACCATGCGCCGTTCGCCCACCCGGCGAACCTGCGGAATCAGCACGCGTTCGGCGAACTCGGCCGCCTGCCGGGGGTCGAAGGTCTCGCCGTTGTGCTGGCTCGCGGGACCCGCATACTCGTCCTCACCGTCTTGCCGATTGCGCAGATGCGATGAGATGGCAATGTTGGCGTCGCCGTCGAGCAGGGTGATCTCAAAGGTCATTAGGGCCAGGTGACGCTGGTCGAAGGAGACCATGCGGCGGGACTCCACCCGGACCCGCTTGCCGGCCGCGGTCCGCCAGACCAACGAGCGCCGCAGCAACCCCTCGCGGAAGTCGAGGACCCGTTCGTACTGTTCCAGGTCGGCCACACCCAGCACCAGCGGCTCGTCGTCGACATACAACTTGATGGTCTTGACGTCGGGGGCGTTGACGATGGTCTGGCCCTTGCGGGCGAACCCGAAGGCCTCCTCGGCGTGCCGGATCTGCCATTCCTCATGGAAGCCGTTGACGAAGGTGCCGTGGGTGTGGGTGTCGCGGCCCTCCTCGGAGTTGCCCCGCATCCCGAGGTAGCCGTTGCCGACCGAGAACAGGGTTTCGGTCACTCCCAGGTCGTCGCCGGAGTACCACGTCTCGCGCAGCGCCCATTCGTCGACCGGGAAGCGGGTGCGGTCCAACGGGTCGGGGCCACCGGTTTGTGCGTGCATAGTCCTCAGCCCTCGATCAGTTCGTCTAGTTCGCGAACGACGATGTCCGCCCCACCTGCGATCAACTCCAATGCACCGGCGCCACGATCGACACCGACGACGAGGCCGAATTTTCCCGCGCGCCCGGCCTGGACCCCGGACATCGCATCTTCGAACACCACTGACCGAGCCGGGTCGACGCCGAGCCTGGCGGCTCCGTGCAGGTAGGTGTCCGGAGCGGGCTTTCCCGGCAAGCTGGCGTCTGCGGCCACCTGACCGTCCACGACCACCGCGAACCGATCGGACAAACCCGCAGCGGCGAGCACGGCCGGGGCGTTGCGGGAACTCGATACGACGGCGACGGCGGTGCCGCGCGCGGCCAGATAGTCCAGCAGCGCAACCGAGGCGGGATAGGGCCGCACGCCCTCGGATTCCAGAATCCCGGCGAAGACGGCGTTCTTGCGATTCCCCAACCCGCAGACGCTCTCGACCTCGGGGGCGTCGGAGGGGTCGCCGTCGGGCAGGACGATATTCCGTGAGGCCAGGAACGATCGGACGCCGTCATAGCGGGGCTTGCCGTCGACGTAGTCGAAATAGTCGCGCTCGGTGTAGCGGTCGGTCTGCCCGCGCCCGGCGAGAAATGTGTTGAACATCTGATCCCAGGCGTGCATATGAACGTCCGCGGTCGGGGTCAGTACCCCGTCCAGATCGAACAGCGCGGCGCCGTAGTCGGTCCAATTCACGCAGGTGAGCCTATCCGTGGGAGCGGGGCAATGTGCGGTGACTGCACCCGTCAAATCGTGCTGGGTAATGAGTGGTCATTGTGCTCGATCCTGCCGCTGCCGGGGTCGCGGTGGCATGGATTGAACGGAATAGCGCATGGTTTGCCGGATCTATGGTGCCACTGCCGTGCGTGGCCTGCCAGATCTGCTTGGTCGAGAGTGGACCGGGCAAAGCGAACGGCCGGCCCCAGCGCTGGGACCGGCCGTTGACGTGAGTGAGGCTCAGGCCTGCTCGTCACCGACCTTGCCGTCGATGAAGTCGCGGCCCTGTTCGACCTTGTCGGCGTACTTGCCGTCGGTCTTGTCGTTGATGAACTCTTCTGCCTTGTCCAGGATCGAGTCGCTACGTTCTTCGTCGCCCAGAGCGTCGGTGACCTTGTCCTTGAATGCGTCGAAACCCATTGGTTTCCCCTCTCGCTATACCACCAGGCTGTGTGCCCGGACCCCACCAGTCTTGCACGGGAATCCGGGTTGCGGCCTCCTGGCCACCACGAATCCGTGTCGATCAGACAAGTTGAGCGGAATAGACTCAACTTTACCTTCGTTGTCTCAGGTAGTCATCAGCCATATGAACCCAGGAGGCCCCATGGACAAGCTCACCACCAAATCGCAGCAGGCGATGGCAGCGGCGCTGGCAGCCGCCACTAGTTCTGGCAACCCGCAGCTGGAGCCGGCCCAGCTGCTGACCGCGTTGCTGGATCAGCCGGGCAGTGTGGCGAACGCTCTGCTGCAGGCCGTTGGTGTCGACCGGGCCGCCCTGGCGGAACAGATGAGCGGAGTGATCGCGGCCCTGCCCACGGCGTCCGGGTCCAGCGTGAACCAGCCGACGGCGTCGCGATCCCTGATCGGGGTGCTGAGCAGCGCGAGCGAGGAGGCCGGTGCCCTGGGCGATTCCTACATCTCCACCGAGCACCTGTTGCTCGGCCTGGCGGCAAGCCAGGAGGCCGCGGGTGAGGCGCTGCGCGCCGCCGGAGCCACCCGGGATGCGCTCGCCGACCGGCTCTCGGCCGTACGCGGCAGTAGCAAGGTCGACTCACCGGATCCGGAAGGCACATTCCAGGCCCTCAGCAAGTACGGAACCGATCTGACCGACCGGGCCAGTCAAGGCAGCATCGACCCGATCATCGGCCGGGACTCCGAGATACGGCGGGTGGTGCAGGTGCTGTCGCGCCGGACTAAGAACAACCCGGTGCTGATCGGGGAACCGGGGGTCGGCAAGACCGCGGTCGTGGAAGGGCTGGCCCAGCGGATCGTGGATGGAGACGTGCCCGACTCGCTGGCGGGCAAGCGGCTGATCGCGTTGGATCTGGGCGCCATGTTGGCGGGTGCCAAATACCGTGGCGAGTTCGAGGAACGGCTCAAGGCCGTGCTCGATGAAATCCGCGACTCCGACGGCGAGATCATCACTTTCATCGATGAGTTGCACACCGTCGTCGGAGCCGGTGCTGGCGGTGACGGAGCCATGGACGCCTCCAACATGCTCAAGCCCATGCTGGCTCGTGGCGAACTGCGGATGGTCGGAGCGACCACCCTGGACGAGTACCGCGAGTACGTCGAAAAGGACCCGGCCCTGGAGCGCCGATTCCAGCAGGTGTTCGTGGGCGAACCGAGCGTGCCCGACACGGTCGCGATCCTGCGCGGCATCGCGCCCAAGTACGAGGCGCACCACAACGTCACCATCTCCGACGGGGCGCTGGTGTCGGCGGCTACCCTGTCGGACCGGTACATCACCGGGCGGCAACTGCCGGACAAGGCGATTGACCTGGTCGACGAGGCGGCGTCCCGATTGCGCATGGAACTGGATTCCTCACCGGTGGAGATCGACCAACTGCGTCGCGAGGTCGACCGCCTGACCATGGAGGAGGCCTACCTCTCCGACGGTGACAATGACGCCGGCAGTGAACAACGGCTGCAGAAGCTACGGGCCGACCTGGCCGACCGGTCCGAAGATCTGCGCGAGCTCACCGCTCGATGGGAGGCCGAGAAGGGCGGGCTGAACCGAATCGGCGAGGCGCGCAAACGGCTGGATGATCTGCGCACTGAAGCCGAACGGGCCGAGCGGGAAGGGCGCTACGAAGACGCCGGGCGCCTGCGCTATGGCGATATCCCGGCCGTGGAATCCGAGATCGCGGCAGTGCAAGCGGCGGAGAGCTCGTCGCAGGACCCGGAGCAGACGGTGCCGCCCATGGTGGCCGACCGGGTCGGGCCGCAGGAGGTGGCTGAGGTGGTCGCCGCCTGGACCGGGATCCCGACCGGGCGGCTATTGGCTGGCGAGACCGAGAAGCTGTTGCGAATGGAATCGGTCCTGGGGCAGCGGCTGATCGGGCAGCAGCAGGCCGTCCAGGTGGTCTCCGATGCGGTGCGGCGCTCGCGTGCCGGGGTCGCCGACCCGGACCGGCCGCTGGGATCGTTCCTCTTCCTCGGGCCGACCGGCGTCGGCAAGACCGAACTAGCGAAATCACTGGCCGACTTCCTGTTCGACGACGACCGTGCCGTGGTGCGCATCGACATGAGCGAGTACTCCGAAAAGCACTCGGTGGCGCGTCTGGTGGGTGCGCCTCCCGGATACGTCGGATATGAAGAGGGCGGTCAGCTCACCGAAGCGGTGCGGCGCCGACCATACAGCGTGGTGCTGCTCGACGAGGTGGAGAAGGCCCATCCGGAGGTCTTCGACATC
>JBKDZO010000068.1:0-127530 GCA_047971285.1 Beutenbergiaceae bacterium | reverse complement strand
GCCGGGAGGCATTCAACGCCGTCGCCCGCGCTGGTGGCCTGGGTGAGGTCACTACCGAATTGCGGCCTGCGGCCGACGCCGGCCCGTTCTACTACGCCGAGCCCTACCACCAGCAGTACCTGTACAAGAACCCAGGTGGCTACTGCAATCACGGCCCCAATGGGTGCCAGATGCCTGCACTGACCGATGAGCAGCTCGCGGTGTTCGCCGCCCCACGCGTGAACTCGATCGAGCTCGACTGACCGATCTTCACCGCGGCTCGCGCTCCGGCTCTGCCGGGTCCAGGTCCAGCCCGCGCCCGACCAGCCGCAGCACACTCAGCGCCAACCGGCGCCGGGCCGCCAGATCCGGTTCGGTATGGATCGTGCCCAGCACCATGCGGACCACCAGGAGCAGTTGCCCGATGTCCACGCCGTCCGCGATCTCCCCGGTGGCGCGTGCCTGGACCAGGGGGCCTGTGAGCACATCGACGAAACGATCCTCTAGCCGTGCACGCACGTCGTTATCGTCCACAGCGGTCTCAAAGAACACGCCACCCTCGACCAGCTGGTCGATCACCAGCCGCCACAGGTGCCGGAAGCTGGCTCCAGCGAGCGCTTCCAGCGCTTGCAGGTTCTGATCGATCACCGCCGCCGCCAGCAGCGAACGCTGCGGAAAGTGCCGGTACAGACTTCCCTGCCCAACACTGGCCGCGGCCGCTATCGCACTCATCGGAACCTGATATCCGCGTTCGACGAACAGCACCCGAGCCGCATCCACCAACGCCGCCCGATTCGCCTGTGCCGCAGCCGGGCCACGGTTGGTTTTCATCGAGTTGTCCGGCATAATCGGAGCATACCGGACAGAATTGTCCGGTAGAGGATCCGGCAGTTCGGCAGGGGCCCGCCACCCGATTCCGGCCCCGGCCAGGAACGGAGCAGAGATGTCACAAGAAACCTGGGACGAGAACTTCGATGTCGTGGTCGTCGGCAGCGGCGCGGCAGGCTTCGCAGCAGCCATGGTCGCCGTCGATCAGGGCCTGCGCACGGTGATCGTTGAGAGCACGGACAAATGGGGCGGCAGCACCGCCATGTCTGGCGGCGGGATGTGGCTGCCGAACAGCCCCCTGATGAAACGCGACGGCGTCGGCGATAGTCGCGAGGACGCACTGACCTACATGGAAGCCACGATCGGCGATGCCGGCCCATCGACCTCCCGCGCCCACAAGGAGGCCTTTGTGGACTCCATCGAGGACTTCGTCACCACCGCCGAGCGGCTGGGCATCACGTTCTCGCGCGCTACCGACTATCCCGACTACTACCCCGAACTGCCTGGCGGCAAAATCGGGCGCGCAGCCGAGGTTCAGCCCTTCGACGCCAAGCTCCTGGATGGAGCCTGGGAGACCTCACGCGGTCAGGATGGGGTGCCCTTCCCACTGAAGACCGACGACGTGTGGTTGCTTTCTCGGGCCTGGTCCACCCCAGACGGGTTCATGCGGGGCGCCGATTTCGTCTTCCGGACACTTGGCGGTGCCGTGCTGCGCAAGCAGCTGGTCGGTGCGGGAGCCGCCTTTGCCAGCGCCTTCTACAACCTGGTGGTGCAGAAGCAGGGCACACCGCTGTGGCTATCGGCTCCGCTGACGGAGCTGATTAGCCAGGACGGGCGGGTCACCGGCGTCGCGGTCAGCAAAGACGGTCGGCAGGTGCGAGTCCAGGCCAGCAGCGGAGTGGTACTGGCCGGCGGTGGATTCGAAGGCAATCCCGAAATGCGTGAGCGGTATCAGGGCGTTGCGGGAACGCCGTCGGGAAATCTCGGCAACGTCGGCAAACCGATTGAACTTGGCCAGGCACTCGGCGCTGCCGTATCGCTGATGGACGACGCCTGGTGGGGCGCGTCGGTTCCCCCGCCTCCGGGGGGTGGTCGGCCGATGTTCATCGTCGGCGAGCGGTCGATGCCGTACTCACTCATCGTGGACGCCAGCGGGAAGCGGTTCGCCAACGAATCCGAGTCCTATGTCGACCTGGGACACCACATGCTGGAGCGGATGCAGCACGTCGGGGACAACTTCTGGATGATCGCCGACGCCCGGCACGCGCGCCGGTACCTGCGCAACTACATGCTGGACCCGCGGGTGAACAAGCAGATGGAGCGGGCCGGCTGGCTGGTCAAGACCAAGTCCATGTCGCAATTGGCGCAAACGCTGGACATGAACGCGGTGACCCTGAAGGCCACCATCGAACGCTTCAACGCCAACGCTCGCAGCGGCGTCGACACCGATTTCGGGCGGGGGAACTCCGCGTACGACCGCTACTACGGCGACCCGGGGGTACGGCCGAACCCGAACCTTGGGCCGCTGGAGAAGGCACCATTCACCGCCATCAAGGTGGTCTTGGGCGATCTGGGTACCAAGGGCGGGCTGGTGACCGATCCCGACGCGCGAGTGCTGCGGGAGGATGGCAGCGCCATCGAAGGCCTATACGCGGCAGGCAACAACTCGGCATCGGTGATGGGCCGCACCTACCCGGGCGCCGGTTCGACGATCGGACCGGCCGCGGTGTTCGGTCTGCGCGCGGCCCGCCACCTGGCGCGGCAGCGAGTGGCCTCGACTGAGCTCTCTGGCTAAGCAGCGTTAATGATGTCGACGACGAACACCAGCGTGTCCTCGCCACCGATTCCCGCACGAGGGTTGCCGAACGGGCCGTAACCTTCGTGCGGCGGGATCGCCAGGATCGCCCGGGAACCGATCGGGAGCCCGACCAGCCCGTTGTCCCAGCCCGCGATCACGGTGCCGACACCGATCGGGAACTCGATCGAGCTGCCACGGTCGTAGGAGTTGTCGAACATCGCCCCGCCCCAGACCTGACCGAAGTAGTTGACCTCGATCGTCTGGCCTGCCTCAACCACCGGGCCGGTGCCGGTCTGGATCAACTCCACGGCCAATTCGGCTGGCGGAGTGTTCTCGGGAAACGTCAGCTCCGGCTTGTCGCCGAAGGATCCGGATGCGGAGGGCAGCGTTGATGTCATGGATCCACCCTAAGCGAGCCTGGCTCCCTCCCGGCCACGAGCCCGGCTCCCTCCACTTCCCTCCCGCGATTCCCTCCCTCCACTTCCCTCCCGCGATTTAGTGATGCGGCGGCGTTTTAGTGAGTTGCAGCTCACTAATCGGCAGCCCAGTCACTAAATCGCGGGCGCGGGGGTGGTCAGCGCGGGCGCGGGGGTTTAGTCGCCGCCGCGCAGGATGGCCAGCAGCCGCAGGAACTCGAGGTAGAGCCACACCAGCGACAGCGCGATTCCGAACGCCGCCGACCAGGCGTACTTGCGGGCGACGCCGTTGCGGACACCGCGCTGGATCTGGTCGAAGTCCATGATCAGCGTCATGGCGGCGAGCACCACCGCGACCAGGCCGATGACCAGGCCCAGCGGGATGCCGATACCGGCGATCTCGATGCTGCGCAGGCCGAAGGTGCCGCCGACGTTGGTGAACATCATCATGCCGAAGTTGATCAGGCAGAACACGCCGTAGCTGATCAGGCCGATCATCAAGAACTTGGTGAACTTCGGGGTGACCCGGACCTTGCCGCTGCGGAACAGCGCCAGCGTGACGCCGAAGGTGATGAAGGTGGCCAGCACCGCCTGCAGCACGATGCCGCTGTAGGCCAGTTCGAAGAACTTGCTGATCAGACCGAGGAACGCGCCTTCGAAGACCGCGTAGCCCATGATCAGAGCCGGGGACGGCTCCTTCTTGAACGAATTCACCAGCCCGAGCACAAGCCCGCCGATGAGACCGACCACCATCACCGGCATGGTCAGGGAATACGGCACCGCAAACCACGCCAGCGCCGCCACTGCGACGATGGTGGCGAGCACGGCGCCGGTCTTGACGATGACGTCGTCGTAGGTCAGCCGCCCGGTTTGTGCCGCACCCGCGTCGGGACCGTAGTAGGAGTCCTGGATCCCCTGCATCTGCGGGTCCAGCCCGGGCTGGGGCGGCGTACCGTACGCGGGCTGCTGCTGCGCATATCCCTGAACATTCGGCTGGTACCCGACCGCCATCGTGCCCGGCTGGGGCTTGCTCTGCCCGAAGTTCGCGCTGTTGGTGAAGTATGGGTTAGCCATAGTGGCTGAATGTCCTCCTGGGTCGCTGGCACCGCGCGGTGCCAACTTCATGGTACGGGCAGATAGCGGCCCGATGCCGCCGCTGCGGCTACCAAACTCAACGCACCGCCATGATCGGTTGTTCCCCTCATCCAAACGGATGAGTTCCGGTTCATTCGCCTGGCGGAGGGCGGCAGCAAATATCCTCCGCGCGGGAGTGCTGTTCCAGGACGGCGACGCATAGCGTGTCGCAGGTGAAATCAACTGAAACGATCAGGCCAGGCGGTGCCCCGTGATTGAAGCAGTCCATCTCAGCAAACGCTACGGCGCCAAGACCGCCGTCGACGACGTCAGTTTCGCCGTGGAACCCGGACGCGTCACCGGCTTCCTCGGGCCCAATGGCGCAGGCAAATCCACCACCATGCGCATGATTGTCGGCTTGGACCGGCCAACCCGCGGCGAGGTGCGGGTCAACGGCAAGCGCTACGCCGAGCACAAGGCCCCCCTGCGGGAGGTCGGTGCACTGCTGGAGGCCAAAGCCGTTCATACCGGTTCCAGCGCCCGCAATCACTTGCGCGGCCTGGCGGCCACCCATGGGATCGGCCGCAAGCGGGTCGAGGAGGTGATCGACATGACCGGCCTGGCCGACGTCGCGAACAAGCGCGTCGGTGGCTTCTCGCTGGGAATGGGCCAACGCCTCGGTATCGCGGCTGCCATGGTGGGCGACCCGGCCACGCTGATTCTCGACGAGCCGGTCAACGGCCTGGACCCCGAGGGTGTGAAGTGGGTGCGGAACATGGTCCGCTACCTGGCCGACGAAGGCCGCACGGTGTTCCTCTCCTCTCACTTGATGAGCGAGATGGCCATCACAGCCGACCAACTGATCGTGATCGGGCGTGGCCGCATCGTGCGCACCGGCACGGTAGCGGACATCGTCGCCAGCCGGGGCACCGGTTCGGTACATGTGCGCAGCCCGCAAACGGCGGTCCTGGCCACCGTGCTGCAATCCCAGGGTGCCACCGTGACCCGGATCGAGGATCAGCTGCTGGAGGTCACGGGAAGCACCGCCGCCGAGATCGGTGACACCGCTGCCGCGCGTGGCATCGCCCTGCACGAACTCACTCCCGTCAACGGTTCCTTGGAGGAAGCGTTCATGGCGCTCACCGCCGACGAGGTCGAGTACCAGTCCGAGTCCCCGCAGCACACCAACCAGGAGGTCGCCCGATGACCGCTACCGCCACCGCACCAGCGGCGCACATCGCTGCTCGCACCACCCGTCTGACCTTCCTGCATGTGCTGCAGTCGGAGTGGATCAAGTTGTTCTCAGTCCGGTCCACGCCCTGGGTGCTGGGGCTCTCGGTCATGCTCATGCTGGGGCTCTCCCTGCTGATGGGCTGGGGCCTGACCTTGGACACCGACGCCGTTGACGCCAGCGCCGAATCGCCCGGGGGTGAGCCGCTCGACCCCAGCAGCCTCGGTCTGATGGTCGCGACGTTCAGCTACACCATCGGGCAGATCGTGTTCGCAGTGCTCGGGGTCATGCGTATCACCGGGGAGTACAGCACCGGCCAGATCCGCTCGACCCTGACCGCTTGCCCCACGCGACTCCCGGTGCTTGTGGCCAAGGCGATCGTGGTCGCGGTTGCCAGTTTCATCACCGGCGCGATCACGGTGGCCCTGATCATCCTGGCCACCACGCCGATGCTGGAACCACATCAGATGGCCATCGACCTGACCGATGCCGAAACGCAGCAGGCGCTGCTGGGCGTGCCGCTGTATCTCACCGCGATCGCGCTGTTCGCGCTGGGGATCGGTGGCATGCTGCGGCACACGGCAGGTGCGATCGCGACGGTTCTCGGGGTGCTGATGGTGCTGCCGATCATTGGGCAGATCAACCTGGAGTTCGTGCAGGATGCCGCGCTCTACCTGCCGTCCACGGCTGGGCAACTGCTGATCACGGGGGCATCCCCGGATGGGCCGCTCAGCCCATGGCAGGGTTACGGGGTGATGATGGCCTGGGTGGTGGCTGCCTTGGCTGGTGCTGCGGTGCTATTGCGAAGGAGAGACGCCTGAGCGGGTGGATGAGGGTGGCCGGGCCGGGAACTGACCCGACCCGGCGCCGGCATGAACGAGCATTGCCATTCTCGATTTCCCAGGCGCGCCGTCTAGGACCGATCAGGCGCTGGTTCGCCGATCACCCACGCGGCGCCGACATCGTGGTGCTGCTGGTGTTCGTGCTCTTCAGCGCACCCGAACCGCTACTACTGCAAGGCTCCGAACTGGTCTGGATCTATCTGGGCAGCATGGTGGCGACCGCGGTCGCATTGATGTACCGACGGCGGTTCCCGCTGGTGGTGCTGGCGATCGTCACAATGCTCAACCTGATCGCGTTCCAGCACCCAAGCCTGATTCTGGGTGTGACTTTCGCGATCTACACGGCCTCGTCCCTACGCTCGCCACGCACGGCCTGGCTGACGTTCATCGGCGTGACCGGCGTATCGACTCTCGGCGCCACCGCTTTCGCCACGTTCTGGAGCCAGCCCTGGCTGGAACTGATCGGCATGAATGTCGCCGTCTCACTCAATGAAGACGACATCACCGACGAGATCGGCCCACCGCTGCTGTTCGTGGCGGCCAACAACGTCCTCGCCTTCCTCATCGCCCATTCGATCGGCTTGAGTGTGCGCGCCCGGCGCCAGCACACCCAGAGTCTGGTGGATCGGGCCAACCGGATGGCGTTGGAGCGTGATCAGCGCGAGCAACTCGCAGTGATCCGTGAACGATCCCGGATCGCGCGGGAGATGCACGACGTCGTAGCGCACTCACTGTCGGTGATGGTGGCTCTGTCCGATGGTGCGACGGCCACGTTGGACCGCTCGCCACAACGTTCCCGAGCCGCACTCACGGAACTGTCGAGCACCGGCCGGGAAGCGCTGGCGGAAATGCGCAGAATCCTCGGGGTGTTACACATTGACGACGCCGACGAGGCACTCATCCCGTTCGATGGCGACCGGCCGTTGGCTCCGACGACCGGCGACGTGGACGACCTGGTGTCACGGTTCCGGGCCGCCGGGCTCCCGGTGCGATTTCACCAGACCGGGAAGCCGCTGCCCAGTCAGCAGTCATCGACCCTGGCCGCCTACCGCATCGTGCAGGAGTCGCTGACGAACGTGCTTCGCCATGTCGCTGGGCCCGAACTGGTGGAGGTCGAACTGAGCTATGCCGGTGATCTCATCACGGTGACCATCACCAACACCGGTGGCAGGCCGACCGATGAGCCGGGTACGGGCAAAGGGCTGGTGGGAATGCGTGAACGCGCCGCGGCACACGGGGGTAGCGTCGATACCGGGCCGACGGCGGACGGCTGGCGGGTGCATGCCGAATTGCACGCTGCGGGTGTCCAGGCGGCGCCTACCGCGATCCTGGAAGGTTCCGATTCTGCCCAGCACACCATCGACGGGAGTCCACGATGAGCATCTCGGTGTTGCTGGTCGATGACCAGTCACTGCTGCGCATGGGTTTTCGCATGGTGCTGGAAGCCGAGTCCGACATCGACGTCGTCGGAGAGGCATCCGATGGGGCCACCGCGGTCTCCATGACAGCCGCCCTGCACCCGGACGTGGTGCTGATGGACGTGCGGATGCCGGGGATGGACGGGATCGCAGCAACCGAAGCAATCAGCCGTGGCGAGTCGGCGACCCGAGTCCTGATCCTGACCACGTTTGACCTCGACTCCTACGCGTTCGCCGGACTCCAGGCCGGGGCCAGCGGGTTCCTCTTGAAAGACACCCAGCCTGCCGACCTGGTGGCCGCCATCCGCACCGTTCATTCCGGGGACGCCGTCGTCTCTCCCCGAATCACCCGCCGCATGTTGGAGATGTTCGCCGGGCAGCTGCCGGTGGGCAAGACCAAGCCCAAGGACGCGAGCTTGGCCTCGTTGACGCCACGTGAGCGTGAGGTTCTGCTGGCGCTGGCGAGCGGCCACTCCAATGCCGAGATCGCCGACCGGCTGGTGCTTTCGGAGGCTACGGTGAAGACCCACGTTGGCAAGGTGCTAGCGAAACTCGGGGTACGGGACCGGGTTCAGGCAGTCGTGTACGCCTACGAGTCGGGGCTGATTGACCGGTGAGGAGCGGACGGGGGACTCCATGATCGACGACGCTCGATCAACCAGGCTGCCGGGATCGGTGTGGTCTCAGTTCCGGCTGCTGGTCACTGCCCGGTACACCCGGCGGATCGCGGTTGCGACCCTCGTCGTCATCGTGGGTCTTGTCTGGCTGTTTCGCTGGGCTGGCACCAGGCCCGTACTACTTGAACCAATGGAACAACTTCCCCGGCATCGGATACGGCGACACCGTCCTCGGAACGATCCCCGGACAGCTGCTCTTCGCTGCCTGGGGGAACATCTTCGGCAGGCAGACCAGGAACAGGGGGGCGTCGGCATTGGGGTTGATCATCGCCAGCACACTGCTGGCGACGGTGGCAATATCTCTAGCGGTATGGGCCACCACCGCAATGCTTGCTCCGCGGCGGGCAACGGCCGACCTGACCGATCTCCAGGTACAGTCCGGGCTGGCTGGCATGCTCGTCAGCCTGGTAGCTGCAGCGCTGGTCGGGCTGGGCATCGCCACGATCGCGACCCGGCGCGGCAATTCGCTGGCACTGGTCGGGGTGACGATGCTGATCACGGCCGTGGTGCAGGTCAATGCGCCGGTACAAACACCGGCCATCACCTGGTTCGCCACCCCGGTCGCGGCACTGGCAGCGCTAGCCGTCGCCATCGTCGCGGCGGCGCGTCGACGGCGCGCAGCACCGCCCGGCTAGTGGTCTCGAATGTGTAGTTCGGGCACAAGTCGCTAAAGTGCAGGGTGAACTGGGGCTGCGCGAGCGGGTGCAGGCGGTGATCTCGCCTATGAGTCAGTACTCATCCGCCCCTGACAAGCAGCATTGGGAAGGTAACAGATGACCGAGGAAGTGCGACCTGGTCCGGTTGGCGTGCGCGCCGCAGGACCCGAGGACGCCGAATTCCTGCTGGACATGCTGCTGGAATGCGTCAACTGGACCGGTGAGGAGCGCATCAGCCGCAAGCAACTGCTGCGCGACCGGGCGCTGGCTCAGTATGTGGCCGGCTGGCACCGGGAGGGTGACCTCGGCATCATCGCAGTCGACCTGGGCGGACCGGCAGGGTTGCAGATCCCGGTCGGTGCTGCCTGGTTGCGGCGCTTCACTCGCGGCACTCCGGGCTTTGGCTACGTCGCCGATGACATTCCGGAGCTGAGCATGGGGGTGGTGCCGGCCCACCGGGGACGTGGCATCGGCCGAGGGCTGCTGCGCACGATCGCCGCGCGGGCGCAGGACGCCGGGACCCGAGCCATCAGCCTGAGCGTGGAGAACGACAACCCCGCCGTCAAGCTCTACTCTGCCGCCGGATTCCGCGCCGTCGATGTCGAAACGCCCGGCCAGGAGAACGCTCAGACCATGCTGCTCGACCTGCTCACCTGGCATCAAGACGGCCACAAGAACTAGCCGTCCATCCGCCGCCGCGCACTGATTTCGAGTGCTCCCCTACAATTGCGGTGACGCCACCCTACAATTGCGGTAACGCCGCCGACGTTGGGGGGACCCGAACCCACGGCGGACCACCCGCAGCGAGCTGCTGCCCGTAACTGGCTCGGAGGTGCCGTGACCGAGGCGTCCGACGCTGCCGCGCCGCCCCAGATCCCGGGCTACAGCTACATCCGTCCGGTGGGTCACGGCGGCTTCTCCGACGTCTATCTGTACGAACAGAGCATGCCCCGGCGCGGTGTCGCGATCAAGGTGCTGCGCACCGAGAACCTCTCAGACGAGGTACGTGCCCAGTTCGCGGCCGAAGCCAACCTGATGGCACGGGTGTCGAACCACTCCAACATCGCCGCGATCTACACCGCTGATGTCGACGACGACGGCGAACCATTCCTGGTGATGGAGTACTGCTCCGGCGGCAGCCTGGGCAGCGTCTACCGCTACTACCCGATGTCGGTTCCGGATGTTCTCACCCTGGGCGTGCGACTGTCCGGAGCATTGGAAGCCGCCCATCGTGCCGGGATCGTGCACCGCGACATCAAGCCCGCCAATATCCTGCTGACCGAGTACGGCGTTCCGGTGCTGTCGGACTTCGGCATCTCGACCATCGCCGACGACCTCCCCGAATCCACCCGCCGGGCGACGTTCAGCCCCGGCAGCGGCAGCGACGAGACATCGGTGGGGATGAGCCTGCCATGGGCCGCCCCGGAAGCCCTGTGGGACTCTCCCATCTCGGACACCCACTCCGACCAGTACTCGCTGGCAGCCACGCTGTACTCACTGCTGGAAGGGCACTCACCCCAGGAAGTGCCCGGCGGTCCGAACTCCCCGGCGCACATCGCCGCGCGGCTCCAACGCGGATTCGTCACCAGCATGCAACGCTCTGACGTGCCCCCCTCACTGCAGGCGGTCCTGCGGCAAGGACTCTCCTACGACCGGGAGGCCAGATTCGATAACGCGGCGACCCTCGGGCGAGCGCTGCAGCAGGTGCAACGCGATATCGGCCTGGAGGTGACCCCGCTGGAGGTGCCCCGCGGCGCCCCCGCACCCAAGCCACCCGATGTTGCCACCCGCGTTCAACAACAGCCGCTCCAGCTGCCGGAGGGGCACCCGACCCTGCTGCCGAACCCCGAGGCCGCACAGCAGGGGCTTTACCCGCACCAGCCATCGCAGGCGCATCCGCCGACGCCTCCGGTTCCATCACAACCACTGGAGGCACAGCAACCGGTGGCGCAGGTGCGCCAGCCATTCCATGCCGTTCCGGCACTCGCCGCAGCGACGACGCACCTACCCGGCCGGTCGAACCGGTGGCGGATTGCGATCGGCGCGCTGGTCGGGGTTCTGCTGCTCGGAAGCGTCGTCGGCGCTTCGCTTCTGATCGCCCAGAGCAACGCCGACCCCGAGTACAGCGGTCGGGAGGTCGACAATCTGCTGGTGGAGCCGGGGCCCAGCGGCGTCTACGAGATCACTATCCCCCCAGCCCTGCCCATCCCCACCGAATCACAGACCCGCCTGTTGACCGAGGGCGACAGCGAACCGCTTGCGGATGCCGATGCTGTCCTCGTCTCTCTCGATACCGCGACCTGGGATGAGGATGGTGGGGTGCACCTGAACCCGTTGGAGAGTGCGAATCAGGACGCCGACGTCTGGATTCAGATCCCCGAGTTCACCGATGCCCTCAGGCTGAGGGCGGGGGACCTACGCCAGGGGGACATCATCCTGATCGCTGCGCCGCTGGGGACGTTCGCCAACCTGCACCCGGACTTCGAGATCACCGATAGCGACGCCACCTTGGTGGTGCTGCAGATCCTCGATTCCAACTGACCGCCCACCGCGCTCCTCATGAAGCCATATCCTCCGATCCTGTTCGGCTCCGGGCTGCTGCTAGCCCTGGCCGGGCACCTGGTGTGGCCGCTGCCACTGCCGTCGTGGCTGTGGCTGCGAGCCGTCGGGGGCGGGCTGATCATCGCCGCCGGCCTGCTGGCGCTCGCGACCGAACGGCAGTTTCATCGCGCGCACACCCCGGTGCTGCCGTTCAAGGACGCCACGACGCTGATCACCTCGGGCCCGCTGCGCTATAGCCGTAATCCGATCTACCTGGCCTTCGCGGTGATCACCGTCGGAATGGCGCTGCTCACCGCCAGTTGGTGGCCGCTGATCCCGCTGCCAGTGGTGCTGCTAGCGATCTCCGGCATCATTCGTGGCGAAGAAGAGCGACTACGCCGAATCTTCGGCACCGAGTACGAGGAGTATTGCCAACGGACCCGGCGCTGGCTCTAGCCGGCTCAGCTGGGCGCGCGTCGTCAACCACCTGACTCTCGCGGGCAAGCGCACCGCAGCACCGGCGGGAACCATGGTGTGCAGGGGTTCGGCACCCCACCGCACAGGGGAGGTCAGTTGTGAAGGAGCTACGCGTCGCACTTATCGGCGGCGGCGGTTTCATGGGCAGGGCCCACAGCCTGGGCTATGCGATGGCGCCGGTGCTGGGAGATCTTGGGGTCCGCATCCACAAGGAGATCCTGGTCGATATCACACCGGAGGCGGCCGCGCGTGCGGCTGCCGAGCTGGGCTGGAACCACAGTTCAGCCGACTGGCACAGTGTGGTGACCGATCCGAGTATCGACATCGTCGATATCGTCACTCCGCCGGACCTGCATGCGCCAATCGCACAGGTCGCGCTGGCTGCCGGCAAGCACGTCTTCTCGGAGAAGCCGCTCACCAACGATGCGGCACAGGCGCAATCGCTGTGGAGCGCCGCCGTCGAGGCAGGGGTCACATCACAGGTCGGGTTCAACTACCGGCACATCCCTGCGATCACCTTGGCCAAGAAGCTGCTGGACTCGGGGAAGCTGGGCTTGCCGTTGCAGTACCGGTCCACCTATTTCCAGGATGACCTGAAGCAGCCCATCGGCACCCGCTGGCGGGCACGACGAGCCACCGGCGGCTCGGGCAACGTCGGCGACATCGGTTCGCACGTCATCGATATCGCCGAATACCTCAATGGTGAGATCGTCCGGGTCACGGCACGCGTGCGAGCACGCATCTCAACCGATCCGCAGATCGGGTGGCTCGATGAGCAGTCCCGCATCGACGACGACGTGCTGGACATGTCGGGGTTCTGGCTGGCCGAGTTCGCGAACGGGTCGATCGGCACATTCTCCGTTTCCGGCGCATCGTCGGGACGGGGCAACGAGATCCGGTTCGAACTGGATGGCACCGACGGCGCCATCGCCTTCAACTGGAACCACCGCGAGGAACTCCAGGTCTCATTCAACGATGACCCACCCGAGCTCGCTGGGTTCCGCACTGTGCTCTCCAGCGAGAAGCACCAGGACGTGTGGTACCCGGTGGCCGGGCTGGGCATCGGCTATCCCGACGACACCGCCATCCAGTTGCGCCATTTCATCGCGGCGATCGTCGAGAACAAGCTGGCTCACCCGAACTTCGCCGAAGGCGCCCACGTACAGCAGGTCGTGGAGGCGATCCATCGGTCCGCCAACTGCGGCGAGTGGGTCGAGGTTCCACGCAGAGCGGAGAATTCCCATGAGTGATCGCAACGTCCGGCTCGGCGCCACCATGATCACGTTCTATAACACCGGCTACTGGGGGCTGCCCGACGACGTCAGCTACGAGGACTTCCGCACGCTGGTGAATGCCGATCCACGGCCATACTTCGAGCGGATGCTGGACGGAATGGTGGCCGCCGGCGTCGAGGGCATTGAGCTTGCGCCCATCCCTGGGGGGTGGCAGAACGCACTCAAGGCCTACGGCGACGCCGCAGGGTTCGCTCAGGCGCTGACGTCGCGGGGGCTGGAACTGGGCTCCAGCTACCAGAACGGCGAATCGCTCATCGGCGAGGTGCTCGATGGGTCGATGACCGAGGCGCAGGTGGACACCTATGTGCACGCTCATGCGCAGTTCGTTGCCGAGATGGGCGCTGAGGTGATCATCATGGGGACGGTGCAGCGGTCACTGTTCACCGGCCGTGATCTGGCTCGCCCGGTACCCGACGATGCGATGGAGCGCGTCGCCGCGCAGATCAACCGACAGGCGCAGATCGCGGCACGCTACGGCGTGCGTATCGCCCTGCATACCGACGCCTACAGCGTCTGCTCCCGCAACCAGGACATCACGCGGATGCTGGAGCTGACCGATCCGGCGTCGGTGCAGCTATGTCTGGACGCTGGACACACCACGCTGGACGGCGGTGATGCGGTGGCCGCGCTGGCTGCCCACGTGGACCGGGTCCCGGTGATGCACTGGAAGGACTGCAGCCAGCCGCTGGACGGGACGACGTTGCTGGATCATCCCGACCAACACTCGGTGATGCTGGAGTATTTCCGCATCTTCGGCGACGGCGTCATCGATTGGCGTGCCTGGCAGCAGGTGCTCGCCGACGCCCGGTGGCGAGGGTGGGCGATGGCCGAGAACGATATGGCGGCCGATCCGGTCGCCGAGATCCGCAAGGGCCTGGAGTTCTACCGCAACGAACTGGAGCAGATCTACCGATGAGTGCCCGCCTCATCGACACCATCGGATTCCTGGTCGAGGATCTCGATGCCGCGATCGAGCAGTGGTCGCAGGCGCTGGGCTACACCTTCACCCCGATTGCGCGATACCGAACCTCCGCCTACATCGATAGCAGTGATCACCAGCCGCACACCCATGATGCGCGGATTGCGTTCTCGCTTGAGGGAAAGCCGTTTATCGAACTGATGGAGTTCACCGGTGAGGGTACGCACTCACGCCATCAGGGCGAGGGCTTCCACCACATCAGCTTCGTCCGGCACCCCGATGTCCAGGCCCGGATGCGGGAACTGGCACAGCTCGGCGTCGGCGACGACGGCAAGGTGCTCAACGACGACGGCGAGGTGATCCTGTGGTTCACAGATCCTGCCGAACTCAACGGGGTCCGGCTGGAGTACGTCAGCGGTGGGCCGCACCCGATCGTCGCCGAGGACGGCGCTCCACTCGACGTGCAGCAATGGCGCAGCCCAGGCACATAGCCATCTGTGCCGTCGTTCGGGCGCGGGCCGTCAAACACGTGTCCATCCTGTTCAAGCACGGCTTGGGTGCACGGCCGACGATGGTGTGGGGGACAAATAGCCACCCACCGGTTAGCAATGACGCTAAGGAGTTCCAATGAAACGCTCTCGTTCGATTGCTGCCATCGCCGCTATCGGCGCTTTGGCGCTGGCCAGCGCTTGTACCTCCTCCGACGGGGGTGAGGGAGAGTCCAATGACGGCGGAGGGGACGCCGATGTGCTGCGGTTCCAGACCAAACCGCCGCGCAATGCCGACGACATCGAGTTCATTGAGGCCAGGCTCGCAGCGTTCACTGACGAGACCGGGATCGAGGTGGAACTCGATGTCATCCCCAGCCAGGAGACCCAGCGCACGCTGCTGCAAACCCAGCTGCAGGCCGGTGAGGGCCCGGATATCTTCACCTACGACACCGGACCGGCGTACGCCGGAGAACTGGCAGCCGCCGGTTCGCTGCTGGACCTGACCGATGCCTACGCCGAGCGCGGCTGGGAGATCTACGACTGGGCGATCGGCTCGGTGACCTTCGACGACAAGCTGTACGGCGTGCCGGACGAGGTGGAGGGCTACGGCATCTTCTACAACAAGGACATGTTCGCCGACCTGGGTCTGGCCGAGCCCCAGACCCTGGACGAGCTGCGCGAGGCGGCACAGACGATCAAGGACGCCGGAACCATCCCGTTCGCATTCGGCAACCAGGAGGGCTTCGAGGCCACCCACCAGTTCTCCATGATCCTCAACAGCCAGATCGGCAGCGAGGGTGTGCAGCGTTTGGTCGATGGCGAGGACGAATGGACCTCACCGGATGTGGTGGCCGCGCTCGACCTGTTCGCCGGGGAATTCGCGCGTGACGGCTTCCTGCCCGACGACGTGACCGCCATCGACTTCGACGGTCAGAATCAGATGTTCTACGCCGAGGAAGCAGCGATGCTGCCAACCGCCACCGTGCTGCTGTCGAGCATGCAGACCTCGGTCGATTTCGAGGTCGGGTTCATTCCCTACCCCAGCGACGACGGCCCCGGGATCCTCACCGCCGCACTGGGCGGTGGCTACTTCATCGGCGCCAACGCCCGCAACACCGAGGGCGCGTTGCAATTGCTGGACTTCCTCACCACCTCCGACCAGCGGCGCTACCAGGCCGAGAACCTGGTGATCATCCCGGCCGGCCCATTCGACACCGACGGCATGTACGCCGACCCGCTGCTCCAGGACGTGCTGGCCCAGGCCATTGAGGCCAACGAGTCCGGGACACCGTTGGGCATCTCCATTGAACTGGTCAGTTCCGACGAGTTCAACAAGACCCTGTTCGACGGGTTGCAACTGGTCCTGCTCGGTGACATGGACGCCGAAACCCTCGCGCAGAACCTGCAGGACCTGGCCTGATGAAACTCGGGCGGGGCGCACAAGCGCGGCTCGGTCTCGCGCTCGTCGCCCTGCCCGTACTCATCTGCCTCGGCTTCATCCTGTTCCCGCTGGTGGTCGCCGTCACCTACGTACCGGTAGATATCCGCGGGGTGCAGTCATCACCGGAGTGGATCGGGTTCGGCAACATCGTGGAGATGTTCACCGATCCCGAACTGTGGTCGGCGTTCACCAACAACGCGATCTGGATCGCGCTGGGTGTGCCGTTGCCGGTCATCGTCGGGTTCCTCGCGGCACTGATGGTCTGGGGCAGCAGCAACCGGTTGTCCAAGATCTGGCAGTTCGCGCTGTTCCTGCCCTACGTCATCCCCCAGGTAGCGGTCGGTATCGCCTGGTCATGGCTGTATCACCCGCGCGGCGGCTGGTTCAACCGATTCCTGGAGTTCGTCGGCTTGGGTGAGCTTGCGCGCGGCTGGCTGGGATATCCGGACACTGCGCTGTACGCGGTGATCCTGGCCTCGGTGTGGCTGCAGTTCGGGTTCGTGATGATCCTGGTCCTGAGCTCACTGCAGAACGTCGATCTCACCCTGATCGAGGCCGCCAGGCTCGATGGTGCCGGATGGCTCTCCCGGATCAGGAATGTGATCATGCCGCAGATCTGGCCGGTGCTGATCATGGTGACCTCGGTAATCCTGGTAGGGGCGTTCAACATCTTCGATCTGGTGTTCGTCATGACCGGCGGCGGACCGGCTGGAGCCAGCGAGGTGCTGGGCACCTATGCCTACGAGGCCGCGTTCCAGCTCAACCGGATCAGCTACGGCACCACGGTGGCACTGCTGATCACCGCGCTGTCCATCCCGGGCGTACTGCTGCTGAACCGGCTACAGCGGAGGTACCTATGAGACGGCGCTGGATCGAGGTGGCGCGCAACCTGACGCTCGGGCTGCTGGCAGCACTGACGCTGTTTCCGCTGGTGCTGGTGATTTCGACGTCATTGCGCACCACGGTGGCCACCAGCCGCGATCCATTCGCGTTGTTCGACTCGTTCACGATGGAGAACTTCGTCACCGCATTCGTCGATGACGAGTTCGGTGAGCTTATGTGGAACAGCGCGCTCATCGTGGTCCCGAGCACGCTGCTGACGGCGATCCTGGCGACCATGGCGGGCTATGCGTTCGCCCGGCTGCAATTCCCGTTGCGGAACGCGCTGTTCGCGATCCTGGTGCTGGGCATGCTGGTGCCGTTCTTCGCGATCATGGTGCCGCTGTTCACCCAGCTGCGGCTGATCGGCCTGCTCGACAGCCTGGTCGGAACCAGCCTGATCCTGCTGTCGACCCAGTTGTCATTGGGCACGTTCATCATGCGTGCCTATTTCCAGGGCTTGCCGGTGGAACTGGAGCAGGCGGCTCGCATCGATGGCGCTTCGGAACTGCGGATCTTCACCGACATCATGGCGCCGCTGGCTCGCTCGGGAACCGTCTCGCTCGCCGTACTGGTGTTCGTGGTCAATTGGAACAACCTGATCGTGCCGTTGCTCTATATGCCTAGCGGCCAGTTCCGCACCCTCACCTCCGGGCTGTACCTCTACGCCTCGGGCAGGGCATCAGACTTCGGTCCGCTGGCTGCGGGATCGATCATTGCGATCATCCCGGTGGCGATCGTGTTCTTCGCCTTCCAGCGACAACTGGTAACCGGCCTGGTCAGTGGTGCGGTCAAGGGGTGACCCGGCAGGCTCGGCTGGTGATGCGGGTCAGTAGCCCACTGCGGTGACACCGTACTCGGCCTGTTCGGCGGTGAATCCCTCGAAGGTGAGTTGATCCAACAGGCCCTGCCGGGAGAAGGATGTGAACTCCAGGTAGCTTTCCGCGCTCTTGGCCGCCTGTTCGTTCCAGTCCACGGTAATGCTGTCAACGGCAACGGTGGCGTCCTGCGTGCTGTAGCCCTCGAACTCCAGTTGCTCGATCAGGCCCTGCCGGGAGAACGCGGTGAAGTCGAGGTAGGACTCGGCCGCACGAATCGCATTCTGCTGGGCCAGCGTGATGTCCGGAGTGGTGGGTTCCGGCGTCGTCGGTTCGGGCGGAGGTGTTGTGGTGACCTCCGGCGCAGCCTCGGTGGGTTCTGACGCCGGTGTCGTTTCAACGGCCGGTGACGTACTCTCGTCGGCCGTGGCCGCCGAGCTGGTCGCGGCAGGTGGAGGACTGTCCTGGCCGGCGCCGAACGCTGCCCCGACGACCAGCAGCGCGGCCACACCGCCAACGATCCACGGCCACTTGCGCCGCGTCTTGGGGGCCGGCGGAGGCGGACCGTACCCCGGCGCTGGCTGGCCCGGAACTGGCTGGCCCGGAACTGGCTGGCCCACGGGCACCGGAGGCTGTACCGGCATAGGAGCGGTATAGCCCTGCGATGAAGGTTGCGGGAGCTGTTCATTTCCCGACATGCGCGTCAAGATACTTATTCGACCTGGCCGAACGCCGCGTCAGACCGGCCTCATTGCTGGCTGCACACGCCCAGCCCGAGACCGCACGGTTGAAGCGTCACATCAATCCAGCACGCCTGGTGCACGGTGTGCATAGCGCAAACGGTTCAGCCGGCCAGTCTGAGTGCCTCAGTTGATGATCTGAGCGGTGTCGTCCGCAAGGAGTGCGGCAAGGCGATCCCGCCATGTCTGCAGTGCCTCGGGGGTGAGCCTGGGCCAGTCCATGACCTCGCGGACTACCCGCAAGGGCTCGGTGCTGCGGTAGGAGCGTGTGGGGTTGCCAGGGAACTTCTTGTCGGTAACATTCGGATCGTCCTCGAACGGACCGGTCGGCTCGACCTCATACACATGCGGTGTGTCATCGATCGCGGCGACTTCTGCGGCCAGCCCGGCACCGTCGATGACCGCGGTGAAGTAGATGTGATTCATCAGGACTTCGGGCCGATAGTTCGATCTGAATCCCGCCGTCAGCAGATCACCCGGCTGCAACTCAGCTTTCGTGCCGTGGAAGAACGGCCCGCTGTCTAGCACATCGCTCACGCACAACACTCTAGGCGTCCTGGCTGCGGCACATTGATCCCTGGGTCAGCGGTGGTGAATCGCTAGAGCACGGGCGCCTAGCCGGCTCGCCGTCCTCATCCCCTAGTCCCTTTGCCGTACTTTCGAACCTCCCATCCGTTTTCGAACTTCGCACCGTTCGAATGTGGCGTAGATGTTCGAAAGCGCGCGAGTGGCGCGGGCGAGCGCTAGCCACCGATCGTGGCGGCGCTCCTCCGGTTCGGCGATCGCCTTGCGCGTCGCGAACGGCTTGCTCGGTCATCGATACCACCTAAGGCACGTCGAGGTTGCCTAGCGAAATCGAGACAAGCTGATAGGGTTTATGTGAGCTCGTGGCCTCGATTTCCCCGATAGACCCGGGAAATTAGCCAGATTTCGAGTCCATGGTGGGTAGTTCCGAGGGGTGAAGAACCTCCAAAGTATGATCGAAAATCACCTATATGAAAAGGTGCAGTTTTTCCATGATCAAACGCGTGTTGCCGCTCGTTAGCGCAATAGCTGCCGGGCTCCTGATGCTGACCTCGCAGGCTGCCCTGGCGACTCCGACCCCGGATACGGGACCCGCCGCGGGCGGCACGGCAGTGACCGATGCCCTGCCTTTCGGTTTCACGCAGATCGCCGCGGGCGGCGGTCACACCGTCGCACTCGGCTCTGACGGCAGGGTCTACACCTGGGGACGCAACAACTGGGGACAGTTGGGCAACGGCACGGGGGGAGCCGGGGTCTCGGGGACCTTCGACAGCACCACGCCAGTCCCGGTAGACACTTCGGGAGTGCTCGCAGGGGTCACGGTCGTGGCGATCTCGGCCAACTACTACAACTCACTCGCGCTGGACTCCGACGGCAACGTCTACACCTGGGGACGCAACAACTATGGTCAGCTCGGCAACGGCACGGGAGGATCGGGCCTGTTCAGCAACGTGCCCGTGAAGGTCACCCCCACCGGTGCGCTCTCAGCACTGAAGTTCTCAGCAGTCGTCGGTGGTGACAGTCACACGGTCGCCGTCGGAACGGACGGCAAGGTGTATACGTGGGGACGAGACAATTATGGTCAGCTCGGCAACGGCGTCGGGGGAGGCCCCTCGGGCACCTCGGACATCAGCACCGTCCCGGTCGCCGTCTCTGGGCCTCTTGCCACGCTGACGGTTGCGAGCAGCGGCGGGGGTGGTTACGGCCCTGAAGTGATCGCCGCGGGCACCTATGGCTCCGCGGCGCTGGGCTCGGACGGGAAACTTTACGCCTGGGGTTGGGGCCATCTGGGGCAGCTCGGCAATGGAACAGATGGCATCGGGGTGTACAGCAACCTCCCCGTCGAAGTCAGCCTCACCGGGGTGCTTGCGGGCAAGACTATCGCCGAGGTCACCAACCACGGCGGCGATACCTTCCTGGCGCGCGACGACGCCGGCAGGGTCTACTCGTGGGGATACAACGGCTATGGACAGCTGGGCAACGGCACGAGCGGCTCCACAGCAAACAGCAATGTGCCCGTCGAGGTGACCTCCACCGGTGTGCTCGCCGGCGTGCAGGTCGCGGCACTCGCCGCCGCCGGGAACCCGTCGATCGCACTGGGGGACAACGGAGTCGTCTACACCTGGGGCCGCAGCCAATACGGCGAACTCGGCAACGGGACAAGCGGTGGAACTGTGCACAGCAGCGAGCCGGTCGCCGTGACCGGCGGAGCTCTCGCGGGAGTCACGGTTACCGGAATCGCCGCCGGCTACTACCACGCGGCCGCTATCGACGAGGACGGCAATGCCTACACGTGGGGCCGCAACAGCACCGGGCAGCTCGGCAATGGAACCACTGCGCACAGCAGCGTGCCGGTGCTCGTCGATCTGTCCGGAAGCCTTCTGGTCACCCAGGTGCTGTTCGGCAGCGCTGCGGGTACAAACCTGCAGCAGGCCGCAACCGGCTGGTCGGCGTTCACCCCCGACGGGTGCGGCACGGTCGACGTGACAGTCGACTACACCTTCTTCGGCACACCCACCACACGTGTCTACCCGGATGGGTTCAGCTACGACATCGAATGCCAGGCGGAACTCACACTGGTGAAAGAGGTCACCTCCGGGACCGCCTCTCCGACCAGATGGTCACTCACGGCAGCCGGCCCGACCCCGATCACCGGTGTGACCGGGGCTGCGACCGTGACTGACGCGACCGTGACTCCGGGCACCTACACGTTGACCGAGTCCGGCCCGGCCGAGTACGAACAGCAGAGCCTGGCCTGTGTCGACGCCGAACAGGCCACGGTTCCGGTGAGCGATGCGGGGCAGGTCGCGTTGGCGGCTGGGCAGGACGTCACCTGCACCTTCACCAACGCCGCAGTGCCGCCCGCAACCGGGACGCTCACCCTCGTGAAAGAGCTCGCCTCGGACGACGCCGACCCGACCGCTTGGACACTCACCGCCCAGGGCCCGACCCCGATCACCGGTGTCACCGGAGCGGAGTCGGTCACGGGCGTGACCGTCACTGCGGGCGCGTACACGCTCACCGAGTCGGGCGGCCCGGCCGGCTACGAACAGCAGAGCCTGAGCTGTGACGTCGGCGGAGAGATGCTCCCGGTCGCGGAGAACGTGGTGCAGGTGGGTTCGGGTGAGGCCGTGACCTGCACCTTCACCAACCATGCCGTGACCACGGGCGACGGCACCACACCGGGCCCCCCGCAGGTGCTCGCGGACTCCGGCGCGGTGCTATCGGCCGCCGCGTCCGGAGTCGCGCTGCTGCTACTGGTTGGCGGCGGTACCTTGATCCTCGCCAGCAGACGACACCGCACCAGCCGATAGTCCCAGCCGATAGTCCCAGCCGATAGTCATGGTGCAGTCGCGCTGCCCGCGCGACCGAGGTAGACCCCGCCATGGGAGCGTGCGTTTGGGTGCCCCCACAGGGACTCGAACCCTGACTTGACCGATTTTAAGTCGGTTGCCTCTGCCGATTGGGCTATGGGGGCCCGGGTTGAGGCTAGCCCGTCACCGTCGGCCTGCGGGCGCAGCACCATCCCCGGCAGCAGCCTGGAACTCGGCACGAGGTGAGGAGAAGCTTCCCAAGGCGACCATCTCCCGGCGGAACAGCAGCGCCGTGGTCCAATCCAGCACAATCCGCACCTTGCGATTCAGGGTGGGCATCGCCCACATGTGGTAGGTCCGGTGCATGAACCAGGCGATCGGGCCGCGCAATTTGATCCCGAACACCTGCGCCACCCCCTTGTAGAGACCGAGCGAGGCCACGGTTCCGACACTGGCGTGTTCATAGTCCACCAACGGCTCGCCCTGGATCTGGCGAGCGAGGTTCTGGCCCAGGTGCCGACCTTGCCGGACGGCGTGCTGCGCGGTGGGAGCACACGTCGCCCCGCCCTGCGCGGTGAGGTCGGGCACGGCGGCGCAGTCACCTGCGGCCCAAGCCCCATCGACGACGTTGCCGTCGGCGTCCAGCACTTGCAATGCTGCGTTGGTGGTCACCCGGCCACGGTCATCGGTGGGTAGGTCGGTCATGCCCAGAGCTGGATTGGCCTTAACTCCGGCGGTCCACACCACGGTGTCGCTGGCGAACCGGTCACCGTCCGAGGTCAGGATCTCGCCGTCGACGCACGACTCCAGCCGAGTATCGAGTTTGAGGTCGATGCCACGGGCACGCAACTGTTCCAGTGCATAGCCGCCCAGCTCCTCACCCAGCTCGGGCAGGATGCGGCCAGCCGCTTCGATCAGGACGAAACGCAGGTCCTCGCGCCGGATGGAATCGAAATCACGGCAGGCGTTGCGTGCCATGTCCTCCACCTCGGCCAGCGCCTCGATCCCGGCGAAACCACCACCCACGAACGTGAACGTGAGCAGTCGGCGGCGCAACTGCGGATCCCAGGTCGAGCTGGCGACCTCCATCTTGCCCAGGACCGCGTTGCGCAGCGCGATCGCTTCCTCGATCTGCTTGAAGCCCAGTCCGACCTCCGCCAACCCGGGGATCGGCAGCGTGCGTGCAATGGCACCCAGAGAGGTCACCAGGTAGTCATAGGAGACCTCGTAGGCCTCACCTTCCAGCGGCGTGATCTTGGCCCGCCGCTGGGCGTGGTCGACCGAGGTGACCCGGCCCGACAGGATGGTGCACCCGGGCAGGGTCCGGCGCAGCGGAACCACCACATGCCGCGGCTCCAGGTTTCCGGCCGCCGCCTCGGGCAGGAACGGCTGGTAGGTCATGTAGGAACGCGGGTCCACGACCACGACGGCGGCTTCTCTGCGTCCCAGTTGCTCGCGCAGGGCCAAGGCAGCGTAGAGGCCGACGTAGCCGCCACCGAGGATGAGGACCCTGGGTACCTTCCGTGCTTGTGTCACGGTCCCATCGTAGGAATAGTCACGGCATTTCTCGCTGTGGGTCTCGTCACGGTCACTGGCCCTCGGCGGTGGCACGGGCACGCAGGAGTACCTCATCCAACATCTGCGTGGTCAATCGGCCGGTGAAGGTGTTCTGCTGCGACACGTGATAGCTGCCGATCACCGTCACCGTCCGCCCATCCGGGACCCCGACCTCGACCTGTTCGCCATGCCCGAACCGCGCCCTGGGCGCGGGCACCCGCCAGCCGAGCTGGCGCAAGGCGGTGAACGTCGCCTGCCAGCCGATCCCGCCGAGCGGCACGATTGCCGTCAGCGACGGCGTCACCAGGTCCAGTTCGCGGAGCAACCACGGCGAGCAGGTGGCCTGTTCGGCAGGGGTGGGCTTGTTCTGCGGCGGAGCGCAATGGACCGGTGCGGTGATGCGCGCTCCGGTCAGCTCCAGCCCGTCCCCTGCAGCCCGCGAGCCTGTCTGGTTGGCATATCCGGTGCGGTGCAACGCCGCATACAGCCAATCACCGCTGCGGTCACCGGTGAACATGCGGCCGGTGCGGTTGGCTCCGTGCGCGGCCGGTGCCAATCCCACGATCAGCAGCTGCGGGTGGGCATCGCCGAACCCCGGTACCGGTCGGCCCCAGTACGGCTGATCGGCGAACGCACGTCGTTTCTGCACGGCCACCTGCTCCCGCCAGGCAACCAATCGCGGGCACGCGCGGCATACGCTGACCCGAGCGGCCAGCTCGCTCAGGGTGGCCGATCCCGCGAGTTCGTCGACCTGCGCGGCCGCCTCGGCCACGGGAGCGCCCGAATCGGCGGGATCATCGGGCCAGCCAGTGCCCGGTGACACCGGTGAGGTGAACGGTGAACCCGACGCCGGGTGAAGCAGCATGGCCATCTCCCCACGCTAGTCGCCGGGTCACCGATACCCTCACCTCGTCGATCATCCACCCGGGAGCCTGCATGAATACCGCCGAGTCCACGGCAGCATCCGACACGACCACTGCCCCGACGTCCAGACTCGACCGCTACTTCGGCATCACCGGGCATGGCTCCACGCTCCCCCGGGAGCTGCGCGCCGGGCTGACGACGTTCCTGGCGATGAGCTACATCATCTTCGTCAATCCCAGCGTGCTGGGAAACGCCATCGTCATCGAGGGCGTGGACAACGTGTTCACCCAGTTGGTGATCGTCACCTGCATCGCTGCCGCCTTCGGCTCGATCATCATGGGCCTGGTCGCCAAGTACCCGTTCGCTCAGGCACCGGGCATGGGCCTGAACGCGTTCTTCGCATTCACAGTCGTGATCGGAATGGGCTACACCTGGCAGGCGGCGCTGGCTGCGGTGTTCCTGTCCGGGGTGCTGTTCGTGGTGCTCTCGATCATCGGCGCCCGCAAAGCGATCGTGCAGGCGCTGCCGATGTCATTGAAGTTCGCGATCACCGCTGGGATCGGAGCCTTCCTGGCACTGATCGGGATGCGCAATGCCGGGATCGTGGTGAACAACGAGGCGACCTCGGTGGCCCTGGGCGATTTCGGTTCACCTACCGTGTGGCTGGCTCTGCTCGGATTGGTCCTGACCGCCATCCTGATGAAGCTCAAGGTCACCGGAGCAATCCTGTGGGGGATCCTGGCCACCACCGCGATCGCGATCGTGTTCCGGCTCTCGGTCTACGTCGGACCGGATGGCATGGTGCCGTTCGGCGGCTTCAGCGATGGCATCGTGGCCTTGCCGTTCTGGCCATCGGATCTGGCTTTCCAGCTGGACTTCGTCAGCCTGTTCACCCAGGCCGGTCAGGGCGGGGGCGCGAGTGCGGGTTCGCTCGCCTTGGCGGCCATCACTGTCATCCTGACGTTCTTCGTGGTGGACTTCTTCGATGCCACCGGCACCCTGACCGGGTTGGCTCACCGCGCCGGGTTCGTCGACCAGCAAGGTGAGATGCCGCGGGCCAAGACGTTGTTCTCTATGGACGGCCTGGCCGCGATCTTCGGCTCGCTGATGGGTACATCGACCACGACGGCGTATGTGGAGTCCGCGGCCGGGGTCGAGGAGGGCGGCCGAACCGGCGTCACCGCCATCACCACCGGCGGTCTGTTCGGTCTGGGTATGTTCTTCTGGCCGTTGGTCGGGGCCGTTCCAGGTGCGGCGACGGCGCCCGCGCTGATCCTGGTGGGTGCGCTGATGATGGAGAGCGTGCGGCAGATCGAGTGGAAGGACATCGGCGAGGCGCTCCCGGCATTCCTGACGATCGTGGTGATGCCATTCACCTACTCGATCGCCAACGGCGTGTCGTTCGGGATCATCGCCTACGCCCTGATCAAGGTCTGCACCGGCAAGGTCAAGGAAGCCAGCTGGCTGCTGTACCTGCTCGCCGCGCTGCTGATATCCCGGTACATCTGGCTGCAATAACTCCGGCCCACTCGCGCTCAGCGAACGGAGGCGTAGGCGGACAGCGCGATGCCGTCCAGGATGTCGTGCTCGCTGGTGGTGACCGCATCGATCCCGGCACGGTCGACGACCCGGGCGATGACCTGGCTCCACACCAGGGCTCCAGCACCGATGACATCCACCCGGCCGGGGTGCATAAACGGCAACCGGGCGCGCGCGGCCCTGGTGGCGGTCAGCAGCTCCTGGCACGCGGCCAACGCCTGCGGCACCGGCAACCGCACGCCGTCGATCCGTTCCGGGGAGTAGCCCGGTAGCCCCAGCGCATGCGCGGTCACGGTGGTCACCGACCCCGCCACCCCCACCAGCGTTCCCGCCCGCTCCAGCGGCACGGTCTGCTCCACCCGATCCAGCGCCGCGTCGATGTCGGCACGGGCCGCTGCGATCTGCTCCGGCGTCGCCGGATCGTCGTGCAGGTGGCGTTCGGTCATGCGCACGCAGCCCACGTCCATGGAGAAGGACGCCGACGGCGAACCCACCTGCGGGTCGCCGAGCACCAGTTCGGTGGATCCACCACCGATGTCGACGACCAGTGCGGGTGCCGCATCGCCGGAGCCGAGGATCCGCACCGCGCCGGCGAAGCTCAGGCTCGCCTCCTCGGTGCCGGAGATCACTTCCGGCTCCACCCCGAGCCGCTGGCGCACCCCATCGATGAAGACGTCGCGGTTGCGCGCATCCCGGGTAGCCGAGGTCGCCACGAATCGGATCGCCGTCACCTGGTGCTCACGGCACAGCCGGGCATAGTCATCGGTGGCGGCCAAGGTCCGCTCCAGCGCCTCGGCGTCGAACTCCCCGGTCCGGTCCACACCCTGGCCCAGCCGGACCACCTTCATCAGCCGCACCACGTCATCCAGGTCAACACCTCCGCCCTGGTCCGGAGAGGCGTCGGCGATGAGCAGTCTGATGGAGTTCGTGCCGCAGTCGATCGCGGCTACGCGCGTCACTCAGGCCTCCGCTTGGGCGAGCGTGTCCAGCGAGGCCAGCAGGGCGGCATCGACCGCCTTGGTGACCACCTCGCGATCGGGCTGGTAGTCGTTCATATCCTCGTCATCGGCGGCCAGGGGATTGCCGTCGATGGCCACGATGGCCCCCGCGCGCACACCGTGCAGCGATGCGGTCACGAACAATGCCGCGACCTCCATCTCCACACCCAGCACCCCGGCGTCACGCCAGAGCACCTGGCGGTTGGCCAGCACCGGTGAGGCGTAGAAGGCGGCCATGGTCGCCACCGACCCGCGCGCCACCGCACAACCGCTGCCCTGAGCATGCCGCTCCAGATCGAGCACCAGCTGCGGGTCGCTGACCGCCGGGAACTCGGGCGGGACCATGGCGCTGGTGACACCGTCCTCCCGGACGGCGGAGGTGACCACGAGCAGGTGGCCATCGACCACGTCCGGGCTCAGCCCACCCGCGGTACCGGCGCGGATGATCACCTGTGCCCCTGCCCGGCACACTTCCTCGAACGCGATGATCGCCCCGCTGGCACCCACCCCGTGCGAGACCACGGTCAGCGGCACGCCGTTCCAGGTTCCGTTGAACGAGACGTACTCGCGGTTCCGGGCGAGCGGGGTGGCTCCCTCCAGCATAGCGGCGGCTTTCTCGGCCCGTGCTGGGTCACCGACGGTCAGCACCCGCTGCTGGACGTCGGCTGGGTTGAGGCGGGTGATCGCCAGGGGGGCGGCATCCATGTTGGTTCCTTACAGGTCGTTCAGGGCTTGGTGGCACTGGCATGTGGCGTCGACACCGACGGTGCGCACGATCTCACCCAGCGCCTGCTTCAGCCGCGGCTGGGCTTGCTGGACCTTACGCCAGACCATGCCGGCGGTGACCGGCTCGTCCTGCACCCCCTCGACCCCGGCATCCAGGTCGGAGACGAACGACAGGTTCAGCACGCACATGTTCGCTTCACGGGCGAGTGTGGTTTCCGGGTGAATGGTCATCGATAGCACCGAGAAGCCGAGCTGGGCGAACACCGCCGACTCGGCGCGGGTGGAGAATCGGGGACCCTGGATGACCACCGCTGTGCCGCCGTCATGGAAGCGTTCGTTCAGCGCCGTCATGGTCTGGACGGCACCGGCACGCATGCGCGGGCAGTACGGGTCGGCCAACGACACGTGCGCCACCTTCGGCCCGGTGAAGAAGGTCGACTCCCGACCCCAGGTGCGGTCGTAGAACTGGTCGGTGATCACGAAATCACCGGGGGCGTAGTCCGCGCGCAGCGATCCCACCGTCGAGGACGTGATCAGCGTGGTCACGCCCAGGTCAGCCAGCGCCTTGATGTTCGCGCGGAAGTTGATCAGGTGCGGCGGCACCGCATGGTCCTTGCCGTGCCGGGTGAGGAAGGCGACCTCGCGACCGCCGATGGTCCCGATCGATACCGGTGACGCCGGGGGTCCGTACTCGGTCTGCACGTCTCGCTGTTCGGCTTGCTCGAATAGCTCGTACAGACCCGAGCCGCCGATGATTCCGATTTCTGGCATGACTTCCTCCCTACCATCCGGCGACGGTGGAGATTCCGCCGTCGACAACCAAATCCTGTCCGGTGATGAACGCCGCGTCCGCGCTGGCCAGGAACGCGCATGCGTTTCCGATGTCGTCGGTGGTGGCGGTACGTCCCAGCGGCACCGCGGACATCCAGCTGTGCCAGCCCTGCGGCCACACGTTCTTCAGGTCGCCGGTATCGACCAGCCCGGGCGAAACCGAGTTGACCCGGACCCCGAGCTTGCCCCACTCCAGCGCGCAGTTGCGGGTGAGCATCTTTACCGCTGCCTTGGATGCGTCGTAGTGCGCATGATCGGGCGCGGGCGTACTGGCCTCGATGGAGGCGATGTTGATGATGGATCCGGAGCTGGCCGCAAGCGGCTCAAGCGCGGCTTGCGACATCAGGAAGGTGCCGTCCAGGTTGGTACCCACCACCAGCTGCCATTGCTCCAGGCTCATCTCGGCCAGCGTCGCCAACGGCTGCACTCCGGCGTTGTTGACCAGCACATCCAGCCGGCCGAAACTCCCGATCACCTCGGCCACCATGGCGCGTACCGCCTCAGCATCGCGGATATCGCCGGACACCACACCGGCCGCACCGATCGCCGCGGCCAGCTGGTGGGCGCGTTCGGGCTGCCGGGCGGTGTGAATCACGACCCGCGCGTCACGCCGGGCGAACTGGCGGCAGATGCCTGCGCCGATACCGCCGTCGCCGCCGGTGACCAGCACGACCTGAGATTGCGTGTCCGACAAATCCCTCATCCTTACCTCGTGTGCGGCGGCTGCTAGGCGTGCGTGAGCTCGACGCCGTCGGGGAATGCACTGTGCTGGTCGCCCAGCAGCAGGGCCCGATAGGTATTGGTCGCGGCCTGCTCCAGCAGCACCGCGCGGCGGAACGCCATCTCCAGGTCCTCACCGGCGCAGGCGCAGCCATGATTGCGCATCACCACGCAGTTGTGGTCATCCATCTGCTGGGCGACCTCGACCGCCAATTGCGTGGCGCCGTTGGGGTGGTAGGGAACCGTCCCCACCGACTTCACGTACAGCGCATCGTCGAGGGTGAAGAACCGGATCTGGTGGCCCAGCCCGTCCAGCAGCACCGAGTGCTGGGGGTGCAGGTGAACGACGGCGTTGACGTCGGGGCGGGCCTGGTAGATGTGCTGGTGCATCTTCCACTCCGAGCTCGGTTTCGCCCCGGCCAGCACATCGCCGATCAGGGCCACCCGGCCGAAATCCTCGACCGTCAACCGATCGAACCAGGTCCCGGACCCGGTGATCCAGAAACTTTCGCCATCGTGGGCGCGTACCGAGATGTTGCCGCCGGAGCCGTGCACCAGTCCCGTGCCGACGGCTGTGGCACCGAGTTCGATGATCCGCTGGATGTTCTTTCGGTCGTCGGAGTTCATGCGGTATTCCCTTCTCGCACGCGCATCAAGGTGAATGAGAACTTGCCTTCGCGGAAGTAGGTCCGGGCGAAGAAGATGGGTTCGTTATCGCTATCGAAGTGGGTCTGGAACATCATCAGGAAGGGCTCCTCGGACGCTTCGGCGTGCAGGCCGAAGTCGTGGCCGACTGCGGCGTGGACCTCGCTGGTGGCGTAGCGGATCGGCCGGTCCAGTTCGTCGAAGAGCCGGAAGATCGACCCCTCGAATCCGGTGATGTCGAAATCGGGGGGCAACGCGTCGCGGCGGATGGTGTCGAAAGACACCGCGACCATCAGGCCGCCGGCCTCCACCTCACGCCGGGTATGGACCACCGGGTCTGCCTCGGCGATGCCGAGCATGCCTGCTTCCTGCTCATCGGCCGGCTTCTCCTCGCGCAGCGTGTACCGCATGGTGGAGTCCATCCCGGCATGCTCGATGGTCGCCGTCATCGAGGTCAGGTCCCGCAGGTTGGTGCGCATGCCGCTGGAGAACTGAGTGACATAGGTGCCCGAACCGTGCTTGGTGATCACCAGGCCCTCGGTAGCCAGATCCCGCAGCGCAGACCGGATCGTCCCGCGTGAGACCGCGTACTCGGAGGCGAGGTCCATTTCCGGTGGGATCGGCTCGCCCGCCGACCATTCACCCGCGCGGATCCGCTGCCGCAGGTCGTCGGTAACCACGGTGCTGACCTTGGCCGAACGGACCCGGCGCGAGCCTTCCACCACCGGCTGCGACCGCGACGGGCGGCTCACCTCGACGGCTCCACCGGGAGCAGCTGGCGGATCTGCGTCGCCGCGTGCGGGTACTCCTCGGCCAACCGCTCATCGGCCAGTTCGAACCCGGCCTCGGTGAACGGCGGAGCCATCGTGGTACCGATGAGAGTCCACTGGCCCGCCGAGCGCGACCCCTGCCACACGCCAGCCGCGACCGCTGCCTGCGGCTGCTGGCCGCTGGCGATATCGGGTCCCAGGCTCACCTGCTGGGTCGCGCCGTCGGGATGCAGGCAGAACAGGTCCAGCGGCGCACCGGCGTACCAGTGATACACCTCTGGACCGGTGAGCCGGTGCAACGCCGAGAAGTGCTCGCCGCCGATCAGGTAGTAGATCGCGGTGCTGAGACCATCGGCGAACGTCTGGCGGAAATGCCCACCCTCCCCGGGCAGCGGTGCCAGGTCCAGCAGCTCGACGACGTCGGCGTGGCTCAGGTTCATCAATTCCCTCATCTGAGTTCCCGTTGCCGGAACTGGCGGGCCGAGAACAGCAGCGCGATCAGCGTGACCACATACGGCGCGGCATCGGTGATCTGGGCGGGCAAGCCCTGGCCCTGCAGCCGGAAGCCGATCGCTTCGGTGAAACCGAACAGCAGCGCGGCACCGAGCACACCGATGGGATTCGCACGTGCCAGCATGACCGCGACCACGGCGATCCAGCCACGCCCCGCGGTCATGTTCTCGGCGAACTGGACCACGTTGCCCAACGCCAGCTGGGCACCGGCCAGTCCGCACAGCACCCCGGAGGCGAGGATCGCCAGGTATTTGTACCTGACCGGGCTGACGCCCAGGGTCTGTGAGGCCAGCGGGCTCTCCCCCACGCCCCGCAGCCGCAATCCCCACGGGCTGCGGAACAGGAAAATCCACAACACGGGTACCAGCAGGAACGCGAGGTAGCCCAGCGGGGTCTGGTTGAACAGCGCCTGCCCGACCCACGGCAGTTCCGCGAGCCCGGGTATCTGCACCGGGTCCAGCGCCCCGATCCTGGGGTCCTGGAACACACCGCTGACGCCGAACAGCCCGACCAGCAGGAACGATGTCAGCCCCACGGCCAGGATGTTCATCGCAACGGCGAGCACGATCGGTTCGGCCTTGGTGGTGACCGCGCCGTAGCTGAGGATCAAGGTGAAGATACTGGCGGCGGCGACCGCAACGGCGATACCTACCAGAGCAGACCCGGAGTAGTAGGAGCCGGCGACAGCCGCGAAGGCACCCACCAGCATCTGGCCCTCCAAGGCGATGTTGAAGACTCCGGCGCGATCGCAGATCAGGCCGGCCAGTGCCGCGAGCAGGATCGGGATCAGGGCGCGCACCACCGAGTCGATCAGGGCGGTGTCGAATAAGCCGGCCATCAGCTGTCACCCCCCGCCGCATCGGCGGGTACCGGAGAGGTATCTCGTCGTCGGCTTTTGAACCGTGGCCAGGCGATCTGGAACGCGATCAGGATGATCATGATGCCCTGCACCACCGCAGCGATCTGCGGCGACATGCCCAGCACCCGGCTCATCTCGCCGGACCCGGCGGTGATGGCCGCGAAGAACAGTCCGGCGATCAGGACCGATCCGGGTCGGTACAGGGCCAGCAGCGCCACCAGCAGTCCGGTCCAGGCGTAGTTCGTCCCCACCAGCGCGCCGTCGATGAAGCGTGTGTTCGGGGCCCCGATCACCAGCAGCGTACCCACCAATCCCGCGATGCCTCCGGACAGGGCCATGGTCTGCAGCACCCGACGCCGCGAGTTGACCCCGCCGTAGCGCACAAAGTCAGGATTGGCGCCGTGCACCCGCAATTCGTATCCGAACGCGGTGCGCTTGTTCATGAATGCCACCGCGATCACGATCACGATCACCATCACCAGACCCCAGTTGGCACCGGTCAGCACGGTGGTGAGGAATGAACGGGATCCGAACGTCTCGCTCAATGTCTGCCCCAGCCCGGAGTCCCGCGGCACCAGCGGGGGCACCTGGGTGCCTTCGGGGATCGGGTTGGTCGCCACCTGTGACGAATCCGGATCCTTCAACTGGAACCGGGTCATCCAGGAGGCGAAGTACCGAGCCGGATAGGACAACAGCAGCGAGGAGATCAGGATCGGCACCCCCGGCCAGAACTGCAGCACCGCCGACACCAGACCCCACAGTGCCCCACCGGCGAATCCGGCGATCAACGCCACCACCATCACCAGCGCGGGCGGTCCGGGCATGAACAGCGCCACCAATACCCCGGTCAGGCCGCCGATGACCATCTGCCCTTCGGTGCCGATGTTCAGGACACCGGACCGGAACGCGATAGCGGTCGCCATAGCCATGCCGATCAGGGGTACGGCCCGCTGCAGGGTGTTGCCCACACCCAGCGGCGTCAGCAGCGATCCCTCGATCATCGCCCGGTAGGCGGTCAGCGGTGAATAGCCGGCGATCACGATGAACACCGCGCTGACGACGAACGCCAGCACCACCGATAGCGGGATCGGCCCCTTGAGCCAGGTCAGGATCCGTTCGCTCGCCTGCTTCATGCCAGCTCGCCTTCCTGAGTGGCACCGGCCATCATCAATCCAAGCCCGGCCTCGGTGGCCTGGCCTGCATCCACCTCGCCGACGATGGCCCCTTCGTACATCACCAGGATCCGGGTGGACAGCGACATGATTTCGGATAGTTCCGCGCTGACCAGCAGGATGGCGCGGCCATCGTCGCGGTAGGCCGCCAACTCGTTGTGAATGAACTCGATGGCGCCGATATCCACGCCGCGCGTCGGTTGCTCGGCAATCAGCAGGTCGGCCTCATGAGTCATCTCGCGAGCGACGACCACCTTCTGCAGGTTGCCGCCCGAGAGCGTCCCAACCGGTGTGCGCGGGCTGGCGATCTTGACCAGGAACCGCTTGATCAGCCGGTGGGAGAACTCCAGGATGGCAGCGAGATCGAGCAGGCCGCCGCGCCGCAGCGGCGGCTTCTTGTGGTACCCCATGATGAGGTTGTCGGTAGCGGACAGCTCCAGCGCCGCCCCGGTCCCGCGCCGATCTTCGGGGATGTACGCGACTCCGGCCGCACGCCGGTCATTGACCGAGCGGCCGTCGAGTCCGACACCGTTGAGGCTGATGCTGCCAGCGGTGCTCTTGCGCAATCCCATGATCGCCTGGCACAGCTCGACCTGCCCGTTTCCGGCCACACCCGCAATGCCGACGATCTCACCCCGGCGCACCTGGAAGCTGGCATCGGTCACCGCGGACCGGCCCTGGTCGTTGTCGACGGACAGGCCCTGCACCTGCAGCACCACAGCTCCGGGATCTTGCTGCGGTGGCCGGATGGTCAGGTCCACATCCCGGCCGGTCATGAACCGGGACAATGCCTCCGGATCGGTGTCGGCGGTCGCAACGTTGGCGACCACCTCACCGTCGCGCAGCACCGTGACGTTGTCGGACAGTGCCATCACCTCACGAAGCTTGTGGGTGATGAAGACGATGGTCCGGCCCGCGTCCCGGAGTCGGCGCAGTACCTCGAACAGGGCGTCGGTCTCCTGTGGGGTGAGCACCGCGGTCGGCTCATCCAAGATCAGCACCTGCGCATCGCGGTACAGCGCCTTGACTATCTCGACGCGCTGCAGCACCCCGACCGGGCACTCATCCACCCGGGCGTCGGGATCGACATCGAGCCCGTATTCGTCGCTGATGGCCTTGATGCGCTTCCGGGCTGTCGCCCGATCGACCAGACCCCACCGGACTGGTTCTTCCCGGTAGATGATGTTCTCGGCGATGGTCATGGATTCGAACAGCTGGAATTCCTGGAACACCATGCCGATTCCGGCATTGATGGCATCCAGCGGGGAATGGAAGTCCATCCGCTGTCCGCGTAGGTAGATCTCGCCTTCGTCGGGCCGGTACAGGCCCGCCAGGATCGACATCAAGATCGACTTGCCGGCACCGTTCTCGCCCATCAACGCATGGATCTTGCCCGCAGGCACCTGTAGATCCACGTTGCGGTCGGCAACCACACCCGGGAAGGTCTTGGTGATCCCCCTCATCTCGACTTCGTGCACTACTGCTCCTACCGCTGGCGGTTGGGGGCCACCGACGCTGGCGACCCCCAACCGATGTCGGTTAACCCTGAGTCGGGTCGACCGGAGTGATCTCGCCGTTGATGATCTGCTCCTTGATGGTCGCCAGCTGCGCCACCACGTCCGGTGACTCCATCACGGTGCACTGGGACTCGGCGGCTCCCTCGTACAGCGAGACGATGTCCATGCCGCCTTCGGCCAGGCCGTAGGAGTTCAGTGCCTCTGCCTGGCCGTCGGCGATCTTGCCGATCAGGTCCGGGATCAGGGTGTCCATCAGCTTCAGCGTTCCATCACCCACCGCACCGGGCTCATCCGGGCACTGGTTGACGTCGACGCCGTAGGCGGTCACACCCTCGGCTGCGGCGGTCTCGAAGACTCCGCCGTTGGAGCCGGAGGCGGCCGCGAGGATGTGGTCGGTGCCGGTCGCGGTCATCGACGCCGCCTGTTCCTTGGCGCGTGCCGGGTCGGAGAACGGGTTGTCTCCGCCGATGAACAGCTGGCTGTCCACCGCGTCCGGGTTGGCTGCCATCGCACCTTCGGCGAACGCGTCGGTGTAGCGGTGGATGAATGGGATGTCGACCGCACCGACGGACCCGATCTTGTTGGTCTGCGTCAGCAGACCGGCTTCGTAGCCCAACAGGTAGGCGGCCTCGTTCTCGCGGAACACCGCGCAGTAGAGGTTCTCCGGCTGATTCTCGGCCGGGCAGTCATCGATCAGCACGAAGGCCTGATCCGGGTACTGCTCGGCGTACTCGACCGACAGGTCGGTGAACTCGAAAGTGATGGTCACGATCACCTCGGGCGCCTCGGCGATGGCCGCCTCCAAGTTCTGCCGCATCGAGGTCTCGTCCTGGCCCTCGTACACCTTGGAGGTTCCACCGAACTGTTCCGCGGCGGCTTCCACGCCCAGCTTTCCCGACTCCAGGAACTTGTTCACTCCGATGGGGTCGTTGGTCAGGTAGACGTACAGCGGGCCGTCACCGCCGCCGTCGGCACCACCAGTCTCACCACCGCCCCCATCGCCGCTGCAGGCGGCAAGTGTCAGCGAGGCCGCGACAAGTGTGGCCAGTGTGGCCGACTTGGCGAGTCTGTTGAACTTCATCTCAGTCTGTGCTCCTTCGAGTGGCACCTAGCGGTGTGGTCATCGGTGATTCTTGCCGATCGAGCCGGATAACTCGTCGATCGGTGACGATAGCCGTGATGTATTGCGCCGGCGTGACATCGAAGGCCGGGTTGAGGCCAGCGATTCCATCCGGAGCGGTTCGCACGTCACCGAATTGTGCTACTTCTGCGACCCCGCGATCCTCGATCGGAATGTCACTGCCCGATGCGGTCTCGGAATCGATCGTGGATTCCGGGGCCACCACCAGGAACGGCACCCCAGCGGCCTTGGCACCGACGGCCAGGGCATAGGAGCCGATCTTGTTGGCGGTGTCGCCATTGGCGGCGATGCGGTCCGCGCCGATGACGACGACGTCAGCGTAGTCCCGGCTCAGCAGGAATGGCCCGGCGGAGTCGACGGCCAACCGGAACGGTGCGTGCATCTGCTGCAGTTCCCAGGCTGTCAACCGGGCACCCTGCAGCAGCGGCCGCGTCTCCACCGGGATCGCCTCGGTGAGTTGGCCTCGTTCGAACAGCGTCTGCACCACGCCGAGCGCGGTACCGCGCTCGACCGCCGCCAGCGCGCCGGTGTTGCAGATCGTCATGACCCGGACACTGTCCGAGCCGGTCAGCTGCGCGATCAGGTCGGCCCCGTACTCGCCCATCGAGTGGCACGCGGCAATGTCGTCGTCCCGGATCTGGAGCGCCTGCGCCAGCACGGCGTCCGGCCCCTGCTGCAGTCGTTCCAGGGCGCGCTTGACTCCCCAGGAGAGATTGACGGCGGTGGGTCGCGCGTCGGCCAATTGCTCGGCCAGTTCCCGCACGCGGGCCGGGTCGTCGATCTGTTGCGCCAGCATGGCGGTCCCCATCGCACCGGCCACTCCGAGAGCGGGCGCCCCGCGCACCGACAGGCGCTGGATCGCACCGATCAGATCCGGCAACTGCGAGATCTTCAGGATCTCCAGTGTGCCCGGGAGCTTGGTTTGGTCGATGAGTTCGATGTGATCATCGACCCAATCGATGGTTCGCACAGCCACCTCCGCTGCTGTTGGTCGTCCTACAACGCGACTTGACTCTAGAGCCGGCATCAACCAAGGTCAATAGTTGTTGGACATCTAACAAGAAGTGGTAGCGATGGTGCTGGTAGAGGTATTCGGATGGACCGGTTCAGTGCTGGTCGTGCTCTCGCTGCTGCTCGCCAATCAGTTGAAGTTCCGGTTGTGGAACCTCATCGGCTCAGGCATAGCCACCACTTACAACGCCATCTTCGGGATCTGGCCGTTCGTCGCGATGAACTTCGCGATCGTGGTGATCGATGCCTACTGGATATGGCGGCTCAAGCGAGCACCGGAAGGGTCGCCCGAGCCCCGCCCGCAACTGGCGGACTAAGGCTGCAGGTCCGGATCGTCCAGCAACGGCGCCACGGCCTGGCGCATCACATCCACCGGAGCCGGCACGCCGGTCCAGCGGGTCCAGGCGGTCGCGGCCTGCTCAACCAGCATGGCGTCACCATTGGCCGCCGCCAGTCCCCGGGCACGGGCCTGCCGAACCAGCTCGGTCTGAGCCGGGATGTAGACCACATCGAAGACTGCCGTGCCTTCGGAGAGCAGGTTCACATCGATGACCGGGCCGGGAGTCAGCATCCCCACCGATGTGGCGTTGACGAACACGTCGGCGTCACGCAAGCGTTCGGCGGCGGCGGGATCGTCCAGGCGCAATGGCTCCCACGCCGTCATGCCCGCGAACCGCTGCGTCAACCGCTGGGGGGATTCCAGGTCCAGATCGAGCACGGCGATACGCTCGGCACCAGCCGAAGCCAGACCATGGGCGGCGGCATGCGCGACGCCTCCGGAACCCGCCAGCACGACGCTCTTCCCGCTCAGATCGGGATCCGTCACGCCCGCCAGCCCGGCCATGAACCCCAGCACGTCGGTGTTGAATCCAATGAGCTGGCCGTCGCGATTCTCCACGCTGTTGACCGCCCCGATGGCCTCGGCAGCGGGTTCGACGACATCCAGCAACTGCATCACCACCTGCTTGTGCGGGGCGGTGATCTGGAATCCCATCCAGTTCTCCCGCCGCGCCTGCTGCACCTGCTCGACCAGCTCCGGTTCGGTGACTTCCCGCAGCTCGTAGCGCGCATCGATGTCAGCCGAGGCGAACGCGGCGTTGTGCATGATCACCGAGTGCTGGCGTTTGAGGGGCATTCCGAACAGGGCAACGGTACGCACGGCTTGTCTCCTATCTCGATATGAAGGCGGTAGTGGGCCACTACTCGCCGCGGAAGACCGGGTCCCGCTTCTGCAGGAACGCCCGGGCGCCTTCGAGCATGTCTTCACTGCGGAAGACCTCTTCGGAGGCATCGAGCTCCAGGGCGAACCCTTCCTCGATACTCACGTTCCCGTAGGCTTCCAGGACCCGCTTGCTGGCCTTCATCGCGATCGGTCCGCGCGAGGCGAGCGTTGCCGCCAGCGCGCGGGCCTGCTCGACGGCGGTTCCGTTGTCGACGACCTTGGTGACCAGCCCGATCTCGTAGGCGCGCTGCGCGGTGATCGGTTCGCCAATCAGGATCAGCTCCTTGGCCTTGGCCACCCCGACCACGCGGGGCAGCCGCTGGGTACCCCCGCTACCGGGCATGACCGCGAGCTTCAGCTCCGGCATGCCGAGCTTGGACCGCGCCGAGACGATACGGAAGTCGCAGCACAGCGCCAGTTCCAGGCCGCCACCGAGCACGTGACCTTCGATTGCGGCGATCGTGGGTACCTCAAGCTCCGCCAGCTGCCGGTACACCAGCTTCTCCAGCAGAAGCTTGTCCTCGGCCACCCGCCCCCGCAGGGCTTCGAACTCGGCGATATCCGAACCAGCACAGAAGGCCTTGCCGCCGGCTCCGTGAACGATGACCGCTCGGACACTGTCGTCGGAACCAACCTGGTGCAACACCTGGCGCAGTTGCACGGTCAATTCATGGCTGACCACGTTCATCGGCGGATTATCGAGAATGATCTCGGTGCACTCCCCCGGCACCAGGCGAACCAACGCCTCGCTCATGCCAAGTCCTTCCAGTCGGCTTGCAATCCCATCGGCGAATCGTGGAACAAGCGCGAGTCCATCAGCTTCAGCGAGTCGCTGACCACCGGTTCGAAGTCCATGTGCGCCAGGACATCGCGCTCGACATCGATACCCGGGGCCACTTCGATCAGGTGCATGGAACCATCGATGAGCCGGAAGACGGCCCGCTCGGTGATGTAGGTGACACTCTGCCCGGTCTGCTGTGCCCGGTTGCCGCTGAAGCTGATCTGCGCCACGTTCGGAACGAACTTGCGATGGCCACCCTCGCGATCGATCGACACCACCCCATCGGTGAAGCTGACCCGCAGCCCGCCTGCGGTGAACGTGCCGACGAAACACAGCCGGCTGGTCTTGGTGCTGATGTTGATGAATCCGCCCGGACCACGTGGACGCTCGTCGAAGGCATGCACGTTCACATTGCCCGCGCTGTCCAGCTGAGCGAACGACAGGCTGGCGATGTCCAGGCCACCGCCGTCGTAGAAGTCGAACATCGACGGCTGCTCCAGCCTGGCCTGGTAGTTGATGCCGGCACCACCGTCACCCCCGAAGGCCGGCACGCCTCCGAAGATCCCTTGCTCGACGGTCAAGGTCAGCTCCTGCGCCACCTGTTCCTCGGCGGCCACCGAACCGATCTGCTGCGAGATGCCGAATCCCAGGTTGCAGATGTCACCGGGCCGGAACTCCATGAACGAGCGTCGGGCGATCACCTTGCGCACGTCCAGCGGCGTCGGGGCCGCTTGGTCGGTGGGCATCCGCAATTGCCCGGCGTAGTAGGGCGAGAAGGCGGTGGCATAGGTCTGGCGCGCCGACGCATCGATGTAGATCTGGTCCACCAGAGCCCCGGGAATTCGGACATCCGCAGGGCGTAGCGATCCACGCTCGGACATGCGCTCCACCTGGGCGATGACCCGTCCGCCGTTGTTGTGGGCAGCCATCGCCAACGCCAGGCTGTCGCCCAGGATGGGTTCGTGCTCGAAGGTCAGGTTGCCGTCCTGGTCGGCGGTGGTGGCCCGGATGACCGCCACATCAATGGGCAGTGCGTGGTAGAACAGCCACTCCTGGCCGGCCAGCTGCACCACCTCGACGAGGTCCTGGGTGGTCACCGAGTTCTGCTTGCCCCCGGTCTGGCGGGGGTCGACGTAGGTACCCAGGCCGACGTGGGTGATGTGGCCGGGACGCCCGGCCGCGAGGTCGCGGCACATGGCAGCGAGCACTCCTTGCGGGAACGAATAGGCCTCGAGTTCCCCGGCGCGTACCAGCGCTCCCAGGGCCGGCTCGTTGCCGATATTGCTGCCGATGGTGCGCTTGGCCAGGCCCGGCAGTGCTAGTTGCGAGAATCCGACATCCGCGAAGTCGCCTATGCCCACCACCCGGACGGTGGTCAGGTCCCGGGGGGTTGCGTTCCTGGTGAAATGGCGCGCCAGTTCATCGATGAATGCCTGCGGCACGCCGTGCCCGGCACCGGACCCACCGATCCACAGTGCATCGCCGCTATGCAGTGAGGCTACGGCGTCCTGGACGCTACCGACGACCGGGCTCATGGCATCAATCCGCCCGCATTGGGGTGCAGCGTCTGCCCTATCAGGAGTGAGGAGGCGTCCGACAGGAGGAACAGAATGGTCTGCGCGACCTCTTCCGGTTCGCCGAAACGCCCCAGCGGCAGTTCGGCCATCCGTTTGCGACCGACCTCCCCCTCCATCACGGTGCGCCCCATATCGGTATTGGTTACCCCGGGAGCAACGGTATTGGCGCGGATGCCCTGCTGCCCGAATTCTCGGGAGATCGATTTGGCCAGCGCGATCAGGCCGGCCTTGGCGGCGGTGTAGTGGGCCACTCCGGGCAACCCGACCAGCGCCAGCCGGGAGGATACGAACACGATGTTTCCGCCACCATTGGCGAGCATGCCAGGCAGGGCGGCCTGGGTGGCCACGAAGGCCCCCGTCAGATCGGTCGCGATCACCTCGTCCCATTCGGTCTGGGTGATCTCCAGGAATGCCGACTCCGGCATGATCCCGGCGTTGTTGACCAGGCCGTCGATGCGGCCGAAGTCCGACTCCACGGCAGCGATGAAGCGCCGCACCTGACCGGTGTCCCGCAGGTCGCACGGGTAGGCCTGGACCCGCGTGCCCAGGGCCTGCACCTCCTGGACCAGCGCCCGCGCCGCCGGCTCACTCTCGTGATAGGAGAACGCGACGTCCGCGCCGGCACGCGCCGCCGCCAGCACCGTGGAACGGCCCATGCCCCGGCCCCCACCGGTGACGACGATGACCCGCCCTGTCAACGCCCGACCCTCATTGTCACTCATTCGCGAACCTCATTTCGTAAGCGCTTCCAATTCTGAGCGTAGTTTCTCACACAACTCGCACCACATCAAGACCGTTGCGGCACCGGAACGCCGATCGGCGCGGCTTCTGCGACAGGAGTGCTGGAGCCAGTCAGAACCCCCGCTGTCTCCTCGCTCTTCCGCAGTTGTATCCGCGCCGCCCGGACCGGCGGGGACACGGTTCGGCAACGGCGGCACCTTGACAGAGCGGCTCCGATAGCGATATGAAAGCGCTTACGATTCTACGGAGGGAACCATGGAGCAGATCCGCATCGGCATCATCATGAACGGCGTCACTGGACGCATGGGCACACGGCAGCACCTGGACCGCTCGATCGTCGCGATTCGTGACGCCGGCGGAATCGAGCTGGCCGACGGGCGACGAATAGTGGTCGATCCGATCCTGGTCGGGCGCAACCCGGCGAAGCTGGAGGAACTGGCCAAGCGCTACAACGTGGAGCGGTGGACCACCGACCTGGACCAGGCGCTGGCCAACCCGGATGACACCATCTATTTCGACGCCCAGACCACCGACCGGCGCGCCGCAGCCATCCGCAAGGCCATTGCCGCCGGCAAGCACATCTTCTGCGAGAAGCCAACCGCGATCACCACCGAAGAGGCCCTGGACCTGGCCCGCCTGGCCCAGGCCGCGGGCGTCAAGAACGGAGTGGTCCAGGACAAGCTGTTCCTGCCCGGCATCCGCAAGCTCAAGCGGCTCATCGACGGTGGATTCTTCGGCGACCTGCTCAGCTTCCGGCTCAACTTCGGCTACTGGGTGTTCGAGGGCGATTGGCAGCACCTGAACCGGCCGTCGTGGAACTACCGTCGCGAAGACGGCGGTGGCCTGATCCTGGACATGTACCCGCACTGGCGCTACCTCATCGACAACACCGTCTCCCCCATCAAGTCGGTCATGTGCCACGGCGCCATCCACGTCCCCAACCGGTGGGATGAGGAAGGCAAGCCCTACACCGCGACCGCCGAGGATGCCGCATACGGCCTGTTCGAGCTGGAGAACGGGGTCGTCGCCCAGTTCACCACGTCCTGGACCACCCGGCCGTACCGGGACGAGATCGGCGAATGGCAGCTCGACGGCACTCACGGCAGCGCCATCGCCGGGCTGCGCGACTGCAAGGCACAGGCCCGGGCGAATACCCCGATGCCGGTGTGGAACCCCGACATCCCCAACCCGATCGACTTCCGCGCGGGCTGGCTGGACGTGCCCGACAACGACGAGTTCACCAACGCGTTCCGGATCCAGTGGGAGATGTTCCTGCGCCACATCTGTGAGGACGCACCGTGGACCTGGGATCTGCTGGAGGGTGCCAAGGGCGTTCAGCTGGCCGAACTCGCGCTGCAGTCATGGGAGGAGCGCCGCTGGATCGACGTACCGGAGCTGACGCTGTGACCTCACCCTCGCCGGCCGACTCGTTGTCGATCAATCAGATCACGGTCCGCTCCTGGAGCTTCGAGGAGGTCATCGCGGGCCTGCAACGACACGGCCTGCGCTGGATCGGCGCCTGGGTCGGCTCGGTCGAGGAGTACGGCGTGCAGCGAGCGGCCACGCTGCTGCGCGAGACCGGTATCGGAGTCTCCTCGGTATGCCGGGCGGGCTTCTTCACCGGCGTCAACCCCGATGGCGGCGGACTCGACCACGACGCCAACAAGAAGGCGGTGGATCTGACTGCCGCCATCGGCGCCGATGTGCTGTACCTGGTGGCCGGGGGTGTCCGCCCCAGCCACGACCTGCCGGACTCCCGCAAAGCGGTCGTCGATGGCATCGCCGAGCTCGTGCCCTACGCGCAAGCAGCCGGGGTCAAGCTGGCGATCGAACCGCTCCACCCGTCCATGTGCGCCGAACGCTCGGTGGTGGTCACCCTGGACCAGGCCGTGGACATGGCCGAGCAATTGCCCGCCGAGGCCGTCGGCATAGCGGTCGATTCCTACAACGTCTGGTGGGATCCCCGGCTCCATGCCGCGATCGACCGGGCGCAGGGACGGATCATCTCCTATCAGGTGTGCGATTGGCTGGTGCCGCAGCCGCACCCGACGTTCGGGCGTGGCATCCCCGGCGATGGCGCCATCGATATCCCGGCGATGACCAGTTCCGTGCACCGGACCGGTTACCAGGGTCCCATCGAAGTCGAGATCTTCAACGAAGCGGTGTGGGAATCCGATCCCGACGATGTCGTGGCGACCATCGCGGCGCGCTATGCCACGCACGTCCTGGGTAGCGCCAGCAGCTAGCAGCAGACCAGTTAGCCGATTGCGGCCACGCTCTCCCTGACCACCAATTCCCCTTGGATCTCCACCAGGTGGCGGGGATTGGGTGGCCGCAAGGCGAACTCCATCGCAGTCTCGCCAATGCGCTCCAGCGGCAGTTCCACCGTCGTCAGGGCCGGGACCGTATCGCGGGCCGCCGCGATACCACCGTACCCGGCAACCGACACGTCACCGGGTACCGAGATCCCGTTCTCGCGGGCCCAGGACATCGCTCCGACCGCCACGACGTCGGCCACCCCGATCAGGCAGGTCGGCGGGTGCGGCCGGCTGAGCAACGTCGCCGCTCCGGCCTGCCCGCCCTCGCGGGACAGATCGTTGTAGACGATGCTGTCCCGATCCAGCGCGATACCGGCGTCCTTACATCCGAGCCGGATACCGGCCAGCCGCTCGCGGATCGCATTCAGCTTCAGCGGTCCGCACAAGACACCGAAATCCCGGTGGCCCAGCTCAACCAGTGCATGGACCAACCCGCGCATGTCACCGTCGTTGTCGACGTCGACCACATGCCCGACCGACCGGCCTCCGGTGACCGAGACCACCGATCCGCCGCGATCCTGGTAGGCCTCCAATTCGGCCTGCATCGCATCGTTGTGGGACTTGTCGCGGAACGAGCTCCCGGCCAGGATCAGGGCGCGAACCCGTTGGGCGATCAACCGGCGCACGTACTCCAGTTCCCGACTGGCGTCGCGGTGAGTGGTCACCATCGAGACCACCAGGTCATGCCGGTCGGCGACGGCGATGACGCCGCTGCTAACCATCCCGAAATAGGCATCCCGCACGTCGTGGACCACCAGGCCGACGCTGCTACCCATGGCCGAGGCCAACGCCCGCGCGTGGGGATTGGGCCGATACCCGAGTTCTTGTACCGCGTCCTGCACGCGTTCCCGCGCACCCGCGCGGCCCTTGTAACCCGGGTCGCCCAGAATGCGCGAGGCAGTCGCCAACGAGACTCCGGCGAGTGTTGCGACATCCTGGAGCCGCGGTTGGCCCGCTCGCTCAGTCATTGTCGAATTCTCCCTCACCACGCCCCCGAACACTTGACGTGGCTGAGAGTACCCCCCTATCGTGTTGGTAGATTTTGAAAGCGCTTTCGCTTTCCCCAGTCTAGCCGATGCCGGCTCCGTCCAGCTAGGGCCCGGCCCGGTCAGATCGACCGATGGAAGGACCTGACGTATGGCCAACGAATCGATCGCTCCCACCGCGCCGTCACCGACCGGAGCCGACCAGGCCTGGCCCGGCTACGATCCGCAACTGGGTCAGGCGGCGGTTCGCCGCGCCATCGTGGTGGTGTTCGGCGCTACCGGTGACCTCGCCCGGCGCAAGATCCTGCCGGCACTGGGACGCATCGCCGCCGCATCGTCCGAGATCGATGTGGTCGGCGTGGGCCGCCGCCCGATGACCGATGCGGCCTTCCAGCAAACGCACATCGCCGATGTGGACGGCCTGGCGAACGCACCGGCACAGGTGCACTACGTCGGTGGTTCTTATCAGGACCACGACACCTTTGCCGAACTGGCCGACCTGATCACCCGCCTCGATCCGGCGGGCGAGCGAGCGCTGCTGTTCATCCTGGCCGTCCCGCCGTCGGCTTTCGGCCCGATCAGCCAGGGCACCAGCTCTGCGGGGCTGGCCGCACGTGGGGCAGGCGGTGCCCGGGTGCTGATCGAGAAGCCGCTGGGACATAGCCGCGCGAGCTCGGCGGAGCTGGAACGGGTACTCAGCACCAGCTTCGCACCCGAGCAGGTGCTCCGGATCGACCACTACCTGGGCAAGGACGCCCTGTGGAATCTCCTGTCCCTACGGCTGGGCACCACCATCCTGGAGCCCTCGTGGAACCGGGATTTCATCGACCACGTCCAGATCACCCTCGCCGAGACCGCAGGTATCGAACACCGCACCGAGTACTACGACACGGCCGGAGCGGTGCGCGATGTGCTGCAGAACCATGCGCTGCAGATGCTTGCGCTGACCCTGATGGACCTGCCGGAGGCGCTGACTGCGGCGCAGGTTCACCATCAGGTCACCGAGTTGCTGACCACCGTGCGGCTGGCCCCGAACCGCCCGGACGCCGCCACCATGGTGCGCGGCTGCTACACCCCCAGTCCGGTGGAGACCTATGCGGCGATCCGGCTGGAGGTGGACCACCCGCGCTGGGCGGGTGTGCCCTGCTTCCTGCGCACCGGCAAGAAGCTCAGCCAGCGACGCGCCGAGGTGGTGGTGCAGTTCCGCCCCGCCGTCGGCACCTCACTGCTGCCACCCACTGCACGCCACCGGGAGCCGAACCGGCTGGTCATCGGACTGGAGCCACTGGAACAGATCCGGCTCGGATTCGCTGCCAGTCAGCCTGGGCGAGCGTTCGCCACGCAGTCCCAGGCGATGGTGTTCGACCGCGGGGACGCCGCCCCCAGCGACCCCTATCTACGGTTGTTCACCGACGCCGCCGTCGGTGATCACACGCTGTTCGCCGATGCTGCCGCGATCGACCAGAGCTGGCGGATCGTCGATCCGGTGATCGAGGCGTTCGCGATGAACCGGGTTCCGATGCACACCTACGACAGCGGTAGTTGGGGGCCGGCCGCCGCCGATGACCTGCTCAGCGGCCCGCACCGCAGCTGGTATGCGAGCTAGGCCCGCGCCCCGACCTCAGCTCAGGAGTCGACCGGCTCGGCGTCATCGTGGTCGACGTCAAACGGAAGCTGCGCGTAGTTCCATTGATGCTCACGGGCATGCCGGCACGCCTCTTCGATGTCCTCGGCGCGCATCACCGCCAGCAGTTCGGCATGCTCGGCAACCACATCGTCGAGGTTGGGTCCCAGCACCCGCAACGCGATCGCCGTGCGGGCCTCGATCTGCAGGCCCTCCCAGGCACGCTCCAGCAGGAAGTTGTTGCTGGCGAGCACCACATGCCGGTGAAAGTTGCTGCTGGCCAAACCCATGGCATGGCGGTCATCGGCCCTGGCGCTGCGCTCCATGTCCGCGACGTCCTGGCCCAGCTCATCGAACGGCATCCGGGCGGTCGACAGCGCTATCCGGGTCGCGCCCTCCTCCAGCGCCGCGCGCACCACGTAGGCTTCACGCAGCGTCTGCTCCACGAACGGGAGCACGCGGCGGCCCCGGCGTGGGCGGCTGTCGACCAGGCCGAGGCTCTCCAGCTCCCGCAGTGCTTCACGCACCGGGGCCTGGCTGGTACCGAAATCGGCTGCGATCTTGGTCTCGACCAGGCGCTCACCGCTGCGCAGCTCACCACTGACGATCAACTCCACCAGACCATCGCGGATGCTGGCCGACAGTGTCGGTTTGATACCCCACCGCGGTCCGGTGGGCATGTTGCTCGTCACGGTTGGTTTCCTATCATCGGTCGGGAGCCGGTGTATCGCACGGGCCAGAAACGTCGGCAACCCGCCTGGTTAGGGAACCGTATCGAGATCATGCTGCCAATCCCACCATCGCGGCACATTGGCGAAATGTCGCAAAGCTGCAGCCTGCCACGTCACGACTAGCGGACCAGCACCGGTTTGATGGTCTGGCCCGTCTCGCAGTGGTGCGCGGCAGTATTGATGTCTGCGAATGGGTAGGTAGTGATCAGCCTGTCGATCGGTAGCAGGCCGCGCTGGTACAGGTCGATCAACCGCGGGATGAACACCGGCGGCACGCTGTCGCCCTGCAGCACGCCCATGATCCGGCGCCCGCTCATCATGGACTCCAGCAGGTTCAGCTCACCCAGGGCGCCACGGGGAGCGGCGCCCACGAACCCGAGCGTGCCGAGCTGGCCGAGGCTGTGCACCGCATCGGTGAATACCGCCGGGTGCCCAGTGGCTTCCAGGGCATACTCCACGCCGCGCCCAGCACTGACCTCGCGGACGGCCTCCACCGAGCCACCCTGCTGCGCGTTGTGGGTGTGGGTTGCCCCGAGCTCCCGGGCCAGTTCCAGCCGGGAATCAACGGTGTCGACGGCGACGATCGTGGTGGCTCCGACGAGTTTCGCGGCCATAATCGCGCTCAACCCGACCGCACCGGCGCCGAAGACAGCCACGCTCGCCCCGGCAGGTACCGCGAGCGAATTGATGATCGCGCCGGCGCCGGTCTGGACACCGCAGCCCAGCGGCGCAAGCATGGCGAGCTGGTCGCCCACATCGACCTTGACCACATTGCGCCGGTTGGTCACCGCCAGGCTGCCGAAGGATGACTGGCCGAAGAAGTGGTTGTGCAGGCCATTGCCGGCGCTGTCCTGAGCGGAGGTGGAACCATCGAGCCGACTGCACGCGAACTTCAGCGCGCTGATGTGGTCGCAGTAGGCCCACCGGCCAGCATTGCAGTGCCGGCACAGCCCGCAGCTGGGATAGCTCATCAGCACCTGGTCCCCCGGTGCGAGATCGGTGATGCCCGCCCCGACGGCCTCGACAACACCAGCACCTTCGTGGCCGAGTATCGCGGGCAGGACCTCCGGGCGGTCATCCCGGACCATCAGGTCGGTGTGGCACATGCCGGAGGCGACGATGCGCACGATGATCTCGTCACTGCGTGGCTCGTCGAAGCTGACGTCTTCGGTCTCGAAGGGGCCACCGGACGAGCGCACGACGGCGGCCGTGCCGGTGAAGGTGCTGGTGTTGCTGGTCATGGTCTGTTCTCCGCTCATGGTCCGTTAGTCGTCGATGCCGCTTCGCCGCATGGCACCGCCGTAGTCGATGAAGAGCGTCTTCACCTCGGTGTAGTCCTCAATCGCCGACTGGGAGTACTCCCGGGTACCGTTGCCGGTCGCCTTGGCTCCACCGAACGGCAGGTGCATCTCCGAACCGATCGTCGGTGCGTTGACGTAGGCCAGACCGGACTTGAAGCTCCGGGCAGCCTTGAACCCCTGGTCGATTCGTTGGGTGTATATCGACAGCGACAGGCCGAAGTCCGTACCGTTGGCGAGCTCGATGGCCTCGTTGAAGTTGCTGGCGCGCATCACCGCCACCGTCGGCCCGAAAATCTCCTCCTGGGCGATCCGCATCGTCGGTTCCACATCCGTGAACAGCGTCGGAGCGTAGTAGTAGCCGCCGTCGAGATCGAGCTTGTTGCCGCCGGTGAGCAGCTTCGCCCCCTCGTCGACGCCGATCTGGGTGTAGCGGTGCACCTTGTCGATCGCCTTCTGGTTGACCAACGGGCCCAGCTGAGTAGCGGGGTCGAGCGGATTGCCCACCCGGAGCCCCTGCATCGCAGCCAGGTAGGCCTCGACGAACTCGTCATGGATCTTCTCGTGCAGGATGAGCCGGCTGGAAGCGGTGCACCGCTGGCCCGAGGTGCCGAATCCACCCCACAGCGCACCCTCCACCGCGAGCGAGAGATCGGCGTCATCCATGACCACGATCGCGTTCTTGCCACCCATTTCCAGGCTGAGCTTCTTCGTCAGCGCTCCGGCGGCACCGCCGATGTGGCGGCCGGTCGCGGTCGAGCCAGTAAATGAGACCATGGCGACCTCGGGCGCGGTCAGCAGAACGTCGCCGACCTCGGCTCCGTAGCCGGTGACCAGGTTGAGCACTCCGGCTGGCAATCCTGCTTCCTCGAACACCTCGTACAACAGGTAGCCCGACCACGCCGTCTCCTCAGAAGGCTTGAACACAACCGTGTTGCCGCAGACCAGCGCGGCGAAGATCTTGGCCGCCGGGGTGAGCATGGGCAGGTTCCACGGCGTTATCACCGACACCACGCCGATCGGCTCGCGAATGGTGCAGGCGAACTTGTCGGTCATCTCTGAGGGCACCGTCATACCGAACATGCGCCGGGCCTCGCCGATCATGTAGTTGCCCTGCTTGGCCGCACCACCGACGTCGTACCCGATCGCTTCGTCGAGCAACTTGCCCATCTCGTTGGTGATGGCGGTGCCGAGCTCGGTGGTGCGCTCATTGAGGATGGCGACGGCGCGCTCGAGTATCTGCGCCCGGGTCGGCGCCGGCGTCGCAGCCCAGTCCGCTGCCGCGGCATGCGCGGCCTGGACCGCAGCGGCACCGTCCGCCGGGCCGCTGCGGGCGAAGACGCCGACGACCTCGCTGGGGTTGGCCGGATTGCGGCTCTCGAACACCTCTCCACTCGCGGCGGGGGCACGCACGCCACCGATGATGTTCCCGAAACTGTCTGTCATTGCTGATCCCTTTGGCTAGATGAGGGTGAGGGCCTACTCGAAACCGATGTCCAGGTACTGGTCAACGTTGTCGGCGGTGACGATGGCCGAGTAGGTGGTCACCGAGGCCGGCACGTCCTTCTCCGCCATCTCCGCCATTCCTTTGCCCTGCGCGACCAAGCGAGCCAGGGAGATCGCCGAGGCGGCCATGATCGGGCTGTACAGCACGGTTGCCTCGATCGGTCCCTCACCGGACTTGATGACGTCCATGACATGCTTGGATCCGGCGGTGCCGACCATGAAGAACTCGTCGCGCCCAGCCTGCTGGATCGCTGCTTCGACGCCGATGCCCTGGTCGTCATCCTGGTTCCAGATGGCGTCGACCTTCGGGTGGGCTTGCAGCATCTGAGCGGCGACCTGCTGCCCGGTTGCCGCGGTGAAGTCTCCCGCCTGGGTGTCGGTGACGGTGAGCCCATAGTTGGCCAGGCTGGCCTTGAACCCTTCGCTGCGCTGCTGGGTCAACTCCAGATTGGCCAATCCTTGGATCTCCAGGATCACCGGGTCGGTAGCATCCTTGAGTCGCTCACCGATGTAGATTCCGGCGCTGACGCCACAGCCGTAGTTGTCCCCGCCCACCCAGCTGCGATACGCCAGCGGGGTGGCCATGATCCGGTCGAGGTTGATCACCGGGATACCGGCGTTCATCGCCTGCACCGAAACCTCGGTGAGGGCATTGCCGTCGAACGGGAGTATCACGATGGCGTCGACGCCCTTGTTGATCATGCTCTGCACAGCCGCAATCTGGACGGCGACGTCGTTCGTACCCTCGGTCGCCTCCAGGGTCACGTCCTCGTAGGCATCCGCCTGCGCTTGTGCGTCGGTGGTGATCGCGGCGATGAACCCGTGGTCGGCGGCCGGGGCGGAGAAGCCGATGGTGACGTCAGGTCCGGGAGCCGATTCCTCCGACTGGCTGACCGCACCGCCGGTGGTGGTCGAACTGGCGGGTTCGCTGCTGTTGACGCATCCAGCCAGCAGCATCCCGCCGCCGAGGGCACCAGCGCCCATCAGCAGTTTGCGCCGCCCAAGAACGCCGGTGGTGGGGGTCTCATCCATGATTGGCCTCTCTATCGCTTGTCCTGTAGTGGTGAATGACGCGCCTTCGTTCCCGGCGCGGGCTTGAGTCGCATGGCAGCGACCCGAGTCGGTCACGTGTCATTGGCCCCCTGTGTTCGGCGTTGCAACAGCACCGCGCCGATGATGATCGCGCCCTTGGCGAGCTTCTGGATCGGGGAGTCGAGACCATTCAGGATGAACAGGTCGGTGATGGTGGTGAAGATCAGCACACCCAGGACGGTGCCGACGATGGTGCCGCGGCCACCGCTGAGCAATGTGCCACCGACGATCACCGCCGCGATCGCATCCAGTTCGTACAGCGTGCCCAGGGTGCTGGCGCCGGTATTGGCCTGCGCGACGGTCATGATCGCGGCGATTCCCACGCAGAGTCCGGAGACCATGTACAGCGCCAGCGTGTGCTGCTTGACGTTGACCCCGGCCAGCCTGGCGGCTTCCCGGTTGCCACCGACCGCCGTGGTCCGGGCGCCGAAGGTCGTCCGGTTGAGTACCAGCCAGCCGAGGACCGCGACGATGACGAACACGTAGACGATGAACGGCAGGCCCAAGGGGCGGGAGAACATCAGATCAGCCAGTGCCGGCTGGGTCAGCAGTTGCGACTGCCGGTTGGAGATCAGTTCACCCAGCCCCTGTGCCCCGACCAGCATCGCGAGGGTGACGATGAACGGCACCAGGTCGCCGTATGCGATCAGGATGCCGTTGATCACCCCGCAGGCGAGGCCTACCAGGATGGCGCTGCCGACCATCATCCATGGGCCGAAGGACTGCGTGACATTGGTGGTCGCCCAGACCGTTGCCAACCCAAGGACCGAACCCACCGATAGATCGATGCCGCCACCGGTGATGACGAAGGTCGCCCCGATACTGACCACACCGATGACGCTGGCGAGGGTCAGGATGGTGACGATATTGCCCCAGGTGAGGAACTCCGGACTGGTGATGGCACCGATGACGAACAGCACTATCAACACCAGCACCAGGCCGAGGTTGCGTAGTTCGCTGACGATCTGGCGCACCCGGCCGGACCGGGGCGCGGACGGTGGCGGCGCCGGCGTGCTCACCGCATCGCTAGCCGAGATATCGGCGTCGCTGCTCATGTTGTGACCTCGTCGCGTTCCATAGTGGCGCCTCCCTCCATGACCATGTCCAGGACCTCTTCTTCGGTGATCTCCAAGGCTTGCCGTTCGTCGATCACCCGGCCCTCACGAACGACCAGCACCCGGTCGGACAGCTTGATGACTTCGTCCAGTTCGCTGGAGACCACGACGATCGCGATGCCCTGCTCGGCGAGTTCATCGATCATTCGGTAGATCTCCGCCCGCGCGGCCACGTCGACTCCCCGCGTGGGCTCATCGAGCAGCAGGACACTGCAGCCATGAATGAGCCATCGGGCCAGCACGACCTTCTGCTGATTGCCGCCCGAGAGGTTGCGGGCGGCTGCGCGCGGGTCCGGGGGCCGCACATCCATGCGGTCGACATAGCTTCGCCCGATCTCCTGCTCACGATCGCGGCGCAGCCACCCCAGCGCCGATATCTGGCGCAACGAGGCCAGCAGCATGTTCCGGGCGGTCGGCTCGCGTAGGACGAGCGCTTGGCTCTTTCGTTCCTCGGGTGCCAGCCCAATACCGGCCTGGATCGCTGCCCGGATACCGGACCGCAGTCGCTTGCCGTTGACGGCCACCAATCCGCCGTCGGCCTTGCGGGCACCATAAATGGTCTCCAGGATCTCGGAGCGGCCGGAGCCGACCAGGCCAGCCAGGCCGACCACCTCGCCGCCGTGGACCTGGAAGCTCACATCGGCGAACTCGTGGCCGCGACTGAGATCGACCACGTCGAGCACCGGTTCGGCGGAGCGGACATGGGTCCGGGTGCGCGCTTGCAGCCGGTCGACCTGCCGACCGGACATCAAGGTCACGATCTCGTCGGTGCTGGTCTGTCGGGCATCGAGATTCATCGCCACGGTCATGCCGTCCTTCAGCACCGTGATCCGGTCACCGATCTCGCGGATTTCCTCGAGTCGGTGCGAGATGTAGATCACCGCGACGCCATCGGCCCGTAGGTCACGGATGACGCGAAACAGGTTGTCGACCTCGTCTTGCGATAGCACCGCTGACGGCTCATCCATCACGATGATGCGCGCGTCACGGGACAGAGCCCGGGCCATGCTGACGATCTGCTTGCCCGCCGGTGAGAGCCGCCCGACGAACTCGGTTGCGCCGATATCAGCATGCCCGAGTCGTTCCAGCAGATCGGCGGCCTGCCGGTTGGCTGCCGACCGGCGAGAGACGCCGGCGGTGGATAGCTCCCGGCCGAGGAAGATGTTCTCGGCGACGGTGAGCCAGTCGACCAGATCGAGTTCCTGATACATGGTGGCCACGCCCGAGTTGGCGGCGTCGGCGGGGTTCCTGAAGCGGCGCACCGCGCCCTCGATGACGATGTCGCCGCTATCGGGCAGATAGGCACCGGCGAGGGTCTTGATGAGTGTCGACTTGCCGGCGCCGTTTTGCCCCAGCAGGCAGTGCACCTCGCCGGCAGCCACGGTCAGGTCGACGCCGGAGAGCGCGTTCACGCCGGGGAACGTCTTGGTGATTCCCACCATCTCCAGGACTGGAGTGTCCACTGTGACTCCCCGCTATCGATTATCGATAGACGATACTTTAGGACGATCCGAACGCGGGTGTCAACGCATTCCGGGCAGAATCGGATCTGCTGGTGTGACAGCAGGAGAAACTGCCCTACCCGGCAGGTCGGCCGTGTTCAGCGGCTCCGGCTGGCCAGTCCGGCACGGTCCGCGTGGCGGATCAGCAGGTACAGCGCGAGGGACGCCAGGTCGGCGCGATCAATGCCAATGTCTCATCGCCGATCGGGTTGACTCCGGACCCGACGGCGAGGCTATGCGCCACCAGCACGTGCAGGCACTTGACGCGATCGGGCATGCCGCCCGCGCTGATGCCCTCGATCTGCGCCACCTCGCCCAACTCGTACCGGCGGCGCAGGTAGTCTTCGTGCGCAGCCCGATACGCGGCTGCCAGTTCCTCATCCTGCGAGAGCCGCGCCGTCATCTGCTTCATGGCGCCGCTGGCCTCAATAGTGCTGACTGCGGCCACCGCGGGCGGGCTGGTGAGGTAGAACGTCGTCGGGAACGGGGTACCGTCCTCCAGCCGCGGGGCGGTACGCACCACGGTGGGCCGACCGCACACACACCGGGCGGCGATGCCCACCACCGCACGCGGCGGGCGTCCGAGCTGCTCGGCCAGAGTCTGCAGGTCGGTTGGGCTGACCGGTGCGGGCTGCATCAGTCGGTCGCCTCCCCTGCGATCTGCACCGAATCCCACACGGTCAGGTACCACGGTCCGGTCCGGGGCATCGTCACTAGCCCGGAATCGATATCCGAGGCCGAATCATCACCGGTGACGGTCTCCGGATCGATCACGCGGTAGGGGGTCTCGCCCGGCATCACGAATCCCAGGCGATCACGGGCCTGCGCCTGCACGTAGCTGTCGTCGTTCCAGCGTTGCACCGCGGCAGCCAGTTCATCGGTCCGCTGCTGAGTAGCGGCAATGGTGTCGTTCAGTTCGCGCAGCTGCTGTTGCTGAGCCAGGTACGCACGCAACGTCGGCGCCAGCACCACGAACGCAACCAGGATGACCACGATCAGGATGACAGCCCGCACCGTCACCTGACGGGGCTCATCGGGCCCGGCACCGGCGCCAGCAACCGACCCGGACGAAGCACGCGCTGCCACCCGCGGGGTCGAGGGGCGGCGCGATGAGGACGCCGTGCGCGCTGGGCGCGAGGATGCCGTGCGCGCTGGGCGCGAGGACGCGCGGGGAGCGCTCGGGCGGCGGGCAGACATGGTCCTATCCTCGCCGCTCACCGGGCCGGTGCGGGCAACCCACGCCCCCTGCGGCGTGTCGCAGATCCGGGCTGCTGGACGAGCGCGGGGCACCGTCCGGCGCTGCTGATAGCGGCCGGACGGTGCCCCGGATGTGAGTCTCAGGCGTTCCAGCGCGGGAACGCCGAACCCCCGGCGTAGCTGCCTGCGGTGTCGAGTTCGTCCTCGATCCGCAGCAGTTGGTTGTACTTGTTGATCCGCTCACCACGAGCCGGAGCACCGGTCTTGATCTGGCCTGCGTTGACCGCGACGGACAGATCGGCGATGGTGGTGTCCTCGGTCTCGCCGGAACGGTGCGAGACCATGGCGGTGAAACCGTTGCGCTGCGCCAGTGAGACGGCATCGAGGGTCTCGGTGAGCGACCCGATCTGGTTCACCTTGACCAGCAGCGAGTTCGCAGCGCTCATCTGGATCCCCCGGGCCAGCCGCTCCGGGTTGGTCACGAACAGGTCGTCGCCGACGATCTGAACCTTGTCTCCCACCACGTCGACCAGCGCGGCCCAGGAGTCCCACTCGTCCTCGCTCAGGGGGTCCTCAATGGACACCAGCGGGTAGTCCGCGACCAGCTGCGCGTAGTAGGAGATCATCTCCTGCGGGCTAGCGGCCTTGCCTTCGAACTGGTACGCGCCCTCGGAGAAGAACTCGGTGGAGGCGACATCCAATGCCAGCGCGATATCCGTTCCCGGAGTGAATCCGGCGTTGGAGATGGCTTCCAGGATCAGGTCCAGCGCGGCCCGGTTCGATTCCAGGTTGGGGGCAAAGCCACCTTCATCGCCCAATCCGGTCGCCAGTCCGCGGGCCTTCAGCACCGATTTGAGGTTGTGGTATACCTCCGCGCCCCAACGCAGCGCCTCCTTGAACGTGTCGGCACCGATCGGTGCGATCATGAACTCCTGGATATCGACGTTGGAGTCGGCATGGCTGCCACCGTTGAGGATATTCATCATCGGAACCGGCAGCACGTGAGCGTTCGGGCCACCGATGTAGCGGAACAGCGACAGGTCAGCGCTCTCGGCGCTGGCGCGTGCCGCCGCCAGCGAGACGCCGAGGATCGCGTTGGCGCCCAGCTTGCCCTTGTTGGGCGTGCCGTCCAGCTCCATCAGCGTGCTGTCCAGGTACCGCTGGTCGGCGGCGTCCAAGCCCAGGATCTCCGGAGCGATCACTTCGGTCACCGCAGCGACCGCCTCACTCACGCCTTTGCCGAGGTAGCGAGCGCTGTCGCCGTCGCGGCGTTCCACGGCTTCGAACGCACCGGTGGAGGCGCCCGAGGGTACTGCGGCGCGAGCGAAGGAACCATCCTCCAACGCCATCTCGACCTCAACGGTGGGATTGCCGCGCGAGTCCAGAATTTCGCGGGCGCCAACGGCCTCAATCGTGGCCATAGATGTTTCTCCTTCAAACGATGCCTGGTTAGGCCTGTGCAAGTCTGGGGGGTTTGTCCTGAGTGGGCCGTCCTGACCGGGACTGAATCCGCGGACGGACGGTAGATCCGCGCTGGGAGCTGTGAATCCGCAGCCAAGCCTAGCCCTCTCCCGCTGAGGTAGTACGCCTAGGTCGAGGTAGTACGCCCGGCAGTACTACCTCGCGACGGGCGTACTACCTCAGCGAGGGGGCGGGCTTGATCTGCGAGGGGGCGGGCTTGATCCTCGACCCGGCGCACCGTCATGCGCAGCGCGGCTTCGGCGTCGACGCCCTCCTCGTCCGCCCGACGCACCAGCATCAGCAGTTCCTCACCCAGGCGCTGGGCAGGGGTGGCCGGATCGGCGGGCGAAGGCGGGGCGGGCGGCCGCTCTGCCTGACGTAACCGTCGTACCACCTTCTGCGCCCGTGCCAACGCCGGTAGCGCGACCGGGATGCCGTCCAGGACATGGTCGCGCCCCTCGCCGGCCTTAATGTCATCCCACTGACGGCTGACCTGGTCGGGGCTGAGCCGCGTCTCGACGTCGAAGACATGCGGGTGGCGACGCTTGAGCTTGGCCACCAGGACGCGCGCGACGTCGTCGATATCGAAGCCGTCCTCGGCCTCGGCGGCCACCCGCGCGTGGAACAGCACCTGCAGCAGCAGATCCCCGAGTTCCTCGGCCAGCGCCTCGGCGTCGTCCGCCTCCGCCGCCTGGGCCACTTCGTACGCCTCTTCGATCGCGTAGGGCGCGAGCGAGGCATGGGTCTGCTCGGCATCCCAGGCGCAACCACCGGGCGAGCGCAACCGATCCATCACCGCGACCGCTTCCAGCAGAGCGGCCCCGGGTTGGGTCACTGCTGCGGTCTCTGGATCCACGGGAAGTTCGGGTAGTGGGTAGCGTCGTCGGCCCAGGTTCCGTACCTCGGGCTCAACGTGACGTCGAGTTCCTCCACGCGCGCGTTGGCATCGTCGACGATTTCAGCACTATTGGCAGCGTTGGCGATGGTGGCGACCGCGATGTGATAGCGCACCACCTCGGTGGATGACTCGCTCAGCTCGGGAGCCTCCACGTCCAACTGCTCGGCCAGCCCGGCCAGAACCCGTTCGGCATCTTCATCGGACACTCCGACGCCGCCATCGGCCGCAGCCTCATTGAGAGCTGGCGCCACGATCATCGCCACCAACGCCTGCGTCGAGTCCCAGGAGGTGGCGCGCGGGTCGAGGTACTGGACGAACGGACCTACCTCCAGAAGTACCGTGGACACCTCCTCCTGGCTGATCGCGTGACCGTCGACGGTAGCCGCGGTCCCCGGCGAGCCGGTAGCACAGCCACTGACGAGCACTCCGGCAACGGCAACAACAGCGAGGGAACGGCGCAGCGATCTGGACACGCTGCCCATCGTAGGCCCGCGCCGAAGAAATGCGCGCGGCCTTGTGTTCAGGTAAAGATGACATTAAGGTACGTGGTACTAGTTCAGGTTGAATTGACCTTTAGGGGTGCCGATGCTGACCGCCACGACCGAGATCGCCGTGTCCACGGTGATCTTTGCGCTGCGGCCACAACCGGAACATCCCCCGACGCTGTCCATCCCCCTGGTCTATCGGACGCGCAAACCGTATGACGGGCTGTGGGCATTGCCCGGTGGGCCGCTTGGCGAGGAGAGCCTGGAGGAAGCCGCCCGGCGCACGCTGGCCGCAACAACCGGTCTGGAGCCGACCTACCTCGAGCAGATGTACACCTTCGGCGATCCGGACCGCTCCCCCGACGGGCGGCGAGTGGTCTCCGTCGTGTACTGGGCGTTGGTCCGGGCCGATGAGGTCATGCAGGCTCACCCGCAACAGAACGTGTGCTGGCTACCCGCCGACGACCTACCGGAACTGGCCTTCGATCACAACCTGATCGTCGACTACGCACTCTGGCGGCTCCGCACCAAGGTCTCCTACAGCCACATCGCGCACGCTCTGCTGGGCGAGACCTTCACGTTGCGAGAGTTGCGCGAGGTGCACGAGATCATCCGGCAGCGGCGCCTGGATCCGGCGAACTTCCGCCGCCAGGTAACCGGGGACGGCGCAGTCGTACCCACCGGCACCATGCACACCGGCGCGGCCCACCGCCCGGCTCAGTTGTACCGATACGACACCGCGGTCGAACCCGTCGATCGCGGCCCGATGGCAAGGAGCCTTCGATGACCACCACAGCCTCCGTGGATCTGCGGATCCGCAGTATCGAAGCCGGCACCAGCACCGGTAGCACCTGCAACAGCGACCTGGCCGAACGCCCGTGGGACTACGACACCCCAGCGGGGTACGGCCCGGGTGCGTCCCAGCACGACTCCCTGCCCGCGGATTCACCCCGCCAGGGCGAGCTGCCGCAGAAGTACCGCGATGCCTCCGCCGAACAACTGGATGCCTGGATCCGGGCTGCCCGCGCAGAATTGGGCACCCGCGTCGTCATCCTCGGGCACTTCTACCAGCGCGACGAGGTGATCCAGTACGCCGACTACACCGGCGATTCCTACCAGCTTGCCCAGGCGACGAAGAAGCACCCCGACGCCGAGACCATCATCTTCTGCGGCGTGCACTTCATGGCCGAGACCGCCGACATCCTGTCCGGGCCGCAACAACAGGTGATCCTGCCTAACCTGGCAGCAGGCTGCTCCATGGCCGACATGGCCGACATCGACCAGGTCACCGAATGCTGGGAACAGCTGATGGAGGTCTACGCCGACGAATCGGACGACGACGGCCTGGCCCCGATCATTCCGGTGACCTACATGAACTCCTCGGCTGCGTTGAAGGCGTTCTGTGGCCGCAACGGCGGCATCGTGTGCACCTCCTCCAATGCCGAGACCGTGCTGGAGTGGGCGTTCGAACGCGGCCGCAGGGTGCTGTTCTTCCCGGACCAGCACCTGGGCCGCAACACCGCCAAGGCCATGGGCATCACGCTGGAACAGATGCCGACCTGGATCCCGAACAAGCCCCTGGGAGGCAACGACGAGCAGGCGCTGATCGACTCCAAGGTCGTGCTGTGGCACGGGTTCTGCTCGGTGCACAAGCGGTTCACGGTCGCCCAGATCGAGAAGGCGCGCGCTGAGCACCCAGGGGTGCGGGTTATCGTGCACCCCGAGTGCCCGATGCCGGTGGTGGACGCCGCCGACGAATCCGGCTCGACCGCGTACATCCGCAACGCCATCGAGGAAGCCAGCGAACCGACGACGTTCGCGATCGGTACCGAGATCAACCTGGTGCAGCGGCTGGCGGCCAACAACCCGCAGCACACGGTCTTCTGCCTGGACCCGGTGGTGTGCCCGTGCTCGACCATGTACCGCATCCACCCCGGATACCTGGCGTGGGTGCTGGAAGAACTGGTCACCGGCCGGGTCGAGAACCAGATCGATGTGCCGGACGAGGTCGCGACACACGCCAAGGTCGCGCTGGAGCGCATGCTAGAAGCCAAGCCGCGCACCATCGGAGACTGACATGGCTGCCGTCCTCGTCGTCGGGTCCGGCATCGCCGGACTGTCCCTGGCTTTGGAAGCTTCGGACCTTGGCCACCAGGTCACCGTGGTGACCAAGGGCGGGCTGGGTCAGTCCAATACCCGGTTCGCCCAGGGTGGCATCGCGGCGGCCGTGTTCGATGAGGATTCGGTAGAGTCCCACATCGCCGACACATTGGCAGCCGGTGCCGGCCTCTGCGACGCCGAAGCGGTCCGGGTGCTGTGTGCCGAAGGCCCCACCCGGATCAAGGAGATGATCGACCTCGGGGTCGCCTTCGACACCAAGAACGGCGAACTGGCCCATGGCCTGGAGGCGGCTCATTCCTACCCCCGGGTGCTGCACGCCGGTGGTGACGCCACCGGGGCGGTCATCGAGGCAGCATTGGTGGCCCGGCTGCGCGAACGGCACATCGACATCCACGAACACGCCTTCCTGCTGGAACTGACCACCACCGTGGCGGGAGCTGTCAGCGGAGCCCAGGTGGAACTGGCCGACGGCAGGCGCCGGCACTTCACTGCCGACGTCGTGGTGTTGGGCACCGGGGGCGCTGGCCAGTTGTATCCGTACACCTCGAATCCGCTAGGCGCGACCGGTGATGGCGCAGCCTGCGCCGCCCGCATCGGCGCCAAGCTGGCCGACGTCGAGTTCTACCAGTTCCACCCCACCACATTGGCCCGGCCGGGCAATTTCCTGGTCTCGGAAGCCGTACGCGGCGAGGGCGCGGTCCTGCGGGACGCCGACGGCGAGCGTTTCATGGCGGATACACCGGGCCAGGAACTGGCCCCCCGCGACGTGGTGGCACGGGCCGTCGCCATACAGATGGCAGCACAGGGTGGTACCCCGGTGGTCCTGGATGCCACCGCCATGGGCGCGGACTTCCTAGCCACCCGCTTCCCCAGCATCGATGCCGGTGTCCGGGAAGCCGGATTGGACTGGGCCGCCGATCCGATTCCGATCACCCCGGCCGCGCACTACTGGATGGGCGGCATCGCCACCGATCTGTGGGGGCGCACCAGCGTACGGGGACTGTTCGCCATCGGTGAATGCTCCCGCACCGGGGTGCACGGCGCCAACCGGCTCGCCTCCAATTCGCTGCTGGAAGGTTCGGTGTTCGGCCACCGCGCGGCCCAGGTGCTGGACGACCTGGAGGACTGGCCGGCGGACGATCACATCGCCGGGTTCACCTTCGTGGACCTGCCTGCCACCGGTGCCGAAACCGGTCCGACCCGGCCGTTCTCACGTGCCGCATTGCAGCAGCTGATGTGGGACGCCGTCGGGTTGATGCGCACCGGCGAACAACTGCAGCAGGCACTCGACACCTTGGGATCATGGGACCTGGCCACCGCCGATCCGACCGACCGCAGCTCATATGAGGATCTGAACCTGCTGCTGCTGGCACACATGTGCGCGACCGCGGCGTTGGCGCGCACCGAATCGATCGGTGCGCACTTCCGCCTCGACGCACCGGACTCAGCGGATGAGGCGGCCAACGCCGCCATGGTCTCGGCATGAGCGTGCTGGACGCCGCCACCGTCACCGCCGCCGTGGCTCAGGCGCTCGCCGAAGATGCTCCGTGGGGCGATATCACCTGTGCTGCCCTGGTGCCATCGACCGCGATCGCCACGGCCAAGCTGATGGGCCGAGAGGCCGGGGTCTTCGCTGGGTCCGACCCGCTCCTGGCCGCGTTCGGCCTGACCGATGCCGATATCGACGTCGACCTGCTGGTCCGCGACGGTGACCGGTTCGAGACGGGCACGGTGCTGGCGACGGTGCGCGGGCCCGCGGCCGGGGTGTTGCAGGCCGAGCGCATTGCCCTGAACTTCAGCCAGCGGATGAGCGGGATTGCGACGGCGACCGCCGGCTATGTGGACGCGGTCGCCGGCACTGGCGTGCGGATCGCCGATACCCGCAAGACCACACCCGGACTGCGGGCGTTCGAGCGGGCGGCGGTGCGAGCCGGCGGCGGTCACAACCACAGGTACAGCCTGTCGGATGCGGTGATGGTCAAGGACAACCACCTGGCGGTGCTGCTGGAGTCGGGGATCGACCTGACCGATGCGATAGCCGGCATCCGCGACCGGATTCCGCACACCACATCCGTGGAGGTGGAGGTTGACCGGATCGACCTGATCGAACCGGTGCTGGCGGGCGGGGTGGACGTGATCATGCTGGACAACTTCACCATCGAGCAGCTGCGCGCCGGGGTGCAGATCGTGGCCGGCCGGGCCGTGGTGGAAGCCAGCGGAAACGTGCGCATGGATACCGTGGCACAGATCGCGGCCACCGGCGTCGATGTCATCAGCATCGGCGCTCTGACCCATTCGGTGCGGTCGCTGGATCTGGGTCTCGATGTGGACGTCACCGCTGGCCCATGACCATTTACCTGGACGCTGCTGCCACAACCCCGGTACGCCGGGAGGCGTTGGAGGCTGCGTGGCCGTACCTGACCGGTGAGTTCGGCAATCCCTCCAGCCATCACCGCTTCGGTGAGGCTGCGGCAGCGGCATTGGCCGATGCCCGGGCGCGGGTGGCCGCAGTGCTGGGCTGCCGCAAGACCGAGGTGACGTTCACCTCCGGGGGCACCGAGGGTGCGAACCTCGCCATCAAAGGGCTGGCGCTGGCCAACCAGCGGGGAAGGCACGTGCTGACCACCCCGATCGAGCATGAAGCGGTGCTGGAGTCGGTGGACTACCTGCACCGATTGCATGGGTTCGAGTCCGGCATGGTCGGCGTCGATGGCGATGGTCTGGTAAGCGCGCAGACGCTGACTGCGGCAATGCGCCCGGACTCAACCCTGGTCAGTATTGGCTACGCCAACAATGAGATCGGCACGGTGCAGGACATCGCGGCCCTGACGCAGGCCGCGCGGGAGCAGGGTGTGCTGGTGCACACCGATGGGGTCCAAGCATCCGGCTGGCTGCCGCTGGATGTGGCGGACCTGAGCGTTGATGCACTGTCGATCTCGGGGCACAAGGTGGGGGCTCCCAAGGGGATCGGCGCCGTCTACATCCGCGGTCGGCTAGCAGTGGAGCCGGTGATCCACGGCGGCGGGCAGGAACGCGAGCGCCGTTCCGGGACCGAGAATGTCGCGGGTGCCGTGGCGCTGGCAACCGCGTTGGAACTGGCCGAGGCCGAACGGGCCGAACGGGTGCAGGCCGCGACGGCGCTGCGCGACGACTTCATTGCCGCCGTCCTGGCACAAGCGCCGACGGCGATCCTGACCGGCAGCGCCACCCATCGCCTTGCTGGTCATGCCTCGTTCTGTTTCCCAGGTACATCCGGGGAAGCCGTGCTGCTGGAGTTGGAAGGCAAGGGCATCACCTGTTCGTCCGGGTCCGCCTGCGCGGCCGGCAGCGATGAGGCCTCGCACGTGCTGGTGGCGGTGGGAATCGAGCATGAGGTGGCTCAGACCTCGGTCCGGTTCACCTTCGGCCGGGAGGTGAACGCAGAACAGTTGGGCACCACTGCCCGGGCGGTAGGCGAAGCGGTCGCGGCCATCATGGGCCTACAGGCCATGGGGTAGTACCCGCACCGGACCAGGTCAGTCGGCAAACGCAGCAGCGACGGCTATACGAGCGGCAGCGGCGAATTTGCTCTCACGATCCTGCGCCGGCATGGCCTCGTCGCGGAATAGGTGATCGGTCACGGTCAATACCGTGACTGCTTCCTTGCCGTGCTCGGCGGCTACGGCATAGAGCGAGGCGGACTCCATATCGACGCCGAGGGTGCCGTAGCTGCGGAGCGCCTCAAACAACCCGGGACGCTGCAAATAGAAGTGGTCGGAGGAGAAGATCGGACCGACCCGGACCGGGGTGCCTTGCTCAGCGGCGGCATCAACCGCCGCCCGCAGCAGCGAATAGGATGCCGCTGGCGCGAATCGGACACCGGGAATCCGGGGGTCATTCATGGCCGAGTCGGTGTGGGCAGTGGTGCCGATCAGGACGTCACCCAACTGCATATCGTCCTGGAAAGCGCCCGTCGTGCCGACTCGGACGATGCGCTGCACACCGTACTGGCTGAACAACTCGGTGGCATAGATCCCGATGGTCGGCATGCCCATGCCGGACCCCATCACCGAGATCGGCTTGCCATCCACGGTGCCGGTGTATGCCTCCATGCCCCGGACCTCATTGACCTGGCGGGCGTCGGTGAGCATGGTTTCGGCAATGCGGCGCGCTCTGCGCGGGTCGCCGGGCATCAGGACTGCGGGGGCATAGTCACCAGGATTGGCGCTGTTATGGGGGGTCACCATGACCATCGAGCCTAGCGTTCACCCACCATCGCATCGCCAGGCAAGACGGGTGCCAATTGGTCCAAGGCAACCAGTGGATCGCTAGCTGCGGGGATGAACACCACACTGGTAGCTCCTGCTTCGTGCCGCGCAGCAATTTGCCCGGCGACCTCCGACGGTGTCCCCGCCAACGAGAGTTCGCCTATCCACTCATCGGGCATCACCGCGGCAAACTCGGCGCCGTCCGCACAACGGGCCCGCAGTGCAGCGAACTCATCGGCGAACGGAAGCGGTGCGATATGCGGTGCCCAATCGGGTTCGCCGATCGCGGCCAGCGCCGGACGGACGGTGGCCAGCGCCGTAGCAGAATCATCGGCCACGTGTGCGACGTCGTAGGCCACGACCGCGCGCGGATCGTCGGTGGACATTCCGGCAGCTTGGCGGGCGGCACGGATATAGGCCGGATTGCCAGGTTCAGCGAGCAGGATCCCATCCGAGACGTCCCCGGCGAGCAGCAGCGACTTTCGTCCCCGCACCCCCAGCAGCACCGGCGGCGGCGCGGACGGCACCTGTTCCAGCCGCACCCCGGCGACATCCACATAGCGGCCCGCCGCAGGTCCGGGTCGGCCACGGAGTAGTTGCCGGACGGCGCTGGTGTGTTCGCGCAACAACGTCAGCGGGCTCGACGGCCACGCACCCACCGATCGCATCCACCCGGGCATGCCATGCCCTATCCCGCCGATGACCCGCCCCGGAAACAGCTGTTCCAGACTCGCCAACTCCATCGCCGCGAATGCGGCGTTGCGGGCACCGGCAGGCAGGATCCCGATCCCGACCGCGATCCGGTGCGTCACCGCCAACGCCGCTGCCGCCTGGGCGATACCGCCCCGGAACCCGAGGTCCTCCACCACCCACAGTTCATCGAAGCCGGCCTCATCGGCTCGGCGGGCATACGGCACGAATTGGTCGGCGGGCAGATCGCGAGGGAGCATGACCCCCACGCGGCCGGTAGCGATGGTCATCGGTGACGCCTTTCCCTCGGTTGCGCCAACCCTAGGCTCAATCCACCGATCGTCGGTCAGGTAGGGACCGGCACGGCGCTCAGCACGTCGTTGACCACCCGCCCTACCCAGTCGATCAGGCCCTCGCCAGTCAGCGGCTTGCCGCCCACTTTGGACGTCGTGGGGCTGGGGACCAGGACGGTGCGCACCCCGGGCTTGAGGATGGACCCGGGATAGAGGCGCTTGAGCCGGACCTGACGGCTGTCGGCCAGATCCACCGGGCCGAAGCGCACGTACTTGCCCTGCTGGGTGATCTCGGCCAGCCCGGCCGCACGGGCTGCGACCCGCAGTCTGGCCACGGCCAGTAGCCGCTGTCCTGGCTCCGGCAGCGGGCCGTAGCGGTCGTGCAGTTCCTCGGCTACCGCAGCCACGGCGGCTTCGTCGGCAGCGGCGGAGAGCTTGGCGTATGCCTCCAGCCGGAGCCGTTCGTGGCCGATGTACGACTCCGGAAGATGGGCATCGACCGGCAGTTCGATCCGCAGCTCGGTCAATTCTTCGGACTTCTCGCCCCGGAATCCGGCGACGGCATCGGAGACCATGCGTACATACAGGTCGAATCCGACCCCGGCGATATGCCCGGATTGTTGCCCGCCGAGCAGGTTCCCGGCACCCCGGATTTCCAGGTCTTTCATCGCCACCTGCATTCCGGCACCCAGGTCGGTGTTGGCGGCGATGGTCTGCAACCGGTCATGCGCGGTCTCGGTCAGCGGCTTCTCCGGCGGGTACAGGAAGTAGGCGTAGGCGCGTTCCCGGCCACGTCCGACCCGGCCACGCAGCTGGTGCAGCTGGCTCAGCCCCATCACCTCGGCTCGTTCCACGATCAGGGTGTTGGCATTGGAGATGTCCAGTCCGGTCTCGACGATGGTGGTGCACACCAGTACGTCGAAGCGCTTCTCCCAGAAGTCCACGATCACCTGTTCCAACTGGTGTTCGTTCATCTTCCCGTGCGCGACGGCCACCCGCGCGTCGGGGACGAGTTCGCGGATCTTGGCGGCGGTGCGGTCGATGGATTCCACCCGGTTGTGTACGTAGAAGACCTGCCCCTCGCGCAGCAGCTCCCGCCGGATGGACGCGGCGATCTGCTTCTGGGCATACGGACCGACGAAGGTCAGGACCGGATGCCGCTCTTCGGGTGGGGTAGCGAGCGTGGACATCTCCCTGATCCCGGTCACCGCCATTTCCAAGGTTCTGGGGATCGGGGTGGCGCTCATGGACAGCACATCGACGTCGGTGCGTAGCTGCTTCAGCGTTTCCTTGTGCTCGACGCCGAAGCGCTGTTCCTCGTCCACGATCACCAGCCCGAGGTCTTTGAATTGCACCTCGCCGGTGATGAGCCGGTGCGTTCCGATGACCACGTCCACGGTGCCGTCGCGGACGCCATCTCTGACCTCGCGGGCCTGGGCGTCGGTTTGGAACCGCGACAGACCTTTGACCTGCACCGGGAATCCGGAGTAGCGCTCAGCAAAGGTGTCCAGGTGTTGTTGCACCAGCAGCGTGGTGGGCACCAATACCGCGACCTGCTTGCCGTCCTGCACGGCCTTGAACGCGGCCCGCACGGCGATCTCGGTCTTGCCGTAGCCGACGTCACCACAGATGAGCCGGTCCATGGGGGTGACCTTCTCCATGTCGGCCTTGACCTCGTCGATGGAGGCCAACTGGTCCGGGGTCTCCACGTAGGCGAACGCGTCCTCCAGTTCCGCCTGCCAGGGTGTGTCCGGGCCGAAGGCGTGCCCTTGGGTGGCCATGCGCGCGGCGTACAGCCGGATCAGCTCGGCGGCGATCTCCTTGACCGCCTTGCGCGCACGGCCCTTGGTCTTGGCCCAGTCCGCGCCACCCATGCGATTGAGCGACGGCGACTCGCCTCCGGTGTACTTGGTCACCTGATCCAGGGACTCGGTGGGCACGAACAACCGGTCCCCGGGCTGGCCGCGTTTGGCGGGTGCGTATTCGATCACCAGGTACTCGCGGCTCGCGGCAGCGGACCCGGTGCCGATGGTGCGGCTGATGAGTTCCACGAACCGGCCGACACCGTGCTGCTCATGCACCACGAAGTCCCCGGCTTGCAACGCCAGCGGGTCGACGACATTGCGGCGCTTGGACGGCAGCGAGCGCATATCCCTGGTCGAGGTGCCAGCACGACCGGTGAGGTCCGCCTCGGTCAGGACTGCTAGTTTCAGCGGCTCGCTGACGAATCCCTTGCCGATGCTGGCGGTGGTTACCAGCACAACACCGACCGGGGGTTGGGCTGGGTCCTGGCCGCCTAGTGCGTCTGCACCGGCGGGTTCGACCGCGGCGACCAATCGTGCGGGCACATCGGCGGTCAACAGCTGTTCGACCATGCGCTTGGCCGGTCCCGCCCCCTCGGTGACCAAGACCAGCCGCCAGCCGTCGGCGGTCAACGCCCGCAGGTCGGCGACGGCTTCCTCGATGTTGCCGCGGTAGCCGACCACGTCCCGGGAGGCAATGGTGAGGCTGGGGGCGGGGTCACCATCGGCCCACATGGCCTGAGCACCGGCTCCGGCGTCGTCGGTGAACTCCGCCAGTTCCGCATCCGCCTCGAAGGCACCCAGGGTCCACCAGCCCAGCCCCCGGCGCTGCGCGAGCTGGCGAGTGTCGGCCAGGGTGGCGAACGAGGCTTGCGAGAGGTCCAGCGGCGTATCGGCTCCAGCGGCCGCGGAGGTCCAGGCGGCGTCCAGGAACTCGGCCGTGGTGGCGACCAGATCGTGCGCACGGCGTCGCAGCCGTTCGGGTTCATCGAGGATCAGCAGTGCGTCGTCGGGGACCAGCTCCAACATCGGCATCATGTGATCGACCAGCGCCGGGGCCAGCGATTCCATGCCATCGACGGCGATGCCCTCGGCCAGCTTGTCCAGCATGTCGGCCGCCCCGGGCAATTGCTGCACCAGCGCCTTCGCGCGGGCGCGGACCCGATCGGTCAGCAGGACCTCCCGGCACGGCGGCGCCCAGACGCCGTCGTCGGCAATCTCCAGGGATCGTTGATCGGCAGCGGAGAACCAGCGCACCTCCTCGACCTGGTCGCCCCAGAACTCGATGCGTTGCGGGTGGTCGACGTGCGGCGCGAAGACATCGAGCAGCCCACCACGGACGGCGAACTCACCGCGCCGGGTCACCATGTCCACCCGGGTGTAGGCAGCCGCGACCAATGCGGTGATCACCTGTTCCATGTCGGCGCTATCGCCCGCACGCAGCGCTACGGGTTCCAGGTCCCCCAGGCCACCGACCACCGGTTGCAGCAGTGCCCGGACCGGCATCACCAGCACCCGGATCGGCCGGGCGGATCCGGCAGCACCGCCGCCCTCGCCGGGGTGGGCCAACCGGCGTAGGACCGCGATCCGGTGGGCCACCGTATCGCTCCGTGGTGACAGGCGTTCGTGCGGCAGCGTCTCCCAGGCCGGGAACACCGCGACGTCGGCAGGGGGCAGGAAAGCGCGCAAGGCGGCGGCTCGCTCATCGGCCTCCCGGCCGGTTGCGGTGACCAGGATCAACGGCCTGCCGCCCCGTTCGGCGAGGTCGGCCAATACTGCAGCCCGAGCCCCGCCAGCGGCCGCCACGTCGAGGGCACCGCGCGTCGGAACCGATTCGGCCAGCTCGGCCAGGCTCGGGTCGGCACGCAGCGAAACGAGGAGTGTGGTCAGGGTGGCGGGCATGAGTCCTTCAGGTGTTCGGGCAGCGCAACAACCCCACCATCCACGCGGGTGGTGATTCTGCCGGTTCAGTTTAGGCGGTCGGGATGCCGCCCAGGGAAAGGCGCCTCACCTTACGATGAAATGCATGACCACGGTGGGGGACGACGCTCGGACGCTCTGTGTCAATGGCACTGTCGCCGGTGTCCTCGCTGTCTTCGCGATGATCGGCGTGCATGAGTTGGCGCACCTGGTCACCGGGTTGGCGCTGGGGATCGGCGGCACGCTGTACTCCTACGGGGTGATGCCGTTGGGGAATCCGACCGACCTGGCCACCGGGATCATGGCCATCGCGGGCCCGGTGTTCAGTCTGATCTCCGGGTTCGTCATGACCCAGTGGCTGCCGCTGCGTTCACGCGGCGGCTTCGGGCATCTGCTGTGGTTGATGTTCGCCTTCGCATCGATGATGGAGGGAATCGGCTACCTGGTGATAGCCCCGTTCGGTGCCGGAGACACCGCGACCGCCGCCGCGCTCTTCTCCTGGCCGGGCTGGGTACCGTGGCTGATGCTCGTGGCCGGGGTGGTGCTGCAGTTCACGCTGGCGTGGATGTACGCCCCGCACGTCGGCCGCATCGCCGGCCCCGACCATGGCCGGCAACTCGCGTTCGCGCTGTGGGCTTGGCTGATCGCCACCGGGTTCATCGTGCTGGTGCAGATCATCACCGTCTCCTGGGCCCGCATGAGCCTGACCGACGGCGAGGCTACGGCGATCATCGCTGCCAGCACCGCCTTGCTGGTCTTCTCGCCGATGGCACTCATCTTCGGCCGCCACATCAAGAGCACCAGCCATGAGCCTTTGGGGCTGCGTCCGGTGCCGGTAGCCGGGGTAATCGCGCTGGTGCTGGTCCTCATCCTGCAGCAGGCCCTCAACCTGGGGCTGCGCGTGGGTAGCTGAACGGGGCCCCCTCCCCCGCCGTTTAGTCCCGCCCTCACCGCCGTTTAGCCCCGTCCCCCCTCCGCCGTTTAGTGATTCGGCGGCGATTTAGTGAGCCGCAGCTCACTAAATCGTGGCCCCGTCACTAAGTCGCGGATAGGAACCCGGGGTGCACGGGCATCCGGCCTGAGCGCACGGCGGCACTACCCGAACGCACGGCGGGCACTACCGGGGTGCGTGCAGTCGTTCCTGCGCGGCCGGCAAGCCATGGTCAACCAGATCACGGACGGCCTCGGCGGATTCCTCCAGCAGGACCGCCAGGTCGGCTCGTTCGGCCACAGAGAAATCCCGCAGCACGAAATCCGCCGGATCCATGCGACCGGGAGGCCGGCCCACGCCGATACGCAATCTCAGGTATTCCCTGGTGCCCAGCGCCGCCGATATCGACTTCAGCCCATTGTGGCCGCCCTCGCCGCCGTTGCGCTTGAGCCTCAGCGTGCCGAACGGCAGATCGAGCTCATCGTGGACCACCAGCATCTGCTCGGGTGCGACATCGTAGAAGCGCACCAGCGCCGCGACCGGCCCCCCGGATACGTTCATGTAGCTGTGCGGCTTGGCCAGGATCACCCTGGGCCCAGGGGCGCCGGAGGCGAGTACTCCCAGCCGTCCGTCCAGTACCTGCGCCCGGGCCTTGTGGGCCGCGAAGGCGCCGGGGACCTCCCGAGCCAGCACGTCCAGCACCATCTGCCCGACATTGTGCCGGTTGCCCGCATAGCCGGGCCCGGGGTTGCCGAGCCCAACGATCAGCTGGGTGCTGGCCGTCATGATGCCGTTGCCCGGCCGGCTTCTCAGGACTCGGTGTCGCCGGCGTCGCTGTCAGCGGCAGCCTCGTCGGCACCAGCCGCTGCGGCCTCATCCTCGGACTCGGCCTCGTCCTCCTCAGCGGCACGCGGCACCGAGATCACCACGACGGTCGTCTCCGGATCGGTCTCGAGCTCGACACCCTCCGGCAGGGTCACGTCGCTGGCGTGGACGTTCTCGCCCTCGGCGAGGCCCTCGATGGTGACGACGATGCTCTCCGGGATGTGCAGGGCTTCGGCCAGCACCGTCAGAGTCTGCTGCTCCAGGGTGTGGATGGTGCCGGACTGGGACTCGCCCTCGATGTGCACGGGCACCTCGACGGAGACCTTCTCGCCACGGCGCACCAGCACCAGGTCAACGTGGTCGATGCTGCGCTTGACCGGGTCACGCTGGACGTCCTTGGTCAGCGCCAGCTCCGACTGCCCGTCGAAGGTCAGCGACAGCAGCGCGTTGGCGTTTCCCTTGAGTGCCAGGAAGGTCTCATGTCCGGGCAGGGCCAGGTGCACCGGGTCGGTGCCGTGGCCGTACAGCACCGCAGGAATCAGGCCTGCGCGCCGGGTGCGGCGGGCAGCGCCCTTGCCGAACTCGGTGCGAACGGTGGCAGCAAGTGAATTGGTGTCAGCCATGAGTGTGAGCTCTTTCGTCGGAGGAAGTCGATGATGCTCCTCGACGCGGGACGCCGGGCGGACAGCGCACGTCGATACGCTCCGCCACGTCGATCACGGACTATCGGTCATGGACCGTCACAGCCATTCTGGCCGTCCGACGTCCCTCGCCGAGGCAACGGCGGCCATTCTAGGGGCGATTTGGCGGTGACGCCAACTGGGACCGATCAGGCGTTCCCGTCGAACAGACTGGTGACCGAACCGCCGTCGAACACCTCTTGAATCGCGCGGCCGATCAACGGTGCGATCGAGAGCACGGTCAGGTTCTCGAACTGCTTGTCCGGGGCGATCGGCAGGGTGTCGGTGATGATCACCTCGACGGCGCCGCATTCTTGCAGCCTGGTCGCAGCCGGTTCGGACAGCACCCCGTGGGTGGCGGCCACGATGACCGATTTCGCACCGTCTGCCATCAGCACCTTCACCGCCTCGGCGATGGTGCCACCGGTGTCGATGAGGTCGTCCACCAGCACGCAGTCCCGGCCCTGCACCTCGCCGACCACGCGGTTGGCCTTGGCCTGGTTGGGGCGGGTGATGTCACGCGTCTTGTGGACGAACGCCAGCGGGCAACCGCCCAGTTTGGCGGCCCATTGTTCTGCGACGCGGATACGTCCCGCGTCCGGCGAGACGACGGTGACGTTGTCCAGATCGACCTTCTCGCGCACGTACTTGGTCAGGGTGGGCATCGCCCACAGGTGGTCGACCGGGCCGTCGAAGAATCCCTGGGTCTGGGCTGCGTGCAGGTCCACACTCATCAGCCGGTCCGCCCCGGCGGTGGCCAGCAGGTCCGCCACCAACCGTGCCGAGATCGGCTCCCGGCCACGGTGCTTCTTGTCCTGCCGGGCATATCCATAGAACGGAAGGACGGCGGTGATCGAGTTGACCGATGCGCGCTTGAGGGCGTCGACCATCAACAGTTGTTCCATCAACCACTGGTTGATGGGCGCGGTGTGCGATTGCAGCACGAAGGCGTCGGTACCGCGCACACTCTCGGCGAACCGCACATAGATCTCACCATTGGCGAAGTCGTAGGCGGTGGTGGGGATGACGTCGATCTCCAGGTAGCTGGCCACGTCATGCGCCAACTGCGGATGCGCCCGGCCGCTGACCAGGGCGAGGCGTTTCTCACCCAGCTTGGTGATGCTGGTGGTCACTGGTCGGCTCCGTCGGTCGATTCGTCCTGGTTTTGCGCCGCCTGCGCCGCCTGCGCGGCCGCGGTGCCTGGCCTGCTTCGGGCGACCCAGTCCTCAAGGTTTCGTTGGCTGCTCTGGCTCACGGCGAGCGCCCCGGGCGGTACATCACGCCGGATCACGCTGCCGGCACCGGTGTAGGCGCCGTCCCCGACCCTCACCGGGGCGACGAACATGTTGTCGGCACCGGTGCGGGCGTGCGAGCCGATCACGGTCGCGTGCTTGTTGACCCCGTCGTAGTTGACCGTCACGCTGGCGGCACCGACGTTGGTGTGCTCGCCGATGGTGGCGTCGCCGATGTAGGACAAGTGCGGCACCTTGGAACCGGTTCCGATGCGGGAGTTCTTCACCTCGACGAAGGTGCCGATCTTGCTGCCGTCGCCCAGGTCGGCTCCCGGTCGTAGCAGCGCGAACGGCCCGACCGTGGTGTCGGGTCCCAGCCTGGCGTCGCTGCCATGGGTGCGGGTGACGGTCGCGCCCGCCCCGACGTGGACGTTGGTCAAGGTGGTGTCGGGTCCGATGGCGGCACCGGTCTCCACGATGGTGGATCCGTGCAGCTGCGTACCCGGCAGCAGGGTGACGTCGGGAGCCAGCTGGACATCGACATCGATCCAGGTGGTGGCGGGATCGATGATGGTGACCCCGTCGACCATCCACTGATGCACGATCCGGCGGTTGAGCTCGGCGCCCAGTGCGGCGAGCTGGGAGCGGTCGTTGACGCCCTCGACCAGGATCGAATCCTCCGCGATCAAGGCACTGACCCGTTGCCCTGCCTCACGTGCCAGGGCCAGCACGTCGGTCAGGTAGACCTCACCCTGGGCGTTGGCGCGGCCGACCGAAGCCAGCCCCACCCGCAGCGCCTCAGCGTCGAAGACGTAGATCGAGGCGTTGATCTCGGTGATCTCGCGCTGCTGCGCGGTGGCGTCCTTCTGCTCCACGATCGCCTGCACCTGGCCGTGCTCATCGCGCACGATGCGGCCGTACCCGGTGGGGTCGGCCACAACGGTGGTCAGTGCTGTCACAGCATTGCCCTCGGCCAGGTGGGCTTCCACCAGCGCGGCCAGCGTTGCCGAGTCCAGCAGCGGCACGTCGCCTGCGGTCACCACCACCGGCCCGGTGACCGGGGCGTCGGCAACTGCGTCCAATGCCGCCAGCGCGCATTGCACTGCGCGTCCGGTGCCCGGGATGTCGTCCTGGTCGGCGATGAGGGCATCGGCGTCCAGTTCAGCGACATGGGCCGCGACCTGTTCGCGCTCGTGGCGGACGACGGCGACCAGATGGTCGGGGTCGAGTTCGCGGGCGGTGCGCAGGGCATGTCCCAGCAGACTCCGACCGCCGATCCGGTGCAGGACCTTCGCGGTGGCGGACTTCATGCGGGTGCCAGCACCCGCAGCGAGCACGATGACGGCGGTGGGGCTAGTCACCGGGCCACTGTAGCCGGGTGATGGTGTCCTTGCTAACGGCCTGTGCGCCGACGGCTGGGCTCCGCCCCCAGGACTCGAACCTGGACTGCACGGCTCCAAAGGCCGGCGTGCTGCCATTACACCAGGGCGGAACGAACGCGGACTAGTCTGCCAGCCCTTGGCGGCCCCGCGTGCACGGCGAGGCTAAGGCATGATGAGATCGTGACCGAAACCACGCGCCGCCCCCGGATGACCGGCAAACAGCGGCGGGAGCAACTGTTGCAGGTGGGGCGGTCATTGTTCGCCGAGAAGGGCTTCGATGCCACCAGCGTGGAAGAGATCGCAGTCCGGGCACAGGTGTCCAAACCGGTCGTGTACGAACATTTCGGCGGCAAGGAGGGGCTCTACGCGGTCATCGTGGACCGTGAGGTCGACACGCTCATGGGTGCGCTGACGCACGCCCTGGCAGGTGGAGCCCACCCGCGGATCACGGTGGAGGCCGCAGCATTCGCGTTGCTGGACTACATCGAGGAACACACCGACGGCTTCCGGATCCTGGTGCGCGACTCCCCGGTGGCGCAGGCGACCGGGACGTTCTCCTCGCTGATCGGCGATGTGGCCACGCAGGTGGAGCACATTCTCACCGCCCAGTTCTCCCGTCAGGGACTGGACGTGGAGTACGCACCCATCTACGCGCAGATGCTCGTGGGGATGATCGCCCTGACCGGGCAGTGGTGGCTGGAGACCCGCACCCCCGGCAAGGCCGAGGTGGCAGCTCATCTGGTCAACCTGGCGTGGAATGGCTTGCAGGGCATCGAGGCCGCGCCGGAGCTGTCCCGGACCTGGCGGCACGGGCGCTGATCGCCATGGAGGACGAGGTCGATCGGATCGTCAGCGCATGGCGGCGCGAGCGCCCGGACCTGGATCCGGAACCGATGCACCTGTTCTCCCGGGTGTCCCGGCTTGCTCGCCACCTGGAGCTTGCCCGCAGGGCCGCATTCGCTGCTCGTGGCTTGGAGCCGTGGTCCTTCGACGTGCTCTCGGCCTTGCGCCGCGCCGGTGCCCCATACGAGCTGACACCCGGGACCCTGATGGCGCAGACATTGGTCTCCAGCGGCACCATGACCAACCGGATCGACAGGTTGGTTGCCGCCGGCCTGGTGGCACGGGAGAGCGATACTCACGACCGCCGGGTGGTACTGGTGCGGTTGACGCCTGCGGGGATCGCCGCCGTCGACGAAGCGATGGCAGACCTGCTGGAGCGGGAAAGCGATCTGCTGCGAACCCTGGACGGGTTTGCCGACGGGGACGCCACGATGCTGACCGACCTGCTCCGGGCCCTGCTGCAACCGTTCGAGGTGGGCCAGCCCCCTAGTCGTCCTCAGCCTTGACCGGCTCCACCAACCGCGCACCCAGGGTCGGTCCGGTCACGATCAGGACCTCATCGGCGACATCGGCGGCACTCAGCTGAGCCGCGATCTCATTCGCATCGGCCGGTCCGGCCGCCAGTCCAACCACGGTGGGCCCGCTTCCGGAGACGATGCTCGCCAGCGCCGGACTGCTATCGAAGGCGTCCAGGACCTGCTGCAGTTCCGGCCGTGCCGCCAGTGCGGCCGGCTGCAGATCGTTGACCAGCAGTGGTGCCAGCTGCGCCGAGTCGCCGCTGACCAATGCCTGCATCAGCGCCGGGTCCAGGTGCGGATCCGGCGTCGGTGCGGGGTGCTGAGAATCCCAGATCTGATACACCTCCGGCGTCGACAGCCCGGTCTGGGATATCGCCAGGACCCAGGTGAACCTGCCTCGGGCCAGCGCAGGTGAGAGAACATCACCACGGCCGACGCCGACCGCCGTCTGACCGGTGAGGGCGAATGGCACGTCGGCTCCTAGCTCGGCGGCGAGTTCACCCAGTTCCTCACGTGCCAGTCCGGTCTGCCAGAGCAGGTCGCAGGCCAACAGCGCCGCCGCCGCATCGGCGGAACCGCCGCCCATGCCACCGGCGGTGGGCACGGCCTTGGTGATGCGCAAATGGACTCCGGCGGTGGTGCCGGTTGCCTCAGCCAACAGCCGGGCGGCCCGGTGGGCGAGGTTGGTCGCGTCGGTGGGTACCTGCTCGGTGTGCCGACCGGTGACCGACAGTGAGATGCCGTCGGCCGGCTCGGCCACCACGTCCTCGTACAGCGACACCGCTTGGAACACCGTCACCAGCGGGTGGTAGCCGTCGGCCTGCCGCGACCCGACCCGCAATGCGATGTTGATCTTCCCCGGCGCGCGCACATGGACCGATGGCTTCATGAGCGCACTTGATGTTCCGCGATGGCTGCGAACTCATCGATGCCCAGGCGCTCACCGCGCAGTGTTGGATCCACGCCCGCGGCCTGCAGTGCCGCCTGGGCAGCATCCGCCGAACCGGCCCAGGGTGTCAGCGCTGCACGCAACGTCTTGCGACGCTGGGCGAACGCCGCGTCGATGACGGCGAAGACCTGCTCTCTGGTGGCGCTGGTTCGGGGCGGATCGCGCCGCTGCACCGCCACCAATGCCGAGTCGACGTTGGGAATCGGCCAGAAGACGGTTCGGGAGACTCCGCCGGCGCGCCGGGCCTGGGCGTACCAGGCGACTTTGGCCGACGGCACGCCGTAGGTACGTGAGCCGGGCGCTGCGGCGAGCCGGGCGCCCACCTCCGCCTGCACCATCACCAACGCCGAGGTGAGCGACTCAAGCCTCGCCAGCGCATGCAGCAGCACCGGTACCGAGACGTTGTACGGCAGATTGGCTACCAGGGTGGTCGGGGTGCCGATCTCCTCGGTGATGGTCATCGCGTCGGCGTGCACCACCCGCAGCCGAGGGGCGGCGCCGGGTGCAACGGCTGCCACGGTTCCGGGCAGGGCTGCGGCGAGCCGAGCATCGATCTCGACCGCGACCACGTGCGCTCCGGTGTCGAGCAGACCCAGCGTCAGCGAACCAAGACCCGGACCGATCTCCAGCACCGTGCTGCCGGCGTCGATCTCGGCGAGCCGGACGATACGGCGGATGGTTCCGCCGTCGATGACGAAGTTCTGCCCGAGCGTCTTGGTCGGGTGCAGGTTCAGCCGCTGGGCCAGTGTCCGCACGTCCCCGGCGGTCAGCAGGCCTATCCCCTCTGCACCAGGGAGGTCCGGATCAGCCACACTCACCGGGTGAGCTTCCCACATCCCGGTGATGGTGTCCCGATCGGCGACTAGCGCAGGCCCAGTACCGAGGAGCAGTGTGGCCACTGCCCCCATCCGGAACGGGCCTGCAGGGCCTGGGCCCGTTGGGTCTGTTCGGCGGGGCTGGCTTGCGAGGGGAGCCCGGATCCACCGACCGAACGCCAGGTGGATACGGAGAACTGGTAGAGCCCGTGGTAGAGGCCGTTGGAACTGACGGCGCGGGGGTTTCCACCCGACTCACACTGTGCCAGCGCGGCCCAGACATCACCGCTCACGCTGCCCCCGCCGCCGCCGGACGTGGCGGGCGCCGGGCGTTGAGCTGTGCCGTTCTCGACGATCCGGTCCACCGGTTCGGTGGTGATGGCCACGCTCTGCAGCCGGCTGGAGGTCACCTCTCCATCGACCATCCGGTTGACGAAGGTGTAGGTACGGACCCCGTCGCTGCCTTCGGAGATCACCCGGCTCTGCCCTTGGTAGAGCTCGTCGGTATCGCGCTCGACGGTTTCGAAGGCGATCGCCTCGGTACGGGTGCCGATTTCGGTCGTGACGCGTGTGACGGTCACCACCGGTCCGGCCGAACTGTGGGTGACGGTGACCCGATCGGCAGGGGCGACCTCGATTTCAGCAGCCAGCAGGGCTGAGGACAGGTCCGAGACGCCGCTGAACTGCAGCGTACTGGTCTGGCCGTCGACGACGAAGGTGACCGGGCCGTCAGCCACCAGCGGGAGGCCCAGCGACGGACGCCCACCGGTTCGGGAAGCGACCATCGCCGCATCCCGGTCGCTGATGGCGAAGTCCAGCAGCGCTTGGGCCGCGGTATCCCCCACGGTCCACAGCTGCACCGGCTCACCGTCGACGTTCACGTTGACCTGCTCGGCGGTACGGACCACGATGTCGGCGCCCTCGGTGAGGGGCTCCTCGAGGCCGGGTACCACCATGTCGTGTTCGGTGAGCGTCACGCCCTGGGATTCCAGGAACTCGCCCACGGTGGCCGCGAAGGTACCGGCGGTGCTGGTCTGGCCGTCGACGTCGAGTTCCACGCTCTTGTGAGCGACGGCAGTCGCGATACCTCCGGCGAGCAGCATGGCGGCCACTGCTGTGATGGCAATCCAGCGCATCCGGCGGCGCGAGCGGCGTACTCGTGGCCGCTTAGCCAATTCCGACTGGTCGGTGAGCGGTTCGGGTGCCGGATCGACATCCTCCGGAGCGTCGAGGATCGGCTCCAGGGTCTCGGTGTGATCGGTCAGCGTGGAAGTCACAGAACATCCAGGGGTGTCTCGCGCAAGACGCCAGAAATCGGTCTCGCTATCAATGCCGGGTTCTCCAGCGGAGCATCCAGCGGCAGAACTGCATTCACCGTAACCGAATCGTTACCCTCGGCCAAGCCCACGTGATTGAGGTCACGGGCGACCGCAGGCCTGCCGGCGCTCCGTGGCTCAGTACCAGCCGCGGGATTGGCTGTGGCCCCAGGCTCCGCACGGGCTGCCATACCGGTTCTGGATGTACCCCAGACCCCACTTGATCTGCGTGGCGGGGTTGGTGCGCCAATCCGATCCGGCTGAGGCCATCTTCGAGCCGGGCAGTGACTGCGGAATGCCGTAGGCGCCGGATGAGCGGTTGCGCGCGTACGGGTTCCAGTTGCTCTCCTTCTGCCACAGCGAGTTCAGGCAGGACCACTGGTCCATGCCCCAGCCGTAGGCACCGAGCATGTTCTGCGCGATGGCACGCGGGTCGGAGCCGGAGTAGGTGCCCGACGGCAGCGACGGCGTCGATCCCGAACCGGATCCGGATGGCCGCGGTGTGGTGCCGGTGCCGACGAGGACCACCCGGTTGGTCGGCTGGGCGGCCACCACCGAGGTCAGCTCGGTGCGGGAGGTCACCTCGCCGTTGGAGTACACCGACTCATAGGTGGTCACCACCGAGCCGGGGGTGCCTTCGGTCTGTACCTGGGTGGTTCCACTGGGCAGGCTCGAGGTGCGCCGTTCCTCGGTCTCGAAGGGGATCTCGGTCACCTCGACGTCGAGTTGAGTGCCGAACCTGGTCACGGAGATCTGCGCGTCCTGCGCCGGTGGCTCGCCCATGGGTGCCGAGACCACGTCATCGAGATCGACGCTGATCCCGGCTTCGATGAGTGCATCGGCCAACGTGTTCGCGGAACTGGACAGTTCGACGGTCTGGCCATCGACGACCACGGTGAAGTCGACGGGATCGACGCCCTCATCCAGCAAGGATTCGCGGTATCCGTCACCGCGCGATACCTGTGCCCAGACGTCGTTGCGGCCGGTGACGTCGTTGACGTCCGCGACGGCATCCGGGCTCGAAGTCGTGGCTTCATTGGTGGCGTTGGCGACCGACAGCGACCCAACCAGCGCGACGGTCAGCGCCGCAGCCCCTATCCCGTAGCGCAACGGTCGCGGTATGGCACCGCCGACCTTGACATTGGCGCGGTGGCTTTGCCGACTGGCGCCGGAAGTTTTGGAGGGCACGAGGTAGTAGTGTCCTTCGTCTGGAAAGTAGGGCGGTACCTATGGCACCGTAACCGATCCGTAATCATTGCGGAACGATCTAGTGACCCCTTTCACACCTCCTCCACACCCCGGACATCGGCGTACAACCGCCGATCCACAGGGGCTCCCGAACGCACCAGCGACACCTGCCCGGTCGATTCCAACACCATGAGCGCGATCTCGTCGACGCTACGGACACCCGCGACCCGCATACGTGCCGACAGGTCGGATTGTTCGATATGGCACCGATCGAGGTTCTGCTGCAGCACCCGGCCGTCGACCACCAGCGCTATCGGCCGGTTTCGCACGAAATGCTTGGTCCGCGGCCACTTGCGCAGTTGCGCGAACAGCGCCTGGATCGCCAGCAGCGTCAGCATCGCGACGATACCCCCGGCCAGGTTGGTCGAGACGCCCAGGATGGCGCGGCCCAGCACCGCCCCCATGGTGATCACCACCAGCACATCCAGGCTGGACATCGTTCCCAGCACTCGCTGGCCGAGTATTCGCACGACCGCGATGAACACGACGTAGAGCATGACTGCCGTGAGCACGACTGTCGACAGGTCCTGCCATCCGGGGGTGAACTCTTGGACTTCCATGGCCCCACATCTACCAGGGCCGCTTAGCGGTGCATCACCGCTACCACGGCCCGTACAGCCGCCGTGCGTTGCGCTCCAGCTGCTGGCACAGCTGCGCCAGATCGCCGCCGCGCACCTGGGCGAGCCGGCGCACGGCATGGGGCAACAGGTAGGGAGCATTGGGGGCGCCGCGGTGCGGGGCCGGCGTCAGGAACGGGGCATCGGTTTCCACCAGCAGTTGCGTCGCCGGAACGATCGCGGCCGCTGCCCTGACCTGATCGGCCGTGGCGAACGTGACCGGCCCAGCGAACGACAGATAGTAGCCCCGCCGGACGCACTCGGCGGCGAACTGCTCGTCTCCGGAGAAGCAATGGAACACCGTCGCCTCGGGCGCACCATCGGCGTCGAGCACCTGCAACACTTCGGCGTGGGCGTCCCGGTCATGGATCTGCATCGGCAGGCCCAGTTCCTTGGCCAGGGCGATATGGGCACGAAAACTCTGCCGCTGCGCCAACCGGCCGCGCTCGCCCGCGCGAAAGAAGTCCAGCCCGGTCTCGCCGATGGTGCGGACCCGCCCATCGCGGGCCAGGTCCGCGATCACAGCGATAGCTTCGTCGAGACTGTGGACATGCCGCGGTTGCGGGGCCGGTGGCAGCCCGTCGGGTGCGACCTCGTCGATTCCGGCGTGCAACACGGCCTCGTTGGGGTGGATCGCCACCCCCGCCACCAGCTGCCGGTGATCGTGAGCCCACTGGAGGCTGGTACGCGCCGAGTCGAGGTCACAACCGATCTGCACCACCGCCGTCACGCCGACCGCCGCTGCCCGCCTCAGCTGTGCCGCCACGCCAGGGTCGATGACGTCGTCATCAAGGACGTCGCCGATCGACTCCAGGTGGGTGTGGTTGTCGATGACCGGCGCCGGTAGCGGCTCCGGGTCCGCCGGCCACTGACCTCGGCGGCCCATCAGTCTTCGACGTAGCGGGGGAACACGCCGCTGGGTGCTGGCAGCGCGGTTCCGGGCTGTAGCCGCTGACCCACACTGGAGAACGGCAGCTGTTGCGGCAGCCCGAGCAGCGTCAGCAGTTTCCCGGCAGCATCGGGCGTTACCGGCTGTACCAGGGTCGCGACCGTGCGCACGACCTCGGCGGTGACATACAAGACCGTCGCCATCCGGGCTGGGTCTTGCTTGCGCAGCACCCACGGCTGTTGCGCGGAGAAGTAACGGTTGGTCTGCGCCAGCACCGACCACAGCTCCTCCAGGTAAAGGGAGAGCTGCTGGGCCTCGATGTGTGCCCGGGTGGCGGGCAGCAGCGGCGGGAGCAGGTCGAGCAACCCCTGATCCTCGTCGGTGAAGGACGCTGGGGCCGGGATCACCCCGTCGCAGTTCTTGGCGATCATCGACAGTGACCGCTGCGCCAGATTGCCGAGTTCGTTGGCCAGGTCGGCGTTGATACGCGTGACCACGGCCTCGTGGCTGTAGCTGCCGTCCTGCCCGTAGCTGAACTCCCGGCACAGGAAATACCGCATCTGATCCAGGCCGTACTGGTCGGCGAAGGCGAGAGGGTCGATGGCGGTACCGTCGGATTTGCTCATCTTCTTGCCACGGTCGAACAGGAAGCCGTGCGCGAAGACGCGTCGGGGCAGCTCGACACCCGCGCTCATCAGGAAGGCCGGCCAGTAGACCGCGTGGAACCGGATGATGTCCTTGCCGATGATGTGGACGTCGGCGGGCCAGTAGCGGCGGAACATCTCACCGTCGACATCGGGGTAGCCGACGCCGGTGATGTAGTTGGTCAGTGCGTCCACCCACACGTACATCACGTGCGCATCGTCGCCGGGTACCGGGACTCCCCAGTCGAACGTGGACCGGGAGATGGAGAGGTCGCGCAGCCCGGTCTTGACGAATGAGACCACTTCGTTGCGGCGCACCTGCGGTCCGATGAACTCCGGGTGCTGGTCGTAGTAGGCCAGCAGCTTCTCGCCGTAGGCGCTGAGCCGGAAGAAGTAGCTGGGTTCCTCGGTCCAGGTCACCTCGGTCCCGGAACCGATCGCCACCCGGACACCGTCGCGCAGTTCTGTCTCATCCTCGGCGTAGTAGGCCTCGTCGCGCACCGAGTACCAGCCGGAGTAGGAGCCGAGATAGATGTCCCCGTTGGCTTCCATCGCCTTCCAGATCGCTTGGCTGGAGGCGATGTGATCGGGGTCGGTGGTGCGGATGAACCGGTCGAAGGTGATGCCCAGGCCACGCTGCATGGCTTCAAACCGGTCGGAGTTTGCGCGGGCGAAGTCCGCCGGGTCGATCCCCGCTTGCTGGGCGGCCTGCATCATCTTGATGCCATGCTCATCGGTACCGGTCAGGAACCGGACGTCGTACCCGTCCAATCGCTTGAACCGCGCCAGGACGTCGGTGGAGATGTACTCGTACGCGGTGCCCATGTGCGGGTTGGCGTTCGGGTACGCGATCGCGGTAGTGATGTAGAACGGCGTGCGGCCGGATTCGTCGGGGCTGGTCATGATGGGCTGAGCCTACCGACGCCCAAGCGATGACAGACTCAGACGATGACCAGCGGGCCGCACCAGTTGCTGACCGGCCGGCTGCGGCTTCGGCGATGGTCCGAGGCCGACCGGGAGCCATTCGCCCGGCTGAATGCCGATCCTGCGGTGATGAGGTACCTCGGGGCCGCACTGACCCGCGCCGAGTCCGATGCCTTAATCACCCGGATCGAGGCCTGCTTCGAGACCCAGGGCCTGGGGTTGTGGGCTGTCGAGGTCACCGAGACCGGTACGTTCGCCGGCTGCGTGGGGTTGTGGCCCGCAACGGTCGACGCACCGTTCCAGCCGGCGATCGAAGTCGTCTGGCGCCTCGCCCGGCCGATGTGGGGCAACGGCTATGCGCGTGAAGCGGCTCATGCAGCGTTGACCGATGGGTTCACCCGCCTGGGGTTGTCCGAGGTGGTGGCCGTGACGGCGGTCATCAACCGGCGCTCCCAGGCGGTGATGCGAAGCCTGGGAATGAGGCGTGAGCCCGCGTGGGACTTCGATCATCCCAGGCTCGCGGCCGGCGACCGGCTGCGCCCGCATGTGCTGTACCGGATATCCACTGCCGATCTGAGGACGACGTAGCGCAAGATCATCCGGAAGTCGGATTTCAGGGTTGGTGCTGTGCACTAGAAACGCATGCATGGCCTTGACCTCCCCACTCACCGCTCGCCAGTCACTGGCTTTGACCGCCATTCTGCTCGGGGTCACCGCAGCGATGTTTGCCATCGCACTGGCTTTGGGCTTTCTGCTACCGCACCATCTGCTCCTGTTGCTCACCGGGATATTGGTTGTGCACGGCATAGCGATGATCACCACCATCCACATCGCCCTGCGCCGGGCCGGAACCAGTTGGCGGGCGCTGGGATTCGAACCACCCACCTGGCGGTTGCTGCACCTGCTGTGGCAGGTGCCGTTGCTACTGGTCACGCTGATCGTGGTGCAAGGGCTGGTGCTGGTGGTCACCGGGCAGAATCCAGCGGGCGGTCGGGACGGAATCGACTCGCTGATCAGTGCGGTGGGCACCCCGGCGATCGTTCTGATCGTGATCGCCGTGGTGGCGCTGGCACCGATCTGGGAGGAGGCCGCATTCCGGGGTGTGATCTTCGGCGCCATACGCCGCCGCTGGTCAACATCGGTGGCGGTGCTGGGTAGCGCCGCACTATTCGCGATCATGCATGGTGCGCCTATTCTGCTGGCCTATATGGCGACCGCGGGTGTGGGCTTCGCGCTACTTCGGGTGTTCCACCGCAGCTTGTGGGGGTCAGTCCTGGCTCACATGGTCCTGAACGGGGTTGCCACCTCGGTGACGCTCGTGACGCTGCTCAGCTGATCGGCTCCATGTCCCGCAGACGCAGGCCGAGTTCCTTGCGCCCGAGCGGTGATCAGTTCGGCCCGCTGCCGCGACCAATGCACAGGCCTGATCATGCCGGTCAGGCCTGCGGAACTGGATTGACGGGCTAGCTGGAGAGATCCCGCTGATACCGCAGGAACAGCATCGGACCGCCGGGCAGGGCATGAATCAGGCGCATCCGCCGCAACGACGCTGACCCACCGGCCGCGATCCTCGGCGCATCCCCGACCACCAGGTGCGGGGCAAGGGTCAGGCATAGTTCGTCTACGGCATCGTCGGCGATCGCCTGTCCCAGCACCGTCGGCCCGCCCTCGCACAGCTGCTGCCCCAGACCCCGATCGGCCAGCCGCCGCTTCACCAGGGCGAAGTCGACTGAGCCTTCACCGCAATCAAGCACATCGGCAACTGAGGTCAGCGCAGCGCGGCGGTCGGGCGGGGCTACGCAGTGGGTGAGGATCACCGGCCGTAGCGGCGCTTGCGTGAGCATGGCGTGATCGGCAGGGATGGACAGCGAACCGGTGACCGCCGCCAGCACGGGGTGGTCGGCAAGTCCGTGCGCCCGCCGCCATGCCACTGCGGCCTGGTCCAGGATCAGCGGACCGTACCCTTCGGCCAGCAGCGTTCCAGACCCGACGATGACCACATCACTGAGCATGCGCAAGGTGTCGAAGACCTGCTTGTCCCAGGCATCGTTCAGCCCGCCGGAGAGGCCACCGACGCTAGCCGCGCCATCGAGGCTGGAGATCATGTTCGCGCGCAGGTGCACCCCATCCGGGGCTCGGTAGCGATCGACGAGTTCCTCGGAGTCAAACATCGCCACCGCCATCGGTTCCGTTATCGATGTTGTGCCGCAGATAGGCCGGTTCCCGCAACCCCATAATCGCCTCGGTCATACGGACGGCATCAACGGTTTCGCGCACCTGGTGCACCCGCAGAATCCGGGCCCCGGCCCGCACGCACAGCACCGCCGCAGCCAGCGAGCCGGCCAACCGCTGCCCCTGTGGTCGGTCCAAGGTCTCACCGATGAAGTCCTTGTTCGACAGCGCCACCAGCAACGGCAGCCCGATTGCGGCGACCTGATCGAGCCTGCGGGTCAGTAACAGACTGTGCCGGGTGTTCTTATTCAGGTCGTGCCCGGGGTCGATGACAATGCGGTCGATGGCAACTCCGGCCTCGGTGGCCACATCCACCCGCCGGCACAAGTGCTCCACCACCTCGGTGACCACATCGGTGTAGCTGGGTGAGCGCAGGTGCCGATGCGGGCGCGCGACCGAATGCGCGATGACCACGGTTGCGTCGTGAACGGCGACCACCTGCGCCATACCCGGCACGGCCAGCCCGGTCACGTCATTGATCACGTCTGCGCCGGCCGCCAGGCAGGCATCGGCGACCTCGGGCCGGAAGGTATCGACCGACAGCACCACATCGCTGACCGAGCGGATCTGGCGCAGTAGCGGCAGCACCCGGGCCAACTCATCCTCGACGCTCACCTCCGGGGTGTCCGGTGAGAACGGCATACCGCCGATGTCGATCCAGTCGGCTCCCTCGGCAATGGCCTGCTGGGCACGGGAGAACGCGGCATCCAACGCATAGGTGGCTCCGCCGTCCGAGAACGAATCCGGGGTCCGGTTCACCACCGCCATCACGGCGGTACGGCGCGCGAAATCAAACGTGCGGCTGCCGATACGACGTGGGGTCAGCGCCGCCACCGCGGGCGTTCGCAGGTCGGTCACGAGAGCCGGGTCAGGCCACGCTTGAGGTTGCGTACCGCCTGGGCGATCCGCTGCTCATTCTCGATCAGGGCGAACCGCACGAAGCGATCACCACCCGGCCCGAAACCGATACCCGGCGACAGCGCCACATCGCACTCGTTGACCAGGTGGGTCGCGAACTCGATGGAGTTCATCTCGGCGTATGGCTCCGGGATCTGCGCCCAGGCGAACATGGTGCCGCGGGGGCGCAAGATGTTCCATCCGATGCGGTCCAGTCCGTCGCATAGGGTATTGCGCCGCGACTGGTACACCTCGGAGAGTTCACTGGGGTATTCGGTCGCTTCGTTGAGTGTGACGGTGGCCGCGATCTGGATCGGCTGGAAGGTGCCGTAGTCCAGGTACGACTTCAGTTGGGTGATTGCCGAGATCACGTCCCGGCGCCCCACCAGGAATGCCACTCGCCAACCGGCCATCGAGAACGATTTGGTCATGGAGTACAGCTCGACGGCAACCTCGATCGCACCTTCACATTGCATCAGCGACGGCGGCGTCCAGCCGTCGAAGCACATGTCGGCGTAGGCCAGGTCATGCACCAGCACCACCTCTCGCTCTCGGGCCCAATCGACCAGCCGCTGCAGGTCGGCCAGTTCCACGGTGGTGGTCGTCGGATTGTGCGGGAAGCTGAGCACCACCACCCGTGGCCGGGGCCAGCCCAGTTCCCACGCCTCCATCACCCGGTCGATGTACCCGGCGCCGTCGGTGCCGTCCCCGATGGGTACCTGGCGGGCGTCGGCCCCGGCGAAGTAGGGACCCCAGATGTGGATGGGGTAGCTGGGCGTGGGCACGATCGCCGCATCCCCCGAACTCAACAGCACCCACATCAGGTGGCTGAAACCTTCCTTGGCTCCGATGGTGGAGATGATCTCCGTGTCCGGATCCAACGTGACGCCGAACCGTCGCTGATAATGGTTGGCGACGGCCAGCCGCAGGTTCGGTATTCCGCGTGAGGACGAGTACCGGTGATTGCGGGTGTTTTGCGCCGCCTCGGCGAGCTTGTCGACGGCGATCTGTGGGCTGGGCAGGTCGGGGTTGCCGAATCCCAGGTCGATGACGTCCCTGCCCTCACGGCGGGCCTGCACCTTCAGCCCATCAATGATCGTGAATACGTATGGCGGTAGCCCGTTGATGCGCCGGAAATCCATGGGGCTAGGCTACCCATTGGGCTATCCGCGCCCGCATCACGAATCAGCACGTCCGGATGGACCTGCCAGGCCAGCGATTCTCATCGCTATCTGTAGCCAGGTGTAGGGTCCGCAAGCACGAGGGGTGGGAGGTTCAGGATGACCTATCGGCGGATGAGTCCGGCACAGGTGCACGACTTCCTGACCGCCAAGCCTGCGCGGCCGGGGATCCTGGGCACCACTCGGGCCGACGGCCGCCCTCACCTGGCACCGATCTGGTTCCTGCTCGATGAGTCGGGTGACGTGTGCTTCACCACCGGCGCTGAGACGATCAAGGGCCGGACGCTGCGCAAGCAGAGCTATGCGGTGCTGACCGTGCAAGACGATCAGCCGCCGTTCTCATTCGTCACGGTCCAGGGACCGGTACAGATCATCGACGATCTGGCTGAGGTGCGGCACTGGGCCACCAGAATCGGGGGCCACTACATGGGCGAGGACCGAGCGGAGGCGTTCGGTGCCCGCAATGGGGTGCCGGGTGAATTGCTGGTGCGCCTCCATATCACCCACACTGTCAGTGCAGCGGATGTTGCCGGCTAGCGAGCCCGCGCATCCAAGGCCGCTTGATAGAGCTCGCGCCGGCTGCCACCCGTCTCGGCTGCCACCGCCGCTGCCGCATCCTTGAGCCGCTCCCCCGCCGCAACCCGTGCCAACACGGCATCGACATGGTCTGCTGCCTCGGGCGCGACCGGCTCCGCACCGGCGACCACGACCGTGATCTCACCACGGAGCCCATCGGCAGCCCAGGCCGCCAGCTCACCCAGCGGACCACGCCGGACTTCTTCATAGGTCTTGGTCAGTTCCCGGCAGACCGCCGCCGACCGCTGGTCACCGAACGCCTGCGCCATAGCGGCCAGGGTGGGGCCGATCCGGTGCGGAGATTCAAAGAAGACCATGGTGCGCGGCTCGGATGCCAACGCCGTCAGCGCGCGCTGCCGTTCACCGGTCTTACGCGGCGGGAAACCTTCGAAGCAGAAGCGATCGGTGGGCAGGCCGGAAAGCGCCAGCGCCGTCGGGACCGCGCTGGCCCCGGGCGCCACACTCACGCTCACTCCAGCCTCGACGGCCGCGAGCACCACCCGGTAGCCGGGATCGGAGACACCGGGCATTCCGGCATCGGTGACCACCAGCACGGTGAGGCCATCGGCGGCCGCCTGCACCAACTCCGTGGCGCGATCAGCCTCATTGTGCTCGTGATAGCTGAGTAGTCGTCCGGTCACGGTGACTTCGAGACGGTCTGCCAGCCCGCGCAGGCGGCGGGTGTCCTCGGCAGCAACCAGGTCCGCCGTCGCCAGCAGCTCGCGCAGCCTTGGGGTGGCATCGGCGGCGTCACCGATCGGGGTACCGGCCAGCACGATGCGACCACCGCAATCCATGGCACGAGTGTGCCAGCCCCCGTCCCTATCGCCCGCCAACACCATCCCTGAGGTAGTACTCGTGCGCTGAGGTAGTACGCCCTAAGTGACTACTTCAGCGCCGGAGTACTACTTCAGCACGGGCGGAAGCCCAGCGCGGGGTGGGACCTCAGTCCCAACCAGCAGGCCAGGATTCGCGACACAATTTTCATGATCGCTCAATCCGTTCCCTCCCTCATTCGACAGGACACACCATGAGCACCGTCCGAGACCGTACCGACACCACCCACGTCGGCGCGCTCACCACCCAAGAGTCCGTGGTTACCAGTTCGCTGGCACGCAAGACGCTGGCCATCTCCCGCATCATCATCGGGTTCTTCTTCCTCTGGCCGTTCTTGGACAAGACCTTCGGCCTGGGATTCACCACCCCCGCCGAGCGCGCCTGGATCAACGGGGGCGCACCTGCGCAGGGCTATCTCAACAACCTGGACCCGGCACAACCGCTGGCCGGAGTGTTCGAATCAGTCTTCGCGAACGCCTTCGGTGACACCCTGTTCATGCTTGGCCTCCTGGGCATCGGCGTGGCCATGATCGCCGGGGCCGGCCTGCGGATCGCTGCCATCGGCGGCACGCTGCTGATGGCCTTCATGTACCTGGTGGCGTTGCCCTGGGTCGCGGAATCGGCAACGAACCCGATCCTGGACTCGCACTGGGTCGAAGCGCTGCTGCTGCTGATCGCCGCCGTCACCTTGTCGGGCGACACCTGGGGCGTGGGCAAGTGGTGGGCATCCACTGGCCTAGTCCGCAAGAACCCCTGGCTGCGCTGAGCAAGGGAACACCGGAAGGCCGTCGAGCCCGCCACGCGGGCATCGGCGGCCTTCTGCATGCTGGCCGGACCTTAGAATCAACGCCGTGGTTCAGCCTCAGGGGGACGCGCCGGCGTCACAGCGCGTGCAACCCGAGCACGACGCCGACCGGCCCGAAGCCGCCGGCGAACCGGCGCGATCGCGGCTGATGCAGGTCCCGGCGCGCTGGCTCGGCTCGCTCAGGACGAAGCTGAAGGCGCCCGTCATCGTCACTGCTGGGCGTAGCCGCGAGCAGTTGGCGACCGACCTGCAGAGCCGGCTGCTGCGCCCGATCCGCGGGTCGGCTCTGACCGGCTGGCTCGTGACCGGCGTCATCACCGCGATCGCTGCCACGCTACGGTTGCTGCACCTGGGGCGACCGGGCCGCCTGGTGTTCGACGAGACCTACTACGTCAAGCAGGCATACTCGCTGCTCACCCTGGGCTACGAGGGCGATTGGGCCGGGCCCGATGAGGAGCAGCCCAACGAACAGTTCGCCGCCGGTGACTACTCCGAACTGAGCAGCGAAGCCGACTACGTGGTGCACCCTGCGGTCGGCAAGTGGATGATCGCCGCCGGGCTGAGACTGCTGGGACCCAACGACCCGGTCGCCTGGCGTATCAGCGCAGCCATCGTGGGCACACTGTCGGTGTTGTTGCTGATTCGCGCGGCCCGCAGGCTGTTCGGTTCCATGACGCTGGCCGGCGCCGCCGGCCTACTGCTGGCCATCGACGGCAACCACCTGGTGATGTCGCGGATCTCGATCCTGGACATCTTCCTATCCTTCTGGGCATTGGCGGCTTTCCTGGCAGTGCTGCTCGACCGGGACTACTACCGGCGGCGACTGGCCCGGCTGGCCGCCACCGAACTATCCGAGAACGGCCACTACCGTGACCCGTGGGGTCCCCGGGTGGGATTTCGGCCGTGGCTGCTGGTAGCCGGGATCTGCCTGGGACTGGCCTGCGGCGTCAAATGGTCGGGGATCTATTTCCTGGCGGTGTTCGGGCTGCTGGTGGTCGCCTGGACCATCACCGCCCGGCGCTCCATCGGGGTGCGGTTCTGGGTCGGCGGCGGCGCCTTGCGCGATGGTGTGCCCGCGTTCGTGCTGATGGTGCCGGTGGCTGCCGCCACGTATCTGCTGACCTGGCTGCCGTGGTGGCTGAACCCCAACTCCTACCTGCGGCAGTGGGCGGCGACCAGCAACGCGACAGCGGCGAATCCGGTGCGCACGTGGCTGCCGGACTGGCTCAACTCCTGGTGGGAGTACCACCTGCGGATGTGGGACTTCCACAACACCCTCACCAGCGAACACACCTACCAATCGCATCCGATCGGCTGGCTCATCCAGTGGCGCCCGACGTCGTTCGCGTGGCGTTCGCTGGAGGACCCTGGCGATGCGATGCTGACCTGTGGCGCGGATCGCTGTTCGGCCGCCATCCTGTCGGTCGGGAACCCGGTGATCTGGTGGGGCGCCGCAGTGGCACTGATCGTGGTGGTGTGGGCGGCGCTGCGCCGTCACGACTGGCGCGCCTGGGCCATCCTGGCCGGATACGCAGCCGGCTACCTGCCGTGGTTCGCCTACGCCCACCGGACCATCTTCACGTTCTACACCGTGGCGTTCGTGCCGTTCGTGGTGCTGGCGCTGACCTATGCGCTCGGCGAACTGATCGGGCCGCGGGACCTACCCCTGCGCGAGCGAAGACCAGGGATCGCGACCGCGACCGGCATCGTGGTGCTGGCAGTGCTGGTATCGGCCTTCTATTGGCCGATCTGGACCAACCAGTGGGTGCCGTACTGGTTCTGGCGCCTGCACATCCTGCTGCCGACGTGGATCTAGGCCGGAGTCGGGTTAGCCCCGGAGAAGACATCCGGGTCGCTGCCGGTGCGCTCGCCACGTTCCAAGGTGCCGATGGCGGCGATGTCCGCACCGTCGAGGTGCACACCGAGCGAACCCCAGTTCTGCGCGATCCGGGATGGGGTCACCGACTTCGGGATCACGATGTTGCCCAGTGCCAGATGCCAGGCCAGCACCACCTGCGCCGCAGACACGCCGTGCTTGGCTGCCAGCTGAACCAGAACCGGATCATCCAGCAGCCCGTTGCCCGATCCCAACGGTGACCAGGCCTGGGTGGCGATCTCGTGGGCGGCATTGTGCTGCCGCAGCGCCTCGATCTGCAGGTAGGGGTGGCATTCCACCTGGTTGACGGCGGGCGCGATCCCGGTGTCGTCGATGATCCGCTGCAGGTGGCGGGGATGGAAGTTGGAGACTCCGATCGAGCGGACCGCTCCCTGGCGCTGCAGTTCCACCAGTGCCTTCCAGGAATCGGCGTAGCGTTCCAGCTCCGGGGCGGCCCAGTGGATCAGGTACAGGTCGATCACATCCACACCCAGGCGTTGCCGGGAGGCATCGAATGCACGCAGGGCACTGTCGTATCCCTGGTCGTAGTTCCACAGCTTGGTGGTCAGGTAGATCTCATCGCGTGGCAGCCCGCACGCCGCGAGCGCACGGCCGACGCCACGCTCATTGCCGTATGCGGCGGCGGTGTCGATCATGCGGTAGCCCACACGCAGCGCCTCCTCCACCACCGGCTGGACCGTATCGTCAGGCACCTGCCAGACGCCGAATCCCAGTTGCGCGATGCTGGTGCCGTCATTCAGTGCGACGGTCGGAGAAGTCAGGCTCACGCCGTGAGGGTACCGCCGCTGGCATCGGGTAGGTAGCCGCGTTCACGCCACCATTGCCGATGAACCTGAACCCGGGCGGCGAACTGCTCCCAGGATCGTTGCTGCTGGCTGGTCCAGGCGACTTCGGCTATGGCCGCCAGCCGGGGCAGCAGCATGTCGAATAGGTCATCTCGGGTGCGGATGGTCTCGGTCCACAACGCCGCCTCCACCCCTGCGATGGCCGACGGCGGTAGGCCTGGCACCGTCTGCTCGGGGTCCCAGTCGTAGCTGGCGCGCAGGTCGACGAAGCCGGCCCAGTCCTGCCCAAGTCGGCAACCGGGATCGGTCTTCATGTCCAGGTAAGTATGCGGAGCGGGACTGAGTATCACCTGCAGGCCACGTCCGGCCGCATCGATCACCGGTCCGGGATCGAGTCGGCAGTCCCAAAATTGCACCAGCGAATCCGGCCGGCACAGTCCGGCCGCGGCCTCCTGCCAGGCGACGGTTCTCTTCCCGGCATCGGCCACCACCTGCTCCAGATGGGCAACGAAATCCAGGTAGTCACCAGCCGGGAGCCGTTGCACCTCGTCGGCGCCGATATGAACGAACTCTGCCCCGCCCAGCCGCGCCAGTTCGCCCAGTACGTCGGCAACGAACGGGCCGGTCGCCGGCAGGCTCGACTCCAGGGTGGAGAATCCGACGTCGGTCCCGGCGTAGGCATCGGCCGACCGGCCATCGGGGTTGAGCTCGGGTACCGCGTGCAATGCGGCATTGCTGTGACCGGGCAGGTCGATCTCACCGATCACCGCGATGCCTCGCTCGCCCGCGTAGCGGACCAGACCGGTGTAGTCGGCGGTGCTCAGGTACCCACCAGCCCCGCCGCTGGCATCATGCGGGCCGGAGTGGTCGGTCAGCTCCGGGCGGCCCGGAACCTGCAGCCGCCATCCCTGATCGTCGGTGAGATGCAGGTGCAGCACATTCAGCCCGTAGCTGGCCGCGAGGTCGATGACCTCCCTCAGGATCTCCGGCCCGAAGTAGTGCCGGGCGATGTCGATCATCAGACCTCGCCACCGGTAGCGGGGCTGGTCGGTGATGTCGAGGGCTGGGATGGTTGGGCCGGTGAGCGCGACCAACTGTGCGATGACAGCCCGGGCACGGGGCCATCCGGCCGGTCCGGCATCGACCTCGATACCGTGGGCGCGCACCCGGATCCGATAGTGCTCGCCGGTTGCGGCGCTGGGCTGACCATGAACCTGCACCTCGCCGTCGACCAGATAGCCGGGTTCATCGCGCAGGTCCAGCCGGGAGGGTGCCGGAATCAAGGGGATATCCACCGGTCAAGCTTGCCCGCCCGATACGCCGACCGCCAACACTCCCCGCGCGATGCCGCGAGCGCGTAGCCTGCCCAGATGACGCAGACGTCAATGAGCGAAGGCCAGGAGTTCACCCGGGACACGAGCTACATCGAATCCCGCATCACCGTCGATGGCTCCGACGGCTGGCCGGTCGAACCAGGCCGGTACCGGCTGGTGGTGGCGCGCGGATGTCCCTGGGCCAACCGCACCATGATCGTGCGCCGGCTGCTGGGGCTGGAACAGGTGATCTCCATGGGGATCTGCGGGCCGACCCATGACGTGCGGTCCTGGACCTTCGACCTCGATCCCGGCGGGCGCGACCCGGTACTGGGCTACGGCTGGCTGGCGGAGGCCTACTACCGGCGGCATCCGGGCTACCCGAAGGGCATTACGGTGCCTGCCATGGTCGATGTGCCCACCGGTGCGGTGGTCACCAACGACTTTCCGCAGATCACGCTGGACTTCTCCTCGCAGTGGCGAGCCCACCACCGGACCGGCGCACCTGATCTTTACCCAGAGCATTTGCGCGAGCAGATGGACCCGGTGATGAGACGGATCTACACCGAGGTGAACAACGGGGTCTACCGGTGCGGTTTCGCCGGTTCCCAGACGGCCTACGCCGAGGCCTACGACCGGCTGTTCACGGCGATGGACTGGCTGGAGGAACGACTGACCAGCCAGCGCTACCTCATGGGCGATTCGATCACCGAGGCCGACGTGCGGCTGTTTGCGACGCTGGTGCGGTTCGACGCCGTCTACCACGGTCACTTCAAGTGCAATCGGAACAAGCTCACCGAGATGCCGGCTCTGTGGGCGTATGCGCGGGACCTGTTCACCACACCGGGCTTTGGTGACACCATCGATTTCGAGCAGACCAAGGCGCACTACCACGTGGTGCATCGGGATGTGAACCCCTCCGGGATCATCCCCGGAGGTCCCGAGTTGGACACCTGGCTGGAACCCCACGGGCGGGAGGCGCTGGGTGGGCGGCCGTTCGGTGAGGGTACCCCGCCCGGCCCGCCGATGCCCGCAGAGGCGGTGCCCGGGCACGCCAACCCGCTCTCGCGCTAGCGACTCAGTATTAGCAGCAGCAACCCCACCGCAGGCACCGTTCCCTGAACCAGTGCCGCTGGCAGGTACCCTCGCCCGGTGGTGGTCAGCACCAGTGCGGCAGCGGCCATCGACGCGGTCGCCACCACCATGAGCACGAACCCACCGGGGTTTCCCGACGCCTCCAGGCCGATCCCCGTGAACCCGATGATCGCCAGGAACAGGTTGTAGAACCCTTGGTTGTACGCCAGCGGACGACTGATCTCGGCATCGGCCTGCGAGCGCAGACCGAAACGGCGCCAGATCGCCGGCCGGCGCCACAGCACCGACTCCATCCCGAAGATCGCGACGTGGAGCAGGCTGGACATCCCCACCAGCACCAGGGCGAAAGCGTGCACGGTGTTCATGGTAGGCCCGGAAGAGTAGGCCCGGAATAGTAGGCCCGGACGCGGCGCAGACGCAGACGGGGCCGCCACAACCGTGGCGGCCCCGTCTGCGTCTGATGTCGGTTAGGCCCGGCGTCGTCGAACGATCACCAGTGCGCTACCCAGACCCACCAGCAGCAGGCCGATCACCGCACTCCAGACCAGCAGCGGCGTCAGACCCGTGCGCGGCAGGGGCGGGCCGTCCACCCGGATGGAGGCGATGTCGTGATCGTCCTCGTCCCCGGTCTGCGGCGTCTTGTTGATCTCGTCGTCGATCAGCTCATCGGTGTTGTCGGTGTCCGGAACCGAGTCCACGTCCGGGATGTTCTTCCCGTCCGGGGTGGTCACCGGGTCACCTTCCTCATCGACCGGGGTGGCCTGCGAGATCTCGGCATAGTTGTCGATATCCCCACCGCCGAGCACCCGGGTCGTGATCTGGACCACGGTCGATTGCCCGGGCTCCAGCACGACGTCGGTGAGCTCAATGGTGGCCGTCCGGTTCGGCCCAGCGGCCCAGTCCGAGTCGGCCAGTTCCATCTCCAACGGCAGGTAGTCCACCAGCTGGATCCCGGTCGCGGTGACATCGCCCTGGTTGAACACCTCGATGTCCCAGGTGACCAGATCGCCGATCTCGACGACGTCCGGCTGACCGGCACTGAGGCGCTTGCGCAGGGCGAGGTCGAAGTTGGCCAGGTAGAACCCGAAGTCGACCGTCAGGTTGGAGAACGGGTCGGCGTTGGCATCGTTGTCGGGGCCTGGTTCCTGGATGGGCTCCAGGTCACCGATGGTCACCGGTCCCGACACGACCATGCCCTGGCCGTTGTCCCAGCCATTGTCGTTCTGGTCCACATCGTCATTGGGGTCCAGTTCTGTGGGGCCGGAGGAGAGCAGACCGGTCAACGGCCCGCCCTCGGCCCAGTTCGAACCTGGGATGGCCACGATGTACTCACCTGGGACCAGTCCGCTGAACAGGTACAGGCCGTCGTCGTCAGTCACGGTGGAGTCCACCGCGTCATCGGAATCGATCACACCATCACCGTTGCGGTCGTCGGGGTTGCCATCGCCGTCCTCATCGGTGAACAGTTCCACGGTGACGCCGGGAATCGGCTCCTCGCCATCGTCGACCAGGCCGTTGTTGTTGCTGTCGAACCAGACCTCGTTGCCGAGGCTGTAGACCAGCTCGATCGGCTCGGTGTCGTGGTCGTCCTCATCCAGGCTGCCGCGGTTGTGCAGGTTGTCGTCGCCGTCGGCGTCGAAGTCCGGGGACTCACCGCCGTCACCTTCCGTACCACCTTCCGGGTCGACCCAGTTGTCGTTGTCCGGGTTCGTGTCGGGCGTCGAGTCAACGTCCGGCACGACCTCGCCGTCGGTGTTGGTGAAGGAGGCGATCTCGGCGGAGTTCAGCAACGTACCGCTGGCCGCCTCCACAGCATTAACCTCATAGACCACCGGGATCCGTACCTGTGTACCGGCGTCCAACCGGGGGATCACGAGTGAGTCGGTTGCCATGTAGTCCACCTGGACTCCGTCGATGTCAACCAATCCCGAAGGGTTGGTGCCGGAGTAGTAGAACCCGAGCGGCGGGGTGTCGACCACCTGCACGTCCAGAGCGTCCTGCGAACCCTGGTTCTTGACGATGATGTCGAAGGACACGATCGCCGAACCGTTGTCGGCAACGGTGACCTGCCGGGTCTGGCCATCGGACAGGTCCTTGACCAGTGACAGGTCCCACCACGGCACCGAGGCGATGTCGTGATCATCCTCATCGCCCTCGGTGGGGGTGAGGTCGATCTCGTCGTCGATCAGAACGTCGTCGCCGGGCTCGTTGTTCTCCCCGTCCGGGGTGGAGTCGACGTCGGTCACGGTTCCATCGGTGCTGTCCCCGTTGCTGGAGTCACCATCGCTGTCGAACCGGCTGATCTCGGCGTAGTTGTCCAACGGGGCATCCAGTGAGACCACCCGCAGGTACACGGTGAGGATGGTGGAGTCACCCGCGCCGAGGACACCGTCGAAGGTGGCTACGGGATTGTCCAGGTCACTGGTCTCCCAGGTGTAGGCCAGCGCAGGACCGGTACCCGAACTACCCAGGGTTCCCGGTTCGGACGTACCGCCGGTGCCGTTCTCCACGGTGGCGAACTCGAACACGTCGGTGTCGATGTAGTCGGTGACGTCGAAGTCCTCAACCGGGTCGCCCTGGTTGATCACCTCGATCTCGAACTCGACGATCGACTCTCCGGCCTGGGCCCAGTCAGCGGGCCAGTACCAGTCGGCGTCCACCCGCTTCTGCAACGCCAGGTCGAACTCGCATTGGGTCATGGCGGAGACGTCGTTGGAGCGGATCGGCAGCGCGATCTGGTCCGTGCGGGCACCGAAGGTGTTCGTCCACAGCGAGTCGCACGCCGCGGCCTCGGTGTCGAGCACCAGGTCCAGCGAGGTGGTGGCACCAACCGGGATGTTCGGCGCGTAGGCGAACACGGCGCTCACGTCGTAGTCACCGGTGGGGCAGCCGCCGATCGCACCAGGGATCTGCTGCGCCAGGTTGGCGATGGTCCCGTCCGGGTTGCACCACACCACGTCGGTGATGGCGTTGTTCGGGTCGCGGGAGATCAGCGACGGGTCGGCGTTGGTCACCCAATATCCGTCCGGCGCGTCGGCCGTGGCGATGACGCCGGTGACGCTGACCAGTCCCAGGGATCCGTCGAAGTCCGACCCCGGTGTACGGCCATCACCGGTGGTGGGGCTGTCCACGCCGTTGTCTGCCGAGTCCGAGGCCGGCTCGGTTGGCGGTCCGTCGCCGTTGAACGGGAGCACGTCGACGATGCGGACGTTCTGCAACTCCGAGTTGCCCAGGTTCTCGTACTGCAACCGGAAGGTCATATTGCCGTCCGCATCGGTGAGCCCGGTACTCAGGTTCGCGTCATCAACGTCCAGATCGATCATCGAACAGCGATCGGCCCAGTCCTCATCGGTGATGGTGGCCGTCGGATTGACCACGCACGGGTCACCGTCGATCATCTTCACGATTGCGCCACGGTCCGAGGACAGCGGCATGTAGGAACGCGCCGAGTCGCTGGCCGACTGATCTTCGTCAATCGGGTCCAGGCCGAGCGGGTCCCAGCCGCCTTCGCCGCCGTTGAGGGTCGGGGCCCAGGGGCCCAGGCCGCCGCTGACGATGGTTGCCTCATTGATCAACGACCGGTAGGAGCGAGCGTTGGCGCTGGCTCCCTCGACCCGTACCCGGATCTGGATGCTGTCGCTCCAGCCGCCGGGCAGACCCTGGGGCAATGCGCTGTCATCGTCCAGGGGATCGGGTTCGGAGAACCGGCAACTGATCGTCCCTTGAGTGCCAACTGCGGGCAGATCACAGGTCGCGCCGGGAGTCGAGGGCCCGGTCAGCAGTTCCTCGAACACGTACCCGGCGGGTAGCGCATCCTCCAGCGTGACGTCGGCCAGTGCCTCACGGTCCGAGCCGACGGCGCTGACATTGATGGTGAAGTCGACCGTGCCACCGTTGTCCTGGATGTCGAAGACACCGGCGTCGTTGGTCTTGCTGACCGCCGGCCGTACCTTCACGATGCGCAAGTGGTCGGCATCGGAGTCGGCTGCCCGTCTGTTGGGGGTGGTGTCGAGGCTGGTGAAGTTGCCCTCGTCCAGCACGGTCCAGGACGATGCCGGGTCGTTCTCGTTGGTGTAGGTGTAGGGCTGGTTGCACCAGCCGTTGGCCGACGGCAGCACCGGATCATCGTCCAGGGTGATGTCGTCGGTGCCGGTCAGCAGGCAACTCTCCGTCGGTGGCTGCGCAACGGTGCTGGGATCCCACGCCCCGCGCGCACGGCTGGTGAACAGGTACAGGCTCTGGTCGTCGTGGTTGATCTCCATGTCCTGGTTGACCACGCCCTGGAGCGAGAGCACCGCACCCTTGGAGAACTGGTCGTGCCAGCTGATCATGCCGATACCGGAGGTGCTCTGCCACTGCAGGTTGTCGATGCGGACGCGGACCATGTCGAAGGCGTAGCGGCCGTCGGGGCTCTGCTGGCCCTGCAGCGCGGTGAGGTCGGTGGAGTCCACCCACACCCGGTTCGCGGCATTGTTGCAGTCCATGGAGTTTTCCGGGACGACGAGGTTGTTGTCGGTGGCGTTGTCGGTACCACCCCACCAGGTACTGGTTCCGGTCTCGTAGCCGTATTCGATGGTGATACCCAGCGAGGCGAGTTCGGATGCGGGCAGATCGAGCATCCAGGGTTCGTTATAGCCCCACAGTTGGCGCGACCCGGCGCCGTCACCGATCATCAGGTTCTCCAGCAAGCCGGTGGGTGCGTGCTCGGAGGTCGGACCCCAGGCGGCCTGACGGGGCCGGTTCTCGTAGCTGGGGAACTCCAGCAGCGAAATCTGGCGGGGATCCCAGCGCATACACCCAGCGATCGATTCGGTGCGTTCGTCCTCGGAGTTGACGAACAGTCCCAGGTTCATCGTGATAGGCATGCCACGGGAGACCTCACCCTTGCCGGTCCAAAAGTTGCCTGCGGCGGGTGCTATCAGCGGGAAGTTCGCGCGGCGCACGACCGATGGTGCGGCGTTGGAGTTGTCATACAGGGTCGAGAAGTCCCGGCCGAAGGTTCCGTAGTGGGAGAAGAACGCACCGTTTCCGTCGGTGCCGCCCGCCGTCGACGGCGCCATGGCCAGACGCGAGGTGTTGTCGGAGATGTCCGGCTCGGGGAACGTCATGGCCCCGCCGGAGCCGTACACTTCAATGCGCACCACGTCGGCGGGGGCGCCGATCACCGTGGTCTGGTCGCCCTGGCTGATCGAGTTGTGGTACTCCACACCGTCGGGAATCATGTCGCCGTCGACCGCGCCGGCGGGCAGCCACATGACGATCTGCCCGGTGAGCACATAGCCCTTGGCGTTGGCCGAGCCATCGGCGTTGCTGGCCTGCGCGGTGTTGACGTAGTCGGAAACGTTCAGTTCATAGACCGGGTAACCGTTGGGGCTACCCAGGTCGGACGACGACCAGGTCCCCGCCGTCACCGGGTACTTGCCGGCGTTGCTGGCATCGTAGGCCCCGACCGGGTCGCCGTAGATGGCGTTCCCGGCCGCGTTGGCCGCAGCGATCTCATCGGGGTTCGCCAGGCGAGCACCATCAGCAAGGTCCCAGGCGTGGTCGTAGAAGGTCAACGCGGTGCCGGTGGAGATGGGCCCGGATCCCTTGACCTTGTTCTGCAGCACGTCGGCGCTGGTCAGACCGATCGGGAACAGCACCACGTAGCCGTCCTGACCGTCGACGGTCACCGCATCCCTGGTGAACACCGGGGCGCCCTTGACCCAATTGGACACCGGCCGCTCGGACACCGTGAACGGCGTCTCGAGGTCATCGGAGATACCACCCGGGTCCTCACCGGTGCGCATGGTGACCGAAACATCGATCACGCTGCCATCCACGCCCGCACCCAGGCGAGCGGTCGGCCGGATGACACCGTGCGAGCCTTCGGTCTGGTCGCCCAGCTCACACCGCAGCGTGAGGCCGACGATCTCCGAAGCGGGGCCACAGCCGGTGAACATGCCGGTCTGGTCCGGCACCCAGGCGATATCGGCAGCGCTGGGATCGCCCCCGCGCACCTGCATCGTGACATCGAGCCAGACGTCGGTGGCGGCATCCTCATTTACGTTCCAGTCGACCTGGACTCCGAACAGGTCCCAGGTCCGCACGACATTGTTGGTGGAACCACTGTCGTTGCCGGGATAGTGCGTGGCGGGCGCGTCCGTGCCGTTGTCCACCGGGTCCTCGGTGGCGCCGAGTGCCTCCCAGTTCGGTGTGCCGTCGAAGACCCGGGTGATGACCAGCTCGTTTCGGCTGTCGGCCCAGGCAGCGGGCGCGAGCCCGAAGCCGACCCCGGTGGCGACGGTTGCCACAGCGGCCGTGGCCGCGATCAACCGCTTCAACGAATCAGGTAAAAGTGCGCGCACGCGCATGGCCCTACTCAAGTGATTCTCCAAATATGACAGCGAAGGCTCACTTCCCCAGAGCCTTCTCCAAGTCCCCCCGAGCACTCTCGTCATTTCCCCCGAGAATCCCCTAAAGACGGAAATCAATACGACATCCGTGAAAATAATGTACCAACGGCTCGTGCGGTGCGCAAACCCGTGCACCTACGCGCCTGCCAGCGGCACTCCGGTCCATCGGATGCCAGCGTGACGATTCCAATTTTGGCCTTTCAATAGTTGTATGCGCAATGTTTTCCTGACTTTGCGTGGCGCATCACACACGGCTGTGTGCATGTGCACTGCACCCCTGGCCGGGTATCGGGGAATGCGGCGGACAGCACGCTCGCGGTCTCCGACCTGCCCGAGCCTCGATAGGCTCGAGCCTCGATGAACGACGCCCGGCCCACCACGACGACCCCGCGTTTTCATCATTGGCTGGCGATGCTGAAGGTCGGGCTGATCGGGTTCGGCGGCGGTAGTGCGCTGATACCGGTGATGGAGAAGGAACTGGTCCGGCCAGGCGTGCTCAGCGAGCGTGAGTTCGTTCAGGACACGGTCATCGCGAACATCACCCCCGGCGCGCTGCCGGTCAAGCTCGCGGCACTGTCCGGCACCCGGATCGGCGGAGCCCGCAAGGCGACCATCGGGGCGATGACCGTGGCGCTTCCCGGAGCGCTGGGCACAGTGCTGCTGCTGGCATTGTTCGCCCGGCTCGGGCCCGGGGCCATCACCGTGATCGAGTACGCCTCGGTCGGGATCACCGCGTTCATCGTCTACCTGCTGGGCCACTATTGCGCGAAGGTGCTGGCGCCCGGAGGCCGGGCGCGCGGCATTCCCATCGGCATCGCCGTGCTGGCCTTCGTTTTGTCGGGTGCGGGTAAGGCCGCCGGCCTGGGGCAGCTCATCGTCGGGCTGGACGCTGCCTGGGAGGTGCCAGAACTATCGGCGCTGGGCCTGGTCCTGCTCGCCCTGACTGCCATCGGCATCTTCTCGGTGGTGCAGTATGTGCGGCGGCACCACCCGCACGAACAGGACGAGGACCGACGACGTTCCGGCCAGACCAGGCGGGCCGTGCGCACGGTGATCGGGTTCACCGCCATTGCCGCGGTCACGTTCACCGTCACCGCAATCCTGGCCGGGGCGGGCCGGACATTGTCGTTCCTGGGGCTGATCCTGTTTTCGACGGTGACCTCGTTCGGCGGCGGTGAGGCCTACGTGGGCGTCGCCGACGGATTCTTCGTCACCTCCGGAATCGTCGATTCCAGCGTGTTTTACGGTCAGATCGTCCCAGTGGCCAATGCGCTGCCCGGGCCGATCCTGGTCAAGATCGCCACCGCAATCGCATTCGTCCAGGGGGGCTGGCCATTGGCGGTGGCCGCGTTCCTGGTCGCGGTGGGATCATGCAGCGCGCTCGCGGTGGCGGTGTTGGGCGGCTACGACCGCGCCCGCAATTCACTGCTGATCCGGAACGTGTCGAGCTACATCCTGCCGGTGATCTGCGGGCTGCTCGCCTCCACCGCTGTCGCGATGTTGCACTCCAATGCCCGCATCGCCAGCGAAGCGGGGGTGCCTGCAGCAGTCACTGTGCTGGCGACCATCGCCTTGGCCGCCTCGGTTCCGTTGATCCACCGGCTGCGGCGGATATCGGATGCGCTGCTGATCGTCGCATTCGGAGCGTTGACCCTCGCGGTCCTGGCATTCCTCTAGCCGGACCTGCCTCTAGCCGGTCCTGCCGCGGTCGCCCCGTCAGGCTGGTAGCGCCAGCAACGCGTTCTCGACCACCTCGGACAACGCCGGGTGGATCCAGTACTGGCCACGCGCGACGTCGTGGGCGGACTGTCCGAAGCTGGCCGCTTGCAGCAACGGCTGGATCAGCGTGGTGGCGAACTCGCCGAGACAGTGGGCGGCGAGGATCTTGCCCTCAGGGGTGGCGTGCACGATCAGGAAACCGTCCCGGTCCTCCATTGCCCAGCCTGCGGCTACATCGCCGTAGTTCTGGGTGGCGGTGACGAAGGTGACGCCGGCGTCGGCGAGCTGGGCCGCCGTCGGGCCGAAACCGGCGATCTTCGGGTGCCCGAAGATTCCGTGGGGCACGAATCGGTGGTCGCTGCGAGCCGGTTCGCCGCTCCGGCGGCCGAAACCGACTTCCAGATTGTGTGCCACCACCCGCGCCTCGTGATTGGCGACGTGCTTGAGTTGCCACGCGGAGCACACATCCCCCAGCGCCCAGGTGCCCTCAGCGGTGGTGTGCTGGGTGTCATCGACGACGATGTAGCCCTCGGCATCCAGTTCCATTCCGCCTGCGCCGGCATCGAGCGTGTCCCCGTTGGGGATCCGGCCGACGGCGAGCAGCACCGCATCAGCCTCCACCCGCGATTCCGAACCGTCGGCCCCCCGGAGCCGTACCTGCCAGCCGGCGTCGGTTCGCTCGGCCGCCAAGACACGGGTCTGCGCGCGCAGGTCGATCCGCTCGCCCGCGAGGCGGGTGTAGTTGTCGGCAACCTGCTGCTCCTGGCCTCGCAGCAACTGCTCACCGCGGAACACCTGGGTAACCGTGCTGCCCAGGGCGGCGAAGACATGAGCGAATTCGCACCCGACGTAGCCACCACCGATGATCAGCAGGCGTGCCGGCACGTGTTCGGACCGCATGATGGTCTCGGAGGTGTGCAACCCACGGTCCGGGTCTACCTGGCCCAGGCCGGGCACGTCGGGCAGCAGCCGGGGCCGGGCACCGGCGGCGACCACGACCTGGTCACCGCTAACCTCGGTGCCGTCGGTCAATCGCAGAGTTCGCGGCGCGACGAACCGGGCGGTCTGGGAATAGACGGTGACGAACGGCTGCGACTGCCGATACTGCTCGCCGGCAACCGCAATCGGGTCGATTCTGCCGAAGACCCGGTCTCGGATGGCGGGCCAGTCAATCGTGGGTCTATCGAAACCGACGCCCAATCGTCTGGCTTCGCTGGCTCCGACCACGATGTCGGCCGGCATCACCAGCATTTTGGTGGGGATGCATCCGGCGTTCAGGCAGGTGCCGCCGAATACGCCGGACTCGATGATGGCGATGTCCAGGCCTTCGAGTTCGGGGGTGATCAGCGAGTTCCCGGACCCGGTACCGATGATGACGAGGTCATGGTGCGGCATCGGACCAGCCTAGGGCGCAAGCAGCGTCTTGAGTCCCACTCCCGCCTCGATCCGGCCGAACCCGGATTCGACGTCGGCCATGGGCAGCACCGTGGTGAACTCCTCAGCATCGAGCCGGTTCGCGGCCAGCCACGCCACCGCACGGGCAAAGGTCTGGGGTGTGCCGCCAAAGGACCCGAGCAGACTCAGCTGGCGGTAGTGCAGTTGGTTCATATCCACGCCGACGTCGGCCTTCCCGGTGGGAAAGCCTGCGAATGCCAGCACCCGTCCCTGCGGCGCCGCAACATCGATCGCCGTGCGCAGCGCGGCCGCGACTCCAGCGGCCACGATGACCACATCCCAGCCGCCGTCCGGCCCCAGGGCCCGCAGCTGCGCCGCACTCGCTGCCAGCTCCACCGCAATGCCCTCACCCAGAATCCGATCGGCAGCGGCCACCCGCTCGGGATTGAGGTCGACCGCGCGCACCGGTAGCGCTCCCCGGGAACGGGCGACCGCAGCATGCAGGGTTCCGATCGGGCCCAGGCCGATCACCAGGACGCTGTCGGCGGCACCGACCTGCGCGATGTCCTGACCGTTGATCACGGTGTGCAGCGGTTCGGCGAGCACACCTTTGCGCAGCGACACCGTCTGCGGCAGTGGCACCACGCAGCCGGCCAAGACCGATGCGGCAGGTACCGCGAACGAGGTCGACATTCCGCCGGGAAAGTCATAGGCCAGCGCCTGCCGAGCGGTGCACAGGGTGGAGTTTCCGCGGGCGCACCAGCGGCACCGTCCACACGGAACGCCCGGGCAGACGGCAACCGCACTCCCCGACGGGATGGCTCGAACATCGGAGTAGGAGACCACGCCGGACACCTCGTGGCCCAGGATCTGCGGTGGGCTGACGCGCTTGTTCCCGTACCGCCAGGTGCGTACGTCCGAGCCGCAGATTCCCACGAATGCCGTGTCGATGACCACGCCACCGGCCGGAGGCTGCGGATCGGGTACGTCGGTGACCTGCAATTGTCCCGGGCCATGAAAGATCACGGCACGCATGGTGCCTCCTCATTCGGTCGGATGAATCGTCGGGTCGCGCCGTACAGGGAGCCGAACGATGCGTACAGGTCGTCGTAAATCCCACGATGCGATGGATCAGGTATGACCTGGCGCCCTTGGTCGGCTGCCGCCGCCGCGGAGAGCGGCACCGTCCCGACGGCGTCTGCAGCCAGCCGCGCCGCACCCAAGGGCGCCCCTATTGCCGGTTCGACGATCACCTGGGGCAGGCCGGTGACATCGGACAGGATCTGGGTCCACAGGCCCCGGCGGGTGCCGCCACCGACTGCTCGTAGCGGCTCATCGCCGAGCACTTCTGCGGTGCTCATCACCTCAAGCAGTTGCCGGGCACCGAGAGCGGTTCCTTCGAGGATCGATCGGTACAGATCCCCGCGGGTGTGCCCCAGCGACAGGCCGAGCACCACGCCCCGGGCATCCGGGTCGTAGAACGGGGTCCGCTCTCCGGAGAAGTACGGCAGCGTGATCAGGCCATGGGCTCCCGGTGGGCTATTGCTGGCCTCCTCGGTCAGAACCTCGTGGGCGGCGACGATGCTCCCGGCGTCAGACTGTGGCAATTCTTGGGCAAACCGTTCCCGGAACCAGGTGGTGATGCTGCCAGCGGCGGACAGGCCCCCGACCACCACTGCGGTTCCCTCGGTGATACCCGGGGTGTTCCACAGCCCGGGTACTACCGAGGCTGCGGGAGCGAAGACGGTGACCCCGAGGGTGCTGCCGTAGCGGACGACACCTTGGCCCGGCTGCCACGCGCCGGCACCGAGCGAATCGGTCAGGCCATCGGAGGATCCCAGCACCACGGGGATCCCTGGCGTCAGCCCGGTCAGCTCAGCCGCCGCCGGTCTCACAATACCGACGATCTCATCGCCCCACAGCAACCGGGGTAGCCGCGCCGCCCAGGCACCAGCAACGGTGGTATCCCAGGCGTGGTCGCGCCACCAGGGCTCGAAGTACGCGGCCTGGTGCTGGTCGATCGCCGCCTCACCGGTGAGCCGGAACGCTAGGTAGGAGTTGGCCGTCAGTACCAGGTCGGTAGCGGCGAAGACGTCCGGTTCGTGTCGCCGGATCCATTCCAGTTTCGGCGCAATCGATTGGCTGCTAAGGCGGTTCACCAGCCCCGCAGCTACGGTGGATTCGGAGACTTCGGCGATCTGCTGCTGCGCCCTGGTGTCGACCCCGTACAGGATGCCCGGTCGCAGTGCATGCCCGGCACCGAGCGGAACGATGCACGGACCGCAGCAGCTCAGACCGACGGCCAGCACTTCCACCTCGGCGTTGCGGGCCCGGAGTTGCCCGATGAGCATGGCCGGGACCTGCCACCATGCCATTTCCGCATCGTGTTCGTGCATTCCCGGCCGCGGGTGCGCGACGCTGACCGGATGCTCCTGGTAGTCAAGCACCAATCCGGCATCGTCAACCAGCACCACCTTGACCCCGGAAGTGCCCACATCGACGCCGATCACCCCACGGCGCGTCGGCTCCGGGCTCGGCTGGGAGCGCATGGGTCAGCGTAGTGCCCAGGCGGCCGTCCGGTGCCAAGGCCGAGCGTGTTGGTCGACGATGGCGGCCAGCTGTTGCAGCCTGGCGCGCGCCCGGGCGAACGCGCCCGAGCCCGGCTCAGCACTGACCGCGTCGCGCCACACTCCCCGCCCGGCCAGGAATCCGCTGGCGCCGCCGTCGCACGCTGCCGCCACGGCACTGGGGAACCTGTCGGCGGTGACCCCATTGGACAACACCAGCCAGGGCACCTCCACGGCCTCGGAGATCTCCTCGCTGATATGGCGGATCTCGGCGTCCGATCCCATCCCGAACGTCGGCAGCTGGGTCTTGTACAGGTCCGGGGCGAAGGCTCCGAACTCTGCTGCTGCCCTCACCAGGTAACCGGCGACCTGCGCCGGATCCGGGATGTGGACGACGCCTTCCAGCACCGAGAGCACCCCGCGCTGTGCGCAACCGTCAACGAAAGCTCGGCTCAGGCGCGCTCGCCGCTCGGGCGACTCCTCCGGACGCCAGTGCAGGTAGAGCTTGGCTGCGGCCGCGCCGTCGCCGAAGGAGTCGAACGCACCGAGGTCCAGGTCGGTATCGGTCAGCGGTCCCAGGTGTTCCTCGATGAAGCGGTCCACCGCGATGATCCGCCCACGGTGCGGCACCGCGGCCACCAAGGCACTCAGCGCCGCACGGCCATAGACGGTATCGACCAGCATCGCCGAACTGGTGCCACCCAGTTCGGTGGCGATGAGTCGCTTTACCCGGGAGATGGCCTGGTCATCATGCGGCCTGCCCGCCGTCCGCAGGATCATGCGGAACGACTCCCGGCCGTCATTGGCGACGATGCTCATCCCACCGGAACTGCCGGAGATGGCGTGGAAGAGTTCACGCTTGCGTTCGATTGACACGGCGGATTCGGTCATGCTTCCCCCCAGGCAGGAGCCCATAGCGTGACGGCGTACTCGGCAGGCAGCGGTACCTCGATCACGGTCGGCAAGTCCCGGCCACGTGCAGCGGCAATGGCCGCTCGCAGCTCATCGGGTGTTCTCGCCAGCACGCCCTGGGCGCCGAAGGAATGTGCCAGTGCGACGAAGTCCGGTGCGTTCAGTGCGGTGGCGGGCAACCGGCCCGGGTAGAAGCGCTGCTGCTCACGCCGGACGGCGGTGTAGGCGTTGTCATTGAAGATGATCGCTATCACACCGATACCGGACTGCACCGCAGTGGCGAGTTCGGTAATGGTGAGCAGCACTCCGCCGTCTCCGCACAGGGCGATGACGTCCTCGCCGCCGCTAGCCACCCGCGCACCGAGCGCGGTGGGGAATCCGGCGCCGATGGCACAGAACTCATACGAATGGATGTACCGACGCGGGCGGGCGATGCTCATCAGTTCCGGCGAGGCGTATCCGAGCACCGTCATATCGGCCACCACGGTGTCGCAGTCGCGAAGTTCGGCGCCGATGGCATCCAGGAACGCGGTCTGCTCCCCATACGCCGCCCGGGTCCACGCCTGGTTCTCCTCCCGTACCCGCTGCACCGCTGCCTGACGCTGGCGCCGTTCGCCCGAGCCGGGGTTCGCGCTGCCGTCCAGGCGGGAGCCGGGCTCCGGCGGGGCGGAGGCCAGGGCCAGCAGCAGCTGCCGGATGAATTCCTGGGCGTCGGCGACGATGCCCAGGCCAGCCGGGTAGTTGCGGCCCAGTTCACTGGGGTCGATATCGATGTGGACCAGCGATGCTGGTAGTGGCAGCGAGTGCTTGCCAGTGCGCTCGGCGCCCAAGCGGCTGCCGAGCACCAGCACAAGATCCGAGGTGCGGACCAGGTCCTCGAGTTCGGGCAGTATCCGCAGATACCGGCTGCTGATCACCAGCGGATGGCGATCGTCGATCAGTCCCTTGCCTTTGGGTCCCAGCAGCACCGGTGCCCCAACCGTCTCGATCAGCGATTGCAGCGCATCCTCTGCTCCGAGCATTCCGGCACCGGCAACCACTAGCGGGCGGCGGGCCATCCGCAGCCGCTGGGCGACAAGGCGGACATCATCGGGATCAACGCCGGTGCGTAATCCCTGCACCCGCCCTGGGACAGGCAGACGTACCGGTTCGTCGAACAGGTCCAGTGGCACTTCGAGGTAGGCGCCACGAGGTCGCTCGGAGCGCAGATAGGTGAAGCAGTCTGCGATCGCCAGGCCGATCTCATCCGCGTACCGGACCCGTCGCGTCCACCCGGCTACGGCCTGCATCACCGCGAGTTGATTCTTCATCTCGTGCAGTTCGCCACCCGGACGGTTCTCACGTGATCGAGGCAGGCTGCTGGCGATCACCAGGACCGGGATCGAGTCCGCGTAAGCACTGGCCAGAGCCGTCGAAGCATTGGTCACGGCGGGGCCGGAGGTCAGCAGCGCAACACCCGGGGTGCCGCTCCTGCGGGCGTAACCCTCTGCCATGAAGCCCGCACCCTGTTCGTGCCGGACCGTGATGTGCCGGATCGCATCGTCGTGGTGCAGCGCGTCATAGATGGGCATGGTGTGCGCGCCGGGAATTCCGAACACCGTGCTCACCCCCTGCGCCTTGAGCGCCTCGACCAGTGCGGTGGCCCCACGGGCAGGGGAGTTCATCGGTGGGCTCCTTAGAGGCTGTGCCACTCCAGATCGAGTTGTGAATATAGCACCAATTTCACAAAGTGCGCTAACCGATTCGAGGATGTATGGGAAGGTTGGTAGGCGGCAGCCACTGTGCTGAGCTAGCCGCGGCGCCTGTCGTTGATCAAGGAGGTCGCGTGGAAGATTCCAGCAGGAAGGACGGGCTTCGCTACACCAACGCCCCTGCGCGGCGGCAGAAGATCCAGGACCACATTCTGGAGCACGGCTTCAGCACCATCGCCGAACTCTCCGAGGCGGTCGGAGTCTCGGAAATGACTGTGCGGCGCGATGTCGAGCGCCTGGCTTCGGAGGATCGCGTGCGGACGGTCTTCGGTGGCGTCACATTGTCATCGACGGTCTCCGCCGAACCTTCGGGATTCAGCGAACGCTTCTCGCGCCAGCACGCGGCGAAGATCGCCATCGGCACGGCCGCACTGCAAACCGTCGGCCGGAGCGCCACGATCTATCTCGATTCCGGTACCACAACCCTTGAATTGGCGCGGCTGATCGAGGACAAGCCAGGCATGACCGTGGTATCTCATTCACTGCCGGTGCTGGCCGAGATGGGAACCCGGCAACAGGTCACGGTGATAGGAATCGGCGGTCAGTTCCAGTACCAGACCCAGGATTTCGTCGCCGCCGAGGAGAATGCGCAGTTGCATTCCATGCGCATCCCGTTGTTGTTCCTGGCTGCTGGCGGCGTGGGCAGCGACGGCGTGTTCTGCAAGTCGTTCGGCGAGGTGATGACCAAGCGGACACTGGTCAAGAGATCCGAGCGCGTGGTGCTGCTGGCCGACTCCGAGAAGTTTCGTTCCGACGCCTCATTGCGGGCGTGCGGACTGGACGAGATCGACGAGGTCATCACCGATTCCTGGGTCAGCGACGAGACCGTTGACATGTTGCACTCTCACAATCTAGTTGTGAATTTGATAGAAGTACCCCATACTGGTCGCGTCTAGACGGCGTCGAAGGCCCGCCTTGCGCGTCGCCTTCCACAACGGTCAGGAGCGACGACGATGTCCCAGTACTCCCAGCTCGGCCACCGTGCACGCAGTGTGCTGGAACGCACCAAACACAGCCTGTTGATCGACGGGCGGTGGGTAGCCAGCCACTCCGATACGACGTTCCCCAGCTATGCGCCACAGACCGGAGCGGAGATCGGCGCATTCGCTCTCGCGGATTCGGCCGACACCGATCTCGCTGTCGCGGCGGCTCAGCGGGCGTTTGCGGATGCAGCGTGGCGTGATCTAGGTCCGGATCAGCGCTCGGCCCTGCTGTGGCGGGTGGCCGAGCTCGCCGACACCCACGCCGTGGATCTGGCGCAACTGGAGTCACTGGACACGGGCAAGCCGATCTCGGCCGCATTGGAGACCGATGTCGCCGAGTTCGGCAAGTTCTTCCGCTACTTCGCCGGATGGGTTTCCAAGATCGAGGGCCGCACGATCCCCATCAATGCGCCCCAAACCCTCGCCTATACGCTACGCCAGCCGGTCGGCGTCTGCGCCTTGATCATCCCGTGGAACTACCCGTTGATGATGGCGTCGTGGAAGCTGGCACCAGCACTCGCGGCCGGCTGCACCACCATCCTCAAACCCGCGGAGCAGACGCCGCTATCGGCCCTGCTGATGGGTGAGTTGTTCCTCGAAGCGGGCTTTCCGCCGGGTGTGGTGAACATCCTCACCGGTGATGGCGCCACGACCGGGACAGCGCTGACCGGCCATCGGGGAATCGACAAGGTGGCGTTCACCGGCTCGACTGAGGTCGGCCGGATCATTGTCAGAGCATCCGCTGACAGCAACCTCAAGAAGGTCAGTCTGGAGCTGGGGGGCAAGAGCCCGCACATCATCTTCCAGGACGCCGACTTGGACCGCGCCATTCCCGGCGCATCCTCGGGTGTGTTCTACAACGCCGGGCAGGCATGCACCGCTGGTACCCGGTTGCTGGTGCACCGCGACATCGCCGAGCAGGTCACACAGGGGCTGCTCGCCGAGGCGGCCAGGTTGCGACCGGGCCCGGAATTCGACCCCGAGACCCGACTCGGCCCGCTGATCAGCGCCGAACAGGTTCAACGGGTGCGCGGGTACATCGACATCGCCCGCACCGAGGGCGCACAGGTGCACACAGTGCCCTACCCGGACGCCACCGACACCAGTGAGCTATACGTTGAGCCGACCGTCCTGGTTGGAGCGACCAACTCCATGCGCAGTTCGCGCGAGGAGATCTTCGGACCGGTTGTCAGCATCATCACCTTCGAGTCCGAGGCCGAAGCGATCCACATCGCCAATGACACCCACTACGGCCTCGGCGCCGGACTGTGGACGCGGGATCTGGCCCGGGCGCATCGGGTGGCTGCCAGATTGCAATCCGGCAGCGTCTGGGTCAACGTCTACGGCCCGGTGGACGCCGCGCTGCCATTCGGCGGGTTCAAGGAGAGCGGCTGGGGGCGGGAGATGGGCGAGGAAGCCATCCGCCTCTACACCGAGCACAAGAGCATCTGGATGAATCTGGACGGCTGACGCCGACCTCACGGACACCTGCAGCGTCAACGGCAACACTCCGCAACGCACATCGAAAGGAAGTTCCATGGTTCACACCAGAAAACGGCGGCTCATCGCTGCGCTCGCCACCATCGGTGCCCTCTGCTTCACGCTTGCCGGCTGCGCGGACCGTGGTGGCGGGGAGGACCAGACATCCGCGGGTGAGGCATCCGAAGCCGCGACACCGGACTACCCCACGCAAGACATCACCATGATCGTTCCCTATTCCCCGGGCGGAGCCTCAGACCTGTCGGCCCGCACCATCGCGGGCGTGATGGAGGAAGAACTCGGGGTATCGATCATCGTGGAGAACCGAACCGGCGGCGGCGGTTCGGTGGGGTTGAGCTACCTGGCTGGACGTTCTGCGGACGGGTACACCATCGGCTACCTACCGGTGGAGGTGGCGATGCTGGGCCACTCCGGCTACGTAATCGACCCCTCCGAGTACGACGTACTCGGCCAGATCGTGGCGGTCCCGGCCACCATCGCCGTCCCAGCCGACAGCCCATACCAGACACTCGGCGACCTGGTGGACGCGGCGGCGGCAGCACCCGGTGAGATCACCGTCGCGAACTCCGGTTTCGGTGGAATCTGGCACACCTCGATGCTGGCGCTGCAGGATGCGGCCGGAGTCGAGTTCAACCCGATTCCGTTTGATGGCGGCGCCCCGGCGGTGACCGCAGCCATCGGCAACCAGGTGGACGCCGTGACCGCTGGCGTGTCCGAGGTCGCCCAGGCTTCCCGCGACGGCCAGCTGCGCATTCTGGCGGTGTTCAACGACGAGCCGGTGGAATCGCTACCGGATGTTCCCACCGCGAGCGAGGAGGGCTACGAGGTCACGGTCGGTGGTTGGGGCGCAGTCGGTGCCCCTGCGGGTCTTCCCGACGGCGTCGCGGACATCCTGGCCGATGCGGTCGCCACCGCTGTGGTCTCCGAGGAGTACGTCGGCGTCATCGAAAACGCGGGCAACGAACCCCGGTACCGCGACCGGGATGAGTCGAACGCGTTCGTGGCGGAGCAGTACTCATTCTTCGGAGACCTGCTCGCCGAGTAGCCCTCACGGCCATGACTACCGACACGAGCGCTCGCGTTGGTGGTGCCCCCGACACCGCGGGCACCACCAGCGGTGAGCTGCTGGCGCATGTAATCGCACACCTGGCCTGGCTGGGGCTGTTCAGCTACACCCTGGTCACGGCGCTGGCCTTCCCGCAGATCGTTGCGATCCGGGGTATGGGACCAGGCACCTGGCCGGCCGCCCTCAGCACGATCGGAATCGGGCTGACGGCGGCGAGCCTGGTGCTGATCCTGATCCGGCGCAGCCCCATCGGTTCGGAGGCGCCCCGCTCAGCGCAGGGTTTGACCAGGCTGTCACTGACGCTCATCTGCCTGGTCGGCTACGGGGTGCTGTGGTACTTCGTCGACTTCCGCATATCGACGCTGGTGCTGTTCGTCGCGCTGGTGTGGGTCGGCGGTGGCCGGGGGTGGCGGGGGCTGGTGCTGTTCCCGGTGATCTCCACCGCCGTCCTGTGGTTCTTCTTCGGCTTCCTCCTCAGGGTTCCGCTATGACGCCACTGCTGGAGGGCTTCGCCGCTCTGGTGCAACCCGATGTGATCCTGGCCATCGTGTTCGGTGCGGCATTGGGGATGTTGGTCGGTGCATTCCCGGGGATCACCGCCACCATGGCTGTCGCGCTGGCCAGCGGGTTCACCCTGACCATGGAACCGATCCCGGCCCTGGGTGTGATCCTGGCGATCTACGTCTCGGCCAACTTCGGCGACCGCGTTCCGTCCATTCTGGTGAACACGCCGGGAACTCCGGCATCCATACCCACGACCTTCGACGGCTATCCCATGGCACGCAAGGGCATGGCCGGGGTGGCTCTGACCTCCTCAGCATTGGCCTCTGCCGTGGGCACCGTCATGGGGGTGATTCTGTTGATGGCGGCCGCGATTCCACTGGCTCGGGTCGCGCTCATGTTCGGGCCGGCGGAAATGTTCGCGCTGGTGGTGTTCGGGCTCACAATGATGGTCGGGATCGCTGGCGCCAGCCCGCTGAAGGGACTCGCAGCGGGAGCCTTCGGGCTACTGCTGAGCACGATCGGGCGCGATCCGATCACCGGGCAGGAGCGGTTCACCTTCTCGTTGATGGAGTTGGGAGACGGCATCCCGTTCATCGCGGCACTACTGGGGATCTACGGCATTGCCGAGGTATTCGAGCAGATCTACACCCACCGGGGTCAGGCTGACAAGGTCACGATCAGACAGTTCGGTCAGTGGTGGCCCTCCCGCAAGCAGCGGCGCACAATGCTCAAACCGCTCGCGGTCGGATCCGCGACCGGCATGGTGGTCGGAGTGGTTCCGGGCGCCGGTGGTGACATCGCCGGTCTGGTCGCCTGGGATCAGGCCCGGCGCGCTTCCAAGCACAAGGAAGAGTTCGGCAAGGGATCACTGGAGGGGCTGGTGGCACCCGACACCGCCTCCAACGCCTGCCTGGGTGGGTCGGTGACCACCACGCTGGCGTTGGGGGTGCCGGGCGACTCGGTCATGGCGATCGTGATCGGATCCATGATCATCTGGGGTATCCAGCCCGGGCCCGGCCTGTTCTCCAATCAGCCGGAGCTGGTGTACTCGATCGCCGGGATCATGCTGGCAGCGACGATTCTGGCGACGATCATGAGCCTGCTGCGGGTGCGCGGCGTGGTGAAATTGCTGGAGCTTCCGCCGGTGTATCTGTGGGCGATCATCATCGTGTTCTGCATGGTCGGCTCCTACGCCGTGGGCAACTCCACCGCCGACGTGATCATCATGTTCCTCTTCGGAATCGTTGGTTTCGCCATGCGCAGGACGGGCTTCCCGGTGGCGCCGGTGGTGCTGGCGCTGGTGCTGGGTGACCTGGCGGAGTCCAATCTGCGCCGGGCGCTGGAGATCGGTGGCATCGGCAACGTCCTGACCAGCCCGATCGCGCTGACGCTGTTGCTGCTGAGCATCGCGGCGCTGATCGTTCCGCCTATGCTGGCCCGGCGGACAACCCGTCGGCTGCCGGCCAGCGGCCATGTCGCCGAGCATGCCTCCTAGCCGGAGCTGATCACGTCGATCACCGCGCTCACATCGGGTGGTAGTTCGCCGTTGGCGATGTCGACCACTGTGGCCCCGGACCAACGACAGGACACCACGGCGAAGCGCCGCATGAACTCGTCCCGGTGGGTGAGCTTCCACTGGTCACGCGGGAGATTCCGTTGCGCCAGCCGGGTGAACAAGGTCTCCTGCTGCACGCTGACCGCCACCACTGTCACTGCTGTGGCCGCAGGCCACCCGTGCGCGACCCGGGTTCGTGCCAGATAGTCGGGGTCACCCAGGTAGGCCGAGAACGGGGCATCGATCACCACCGCCTGACCCAGCAGCAGGTTGTCGCGGGCAGTGTCGAACAGCACCCGATACTCCAGCGGCATCACCGCACTGCGGTAGTGGTCGTCGTGCTCGCGGGCGTCGGGATCGCGACCGGAGGCCGCGAGGGCGTGCCGGACGAACGGCTCGGTCAGGGTGTCTTTGTCGAGGTAGCACCCTGGGAGCTGGGTTGCCAGCGCCCGGGCGATAGTGCTCTTGCCCGAGCCCGCTGGGCCTATCACGAACACCGCGGGCGCGGCATCAGTCATGGCGTGGCGCGCCTCGCACGGCTTGCAGGAGAGTCGTGGCTGCCGCGGTGACGTCGTTATAGTCGCCGGACTCGGCTGCCGCCTTGGTGATGTAGCTGCCCGCGCCCACGCCCACCACTCCGGCGTCGAACCATTCCGCAACGTTCTCCGGCGTCGCCCCACCGGCCGGGATCACCGGTACCTGCGGCAACGGGGCGAGGATCGCCTTGGCGAATGCCGGTCCGCCATCGGTGGGGAACAGCTTGACGACGTCGGCGCCGTGAGTCAGCGCCTGCAGCATCTCCGTCGGTGTGTAGGCACCGCAGATGGTGGTGATCTGGTAGCGGTTGGCCAGCGCGAGCATCTCCGGGTTCAACTGCGGACTGACCAGGAACGATGCTCCAGCATTGATCGCCGCATACGCCGCGTTGCCGTCCAGCACCGTGCCCGCACCGACCACGACCTGCGGGCCGTACTCGGTGGCGAGCAGTTCGATCGCGTCCAACGCACCCGGCGTGGTCAGCGGCACTTCCAGCATCGTGATCCCGCCTTCGATCGCGTGCTTCGCCACCCGCATCACTTCCTCGGGATCATCCAGGCGCAGGATCAATACCAGCCGCTCGCGGTCCAGCCGATTGAGGACGTCGAGCTTGCGGGGCATAGATCCACTCTCCCTGTTCAGGTGTGCTGGGCATGCTGCGGCTTTCCCAGCAGGCTACCTAAGCGATCGGCCCTGCGTGGAAGATCGCACCGGTCGGCCGAACCGGCCGTAGGGTGTGGCAGGTGCAAAGACTGGATAACGGACGTCGGGCGATCTTTCTGGACTTTGACGGCACCTACGCCGACTACGGGCACGTCCCGGAGCAGCACGAAGCCGCAGTTCGGGGGGCACGCGAGGCGGGCCATGTGGTGATGCTGTGCACCGGCAGGCCTCGATGCATGATCACCGAGGAGGTGCTGAACAGCTTCGACGGCATCGTCGGCTCAGCCGGGGGCTACGTGGAGATCGGTGGTCAGGTACTGGCCGACCGCCGGTTCGACCGCGATGCCGCCAATCGCGCCATGGTCGTCCTGGATCGGTACGACGCCGCATACCTGTTGGAAGCACCCGAGGCCGTGTACGGCTTGCCCGGTATTGACCGGCGCATCGCCGAGATCATCGGCGACCGTCTGGGCCAGCGACCCGAACCCGCCGATGAGAGCAAACCGTTTGCGGCCCTGCGGATGCAACCGGATCTGTCCCGGGTCGAATTCGCCAAGATCACCTGCTTCGACACCCCCGTGCCGATCATGGATGTGGCAGCGGAGATCGGTGACGACGTCGCGTTCTTGCCGTTGTCGATCCAGGGTATGACCATCGACACCACCGGTGAGATCTACCTGCCGGGGGTGCACAAGGCCGACGGCATCGCTACCGTGATCGACCATCTCGGGATCGACCGTTCGGCCGTGGTTGCGGTGGGCGACGGCGCGAACGATCTGGAGATGCTGGAATTCGCCGGGTTCGCCGTCGCCATCGAGGGCTCCAGCCCGCAGTTGCTCGCGCTCGCCGACGCCACTGCCGCCGGTCCGGCGCAGGCTGGCCTGCTACCGGCCTTCACCAGCCTCGGGTTGCTCTAGCCACGCCCGGCCCGCGCCGCCGGCTCCTGCCGGTTACGGTTCCTGCCAGGTGCGGGCAGCCAAGACGTCCGGATCCTGGCCCAGCGTCAGCGGGGAGAGCACGTACGTCACCGTATGCGGCACGTCGCGGTTGACCACGAACGGTGGCAACGCGGTATCGGACCAAGTCACCCCGACGCCTTGCTGGGCTTCGTCGACCGAGACGTGGATGGCGCCGTCCGATTCCACTTGATACGGGTGGCGCGCCGACTCGATCGCTGTTTCGGTCACCGGGAGCGCGCTGGCCTCCAGCGCCGGGCCGGTGGCCGAGACCAGCAATCCGGCACCATCAGGACCGGTCAGGCTGAGCCAACGGACCTGCGTGTGGTTGCCGGTGGCTTGTGGCACCACCTGGCCGAAGAACTGCTCCGCGACCGGGCTGCTCCAACGTCCGAGCAGCGCCCCGGCGTCCCGGTCCCGCCAGGTCTCGTGCGGCCCGGCCCCGAGCCACGTCAGGGTGTCCAGGTCCGCCGGTACCGAGAATTGTGTGCCGACCAGCGGGATCTCTCCGGGTGCACTGGCTGCGGCCAGGGTGCTTTCGATGACCAGGTCGCCGCTCCCGAGCACCCACACGGTCATGGAATAGGGCAGTTGCGGGGAGGGAACCAGTGCGCCGTCGATATCGATCCGCACCGTGGACGCGTCGATGACCTGCGCCTGCACGTCGGTGATGGCCACGCCCTCGTCGGCGTCCGCTGGTCCGAGACCGGCCGAGGCGACCCGCCACATGGTGTTGCTGGCCAGGCCGTTGAAGGTGTCGTTCTGGGTTGGCGCACGCCAGAAGTCGGGCCGCGGGCCTTGTTCCAGCAACGTGCGCCCACCGGCGGTGTAGTCGGTGATCTGGCCTGTGCCGGCATCGAAGGCCACGCTGAAGTCGGCTCCGGTGACCTCGATCACGTCGTCGGCCTGGTTCACCTGGACGGGGCTGGCGCCGCCGTCCAGGGGTGGGCCGTCGATGCTGGGCCACTGCGGTGAGAACTGCATCGCAGCCACAACATGTCCAGCCTCGGCCCAGGTGGTCTCCCGCGCCAGCGCAATCGACACCGTGACGGTGTGTACGGCCCCGGCAGGGGCGTCGGCAGGCGCGGTGACCGGCAGGTCGATCCACCCGGTCTGCCCGGCGGGCAACGCTGCGGTCAGCTCCCCCTGCTCGACCGGCTGCCCATTGACCTCCCGGGTCCAGGTGATGTCGAAGGCGGACAGGTCGGTGAACAGGTTCTCGTTGCGCACCTGGATCGCCGAACCGTCCGGGGCGGAGTCCAGCAGATCGAATGGTGCGTACACGGCGGCCAGGTCGAACAGCTCCGGCTGCGGTGTGCGGTCGGGCAACACCACCCCGTTGAGCGAGAAGCCCTCGTCGCTGGGGTAGTCACCCCAGTCGCCGCCGTAGGAGAAGTAGGTCTGCTGCGGGTCGTAGCCCTCCGGCAATGGCAGGCCCGCCAGTCCGCCGTCGATGGGCAGTCGGATGGCTTGGTCGGCCCAGTCCCAGATGAACCCGCCCTGCAGGTACGGGGCGCTCTCCACGATGGCCCAGTCCTGGGCGATGCCCCCCAGGGAGTTGCCCATGGCGTGCTGGTACTCGGTCATGATCCACGGCCGGTCCCGCTCGGTAGCAGCCACCTGCGCGATCTGTTCGTTCAACGGGTAGAACACACCCTCGATGTCCGCCACCGATGGGTCGTCCTGGTAGTGGACCAGGCGGGAGGGATCCTGGGTACGCAACCAATCTGCGGCGTCGGCGAACATCTGCCCGCCGGCGGCCTCATTGCCCAGCGACCACCACAGCACCGAGGGGTGGTTCTTGTCCCGCTCATACATGGAGGTGATGCGGTCGGCGACCGCTGGGCCCCACTCCGGCGCGGTGCCTGGGAATGGGCGCAACTCGTGGCTCTCGATGTTGGCCTCATCCATGACGTACATGCCGATTTCGTCGGCGAGCCGGTACAGCGCCGGATGGGCCGGGTAATGGGAGGTACGGACGGCGGTGATGCCGTGCTGGCGCATCATGATCAGATCCGCTCGCATCACCTCCTCCGTCATCGCCTGCCCCAGATCGGGGTGCATCTCGCCACGGTTCATGCCCTTGATGTCCAGGGGCATGCCGTTGAGGTTCATCAGCCCGTCGACGATGCCGAACTCCCGGATCCCGACGGCGCTGGCGAGGGTCTCGACCGGCTGGTCGCCGTCCAGTAACTCGATCACCAGCGTGTACAGGGCAGGGTTCTCCGCGGACCACAGCTCGGCGTCGGGTACCTCGATGGCCAGGTCCGTGGTGGTGGTCTCGCCGTCGAGCCGCAACTCGGTCTCGGCGCTGCCGATCACGGCGTCGTCCGGGCCGTGCAGGCTCATGCGCAACCGGTCGGCCTCGGCGTCCTCGGCGTAGCGGGCGATGTCGAAGCGGGCACTGACCACGGCGTTGCGATGCTCGTCATCGAGTTCGGTGCCGATGGTGTAGTCGTCGACGTGCACGCCGGGGACGGCGTAGATCTCCACATCGCGGAAGATGCCGCTGAGGTCGATCATGTCCTGGTTCTCCAGCCAGGAACCATCGGACCAGCGGTGCACCTGCACGGCGACGGTGTTCTGGCCGGGGTTGACGGCACCGCTGACGTCGAATTCGGCCGGGGTGTAGCTGTCCTCGCTGTAGCCGACTTCCTCGCCGTTGACCCACACGGTGAAAGCGGACTTCACCCCGGCGAAGGCGAGCACGATGCGGCGGTCCTGCCAGTCGTCCGGGATCTCGAAGTCGCGGCGGTAGGAGCCGATGGATGCACCGTGGGTGGGGATGGCGGGCGGCTCGATCCGTTCGTATCCCTGCCAGGGGTGCCGCTCGTTCAGGTAGACGATGTCCCCGGTTTCGGCGTCGCCGTAGCCGTCGAGCTGCCAGTTGTGCGGCACCTGCACCGTGTCCCAGTCCGCAACCGAGGACTGTGGGTCCATGAAGTCCGATGGGGCCTGCTCCAGGCTCGGTGACCAGGTGAAGCTCCAGTCACCGTTGAGGCTGGTCAGCCAGGGTGAGTTCGCCTCATCCATCTCCAGCGCGGCATCGGCGGCCAGCGGGACGGTGCGGGTGGTGGCCTCCAGCCGGCCCACTTCGAAGACCTCGGGTTGGGAATCCCACGGTCCGGATCCGCCGGTGACGCGGCCGGGTATCAGGATGATCGCCGCCACCACGGCAGCTATCAGCAGGGCGCTGATCCCGATCCAACCTCGTTGAGAGATACCGGTCTTTGCCGACTTCGCTTCAGACACGGTCAGATATTTTATGGGCACCCGCGATGACCCGGAGCAGGCCGGTTGCGCGGTGCACAAGCGCCAATCGCGGTCTCATTCATCCTGGTGGGCGAGCTGGACCAGCCGCAAGGCCGCTTCGGCGCAGTTGCCACGGCTGGCCTCCAGCTGTGTGCGGCTAGCCGTCAAATCCCGCCCGGAACCGGCGTGTTCCAGGTACGCGCCCGCCGCCCCCGCGCAATCCCGCCAGTGCCTGTCCCAACGAGATCGTGGCGGCTTGCAGTTCGGGGGTCTCGACCTCGGTCGAGAGGCGTGCGGCCTGGGCTTCCGCGTCGACGAAGTAGCCCGTCAGCGGTTGTGCCGCCGCGGCCAGACCGGCCGGGTTCTGACTGGCGAGCAGTTGCGCGGCTTGCCCGTCGGCCCATCGGGGGGTATCGATCAGGTGGTCGGTGCGCCGCTGCACCGACGCCGCTTCGGCTTCCTTCTCGGCGCGTTGCAGGTCGGCCCGGCGGGAGATGGCGGTGACCGCCAGGGCGGCCAGCAGCAGGATCGCGCGATGGTGCCCAGGATGATCCCGAGATCGGCGCCCTCGTCGTCGGCAGGGTCGGTGCTGGTGACACCATCCTCACCAGCCTCGGCGCCACCGGTGAGCGAGGGCAGTACGGGTTCGATCTCGTCCAACACGCCGCTGTATGACCACCAGGTACCGGTAGACGAAGGCGGTGATACTTTGGCGATGACGGCGAATGCACGCCGGCCGGACGAGTGGTGTTCGGACATCCTTGGCTCCGCGTTGCCCTCGACGCTATCGGCCGAAGCGCTGACACGTCCACGGCACGTCCGGTTTCCGCCAGGCTCAGATCCCGGCACGGATATAACCAGGTCACCACGCGATGTCTGAGACTCTGAGTACGCAACGCGCGGCTTGGGGAGGGTGAGCGGTGACACAGTGGGAGCGATTGCGGCATGCGCTGGGGCCAGCGACGGATGTCCCCGGTCGGCTTGCGGACCTACGCGGCTCCGATGCTGAGAGGTTCAACCAGGCTGCGGACTTCCTCGCTACGACGATGGTGGGCAACACCCGGGTGTATTCGGCAACCGGCCCGGTGGTCAGCGAAGTGGCCACGCTGGTACGCGACCTGTCCTTCCCCGACGAACGGGTAGCCCGGCTAGTCACGTTCTTAAGGGCGGTGGCGTCGACGGTTTGCGCTGCACCGGCGACGGATCCGGCGACGGTCGCGACCGCTGACCACGCCGCCGAGGTCTACCAGACCCTGGTTCGGCGACTGGAGACTCGCTGGGTGTTGGGCGCTCCGTACGAAGCGATCAGCGCGTGGGGATCACTCCTGCCCGCCAGCTGGGTTCCCCGTCCATTGCGTGGGCTCCGGCGGATCGGGGGCGACGGTGACCCGATCGTCGGGCCGGGCACTGCGGAACCCTCGGCGCAGGACACGTTCCGGCGCACCATGGCTCAGTTGGCCCCGATGCTTCGGGAGTCAGGGCTGACGGGATCCGGCCAGCGGTGGCAATTGCCCTCCGACACGCATTGGCTCCAGGTCGGGATCCAGCGCCACCCCCGCAATACCGCGTTCAAAGTCGAATTCACCGTGAATCTGTCCGCGATCCCTCGTGCCATGTGGTTCCTGTATCGCTTGCCCCGGCCGGATGTGCCGAAACGCCCCGCCACCGACGCCGATCCACCGTTCGGACAGCAGACCCGGCTCGGGGTTCTGACCTACGGCTGGGACGTGTGGTGGTCGTTGCGCCCTGACACTCCCGCCGAACTGGTAGCGGCCGAGGTGGCAGAGGACATCGGCGATCCGGGCTTGGCCTGGCTTCGTGGCCAGCGGTCGGTACCGACGACGCGCCAGCAGGACAGCGTCGGTCCGGCCTGACATACCATGGTGGGTATGGACGCCACGTCAGAGTTGCGTGAACCCGACCAGGCAGTTGTCCCGGCACAGGCCGACGGCGAGGCTGTCGCTCCGCCGACGTTCATCGTGCTGGGCGGATCCAGCAGCGAGGTCTGTGAGCCGAATGGAGACTGCGGCTGATGGGTGAGGCCTCCGATGCCCGCTCGGGCGGCGTGGTCATCGATGTGTGGAGCGACGTGATGTGCCCGTTCTGCTATCTCGGCGATGCCATCCTGGAGCGGGCCCTGGCACGGTTCGAGCACCGCGACCGCGTCGAGATCCGGTACCACTCGTTTCTGCTGATGCCCGACCTTGCAGCCGACACCGCCACCGACCTGACCACCCTGCTCATCGAGAAGCGCGGCTACCCGCCCGAGCAGATCGAACCGGCGAACGCTCAGATCGCCGAACGGGGACGGGCCGTTGGGCTCGATTACCGCTTCGACCGGGCCATCGCCACCAGCACTCGCCGAGCGCACGAGCTGTCGCATCTGGCCGCCGGGCACGGAGTGCAGCACGAGGTGATCCGACTCCTGTTCCGGGCCTACTTCACCGACGGGCGCAATGTCAGCGACCTCGACGTCCTCGCCGATATCGCCGTTGAGGCCGGGCTGGATCGGTCGGCCGCACTGGCGGCGCTCACCTCCGGCGAGTACACCGCCGCGGTCGAGGCCGATATCGCTGCTGCCCGCACCCTGGGAATCACTGGTGTGCCGTTCTTCGTGTTCAACAACACCTTCGCGGTCTCAGGCGCCCAGCCCGAGGAGGTGTTCGCTCAAGCGCTCGAACGCAGCGTCTTAGACGCCGCGTAGACGCGCGATGATCGCGGCCTTGTCCGCGTGCTCGGCCAGCGCCATCCGGCCTTGGATCGCCTGGCGAGGCCTGTTGCTGCACAGCACTCCGATCGGATTGTCGTCGGCGTCGAGGTAGAGCACGACGAACTGCGGCTCGGTCAGCGAGCCGTGCAGCACCTCAGTGCGTTCACTGGTCAGGCCCGCGAGCTGGAACTTTCGCTGGTATTGGTCGGACCAGAACCAGGGCACGGGCGCGAACGACGCCCCCGGCTGGCCCGCCAGCTCGGCCAGCAGCCTCCGCCCGGCGTGGGCGCCCATCGCGATGGCGTTGTCCCACTGCTCGATCCGGATCCTCCGGCCCCCGCACCAGGGATTCGGCCAGCTGGCTACATCCCCGGCAACGACCACCCGGGGAGCGGCGCGCGTGGTCTCATCGGCGATGACGCCGTTGCCGATACTCAGGCCCGAATCGTCAAGCCAGTCGGTCACCGGCTGCGCGCCGATCCCGACCACGACCACCGAGCACCGGATCCGCGACCCGTCGTTCAGCACGGCCGCCTCGACGCCATCGGGGCCGCCGTCGAGGCGCTCGACCGTGGTGCCGAGTCGGACATCCACACCGTGAGCCCGGTGCAAGTCGGCGATCACCGGGCCGGTCCGAGGGTCCAGCACCCGGGACAGCGGGGTGGCGGCAGCCTCCACCACGGCGACCTCCCAGCCTGCCTGTCGTGCGGTCGCGGCGACCTCGGCACCGATGAAACCCAGACCGATGACCAGGAGCGCGCCGGGTCCTGCAGCGAGCCGGTCCCGCAGCCAGCGGGCGTCGTCGAGAGTGCGCACGGTGACCACCCCGGCGGGTTGCGGCCCGGGCAACGTGCGGGCACGCGAGCCGGTGGCGATCACGACCCCGTCGGCGGCCAGTTCGGTGCCATCGTCCAGCTGGACATGGGCGCCGTCATCGGTCAGCCGCAGGCCCGTGGCGGAGACGCCGAGCCGCCAGGTCGCGCCGAGTGAGTCCGGTTCGGCGGCCCCCCGCAGAGCCAGTGCGCCGGATTCAGTGGTGCCCTGGAGGTAGTCCTTGGACAAGGGCGGCCGGTCGTAGGGCCGGTGCGGCTCGGCCCCGACGATGGTCAGCTCGAGGTCTGGGTCACCCCGCCGGATCTCGCCAGCCGCGTTGAATCCGGCGAGGGAGGCGCCGACGACGACGACCCGGGGCACCGGCGTGCTCAGTCCTGCGTGAGGCTGATCGCCCCTCGCGGGCCGCGCCGCTCGGCCTCCTGCACCCGGTCCCACAGCGGTGGCGGCGGGTTGTCGTCGAGCACATAGAGGAAGCCGTCGTCGCGGACTTCGAAGACCTCCGGAACGATCGACATGCAGACGGCGTTGCTCTGACACAGATCGAAGTCGACGCTGACCTTCATCTGGACTCCCCTTGATGGTGGTGTGGCGCTGACCCTACCCCTGTGCCGCGGCTTGCAGCCATCCCCGGTACAGCACCGGCTCCGGCAGCAGCGCCTCGAGCCGGGTCCAGGCGGATAGCCAGCGTCGCCTGACAAGCGACGGCTCCCCGGAGCCGGATCGGAGCTCGGGCGGGAGCAGCGGGTCCCCGCGGATGGCCTGCTCCACTCCTTGGGCCAGCTGCAGCTGGCGCGCGAGTACAGCGTGGCCGCCGTCGGCGGGCTCTAGGGGTGTCGCACTCATCTGGGTCAGCATCAGGTCCACGCCTGTATAGGCTTCAACGACCGCCTCGGCGGGCCAGAGCGCTTGCACGATCGCCCGCGGGTCGGTCAGTCCGCGGACGTCGAGCTCATCGGCCACTGCCTGGACCAGGCGCCCATCGGCGTCGGCGTCCAGCAGGCCGGCCAACGGGCGCGGGGCGAGATACAGTGAGGTGGCGAGCGCGGCGGCTCCGAGATCGCGCAGCTGGCGACGCAGGGAATCTCTGACCGCCCGCTCGGACTCCGGGGCGCTGAGCGCAAGCAGGCGCCAGCGGCCATCCCACGGTGCCAGGTGCTGGTCCTGGGCGAATGCCAGCTGCAGTGCCACCCGGTCGCGGTGCAGCCTGGCCCGACCGCGTGAGGCGGCCGCGATCTGTCCACCGCGACCCCGGCCGTTCTGGGTCACCTCGCCGGCGCCGATCAACCTCCGGATCGCTAGCCGCAGCGGCTGGTCGGCCACGCCCGCGGCGTTGGCGGCCTGGTACACCCCGGCCAGGCCCACCGGGTCGCCGTCGGCGGGCAGGAACGCCTCGATCACGGTCCGAGGTGCAACGTGCTGGGCGGTGGTCACCGGACCGGGCGCTGCATGGTCAGGTAACTCTCGAAACCGTAGAGCCTGCTGAGCGGGCCGAGGGATCCTTCGGACACGACCTCGAACCCGGTCCGCCGGTACAGCGCCTCGGCGCGGGGGTTGCTGTCGATCACGGAGAGCTGGACGGCGCTGTCGCCGCGGCTGCGGGCGTGGTCGAGCACCGCTGTTAGCAACGCTGACCCCACCCCCTGGCCGCGGTGCTCCTGCGCCACGCAGATACCGTCCATGACCAGCACGCCCGATCGGGGGCGGCGCGCCAATGGGCGCAGCACCAGCAGCGCTCGAAGGGCACCGAGCGCTCCGAGACGGCTACGGAGCGGCGGCCAGGTCAGATCGGCGGCACCGCGGCCGCCCTGGTAGAACCCGCACAGGCCGACGAGCTCGCCGCCCGATCGCGCCGCCAGCACACGTTCGGGGTGCAGCGCTTGCGTCACGATTTCGGCACCGGTGTCCTCGTCACCGAATGCACTGCGCAGCTTGGCTCCGAACGCGCTCCAGTAGAGCTGGCCGGCCCGGGGTCGCTCGGATTCGGTGAAACCTAGTTCGATGAGTAGTGGGTTCGTGAAGCTCAATCTATCAAATACATAACGAACGTGACACGAATGAAGGAAATGAAGACGCTGGCAGCGGCGCGTGCTGGTGTCGGTCATCGTGCTGGTGTCGTGCGGAATGGTCATCGCGGGGATCCGAGCACCAGGGACGCCGGGTGATAGTGACCCTCAGTCGAGGTGCCGGAAACGCGGCCACAGCTCGCTCCACGACCCTCGGGGCCCGGAGCAGACGACGACGGGCATGCCCTGCTCCTCGTTGTCGACGCCGACGCCGTTGTCGAGTTCGGTGACGGTGTCACAGGTCTCGAACCAGGCTGTGGCTCGGTCTGCCTGTCCGCCGACGATGACGACCGTCCGGGCGTCCGAGGGCGGCCCGCCCAGATCCCACAGGGCATTGTGGCCGCTGACAACGGCGATACCGGCGGACCCGAATCGGTCCAGCGCGCCAGCTTCGCCATAGTTGCTGGCAATGATCACGTCGGCGTCTGCGGCAAGTGCGGCGTCGCGGATCTGGACGGCGTAGCGCTCCCAGCCGACCTGGTCGCGAGCGGCGGCGTTGACCGCGCCCAGTCCCGAGGCACCGAAGACCTCGACAGGCAGCACCGGCAGGGAGGCGATGCCGGATCCGATCGTGTTGGCCACGATCAGGATGCTCAACGCGATCCGCCGACCGCGGGTGTGGGCCCACTGCGCGACCGGTACAGCACCGATGGCGACCAGCACGGCGAGGATGCCTGCGGTGTAGTAGAACTGCGTCCCGGCAGCAAAGACGAAAGTGAGGACCACGGCGAAGACCACGGCGACGAATCGGATCGGGCGCAACGTCGGCCACCGAATGAGCTGCACCAGACCGGCGATCCAGACAGTGGCTAGCACAGGCCCGGGCAGTAGCACGAGGAAGGGCCACATCATGACCCGAACCTCGTCGGCGTTGCCATCGGCAAGGGCGGCACCCATGGCGAGCTGGGGCCAGCCATGGGTTGCCTGGTACAGCACGTTCGGGGCGGCGAGGATGCCAGCCACTGCCACCCCCGCCCACAACCAGGCACTACCGAACCACTTGCGTGGACCCGCGACGGCGAGGCCGACGGCGATCCCGAGCATCAGAACCACCACGAGCAGCTTGTTGAAGCTGCTCACGCCGATGACGGCACCGAGAACGATCCACCACCACCCCTGGTCGCGGAGTACGGCCCGGATCGCGAAGAGCAGTGCGGCGGGCCAAACCACGAGGTCGAGGCTTGCGGTGAGCGTGACGTGGCCGAACAGCAGGGTCATCGACGCTCCAGCCATGCCGAACACTGTGATCGCCTGCGCGCGTCGGCCGCCGCCGACCTCGCGGGTGATCAGCGCCAGGATCGGCAGGGATGCCGCCGCGCACGCCAGCGAGACCGTGCGCACGGCGACCACCGAGTCGCCGAAGGCGCCGATCACGGCGTGCACCAGAAGCGGTGTCAGCGGCGGCTGGTCGGTGTACCCCCATGCCAGCGGAAGCATCCGGAAGTACAACTCGTCGCGATGGTAGCCATAGAGCGCAGACACCACCCCCAACACGACGCACACGAACACGACCGCCGCAACCACCATCCCCGCGGCCAGGCGCGGCCGCACGGGCCGCGCTACGGTCGGCGAGCTGGCCATGCCGCATGCTATCCCGCAAGGCTTGACGGGCTGCTGGACTTCGCCACCAACCCGCGCGGGGTCACCTACGCCTACTTCGTCTGCTCCGGCAGGGCATCGAAGAAGCCCGGCTGCACCCGGCGGGCCGTGCCCGTCGCGGTCGCCGAACGCCTCGTCGCGGACTCCTGTACCCGTATCACGATCAACGACGCCACCTGCCCCGACCTCGCCGCGAAGGTCGATGCCGCGTTCGACAAGCGCCTGGCAGGCCGCGACCAGGAGATGGCCGACCTCATGGCAAGCCGAGCCAAGTTGGAGTCAGAGAGTGACAAGCTGCTGGCCGCGCACTTCGCTGATGCGATCGACCTCCCCACACTGAAACGGCACCAAGACCGCATCCGGGCGGGCCTCGCCGAAATGAACCGAAAACTGGCCGAGCACGACGAGCACCACACCGGCGGGCGCGCGTTCCTCCACGACAGCCCGCGGCCGCTCACCGACGCCCATCACGCTTGCGCCCGACCAAGTGATGCCAACCGACGGCTGGCGAACCGAGCCCTCTACACACGGCTCGACGTCACCGACAACGAGCAACTACGCCCACGGCTGGCCGAGCCGTTCGCCACCATCGTCCGCGAAGCCCATGAACACAGCGACGACGAAGGAGAGGGTACGGAACACGAACACGACGAACCGACGCATGTCGGGTGTTCCCGTAAGACACTTTGGGTGGAGCTAGGGGGACCCCGCCATCCTCGCTCCGCTCCGGTGGCTCCTCGAATCACAGAACCATCTCAAATATTTCAGACCCCACCCTCGTACCTCGGGCAGGGCCTGAAAATTTGTGGA
>JBKDZO010000067.1:0-31747 GCA_047971285.1 Beutenbergiaceae bacterium | reverse complement strand
CACCAGCTCGACGCCGGAGGCCAGGAACACCGATCCCGCACCGACGCCGGAACCCGAGCAGACCTGGACCTACGAACTGGTCGATTCGGCGACCAGGCCCGCCTCTGCGACCTCGGCGGTGATCAAGGGGAGCGGATCCAGCTACCCCGATTCCACCTCCCTGTGGGTGGGCTGCGACGGGATGACCGATGAGGTCGTGCTGAAGCTCGGTGGCCGCTACTCCGAACTGCACGGTCAGCTCGGGCTGCGTGAGAGCGTTCCGGCAGGACTCGTGGTGCACGTGCTGATCCTGGCCGACGGCGAGCCGGTGCAGAACGTGCAACTGGACAGCGATGATGCCGCCGCGGTACCGATCACGATGGTGGTCACCGACGTCGAGCAGGTCACGTTCCAGTCCCAGGCCGTCTCCGGGCAGTGCGGGTCTGCGGACGACTCCTATGCCGTCTTGGGCGACGGTTACGTCAGCTAGCAACCCCGCCCAGGTTGTCCTCGGCTAAACGTACGTTTATTATCGTAAACATGCGTTCAACGCCGGTGGATGACCTGACTACCAGGGCCAGGCTGCGGGAGGCGTCCGTCGCTCGATTCGCCGCCGACGGCTTTTCCGCCTCGCTGCGCACTATTGCCGCGGATGCGGGCGTGAGCGCTGGGCTGATCGTGCACCTGTTCGGCTCCAAGGATGGGCTGCGGCAAGCCTGCGACGAGCACGTGTTCACGCGCATTCGCGAGGCCAAGCTGGAGGTGCTCGATCAGCAGTCGGGCCCGGGAATGATGTTGCATCAGCTGGCCCAGATCGATTCCTATGCCCCGTTGGTCACCTACGTGGTGCGGTCGCTGGCCGATGGCGGCGAGCATGCGCGCACCTTCATCGAGCACATGATTGCCGACGCCGTGGAGTATGTGCGTGCCGGTGTCCAGTCCGGACAGATCGTGCCCAGCCGAGACGAGGAAGCGCGCGTCCGGTACCTCACCCTCTCCAATCTGGGGCCGCTGGTGCTGGAGCTCTCATTGAACCCTCCACCCGACGCCATCACCGGCGCCGCACAGATACGCGCCTACTTCGACTCCATCATGCTGCCGACCTTGGAACTGATGACCGAGGGCTTCCTCGCCGACCGCTCGTTCCTGGACACCTACCTGCTGTACCTGTCCGACCCTCCAGCGGGAACCGCCCCCGCCACCCCATCGGACCAGCAGAAGGACCCATCATGAACACCGCCATTGACATCCGTGAGCTACGCAAGAACTTCGGCTCCGTCACCGCCCTGGACAGCCTCACCCTGGAAGTGAATACCGGTGAGGTGCACGGCTTCCTCGGCCCCAACGGGGCTGGGAAATCCACCACCATCCGTATCCTGCTGGGCCTACTGCGCAGCGACGGCGGCGCTGTCAAGATCCTCGACGCCGACCCCTGGGCAGACGCCCTTGCCGTGCATCGCCGCCTGGCGTATGTGCCCGGCGATGTGGAGCTGTGGCCAAACCTGACCGGCGGGGAGGCCATCGACCTGCTGGGACGGCTTCGTGGTCACGCCAACGCCAAGCGCAAGGACGAGTTGTGTCAGCGCTTTGATCTGGATCCCAGCAAGAAGGGCCGCACCTACTCCAAGGGCAACCGGCAGAAGGTGGCGCTGGTGGCCGCATTGGCCGCGGATGCGGAGCTGCTGCTGCTAGATGAGCCGACGGCGGGGTTGGACCCGCTGATGGAGGCGGTGTTCCAGTCCTGCATCGACGAGGCAAAGCAAGCAGGGCGCACGGTGCTGCTGTCCAGCCACATCCTGTCCCAGGTGGAGCGGCTGGCGGACCGGATCTCCATCGTGCGGCAAGGCCAGATCGTGGAGACCGGATCACTGACGCAGCTGCGGCACCTGACCCGCACCACGGTGGTGGCCCGCACCCGATCCTCCGCCGCCGAACTGGCCGGCCTGCCGGGTATCCATGACTTCGCCCTCGACGGCGACCAGGTGCAGTTCGAGATCGACGGCGCGGATCTGGACAGCGCCATCAGGGCACTGGCGCCACTGGGCGTGGATACCCTGACCGCGCACCCGCCCACGCTGGAGAAGCTGCTGCTGCAGCACTATGGCGACGAGGCCAGCACCGGGAATGGCGCATCATGACCGCCGCCACCGTCTCGCACCGCGCCGTCACACGAGGTGGGGCACTGACCGGGACTGGAACCCTGCTGCGGTTTATGCTGCGCCGGGATCGGATCCGGTTCTTCGGCTGGACCTTGGGGTTGCCGCTGTTCATGGGCTACTTCGTGCAGGCGCTGCAGGTGGTCTACGCCGATGAGGCGTCACTGCAGGCCATCGCCCCGTTGATCGGCAGTCCCGTGGGGGCCCTGTTCGGCGGACCCCGCTATGGCATGGACGACCCGACCCTGGAACATTTCTTGGTGGGGCTGTATGGGGCGTACATCATCATCGGTGCCGGATTGATGAGCCTGCTCACGATCATCCGGCACACCCGGGTGGAGGAGCAGGCGGGCCGGGCCGAACTGGTGCGGGCCGACGTCGTCGGGCGCCACGCGCAACTGACCGCTGCCCTGGTACTGACCGTGGTGATGAACGCTGTGGTGGTGGTGCTCATCGGCGGCTTGATGAGCGCACAAGGGTTTGCGGCCACCGGCTCCTGGCTGTTTGCCGCCAGTGTGGGCGCGGTGGGCTGGACCTTCGCCGGGATCGCAGCAACCACGGCACAGCTCTCGGCGTTCTCCCGTTCCGCAGCGGGTATGGCCGGTGGAGTGCTGGGGGCCTCGTTCGCGCTGCGAGCACTCGGGGACATGACCTCCGAGCACGGCAATGCCATCAGCTGGCTGTCTCCGATCGGCTGGGCCCAGCAGACCGCCCCGTTCACGCTGGACCGGTGGTGGCCGCTGGGTATTTCGCTGGTGGTGGGCGCGGTGATGACGGCGCTGGGCTACCGGCTCGCAGAACACCGGGACCTGGGTGCCGGGCTGGTACCGCCACGGCCAGGGTCTGCCTATGCGGCGGGTTGGCTGGCTAGCCCGCTAGCATTGTCGTTACGGCTGCAGCGCGGCTCGCTGATCGGGTGGTCGTTGGCGCTGCTGGCGGCCGGGGGTGCGTACGGGTTCTTCACCGGCCCGGCGGTCGACGTCTTCAATGAGGGTGCACCACCGCAGTTCCAGGCCTTCCTGGGTGATGGCGCCATGCTGGATGGGTTCCTCAACATCTTGGCGCTGACCATGGGCTTGACCGTGGCCATCTACGTGGTGCTGGCCGCTGCGGGTATTCGCCATGAGGAGACCGTCGGGCGAGCCGAGCCGGTGCTGGCCACCGGGGTGAGCCGGGTCGGCTGGCTGGGCAGCCAGGTGCTGGTGATCGCGGTCATCGCTGGATGGCTGCTGATCGTGGGCGGTGGCGCGCTGGGGGTCGGCGCAGCCATCAGCACCGGAGAATCGGAGCTGTTCGGCGAGACGATCCTGGCGCACCTCATTCAGATTCCGGCGGTATGGGTGGTGCTGGGAATCGCCGTCCTGCTCTATGGGGCACTACCCCGGGCCCTGGGCGCGGTGTGGGTGGTGGTGGGGCTGTCGTTGCTGATCGGCTTCTTCGGCCCCATGCTGGACCTGCCCGAGTTCGCATCCTGGCTCATCCCGTTCGGCCACGTGGGCGACTACCCCGGGGAAGCGATCTCCGGGGGCGCGGTGGCGGCGCTGACCGGATTGGGGGCAATGCTGGTTGCGGCTGGGCTCGCTGCGTTCCGCCGTCGGGACATTCTGGGGACGGGGTAACGTCATTGCCGAACATTGATGATCCACGGTTCGCCAAGTTCCAGCAGCACCGAACCTGGGGCCAACACGCGAAGGGACTCAGTCTTAGCCTGGGCGACCGTCAGCTCTGCGGCATGCGCGGAACTGAACGTCAACTCCAGCAAGCTAGGTTCGGTGGGGCATCGCCGAGGATGGGAATGTTGCCGGAGTTAGATGGCGATGACGTCCAGCACACCCTCCAGACCAACAAAGTCTCGCGCGTTGCGGGTGACCAGTGGAACACCTTCGGCAACTGCGACTGCCGCAATGAGCAAGTCGGCCAAACGACGCCGCGGACTTCGCCCTGCGGCGACCACAGCCGCATAGACCCGCCCATAGGAACGTGCAGCTTCAGTTCCGAATGGGATCGCCTCAAATGCGGCTTCCGCGCGCTGCAACCGATCTTGCCGCTTAGCGCGCTCACTGAGATCATCTGTGGCAGAAGGCGCCGCCGCCAATTCGGCCATCGTGATCGAAGAAACCGCCATCGTCAATGGCAGGGCCTTGACGTCGATATGTTCGATATCGATCACTACCGAGGTGTCGAGCATTCCTGCGGCGGGCCTTTCAGACATAGGGAGAGGCATCCTGATCAACGAAGGAATCTAGATCCTGGCGCAATCGCTGGGAATCGATACCGGGAGCACTCTGGAAAATCTCGCTGACCACCTGCGCATCGACATAGCGCCGCCGCCGCAATGGCAGCACTTCGCCTACCGGCACAGAATGACGCGTGAGGATATAGCTGCGGCCCTCATCTAGCCCGCGCATGATGCGTCCGCTGTCATTGCGAAGCTCACGTTGACTGATGATCTCACTCACCCGCCCACTGTAGCACCGTGCGCTACAACCGGTTGGGCACCTCATCGCGACACATCACGCTTCCCCTAGTGAGCACACCACACACGGCCCCGGCCCACGACCTTTCGCCACAGCGCGTATCCGGCATGGTCGCGGATGCCGACGTCGAGCATCTGGTGTGGCTGGCGTTCACACTCTCGGGCACCCGTTCCACGACGTCGCGGACCAGTGGCAAGAGTCATAAACGCAAATATGTACGTATGGATTCGGTCACCAGTGACCGCCGCCCACCGTAGCGAGGTCTACGACCGCGAACGATCGCGCCCACAGCTAGCGTTTGATCGTGCGGATCAGGTGCGCCAGAGCACGCCCCGCCACCCACACGAACGGGATCCCCACCAGCGCTAGCGGGATGGGGTTCGGTTCGAACCGCAGGTTCTCCCCCCGGCGAACGTAGGCACCGATCGGGATTGATGTTCCACCACCGCCGCCCCCGCTGGCATCGCCGTCCTCGCCGGCCCCGAACCCGTAGAACGAGAGCGCGACCGGAACTACGCTGACCCCGTCCACGTCCTGCGCCTCACCGTAGGCGCTCTTGACGCCGAGGGTCGCCGCCTGCTTGCCCAGTTCCAGCACCACGTTTCCCATGCACCCACGCTACCCCTGCCGATGCCGGTGGAGTTGAGATGTCGGGCCGTCAAGTAGAGTCAGCGAAATAGATTGGGGAACCGTCAGCCTGATCGGACTTGTCGCCCTGCTGATCGTGGCAATCATTGTCCGAGCCAGTGTCAACCGCGCCTTGGCGCGCGCTTCGGAGTGGGCACGACGCGGCGAGGTACCCAACCCGGCTCAGGAGAATTCGTACCTGGCCAAACAGGTCGAGTCAATGACGCTCATGGTGAATTTCCAAGCGTCGCCGACGGCGACGTCCCAAGCGGTAGCGAACACCAAGCTGCCGATGTTCTGGCAGCAGCACGGCGATAGCTGGTACTCCAATGAACCGGAACATGCGAAGGCTCAGGTCCGTCTCGAGGCCACCGCCACTGGCTCCTGCGCCCGGCTCAGCTGTACCCCTGGCAAGCGCCTGATCGAGGCAGCAACCGCTGCTGGAATACCGGCGCAGGAGGTGCCCGGACCCGAGTTGATCTTCTACCCCGAGGGTCAGAACGGCGTGTTTCGCTCTAGCCAGCCGTGACCCCCACGCTCCAGGTCACCCCGAACCGGTCGGTGAGCATGCCGAATCCCGCACTCCAGGCGGATGCGGCCAGCGGCTCCACGATGGCTGCGCCGTCGGCCAAGGCGTCCCAATAGCTCTGTACCTCATCCAGGGTGCTCGCATTGATCGAGACGAAGCACGCCTGGTCGGTCAGGGTCATGCCGTTCTCGCGTCGAATCGCACTCTTCCCAGCGAGCGAACCTCCGGTCTGACCGGGAATGTCATAGCCCATCACTGCGAAGCCCTCGGATTCAACCTGCCCGAAGACGACGGAGTCCGCGCCGGGTGCATCAGCGGGCATGCCCAGTTCGGCGTAGGTGGTGATGGCGAGGTTGCCGCCGAAGACGGACTGGTAGAACTCCAGCGCTGCCCGTGCATCCCCGCGGAAGTTCAGGTGGGTGGTGGTGGTCAAAGTCATGGCTGCTCCCTGCGGTCATGATGCGCGGGAATCTCCCGCCGCCAGTTCACAATGACAGCGGTATAGGTCTGTTTCTGTCCTTTATTCCACGTAGGCTGCCATTGTGTCCACGACGACGCGGCTGCTGAACCTGCTGTCGCTGCTACAGACCCAGCGGGACTGGCCTGGTTCGCTGCTGGCCGAGCGGCTAGGGATCGGCGACCGCACGGTGCGCCGCGATATCGACCGGTTGCGCGAGCTCGGCTACCGGATCGACGCCACCAAGGGACCCGATGGCGGATATCGGCTCGACGCCGGTAGCCAACTACCACCGCTGCTTTTCGACGACGACCAAGTTGTTGCGCTCGTTCTAGCGTTGCAGACGGCGACCATGGCTGGAGCTGGAATCGAAACCGATGCGTTGCGAGCACTCACCACCGTGCGGCAGGTACTGCCATCCAGGCTGCGACACCGGCTGGACGCTCTTAGCGTCACGACCATTCCCACGGGCACCCGCGATCAGCCCACCGCATCGCCACGGATCTTGTTGAGCATTTCCGCAACCATTCGCGCACGCGAGACTCTGCGCTTTGACTACGCGGGCAAGCCCCGCCAGGCGCAACCGCACCACCTGGTCACCACCGGCGGCCGGTGGTATCTGCTGGCGTGGTCAACCGAACATAAAGACTGGCGCCTGTACCGGGTGGATCGCATCCGGCCGCGGACCCCGAACGGGCCCCGTTTCACCCCGCGCGAGGTGCCCGGCGGGGATGTGGGCCGGTTCGTTGCCGCCCGGTTCAAAGGATCGGAGCAGTCCGACCAGTGGCCCTGCATGGGCACGGTGATCCTGAATCTACCCGCCCGCGACGTCACGCCCTTCGCTGGAGACGGTCTGGTCGAGGAACTGGGGCCGGACCGATGCCGCCTCACCATGGGCTCGTGGTCCTGGGTGGCACTGGCCGCCGCGGTGAACAAGTTCGACGTCGCCGTCGACGTCGTTGAGCCACCCGACCTACGCGAGGCGTTCGCGACGCTTGCGATCCGCAACGCAACAACAGCGAGATATTCTCCTACTTTTGCCCGCAATCACGCCATGTGAACCTGAAAGGGAACATGAGTAGCCAATCCCAACGGACGACGAACCTGATCGTCGCATTGACCGCCTATACCGTCACCTTCTGGGCGTGGAATCTCGTCGGGCCGCTGGCGGTGCGCTATGCGGCGGACTTGGAGCTGGATCCGACTCAGGTCTCCATGCTGGTGGCAACACCGGTTATCGTCGGATCGGTAGGCCGGATTCTCACCGGTGCGCTCACCGATCGATTCGGCGGTCGCGTGATGTTCACCGCCCTCAGCGCAATCTCCGCAATCCCGGTACTGCTGGTGCTGTGGGCGGGTGAGGTCGGGTCGTACCCGTTACTGCTGGTCTTCGGCTTCCTGCTGGGCATCGCCGGGACGACGTTCGCCGTCGGCATCCCGTTCGTCAACGCGTGGTACGACGCCAATCGGCGCGGGTTCGCCACCGGCCTGTTCGGGGCAGGCATGGGGGGTACTGCACTGTCGTCGTTCTTCACGCCGCGCATGGTCTCCGCCCTCGGCTACCAGACCACGCACCTGATCATCGCAGCCGCCCTGGTGCTGGGAGCGGCGGCATGCTGGGTGTGGCTCCGCGATGCTCCGGGGTGGAACCCATCGCGCACACCGGTCCTGCCCAAGCTGGTAGCCGCTGCCCGATTGCCGATCGCCTGGCACATGGCCGTCCTGTACGCGGTCATCTTCGGTGGGTTCGTGGCCTTCTCCACCTATCTGCCCACCTATCTGAACAACGTCTATGGCTACGACCTGACCGATGCCGGATCACGCACCGCTGGATTCGCTCTGGCGGCCGTGCTCGCTCGTCCAATCGGTGGTTGGCTCTCCGACCGGTGGGGACCGTCCCGGGTGATCGTGCTCTCGCTCGGGTCAGCCGCGATCGGCGCCGTGGCGGTGGCGGTCAAACCACCACCAGAGATCGCCGCGGGTGCCGCATTCCTGTGGCTGGCTGCGGCGCTGGGCCTGGGCTCGGGCGCGGTGTTCACCTGGGTGGCACAGCGCTCCCCGGCAGCACAGGTCGGCTCGGTGACCGGAATCGTCGGAGCAGCTGGCGGACTCGGCGGCTACTTCCCGCCGCTGGTGATGGGAGCGACCTACGATCCGGTCAACCAGAGCTACCTGACCGGGCTACTCCTGCTGGCGGTCACCACAGCCGGCACCCTGCTGTTCACCCTGGTCCTATCCCAGCTCTACCGCACCCAGGATCAACTGACCGAGCACACCTAGGGCTCGGCCCACGGAGAACCTCTATGTCATACGGATACTTGGTTGTATCAAGAAGCCCAATATCTGAGCTTCAGAAAAATAGAAGATTCAAATTCTTGCTAGTCGAACCTTCCGATGATTTTCGCCTATTCACGCCTAGAAGAGAGCAATGAGCTGACCATTCGTCAAGATGTGAATTTCACTTTCACCTCGGCCGGAGCGGAGTTCTTTTCCAACATTCGTAAACCCTAGTTCTTGTTGGACTATCCTCTGACAAATAGGCAGGGCTGCGCAGGTCATCATCAGCCCAGCGGCGCAGCGCTTCGTGCACCGCTGGGCCGAGCCGCAGCGAGGTGACCGCCGCCGGGCAGGTAACGATCGACGAGCTGGTCGTCGTCGATGATGCAGCGGTGGCGCTCGGCCCCGATGGAACGACCACACCGATCGAGGTAATCGACGAGATTCGATCCGGCGACCTCGCCCTCACCAAAACCAGGTCTGGATGACTGACCTATCCGGACTCGCGGTATGGACAGAGCAAGCACACGCCTAGGCGCCCGGTCATCCAGGTCATTCGAGAAACGCAGCGATGGCCTCACCAATACAGACCTCACGTAGCCTCCGGTCTCGGGTCCACAGTTTTGCCCCAGGCGTGAGCAGAACAGCACCGAGTAGGTGAACATCCGCAACGCTCAACCCCCGCCCCCACCATTTCCGAGAATCGACGAGAGTGAGCATCTCACGATGGGTCAACACCGGGAATTGGTGCAGAGCACTCAACAGGCCGAGCATGGTGGTTCGGTTTGCAATTGAACCAACCGCGAGCTCCTCAATCACGGCAACGTGAACACCGGCGTCGTCACGGTTGAGCAACTCGACCAAATTCAGTTCACTCGCATGAAGATGATCGATCCAGATCGAGGTATCGACAAGGATCACGCCGCTGATCCACGGTGCCGTGGGGCAGCCACGGCCTGTCGATCAGATCCACCGAGTGCGGCGAGACGACGTGCCGATTCCACACGGATCAGCGTTTCCAGGCCAGCACGCAACAAGGCAGGGCGCTCACTGAGCCCTGTGATTTCAGCTGCGCGATTCAGCAATTCATCATCGATCGTCACTGTCGTCCGCATTGGCCCATCCTCGATCATCAGTCACAGCACCATATGGTGCAATAAATGATGCCATACGATCGCCATCCATTACATACCCAACCCATTCCAGCTAGGACTTGGGCGGCCGACCGCGTCTGGGCAATGGTCCGACCCCCTGGGGTACTCGCCCGGCATCGGCGAGCGCTTGCCGGAGCAGAATCTCGATCTGGGCATTGACGCTGCGCAGTTCATCATCGGCCCAGCGACGCACCGCGTCGTGTACCGCCGGGTCGAGGCGCAACAGCAGCTCTTTGCGCTCCTTGACCATCGGCTCAGGTATAGAGGCTGCCAGTATTGACGACCGGGGAGGTGCCCCGCTCGGAGCACAGCACCACCAGCAGGTTGGACACCATGGCGGCTTTGCGTTCGTCGTCGAGTTCCACGATCGAATCCCGCTCCAGCATTTCCAAGGCGTTCTCAACCATGCCCACGGCACCGGTGACGATCTGTTCCCGTGCGGCGATGATGGCCGAAGCCTGTTGACGTTGCAGCATCGCCTGGGCAATTTCCGGGGCGTAGGCCAGCGCGGAGATGCGGGCTTCGATGACTTCCAGCCCGGCTAGCGCGATCCGCTCCGCAACCTCTTCGGCCAGCTGGGTTCCGATCACGTCGGTGTCTCCACGTAGCGTGATGTCGTCGGGATTGGCGTTGTCATAGGGGCGACTCATCGCCACATGCCGTAGTGCCGACTCCGACTGCACCCGCACAAATTCTTCGTAGTCCTCGACGGCGAAGGTGGCCTTGGCGGTGTCGGCAACCTGCCAGACGACGATCGCTGCGATGTTGATCGGGTTGCCGTCGGCGTCATTGACCTTGAGCTCGTTGGTCTCGAAGTTGTGGACCTTGACCGAGACCTTTTTCCTGGTGGAGAACGGCACCACCATCACCAGCCCGGTGCGGCGCACAGTTCCGATGTAGCGGCCGAAGAAGCTGACCACACGCGTGCTTCCGGGAGCGACTACTGCCAGGCTGCCCAGCACGATGAGGCTGAGGAACATCGCCACAATCGACAGCGCCATCAGCGCGCCGCCGCCACCCGTTCCGGCGTCGAGTGCAATGGCGGCGTCGAGTGCAATGGCGGCGTCGAGTGCGATGGCGGCCAGGATGACACCCACGAGCGATCCAGCGAACACCAGTAGTCCCAGAAGCAGCGCCGCGAAACCGCTCACAGCCCAGGCCTGCGACTCCTCGATCTCGACCCGCACACCCGAGCGACCAACCGGCTCAGCCGCAACACCCGTACTCATGCCTGCCTCCTCCAAAGAGATATCTAAGTGATATCACTTTACCATGAGTCGACCCATCGCCTGCCACTGGCGGTAGGTGGCGCTGCGCCATAGCCATTCCACCGGGCCGAATCGGTATCGCGACAGCCAGGCCTGCGACCACATCAATTGCAGCACCCACACCCCCAGCACGAAGACCGCGAGTTCGGACCTAGTGAAGGTGTGGTGAGCGAGAGCCAGCCCGAGGATGGTCACCCCCAGAATGGTCTGGCTCAGATAGTTGGTCAGCGCCATTCGTCCGACCGCTTGCAACCGCAGCTTGAGCGCTGAGACAGCCCCTTGATTCCACAGCGAGATGAGGGCGATGTATCCCAGCGCTACCGGGATGGTGCCGATGGTGTTGGGGATCCCGGAGATCAGGGCGAGGCTGGGCGCAGAGTCAGACTGGATCTGAATAGCAACGCCCAGCCCGGCCAGCGGTAGGCCGATCCCCCATCCCCATCGAGCCATGCGGCGGTACTGCGCCGCCGCCCGCACCCCACGGAGGTGGCCAGATTTGAACAGTGCGGCACCGATCAGCATGGCTCCCACCGCCCGCAGCAACGCATCGGACAACACGAACAGGCCCACAGTGTCCGACATGACGCCGTCCGCAAGCCAGTATTCGCCCAACCCGCTACCCCCGGGGCCCACCGTGGACTGGGCCACCACAGCGGCCACAGGCGAGCACGCAAACACCAGCGATCCGGCGACCAGCAACGCCCGCACCGACAGGCCCCGGACCGCGAGGACCAGCACCGACGCGATCGCGTAGATCACCAGCACGTCGCCGGCCCAGATCACGGTGTGAGCCAGGCCGATCAGCAGCAGAATCGCGTTGCGCCACAGAGTGTGCCGCACCGGCGAGATGCCCTTGGCCTGCGCCCGGTCGGCCACCATGAGCACCCCGGCACCGAAGAGCATCGAGAACAGCGCCATGAACTTCTGATCGAGGAACACCTCCCCGAGGATCCCGAGCACCCAGTCCCAGGGTGCCGACATTCCTGCCGCGCCCAGATTCGCGTAGCCAGCGGCGGGCAGGCCGAACGCTAGGGAGTTCATCCCGAGGATGCCAAGGACGGCGATTCCCCGGATCAGGTCGAGGTTGACGATACGAGAGGTAGTCACAACCTCAGATTATGCATGTCACTCCTATACTGCAAGTCACTCTCTTTTGACTCCTGACCCACTACTGTGGCCGTGTGGGGCTACGGGAACGCAACCGGCGGGCAGCGATGGAGATGACCCAACGAGTCGCCCTGGATAGCTTCCTCGCGGAGGGCTTCGACCAGGTCACGGTCGAGCAGATCGCCGAGCGTGCGGGCCTGACCCCGTCAACGGTGTACCGGCACTTCGGCACCAAGGAGCAGCTGGTGCTCTGGGACGCCACCGACCACGAGATCGCGGCCGACCTTGACCGACGCCTCGGCCAGCAACCGCCACTGCAGGCCCTGCGGGACGCCTTCGTGGCGACACTCGCGCAGCACTACCAAGCTGAGCGCGAGTTTCACCTCCGGCGGGTGTCCTATATCTATGCCACTCCCGCTCTGCATGCCGGCGCTGCCAAGGCGGACCTGGCCAATCGTGCTGCTATCGCCAAGGCCTTGGTCGGCGTCTTACCGGCCGACCGGCAGCATCTGGCACCACTGATTGCTGGGACTGCCCTGCTAGCCCTGGATCTGGCCATCGATACCTGGCAGAGCCAGGATGGGCGCACCCTGCTGGCTGACCACATCGAGCGCATCTTTGCCGACCTGCAGTCCTTGGCAAGGTAGCGGCTGAGCCATGCCCACCTGGCAGGCTATTGCTACCTTCACCGCTGCGGCCGCGGTCTTGATCGCCATTCCCGGCCCCAATCATCTCTACATCATGACCCGGTCGCTGGCCCAAGGTCGCCAAGCGGGGATTGCCTCGAGCTTCGGGGTTGAGACGGGCACCCTGGTGCATCTGGTGCTGGCTGCTGCTGGGCTTTCGTACCTGATAGCGGCGTCACAGCTCGCGTTCACGGTGGTGAAGTACGCCGGGGCCGCCTACCTGATCTACCTGGGCATCAAGGCGCTACGGTCCAAGGCGCTGACATTGCCGGACCCCACGGCCACCACCCACGTCCGCGGGGCCTATTGGCAGGGCGCACTCGTCAATTTCCTGAATCCGAAGGTGATCATCTTCTTCGTGGCGTTCCTACCGCTCTTCCTTGACCCCTCGCGCTGGATCCCGGGCCAGATCGCGGTCCTAGGACTGATCATGATCACGCTGGGGTTGGCCTCCAACCTGGTGTACGCGATCGGTGCCCATGCCATCGCCACCCGCCTGCGGCGTGGAGGTTCCAGCAACGTCTGGACCCAGTGGCTAGCAGGCATCGTCTACATCGGGTTGGGTATCGCCACCGCATTCGTGGCAAATCCAGCACCCGCACCATAATCATCAAGATGAGGGGTTGAGTACGCGAATACCCGAGAACCTGCCAAAGTCTGCATCATTCGTTGCCACCACAACGTCAATGCAGCGCGCGTGTGCCGCAATGAGCGCATCGGTCATGATGATTCCCCCAGCACCCACTGCACGGGCGCCAGCCCCACGATCTCACCTGACGATGAAATCAGCACGTTCACATCGGGAGTGATTACGCCAGTTCCTCAAGCTCAGCACCGACGTCATGCTCATCCACGAGTTGATTTAGTCGCGCTGGGTCAACACCAGGGCGAACCTGAGAGGAGTGGACCGGTGCCACATACGGCGGTATCTCCTCTTCACGAGGCGCCAGACCGCGCCGCAACCCATCATTGATGACGTCTCATCGTGCGACGATGTCTAGGACCCTGGATTCAGGATGTGGTGAGCGCCCTTCTCGCCGATCATGATCGAGGTGGCCTGGGTGTTTCCACTGATCAGGGTGGGCATGATCGAGGCGTCGATGACCCGCAGACCGGTTAGACCATGCACCTTGAGCTCGGTGTCCACCACGGCTAGCTCGTCGTTGCCCATCTTGCAGGAGCCCACCGGGTGGTAGTCGGTCTTGGACCACTTCTTGACGTACTCGCGCTTCTGGCTTGCGGTGCGGACGTTGCTGCCGGGCATGTGCTCGGACTTGACCCACGGCTCCATTGCACGGGTGGCCAGCAGTTCCCGGCCCTTCTCGAACGCCTCCAGGGAGATCTGCCAGTCCCGCTCGGTGTCCAGGAAATTGGGATTGATGGCCGGTTCGTCGGCCGGGTCGGCCGAATTGAGCTTCACATCGCCGATGCTGGTGGGCCGTAGGTGGCAGGTGTTGATGGTGAAGCCGTGCCCGCGCACCCGCTGGCGGCCGTGGTCGATCACGAAGGCCGGCAGGATGTGCATCTGAATATCGGGCGTCTGGTCACACAGGCTGCTGCGGGTGAAGATGCCCGCCTCGCACACGGTCGCCGTCGCCGGTCCGGTCTGATTCATCAGGTACTGGATCCCGGCCCAGGCCATCTTCAGTGGCCGGTCGGATTCGTTGTAGCTGACCGGTTCGGACCTCGCGGTCAGGTAGACGTCCATGTGGTCCTGGAAGTTCTTGCCCACACCGGGAAGATCGTGCACGACGTCGATGCCGACGGCCTCCAATTCCGCAGCGGCCCCGACGCCGGACAGCATCAGCAGCCGAGGCGAGTTGACCGCGCCCGAGCTCAGGATCACTTCGCGGTTGACCCGTACGATCGCCTCTTCGCCGTTGTGGTCGTATTGCAATCCCACCGCCCGGTCGCCGTCGAACAGAATCCGGGTCGCCCGCGCACGGGTCCTGACGGTCAGGTTCGCCCGCTTGCGCGCTGGGCGCAGGTAAGCGGTGGCGGCCGATTCGCGCCGGTGGTGGCGCTGGGTGACGTCGTAGAAGCCGACGCCGTACTGCTCGGCGCCGTTGAAGTCGGGGTTGAACGGCAGGCCGAGTTCCTGCCCCGCGCGTACATAGGCCTTGCTCAGCGGGTTGTAGGAAGCCTGCTCGGTGACGTTGACCGGACCATCCCCGCCATGAAACTCGTTGCTGTAGCGGTCGTGGGTTTCCAACGTGCGGAAGAACGGCAGCACGTCCTGATAGCCCCAGCCTTCGTTGCCCAGGCTCTTCCAGGTTTCGTAGTCGGAGGCTGCGCCCCGGATGTAGATCATGGCGTTGATGGACGTGCTGCCGCCCAGCACCCGGCCTTGCGGATAGTGCATGCGACGGTTGTTCAGGTGCGGCTGTGGCACTGTCGAGAATCCCCAGTTGACGTCCGGCGTCGTCAGCTTGGTGAAACCCATCGGCAGATGGATCAACGGGTTCAGGTCACGCCCGCCCGCCTCCAGCAGCAGCACCGAGGTGCCGGGATCCTCAGTCAGCCGGGAGGCGACGGGCGAGCCGGCCGCCCCTGCCCCAACAACGACGTAGTCATACCGCTCAACCATGGTGCGCTCACTCCTTAGTCGGTAGTTGCTACTTCACAGCGCCAGCGGTGAGTCCGCTCACGAAGTACTTGCCCAGGAACAGATACATCAGAACCGTTGGTGCGGCCACGAGCACCGCTCCTGCCATCAGCTCGGAGTAGTCGACCGTGGTGGTCCCGATCAGGTTGTTCAGCGTCACCGTCGCCGGTCTGGCAGCCGGGGAGGTGAGGATGAACCCGAATAGGAAGTCGTTCCAGATGTTGGTGCACTGGAAAATCCCTCCGACCACGAATCCCGGGATCGATAGCGGCAGGATGATCCGCCGGTAGGTGCCCATCAGCCCGCACCCGTCCAGCGCGGCCGCTTCCATCAACGCATCCGGTACGGCCGCGTAGTAGTTGCGGAAGATCAACGTCGTGATCGGGATGCCGTAGATGATGTGCACCAACAACAGCCCGGCGAGCGAGCCCTGCAATCCGAGCAGGTTCAGGAACTGAAACACCGGGATGATCACGGCCTGGAACGGGATGAACATCCCCACCAGCAGCAGCGTGAACAACAGATCTGCTCCGCGGAACCGGATCTTGGAGAGCAGGAAACCGTTGAACGATCCGATCAGGCAGGAAACCAGTGCACCGGGGATGGTGATCTGCAGCGAGTTGAGCAGGCTGCCGTGCAGGTTCTCCCAGGCGCCGACGAAGGCGTCCAGGCCGGGATCGGCGGGGAAGGTCAGGAAGAACCCGGGCGCCCCGGACCTGCCCGACAGCGCCGTGGCGATGATGACATAGAGCGGAATGGCCATGCCGATGGTGCCAAGGACGCAGATCCCCAGGAGCGTCCAGCCACCGGCCGTTCGGGGCAGTTTGGCGGTCCACCCGGTTCGCTGGGCGGCCGCGGCCGATACGTTCGCCATATCAGGCCCTTTCCTTGCGGTAGCTACGCATCAGGTACGGCACGATGACCACCAGCGTCATCACCAGCAGCACGATCGAGGCCGCAGACGCCTTGTCATACCGGCTGCCCAGGTACTCGTAGATGTAGATGCCGGGAACATCGGTGACGAATCCGGGCCCGCTGCCCGACATCGCCATCACCAGGTCGAAGATCTTCAGCGCCACGTGCAGCAACAACACGAAACACGTGACCGTGGTAGGCAGCAGTTGCGGGATCACCACGTACCGCAGCCGCTTGAACGGCCCAGCGCCGTCGAGCGAGGCCGCTTCGATGTGCTCTTCGGGGATGGAGCCCAGTCCGGCCAGATACATCGCCATAGCGAAGCCCAGCAGCTGCCATGCGGCGGCGATCACGATCGGCAGCAGCGCCACCGGTATGCCCAGCTGGATCTTCAGGAAGCCCAGGCCGTCCGGGTTATTGAGCGCTCCGAGAATCGCGGTGTCCGTCGTCCAGCCGGGTGGATTCTCGATGCCGAACGGATCTCGGAGGATCGTGTTGATACCTGAGGTCGGGTTGAAGATCCACCGCCACACCACGCCGGTGACGATGAACGACAGCGCGTACGGCAGCATGAACACGGCCCGGAACAGTCCGGCACCGACGCTGACGTGATGGATCAGCAACGCCATGACCAGCCCGCTGATGATCGCCAACGCCAAGAACAGCACCGTGAACACGATGATGTTGCGCATGTCGGCTTGGAACCGTTGTTCGGCGAGCATCTCCATATAGGTCGAGCCCGGCGTGTCCTGCAGAGTCAGGTCCCTGTTGGTACCAATGCGCCAGTTGGAGAACGAGATGTAGATGGTGACACCGATGAAGACATAGACAAACAGGAAGGTCACCAGCATGGAGGGAGCAAACAGCCAGCGGGCCTGACGCTCCCGCGCCTGAAAGTGGTTCCGCCGCTTGTTCGGAGCACCACCCGGCGCCACGGTGGGCGCCGGGGGTGAGGGTTCTTCCTTGACTGCCGTCATGATCGCTATCCGGCGAGAATGGACTGGCCGGCGGTGAGCGAGTTCAGCAGCGCATCGATATTCGGGTTGCCGTTGAAGGTCGTGACGGCATCGGCGAAGGTCTGCGAGTACTCAGCTCCCGCTGCCTGTGCATGGGCGATCGAGGAGACGATGGCAGTGCTCTGGAAGTCCGCTGCAGCCTCCTGCTGATACTCCGACAAGCTGGACGTGTCGGCGGTGGTGACTGCCGGGATCGACCCCTTGATGGCCGCGAAGTCGAGTTGCACCTGCGGGTCCATGACCGTGATCAGCCACTCTTCGGCCGCCTCGGCGTTGGGGATGTTCTCCGCCGGGATCGAGAAGCCATCGCCGATGTAGATGAACGTCGGCTCTACTCCCGGGAACGGCACCCAGGTGAAGTCCGTGCCGGGCTCATAGCCACCGTTGACGATCTCGCCCAGCGCCCAGTCGCCCATCAGCGTGACGGCGCAGGCACCATCGGCCATCTGCAGCGCCGCCTCATCCCAGGTCAGCGCGGTGTGGTCGGCATTGGTCATCTCCAGCAGTTCGGCGTACTTTTCCGCAGCCGCCCGAACGTCCGGGTCGTCAAAGGGCTTCTCCCCGGTGAAGAGTGCCCGCCAGTTGTCCGGGCCGATCTCAGCCACGATCACCGACTCCAGCAGCTGGCTGGCCGCGAAGATCTCCTTGTCGCCGAGGCAGATCGGCGTGACTCCGGTCTCCTGGACCGTCTTCAGCGCATCGATGAGTCCGTCCAGATCGGTGGATTCGTCGATCGTGACACCGGCGTCGGCGAGCACGGTGGGGTTCATCCACAGCACGTTGCCGCGGTGCACTCCGACCGGGACGGTGTAGTAGGTCCCATCGACCTGTTGCACCTCATCGACGTCGGGCGGAACGATGTCCGACCAGCCCTGCTCGGCCCACAGGTCGCTGATGTCGGCCACTTGGCCGCCAGCGACGAAACTGGCCAGTTGCTGATCGGGGTGCAGCTGCCAGGTATCGGGCGGATCCCCAGCCTGCAATCTGGCATTGAGGGCTTGCTGCGCGTTGGCACCACCACCGCCGGAAACCGCAGCGTTGGAGACCTGCAGTCCGTCCTGGTTGGCCACCACGGCATCGAACAGCACCTGCAGGGCCTCGGCTTCGGAGCCCGAGGTCCACCACGACACCACTTCCAGGGTGTTGGAGCCGCCGTCGGCGTCACCATTTCCACCACCAGATGGGTTGTTGGCTGCGCATGCGGTCAGGGCAAGGCTAGCTGCGATGCCGGCACACAGCAGCGCTGAACGTCGTCTGGTCATAACTCTCTCCCTTGAGCTACCGGATTGGTAGATCGATCTAATCTAAGATCGATCTACCTGTCAACAGTCACCCTTTAGCCCAGCCATAGGCCTGCTGGATCGATCTACTATCTGATAGGCTCATTCGCGGAATCCCCAGAAAGGTCGGTCCCGATGGGTCGAGTCACTCTCAAGGACGTGAGCGAACGCGCAGGCGTTTCCCGCGCCACCGCGTCATTGGTGCTGCGAGGTAGCCCGCGGGTGTCTGCGGCGACTGCCGAGCGGGTGCGGCGCGCCATGGTCGAGCTGGGCTACGTCTATGACCGCGCGGCGGCCAACCTGCGCCAATCCCGTTCCATGACCGTGGGACTGGTGATGACCGACCTGGCCAACCCGTTCTTCGCCGAATTGACCGTCGCGTTGGAGGAGGTAGTCCACAAGGCGGGCTACAACCTGTTTCTGGGATACACCCGCGACGATCTCACCCGGCAGCGCGAGATCCTCTCGGCGATGATCGAGCACCGGGTCGACGGCATCTGCCTGCTGCCGGCCAAAGGCACCAGCGACGCCGACCTGCAACCGTTGATCGCCCATGACATCGCGCACGTCCTGTTCACGCGGCACTTGCGGGCCGAACGGGCCTATGTCGGAGCCGACAACGTCGAGGCCGGGCGAATGCTGGGCCGCCACCTCCTGTCCATCGGCGTCCGGACCGCCGCCTTCCTGGGCGGCCAGGAAGTCTCCTCCCGGCAGGAACGACTACAGGGATTGTCACAAGCCTGTGGCGACGCGATCGAGTGGGCGGCAGGTGAGCCGATCTACTCCGCGGCCAGCCCATCGGGGGGTGCCGCAGCGGTGGAGCAGTTGCTGGCCAGTGGCGCCGTTCCCGATTGCATCGTCGCCTACAACGACATCGTGGCGATGGGAGTGAGTTCGGCTCTGCGCCGGGCAGGCATCGCCCCCGGTGAGCATGTTGCCGTCGCCAGCTTCGACGACATCCAGTTGGCGGCCGAGCAGGTACCGCCCCTGACCAGCGTGGCAACGCATGCTCCGCTGGTCGGCGTCGCCTGTGCCGACCGCCTGCTGGCGCTGATCGCGGGCACCGACTCCGGCCCGCAACGTCACCTGATCACACCTGCCCTACGAGTACGAGCTTCTACCGGCGCCTGGAGGCCACGATGACGACATCCCTACGGTGGGCCCTGGTTGGCGCGAGCGATATCGCCGCCACCCGGGTCCTTCCCGCACTACGAGCTCGCGGAGACGACGCCGTCGGCGTGGTCAGCGGGTCAGCGCAGCGAGCGCGCGACTTCGCCCAGACGCACGGTCTGAGCAGCGGTGGCACCGACCTGGCCGCCGCCCTGACCGGTGTCGATGCGGTGTACATCTCCTCGATCAACTCCCAGCATGCCGAGCAGGCGATGGCTGCCATCGAGGCCGGGGTACATGTGCTGTGCGAGAAGCCGCTCGCACTATCAGCCGCCGAGGCCGATTCCTTGGTCAGCGCAGCCGACCGGGCAGGTGTGGTGCTGGCCACCAATCATCACCTGACCGGTTCACCGCTCCACGTCGCGGTCCGTGAAGCCGTTGCCGCGGGCCGGATCGGTGAACTGCTGGCAGCCCGGATCGCACATGCGGTGCTATTGCCGCAGCGATTGCAAGGCTGGCGGCTGGCCGACCCAGCCAGTGGCGGCGTGATCCTCGACATCACCTGCCATGACGCGTCGGTGCTGTTGCCGCTGTTCGGTTCGCTACCCACGGCGGTGTCCGCGCACGCCGCGCATCAGGGGCAATGGCCCTCAGCCGCACCCGACGCGGTGATGGCGACCATGACGTTCTCCGGCGATCGGCTGGCACAGACCCACGATTCGTTCACCAACCCGCACACCGCGACCACGCTGGAAGTGCTCGGCAGCCAGGGTTCGATCACCGTCACAGACGCGATGAACCAGGACACCCCTGGCACGGTTGAGCTGTGCACCGACTCCGGCCGCGAGCAGTTGCAGGTGGACACATCCGCCGATCTGTACGTCATCGTGCTCGACGCCTTCACCGCAGCGGTCGCCGGAACCGGTGAGCCGACAGCCAGCGGTCAGGCCGGGGCCGATGCGCTCCGGGTGGCACTGGCCGCGGCAGAGTCCGTCCGCACCGGGACCGCCATCGATCCCCGGTCCGTGAACTGAGGATCACCATGCAACGTGTCCCGGTATTGTCGGCGCGCCAGGCGGCCGACCTCATTGCTGACGGCGACTGCGTCACCGTCAGTTCATCGTCCGGTCTGGGCTGTCCGGACGCAGTACTGGCCGGTATCGGGCAGCGCTGGCAGGCCAGCAACACTCCGGTCGGCCTGACCACGGTGCACCCCATTGCCGCCGGGGATATGTACGGCCAGCCCGGCATCGATCATCTCGCCCATGCGGGCTTGCTGAAACGAGTCATCGCCGGTTCCTATCCCAGTGGTCCGTCCTCAGCACCGCCGCCACGGATCTGGCAGCTGATCGACGACGACGCCATCGAGGCGTACAACCTGCCGTCCGGGGTGCTGTTCCAGATGCACCGCGCCGGCGCCACCGGACAGCCCGGCGTGCTGACCAAGGTCGGGTTGCAGACATTCGCGGATCCGGAGGTCGACGGCGGACGGATGAACCCGGGTACCCCCGCCGACCTGGTGAGCAGGCGGACCGAAGGCGGGCAGCCCTACCTGTTCTACTCCTCGATCGTTCCGGATGTGGCGATCGTGCGGGCCACCACCGGAGATGAATACGGCAACCTGACCTTCGAGGAGGAGGGATCAGCGCTGGGTGCACTGGACCAGGCGTATGCCGCCCACAACAACGGCGGTCTGGTGATAGCGCAGGTGAAGCGGCTGGCAGCCGCCGGAAGCCTCGATCCGCAAGCGGTCAAGGTGCCCGGGATTCTGGTCGATGTCCTGGTCGAAGCACCCGACCAGATGCAAACCACCGGCACCGTCTACGACCCGACGATCAGCGGGCAGCTGCGCCGGCCGGCCGAGACGATTCCGCCGCTGCCGTTCACTCTGGAGAAGGTGATGGCCCGCCGCGCGGCAGCCGAGCTGCGCGACGGCGAAACGGTCAACCTGGGTTTCGGGGTCTCGGCACTGGTTCCGCACGTGCTGGTGGAAGAGGGCCTGGAACGCTCGGTTACCTGGGTACTGGAACAGGGCCCGGTCGGTGGGGTGCCGCTGCTCGACTTCGCCTTCGGCTGCTCGCAGAACCCGGACGCGCTGATGCAGAGTGCCGATCAGTTCACCCTGCTGCAGGGCGGCGGATTCGACCGGGCGTTCCTGTCGTTCCTGGAGATCGACAGTGGCGGCAATGTCAACGTTCATCACCTGGCCCGCCGTCGGCATGTGACCGCCGGAGTGGGCGGATTCGCCGACATCACGACCAACGCACCGCAAATCGTCTTCGTCGGCTCGTTCACAGCGGGCAAACGCGATATCGGCATCAGCGGCACCGATGGGCTCGCGATCCGGCAGGACGGGCCGCACACCAAACTCGTGCCGCAGGTCGCCGCGGTGACGTTCAACGGTCAGCAGGCCCTGGCCCGCGGTCAGCGGGTTCGCTACGTCACCGAGCGTTGCGTGCTGGACCTGACACCGCAAGGACTTGAGGTAACCGAGATCGCGCCGGGTGCCGATCTGCAGCGCGACGTGCTGGACCGGAGCGGATTCCCGCTACGGGTCTCGGACTCATTGACCACCATGGATCTGGGGTACTTCACGGATGCTCCGGTGGGACTGACGTTGCCGCAGCGGCCGCCGCACCGGCGGGTGGGAGCACTGCTCAGCCCGGGTATGGCGCACGCATGAGTCAGGGTCAGGTCCGGCTGGAGTGGCACGATGACGGAGCGACCGCCCAGATCGTGCTGGACCGGCCCGCGAAGCTGAATGCCCTCACCCCGGCGATGCTGACCGGGCTGGAGCAAGCATGCCGGGCGATCGAGGCCGGGTCCGCGCGGGCCGCGGTGGTCCGATCCGAGGGTGACCGGGCCTTCTGCGTCGGCGCCGACATCACCCTGTTCTCCGCCCTGGACGGGATCGGCATGTGGCGTTCCTGGGTGGCCGATGGCCATCGCGCGTTCGCGGCGCTGGCCCAGTTGCGCTGCCCGACCATCGCGGTCATCGATGGACCGGCGTTCGGTGGCGGATTCGAACTCGCCCTGGCCTGCGACCTGCGGATCGCTTCGAGCAACGCCCTGTTCGCACTGCCGGAGACGGGATTGGGAACCGTACCTGGTTGGGGCGGCACCGGCCGCCTGCCCGCACTCGTCGGCGCGGCACGGGCGAAGGAACTGGTGTTGACCCGACGGCAGCTGGACGCTGCGCGAGCCCTGGCGTGGGGTGTGGTCAACGAGGTGGCCGCCCCCGAGGAGCTGGCAGCAACAGTGCAGTCCTGGATCAGCGACATCCACGGCGGCGCGCCCGTCGCGCTCGCGCTGTCCAAGCAACTCATCGACGCCAGCCTGGCTGGCGCACCGGTCAATGTCGTCGAGGCCATGGCCGGCGGACTCGCAGCAGGAACCGCCGATCTGGGCGAAGGTGTCGCCGCATTCGGCGAGCGCCGACCGCCACGCTTCCTCGGAAACTGACGCAATCGAGAGAGGATCCCGATGTCCACCACCACGTCCTACACGGCCGCCGACCTGCGCGAGCACGAGTATCCGATGATCGTCGACGGCGCCCAGGTCGCCGCCACCGACGGCGCCACGTTCACGCGTTCCTCACCGGCCCACGGGATCGGCGTCGGGCGCTATCCCGAGGCCGGCGACTGGGATGTGGAGGCAGCGGTTGTCGCCGCCCGCGGCGCGTGGCCGCAGTGGCGTCAGCTACCGGGTGCCGATCGGGCGGCAGCCCTGAACGGGGTGGCCGCACAGATTCGTCAGCATGCCGAGGAGTTGGCGCTGATCGAGACCGCCGAAGCCGGCAAGCCGATCCGGCAGGCCCGCGATGAGATCGCCTCGGCGGCAGGCCTGTGGGAGTACGCCGCGACCTTGGCCCGGCATTCCTACGGAGACGCCCACAATGGGCTGGGCCCCAACACGCTGGCCATGGTCGTGAATGAACCGGTCGGCGTGGTGGGCATCATCACGCCATGGAACTTCCCGCTGCTGATCGTGAGCCAGAAGCTGCCATTTGCTCTGGCCGCCGGCAACACAGCCGTGGTCAAACCCAGCGAGTACACCCCCGGGACGACGATCCGGCTCGCCGAACTAGCACTCGCGGCGGGCTTTCCCGCCGGTGTGATCAATGTGGTGACCGGCGCCGCGATGACCGGAAGCGCGCTGGTCAGCCACTCCGGCGTCGATGCCCTCTCCTTCACCGGCTCCACCCGGGTGGGACGGCGGCTGGCGGCATCCGCGGGCGCAGACCTCAAGCACGCGGAACTGGAGCTCGGCGGCAAGAACGCCCAGATCGTGATGGCCGATGCCGATCTCGAGGCTGCGGCCGATGCGGCGGTCTTCGGTGGCTTCTACAACGTGGGCCAGTGCTGCAACTCCGGCAGCCGGTTGCTGGTCCAACGTGAGATCGCCGAGCCCTTCGAGGCGGCGGTGGTTCAGGCGACCGCTCGGATGGTGGTGGGCGACCCGCTACAGGTCAGCACCGACGTCGGAGCTATCGTCAACGAGGCGCAGTTCGGTGTGATCGCCGATTACGTGCGTCAGGGACAGCAGGCAGGCGCTCGGGTGCTGCTGGGTGGCGACCCGGTGCCAGGACCGTATTTCCCGCCGACCATCTTCTCCGACGTCACCGAGTCGATGTCGATCGCCCAGGAGGAGATCTTCGGTCCGGTGCTGTCGATCGTTCCGTTCGATCACGTCGAGGATGCGATCCGTATCGCCAACGGCACCTCCTACGGCCTGTCCTCCGGCATCTGGACGGCCGACCTCGACGCGGCCCTGACCGCCGCACGCGACCTGCGGGCTGGAACGGTGTGGGTCAACCGGTGGATGGATGGGTACCCGGAGCTGCCGTTCGGTGGATACGCCGCCAGCGGGATGGGCCGGGAGCTGGGCCGGGCCGCAGCGCAGGCATTCAGCGAGGTCAAGACGATCCAGCTGCAGGTCGGAACCCGTACCGGCCGCTGGCTGGACCCGGAGCGGGCGCGATGAGGCGGACCGAGAAGGCCGATGTCGCGATCATCGGTTCGGGCATGGGTGGCTCCACCGTGGCCTGGGCCTTGCGGGACGCCGGCCTGGACGTGCTGGTGCTGGAACGGGGGCAGCGTCTGCCCGCCGAACCGGAGAACTCCGATCCGGAGCAGATGCATGTCAAGAAGCGGTACCGCACCGCCGAGCGCTGGCTGGACGCCCGAGCGGGCCAGATGTTCGATCCGGGTGTCTACTACTGGGTGGGCGGCAACACCAAGATCTACGGCGCCGCACTACCGCGGTTCCGCGAGTCCGACTTCACGCAGGTCAGGCATGCGGAGGGGATCTCCAGTCCCTGGCCGTTCGGCTACGACGAACTCGAGCCGTTCTACGCCCAGGCCGAGCAGCTGTACCGGGTGCGCGGCGACGGCACCGAGGATCCCACCGAGCCACCGCGCTCCGCACCCTACCCGTTCGATGCTCTGGCCCACGAGCCGGAGATCGAGCGGTTGGCCGGTGCCTGGCGAGCGCAGGGGTTGCACCCGTTCCACAGCCCGAACGGCATGGTGCTGACCAGCCAGGCAGACCGCGCGGCGTCCACGGGCAGCGATGGCTCCCCGGATGAACACGGTCACAAGATGGACGCCGAGAACTGCGCCCTGGATCCGGCCCTTGCCACCGGCCGGGTGCGGTTGCTGACCGGCGCGCGCATCGACCGGCTGGAGGCCAGCAACGGACGCGTGGTCGGCGCGGTCGGGGAGGTCGACGGCGAACCCGTGGTCGTCACCGCTGACCGGTTCGTGCTGGCGGCGGGCGCGGTGAACTCGGCGGCGATCATGCTGCGTTCGGCCGACGCCGACCATCCCGGCGGTCTGGGCAATGGCAGCGACCTGATCGGGCGCCGCTACATGGTGCACAACTCCACGTTCTTCGTCGCCGTCGATCCCCGGCGACGCAATCGGACCCAGTGGCAGAAGACATTGGGGCTGAACGACTGGTATGAATCCGGCCCGAGCACGCAGCATCCGCTCGGGAATGTGCAGATGCTCGGCAAGCTGCGCGAGCCGATGGTGCGGGCGGCCCGCCCCTGGGCGCCCCGATGGGCGCTACGAGCGATGACCGAGCGCAGCGTCGACATCTACCTGACCACCGAGGACCTGGCCGACACCGAGAACCGGGTACAGCTGAACGGGAACGGGATCAGTGTCCACTGGAAACCCAACAACCTCGGCCCACACGCGGAACTCGTGCGGCGTATGAAGGCGGTGATGCGCAAGGCCGGCTACCCGTTGATCTTCACCGAGCGGATGGGGATCGGCACGAACTCACACCAGTGCGGCACCCAAGTGGCTGGGGCGGATAGGTCCACCAGCGTGCTCAATGCGCGGTGCCGCTCCCACGAAGTGGAGAATCTCTGGGTGACCGATTCCTCCTTCTTCCCGTCCTCGGCAGCCCTCAACCCCGCGCTGACCATCGCGGCCAATGCACTCCGGATCGCCCCCGATATCAGCACATGACCTGGCCGACGCCACCAGATTTCATAGCCTGGCGGCGTCGAAGGCGGAGGCCGCCAGGCTGCGGCCGAGGTCGATGAGCTCAGCGGCGCGGTGGAACTCCAGCACGTTCGCTGTCTGTATCGGGACCGAGATGATCACGTCGGGCGCATTCATCGCCGTCCGAGCCAGTTCGATGCGGGCCTGCATCACGTCCAGCGCTCGCATGGACATCGCCACCAGGTTCGTTCCGTGGGTGAGATCATCCACAGGGGCGGCCTTCGTGCGTCGCAACGACTCCCCCAGCCGATCCAGCCAGCCAGGGTCGGGCTCATCGGTGAGGTGCGCGCCGTCAGAGGATTCGCTGGCGGGTCCGCGGAGCGCGAATCCCGGGCTGGCACCGAACAGGGATACCCCCACCCGGGCTTCGGCGTCGACGTCCATGACCGGACCCATCGGCAGCGGGTTCAACAATCCGCCGTCGACCAGGATGCGATCCTGCAGCCGCACCGGCGTGAACACTCCCGGAATGGAGATCGAGGCGCGGATCGCCGGCAGCAGCGGGCCATGGCGGAACCAGACCTCCCGCAATGCATCGATATCTGTAGCAACCGCCGCGTACGGAATCGGCAAGTCCTCGATCGCGCGATCACCGACGAATCTGCGCAGTTCCTCGACCACACGGGTGAGCCGGATCAGGCCCGGCGCTCCCAGGGTCACATCGGTCAGCCGCAACACGTCGGCGCGGCCGAGCTTGCGCACGTAGTCGGTGAACTCAGCCAATCCACCGGCTGCATAGACGCCGCCGACCAGCGCGCCCATCGAGGTCCCGGCGACGGCGCAGATGTCATGTCCACGCGCCTGCAGTTCCTCGATCACGCCCACGTGCGCGAAGCCGCGAGCACCTCCGGAACCAAGCACCAGCGCGATCTTCACCCATTGAGTCAAACAGGCGCATTGACGGATCTGCAACCATTCATGACAGGAGGCATCGCGACATGGATCAGTACCACGAACCCGCGCGGGATCTGGCGGTCATCGCCAATGTCGACGTCCTGGTCATCGGGGGCGGCCCAGCCGGAGTCAGCGCCGCGATCGGTGCCGCCCAGACCGGCGCAAGCGTATTCCTGATCGAAGAATCCGGTGCGTTGGGTGGCATGTGGACGCAAGGTCAAGTCATCACCCTCGCGGGGTTCAACTCGTGGCTGGCCCCGGCACGCGAGCGCGTCGTGGACGGGGTCGGCGGGCAATGGCTGCGCCGGGCGCATGCCGTCGGCGGCGCGGTGGACCACGACGGCTGGGTGCTCTCCACAGACCCGGAGAAGATGAAACTCGTCGCCGACCAGATGCTGCAGCAGCACGGTGTCGACTTCCTACTCCACGTGCTGGCCACCTACCCGGTCGTGCAGGACGGCACCGTGGTGGGCTGCATCATCGAATCCCGCGAAGGGCGACAGATGATCCGCTCGACGGTGCTGGTCGACGCCACCGGCAACGGTGACATGCTCGCCCGCTCCGGACACGACTGGGTCAAGGGAGAAACTCTGCAGCCGATGACGTTGCCCATGTGGATCTCCAACGTGCAGACCAGCCCGGGCGTCGACGTGACCGAGCCTGCCCACGTGCGAATCGGACCAGAGCCCGGCGTGTTGGACGACTACGGGATCGATGACTCCAACGCCGCACGGCCGGACATCGAAATCGATCGCCAAGCGATGCGTCAGGCACATGCGCGCGGCGAACTGCCCACGTTTGGCGGACCCTGGTTCGGTGGCCTCGACAAGGACGCCCTCTGGGTCAACGCGGTTCGGATCGTCGGCGACGCGACCAATAACCGGGACCTGACCCGAGCCGAGGTACAGGGGCGCAAGGACGCGTTCGCGCTGTTCGGCTACCTGCGCACGCACGTACCCGGATTCTCCGCAGCCCGGCTGTGCCAAACAGCGCCCACGATCGGCATCCGGGAGACACGGCGACTCATCGGGGTCACCACCGTGACTGGGGCCGACATCCGCACCGGGGCTGATCAACCGGACGCCATTGCCGTCGGCTGCTGGCCCATAGACGTCCATCCGACAGACGGTTTCAGCGGCACGCACGCCATGTACGTTCCAGCGCCCTACCCCATCCCGTACCGTGCCCTTGTTCCCGCCACCATCGATGGACTGATCGCCGCCGGACGCTGCATCTCGGCGGATCGGGACGCGCTAGGCAGCATCCGCGTGGGCGCGACATGCACCGCTACCGGGCATGCCGCCGGAACCGCGGCGGCTCTGGCTGCGGCCAACAGTGTCCGGCCACGCGACCTCGACATCGCCGCACTGCAATCCGAACTTCGGTCTCAGGGCGCAATCATCTCGACCGCGGAGCTGGGCTGAGAGTGGAGCGGCGGAACACCAGCTCGGGTGCAACATAGTGGCTCACCGGCGGTTCGGAAGCACCGTCGATCAGCGCCAGCAGCCGAGTGGTCGCACGCGCGGCGACCTCGACCGCCGGCAGGTGCACCGAGGTGAGTGGCGGATCCAGGAACCGAGCGAACGGGTAGTCGCCCCAGCCGACGACGGCAACATCGTCGGGGATCCGGACGCCACGTTCGCGAAATGCCGTGTACACGCCCAGCGCGAAGTAGTCGTTCCCGGCCAGCACGGCGTCGGGCAGTCGCCCGCGATCGAGCAGATCATTGATGATCCGGTAGGCATCGTCACCCCGCCACATGGTGGCACTCCGGCTCATCCGGGATGGAACCAGTTCGACCCGGCCGGAGTCGAACTCGATGTCATGGCTGAGAAGCGATGCGCGGATACCGTCAATCCGGTGCTGGACGGTCGAGGTCAGGAAACCCTCCTCCAGGATGAGAATGTCCCGGGCGCCGCCCTCGACCACCAGGTCCGCACTCCTGCGCCGTCCAGCTTCATTGTCGGCAGAATAGAAGTCGGCGGTCACTCCCGGCACCTCGCGCGCCACTAGCACCAGCGGCACGTGCGCTTTGACCACCGATTCCCACGGGTTGCCGCGATCGCTGACGGCCACACCAATGATCCCGTCCACCCCCGCGCGCAGCGCCGCATCGACCGCCGCCTGCTCTCGCAGGGGGTCCTCATATGACAGCAGCAGCAACAGCGTGTAGCCCGCAGCGGTGGCCCGCGCCTCGATCTCGCTGACCAGATCACTGAAGAACGGGTTCGCCAGGTCGGTGACGACTACCCCGATCGTCTTGCGCGAGCCGAGCACCAACGAACGAGCATGGGCGTTGGGTACATAGCCGATGCGATCGGCCTCATGCTTGATCCGGGCGCGCGTAGCAGCGCCGACGCCCGGCATATCGTTGAGCGCGCGCGAGACCGTGTTCACCGAGAGCCCCACGGCATCCGCCACGTCTTGCAGCGTGCGTCGCCGTCGGCGACCTGCTCGCTTCACCATGGTGGTGCTCCGGCTACTCTTTCAGTTGGAGGTATATCCGCAACATTGGGGAATCAACCCCGGAAATCTGCTCGCTGTGCAGGCGGAGCCAGTGTCCGAAACGATCAACGGGGATAGTCAAGAACCCAACCGCCTCCGAGACTACCGGTTCGCACTCATGGTCGAGCCAGTTGATTCCGTCCGGTGACACCTGCACGCGGAACGCCACCGTGGAACCAGGTGCTGCCCGCAGGAACTGCACGAACCACCGCGCCTCGCCGGCCCAGGCGACCTCGAACGGCTCGGTTTGATGAGCACCATCAAGGAGCGTGCCGCGTTCTATCACCGCACTCTGGGACTGACGCATCGCACTCACCAATCAGCCGAGATGACGGCGGAATCCAGGAACAGGAAGTTGCGGTGCGGGCTGAGGGTCCGAACCGAGAAATAGAAGTTGAGCAATCCTTCCAACGACTCGTATTTCTGGCCGTAGACAGGAACAGCTACGTCGGACAGGTCATAGACGTCGTTGTTGAACTGCAGTTCCACATTGGCACGGGTACGGGTATCGACGACGAATCGCAGATAGTGCCAGTTCACCTTGGTGGGCACCTCGTTGTAGCAGGCCTCCTGTCGCCGGTCGCTCAGGAAGCGCCAATCATCAGGGTTCGGGGCGGTGAAGTCGGCGTAGCGGCCGTAGTCGTGTTCTCCACGGAAGCGCTCGTGCGGTGTTGGTTCAGCAACGACGGGGTACATCCATTTCTGCACGATGTGCCCAGTGGCGTCGGTGTTCTGAAAGCGCATCACATTGTGGTAGCGGATACCTTCGTGACTCAGATCGGTCGCCACTGTGAAAGCGCCGAACTGCGCTTCCGAGGGGTGCGAGTTCGCATCCCAGGTGATGTCCCCGTAGCTGTTGACCTCATCGCCTCCCGACAGTGTCGCCTCGACCTTCCAAGCCAGGTACGCCTCTATCTGCAGTAAGCCTCGCCCACTCATTGTGAGTCGGCGGATCGCGGTGGCCGTATGTCCAGCAGCAGCGCGAGTCGCAAGCTTGAGTGAGTAGGTGCCCGACATCCCTCCGTGGGTGCCAACGTCGAAGAAGTTCTGATTCGACAGTTGTGGGGGACGGTAGTCCCGGAAGTGCTCGTCCATGGACTCCAGGTCCCCGCGACCGTTGTAGTTGCCACCGAGTTCGACCCAGCCGTGAGCACCGAGGTTGAAGTCGTCGAAGGTGAGGATCCGGGGCAACGGATTGTACTTCGACAACTGCGGGTGCCCACTGCGTATGGCATCGCGCAGGCCTGCCGCTATCGACGGGCTCTCGCTGGTCACCGGTGACTCCTTGGGATCAGAATCCGGACTTGCCAACGTCGGCAAGTTGGGCAATGAGCGCACGTTAACGTTCACGACATGGCTTGTCAACGGTCTACCGACAGGCGATTCGAGTCACCATTCGGCACAACAGATGTGGTGCTAGATGCCTGTAAAATAACGGTTTAGACGCATCTGTTGGAAGCCGTTGACATTGTCGAGGCCGTGGGGGAAGGTACATGAACGATAATGTTGCGGGCTAACGTCGGCCCGTCTGACAGCGCCTTCTGATTGGCCCTGAAGCGCGCCATCAGCACCCCGATCCGACGGGAGGTCACGAGTGCTCGGATACGTCATCCGGCGACTGTTCCTCGCAGTCTTCGTGCTCTGGGGTGCAGTCACCGTCGTCTTCATCGTGGTGCGCCTGGTTCCGGCTGACCCGGCACTGCTGATCGCTGGCGAAAGTGCGACCGAAGAGCAACTCGACGAGTTGCGGACCAGGTTGGGCCTGGATCAGCCGCTGATCGTGCAGTACGGCAGCTACCTGTGGGACGTACTGCGCGGCGATCTCGGCGACTCCTACACGCAGGCCGCGACCACAACCGAACTGATCGCCCAGGTGCTGCCCAACACAGCCCTGCTGGCAACCCTGGCGTGCCTGCTAGCGCTGGCAGTCAGCTTTCCGCTTGGGCTGCTGGCGGCACTGCGGGTCAACACCGTCGCCGACCGCCTGATCACCACGCTGTCCTTACTCACCCAGTCACTTCCGGGCTTCTGGGTCGGCGTCGTGCTGACGTTGATCTTCGCCCGCCAACTCAACTGGCTCCCCGCATCGGAGCTGGAGTCACCACGAAGCCTAATCCTGCCAACGATCACGCTGGCATTGCCATTCATCGCGATCCTCATCCGGATGGTCCGCAGCGGGCTGATCGAGGT
>JBKDZO010000066.1:0-69911 GCA_047971285.1 Beutenbergiaceae bacterium | reverse complement strand
CGGATTTGCAAGCGGGTCCAGGCGCCGATGAAGACCCGATCGCCGTCAGCTAGCTCTTTGCGGGATCCGGCCGGGATCGCAGATGTGGGCAACGCCTCACCAATTGGGCTCACGTAGGTGCCGTTGGCTGAGTCGAGATCCTCAACCCACCACCGATGCCCGTCGGTGCTCAGCTGGCAATGGCGACGCGACACCCCGGTATCGGAACCAGCGTCGACATCGGGGTCGATACCGCGCGACGTCGAGGGCCGGCCCACCAGCACCGTGGATTTAGTCAGCGGTACCACCACCGGTGCGGTCAGGGCAGGCATCGGGTCTTCGGGGTCCTGGGCCTTGTACCACTCGGGGTCGGTCCACAACTCCGCGACCCAGTCTGTGCCGCTGGCCAGGCTGGGCAACGATCCAGCGGTCGGCGCCTGAGCCTCTTCCCCGGACTCAGTTGCCGTCGCCGGGCCATTGCCTTCGCTTGACCCATCCTCACTGGCTGGCCCGGGCTCACTGGCACCCTCGACGTCGGGGGTACCGGTGCCGGTGGCTGCGGGAGCTTCGACAGCCGGAGTGGCCCCGGTGGTGAAGTCATAGCCACAGTTCTCACAGAACAGCGCCAATGGCGCGGCCGGGGCACCGCAGTGGGGGCATTGGCTCGGGCCAGCGGCGCTGGGCTTCGGGTCAGCCGGGGCAGGGTCTGGCGCCGCACTGGCCGTCGAAGCGGCGCCCGCGCCGATCGGACTGCCGCAGGTATCGCAGTAGTCCTCCTGCTCCGAGGTATGACCCTGGGGACAAACAGCACTCACTTGCGGACCCTGGTGGTCTTCGTCGATCCGGTGTCCAGGGCCATCTCGTCCAGCTTGTCGGTATTGCGCCGCAACCGGACAGTGCCCTGCTCCTCATTCTCGACGTCGACCACCTTGCGCAGCCGCGAGGTCGCCTCGTCGTTGCCGGTCTGCGCGGCCAACTGCACCGCGCGGCCCAGTTTGACGGTCGCGGTCGCCTCGTCACCGGCCGCCTTGGCCGCCAGGCCTTCCTGAATCGCGGTCGCCAGCTCCGTTTGCCCGGTGTAGTGGGCCACCTCCGGGCTGATCCGCGCGGTCAGTGACGAATCCTGGGACCACATGGCCTTCACCAGCGCCGAAGCCTGCACCTGGCCTCCGATGGCCATCTGCACCCGGGCGGCGAGCTGCTCCGCACCCACGGGCTTGGAAGCAACACGGACACCCACGTGGTAGTCGCGGCTCTCATCACCCCAGCTGCCGGTGGGGAACGCCCCGGTGAGCGCGTTGACCGTGCGCCGCTGGTTGGTCAGGTCATTCAGCGACGGCGATACCTGCCGCACGAACAGCAATTGCGATCCCTGCGGAGTCCATACCTGCAGGTCGGCGTCGGCGATCCCTCGGCTCTTGGATGCTCCCAGCATCTGCTCGAAGCTTGCCGCGATCCCGGACGGGTCCCGGATCAGCTCATCCGAGCCCATCAATGCCGACGCGATCTCGCGCACCTCGGCCACCTGATACCGGTCGCCGACGCCACGCGCGTCACACACGAACCGACCCTGCAATGCGGTCAGCGTGGACTGCAGCTGCTGCGGCGGCTCGGACTCGTTCTTCCCATCGGTGAGCAGAATCCCGTGGCGTTTGACCTGCGCGGGCAGAGTTTCGAACAACTGGTCCGCCAGCCGCAGCCACGTGCTCATGGCGGTACCCCCGGTGGCCCGCATCATCTGGATGGCGCGTTTGGCCTCGGCGCGAGCACTGGGTTCCATGCGCACCATCGCGACCGGCGCATTCGGATACGGGAATACCCGGTTGGCCACATGGCTTCCGCTGACGATGGCGAACCAGGTGCCATCGTCGATCACGTCCACCGCGATCGACGCCGCCTGCTGGGCCGCGGCGAAACTCGCCCCGGCCATCGACCCCGAGGTGTCGATCATAATCACCTCAGCCGAGTCATGCGCGGTAGCGGCACCGGCCGCACCGGCACCAGCACCGGTGGCGGTCACCCGCACGATCGCGTGCACATCGGTGGCTCCATCGGCCAGGAACTCGTTCTGGAACACCTCGGTGGTGAACTGGGCCATCCGCTTCTCCTTCACGCTTCGGCACATCCCTGGCCGAAGGCTATTGCACTGATCGTTGTCTTAGCTGTGCGCGGGCTCCCGCACGGAGTGTCGCCACAAACCAACGGTGACATTGTCCCGCCCACCCTGCGCGTTCGCCCAGGAAACCAGTCCTCCGGCGACTTCCGCCGCCGACGCTTGCGTTCCGAGCTCGGCGGCGGTGCTTCGTACCAGGGTTGCCAAGTCGCTGGCGTTGGAACAGTAATTCCACAGCCCGTCCGAGCACAGCAGCAACCAGCCGGGTCCATTGAACACGGTGGTGTCGGTACGCGGCGTCAATTCCGGTGCGTCGGCTCCCAGCCACCGGGTGATCGCGTGGGCCTGGGGTGAGGAGGCCACCTGCGAAGCCGAGTGGCCGAGTTCGATCATCTCCTGGGCCCAGGAATCATCGCGGGTCAACTGTTGGGCCGGCTCGTCGTCCGGCAGCCAATAGGCCCGCGAATCCCCCACCGAGGCCACCACCACGCGCGTCTGGTCGACCACGGCCGCCACATAGGTGCACGACGGCGAATCACCCGCCTCCTCGGTCTGAACCTGCAGCACCGCAGCGTTGGCCTGCTCTGCGGCACTGACCAGCTGTGCCGCCCAGGCTTTGGTGCGGTCGGTGGCCGACCCGTCGATCTCGTCCACACCACCGGGGACGCGGGTGGTCAATTCCCGCAACGCGGCCTCAACCGCCGCCATACTCGCGATATCCGAGGCAGGCGCGCTGGAAACGCCGTCACACACCACCAGGAACGCCAGTGCGCCAACCTGGTCCAGCGCCAAGGCATCCTCGTTGCGGTGATGTTTCACTCCGCGATTGCACACCCCGCCCAGATCCGGGTTCGCATCCAGCACGAAATGGTCTCGTTCGCTCTCGGCCGCAGCACCGCATTGGGTGCAGTACCCGTCGGCGGCCACAGCCCCGCCGCACTGCACGCACGGCGCAATGACTGGAGCCGGATCGGCAACGGTCGCGGCCACCACCGGATCGGCCGGCGGTTCGTGCAACGCGGTCCCGCAGTTCTCACAGAAGCGGCTACCGGCGACGGCGAAAGTTCCGCATTCGGCGCAGATAAGACTGTCCGGACTACCCCACTCGGTCTCTTTGCTCACCACATCGTCCAATTCCGGACCGAGTTGGCACGGTCGATCAAGTCGATACGTTCGGCGCGGTCCTCGGCCAGTTTGGCCCGTTCCCGGTACGCCGACTCAATAGCGGTACGCAACGGATGCTCCCGCACCGGCACACCAGCGATCGTGCCCAGGCTGGCACTGCTCACTCGGGGCTGACGCAGCTGTTGCAACGCGGCCTCCCAAATCTGGATCCGGAGATCCGCGGCGGCCTCCGGTTCGATCGCGATTCCGTCCAGGCTCCGCAATGCCTCGTCCAGGTCGCTGATACCACTGGCCGAGCGGGTCAGTGCGGCGGCGCGTTGCAACCGTGCTGCCGGGTAGGAGCTACGGGTCGGCGCCACCAGATCGAGGGCCGATAGCGCCCCGTCGATGTCGCCACGTGCTTGCCGGATCCGGGCCAGGCCGAAAGCGGAGGCCGCCGCATAGTTCGCATCGGTGGCCGCGCAGATCTGGTACAGCGACTCCGCGATCTGCGACTCGCCCCCGAGCTCACATGCGGTGGCCAGGGCCAGCTTCGGTGCCAGCTCCCCCGGTACCTGACCATAGGTGGCGTTGAACGAGGCCATCGCGGAGGTCGCATCACCGGCCGCCAGGTCGGCGACACCCCCGACCCAGTGCGCCCGCCATTCCCAAGGGTCACTCGCCAGCATCTCGGCCAGGATGTGCCGGACCATGTCCAGCTGCCTTGCCGCCAGAGCGGCCGAGGCCTTGGCCAGGTTCACCTCCGCGGTGACCTCCGGTGCGGTGGTCAGAATGCTCAACCGATCCACCGGGTCGGCCACGTTGACCCCGGCCAGGAAGCTGACCATCGGATCGCCGGGATCGACGCTGAGCCGTGGTAGTTCGTCCCACCGCAGCGGGCGCTCCGGAACATCGACCGTGGGAGCGTGGAAGTGCGGTGAGGCAAGCGAGGTGGTGGCAGCGTTCTTTCCGCCGTCGTCGGTGGCCACGACCTCGCGCAGCACTCCCAGCAGCTGAACCCGCAACTCATCGACGGTGGCGAACCGGTCGTTGGGGTCGAACGCACAAGCCTTGGCGAGCAGCCGATAGAACGAGTCGTACCGCCCGAACAACGGAGTCTCCGCAACCGGCGGCAGCGACGAAAGGTACGTCGAGGTGTTCCCGCGGAAGTTCAGCACCAGTGTGGCCAAGGTGCGGCCGATGGTGTAGATGTCCGACGCCGGTGATGGTAGTTCCTCACCGACCTCGGGAGCCTGGTAGCCCTTGGTCCCGAAGATGGCGGAGGTGCTGTCGTCGACTCGGCGCACCCCACCCAGGTCGATCAGCTTCACGCTCCCGCCGGCCTGGATGATGTTGTCGGGTTTGAAGTCGCAGTAGACCAGGTTGTGATCGTGCAGGTAAGCAAACGCCGGCAGCACCTCCAGCACGTAGGCCAGAGCCTGATCGACCGGCAACGGTGTGACAACGCCGCCGTGGGCTGCCTGCCGATCCTTGAGGATCTGCTTCAGGGATGTCCCGCCGACGTACTCCATCACCGTGTAACCGGCGCCGCGGTGGGTGACGAAGTTGTAGATCTCCACGATCAGCGGATGTTCCACCTCGGCCAGGAACTGGCGTTCGGTGATCGCGGCCTCCACCGCGTCGGCGTCATCGGAGTTCAGCAGACCCTTCAGCACCACCCAGCGTCCGGATACGTTGCGGTCCCGGGCCAGATAGATCCATCCCAGGCCACCATGCGCCAGGACACCGACCACCTCGTATTGGCCGCCGACCACCTCTCCGGGCTGCAGGCTCGGGTCGAAGTCATACGCGGCGCCACACGCAGGACAGAATCCGGCGGTGCGCCCCTGGTTCCCGTCGTGCGACCGGCCCACCGGCCCCTGACAGCTGGAGCAGAACCGCTTCGATTCCGGTACCTCCGCGACCGCCATCACCTCCTGGAGCGGATCCGCAACAGGAATGGACGGCACCGTGGTCAGCCCGGCCCCCAGCCGCTGGGCGCGCAGCCGGGTGGAGCCGGTGCCCAGCCTTCGGGTCACCTTCGAGCCGACGCGGGCCGAACCGATCGCGGCGGAGGCCAATCGTGCCGACGAGGTCCGGGTGGAACCGTGCTCCGGTTCGGATTCGCCGACCGGTGCCACCGGTGCGCTGCTCGGTGCCGCAGTGCCCGACCCCAGGACCGCCGACGGCGAAACGCTGGCCGGTGTCGTCGCGGCGGGTGTAGCAGGCGATCCCGAACCGCCCGGCTGCTTCGAACCGCAGACGTCGCACCAGCCATCCTGATAGCTGCCGGTACAGCCCGGCTCCTGACATGCCGTGGTACTACTCACCGTTGACCTCCAGCCACTTCTGCCCCTCGATCAAGATTCAGCGGGGCCGCCACGTACTCGTACTGCCCCACCAGCGCCCGTGCCATCAGCACATCACAGGGCAGCGCATCCAGGGCCCCGGTGGCCTCGGTTGCGGCCGCCTGCACGGTGGCTGAGTCATCGCGGCCGTGCGCCTGCGCCAATGCCTGAGCCTGCGCCAGCCGGTAGCGCAAGGACGCTCGCTCCCGCAGCGGCGCGGCATAGGCGGCCTCCGCTGCGGCCACCGCGCGGGAGGCAGCATCCAGGCGCGCCATGTACGCATCCACCCCGGCGCGGTCGGCCGGCGGCTCACCCAGCCGGGAGGCGTCGGGTATCGCCAATCTCGGTGGATCGGCGATCTCCCGCCGGCACCGTGCTTCCAGTTCCAGCAGCATCGGCCGGCGGGCGATCAGGCTCTGCTGCAATTCCTGTGCGTGCGCCCGATCCCGGCGCAACTCCCCGGACTGGGCCACCGAGACCAGCAGGTCGCGGTGCAGGCCCGCGGTTGCGGCCTCCAGCTCGGCCAGCCGGCCGGTGACGTCGGCTCCCCGTTCGGCGTCGGCGCGCAGCCGCTGCTCGCGGCCGGTCAGGGAGCGCAGCTGTTCGACCTCCTGGGCACCGGTACTGGAACCGACAAGGTCCTCGCACCGGACGAGCTCGGCCTTGACCCGCCGCAACCGGCTCAGCAGCTCGGTGGTTGCCGGGTCGACGGCCAGACCCTCCCGCAGCTGAGCGATCAGCGCATCGACCAGGCGCGCGCCCTCGGGCAGGGTCACGTCCAGCGCCCCGGCACCGAGCCGGCCCCAGATTAGTTCGGAGATCCGTTCCCGGCCGATCTGATCGGCTCTGCCGGAGTCCCATTCGTCCATCACTGCGTCGGCGCGGGTACGCAGCGCTTGCCACAACGCCATCGCTAGCACCACATCGCTGGTGTAGCTGCCGGCGGCGGGGCTCTGGCTGGCCAGCTCATCCAGCCGGTCCAGTTCACCCCGGGTGCGTTCCAACCAGTCCAGCAACTGCTCCAGGAACTGCAGCAGCTCGGTGGCGCTCGCCGCCTGCCCAAGTTGACCCGGTGGTCGGGGCAGTCTGCCGGACACGTACGATTCGGTGTTCATCAAGCCCGCTACCGCCCGTACACCGGTACCGGCGGCGTGGGTGCTGGGCCCAGGCCGTCCAGCCACCGGTCGTAGATCTCGGTCCACGTACCATCGGCCACGATCTGCTCCAGCACGCCATTGACGAACCGCACCATGTCGCGGTTCTCCGGCGGGATGCCCAGGCCGTAGGGCTCGTCGCTGATCGGATCACCCACAACCTGCGCGTACGGGTCCTGAGCAGCGAAGCCCGCGAGAATGGTGTCATCGCCGGTGATCGCATCGACCTTGCCCTGCTGGAACAGCGCCAAGCACTGGCTATGGGTGGGTGCGGGGACGGCGGTCACCTCCGGGTAGTCCCCCAGCCTGGCCAACGTGGTGGTCCCGGCCGGCGCGCACACCCGGTTCCCGGCCAGGTCGTCCAACCCCAGCACGGGCGAGCCCGCAGCCACCAGCACCTTCTGGCCGGAGTGGTAGTACTCGGCCGAGAACGCGATCTCCTCCCACCGGGCGCAGGTGATCGTGAACGCGCGCGCCACCACGTCCACCTCTCCCGCCGTCAGCACCTCGATGCGCTGCGCCGAGGTGATGACCCGGAATTGCAGCCGATCGGGGTCTCCGAAGATCGCGCGGGACACCTCCCGCAGAATGTCGATGTCGAAGCCTTCGATCTCCCCGGTGAACGGGTTCCGGGACCCCATGAGCAGGGTGTCCGCAGAGACACCGACGATCAGGGAACCACGCTCGGCAATGGTGGCCATGGTGCTACCGGCGGGCATGACGCCGGGGCTGGGCAAGGCCTCCGTCGGTTCATAGGACTGCACCGGATCGTCACAGGTCACCGTGGTGGTGGGTCCCGAACCTGAGCCACCGTCGTCGGTCTCGGTAGGCTCCGGCGATTCGCCGCCCAAGTCATCCAGCCCGGTGTCAAGGTTGCACGCGCCCAAGCCGCCCACCAGTGCCACCGTCAGCGCCAGCACCGCCCAAGGGCGCCGTGAGCGCGAAGAACGCAGGTGCTTCATCGGTACTCCTCCCGCCGCACAGCCAGTCCGCGCCAGCCGACCACCACCGCCAGCAAACCCAGCACTGCCAATGACCATGCTGTCAACGATGCGGACCACGCACCGTCGGCCAGGGTCCTGCTCAGGGTGTCCGACTCCTCGACGATCGCGTCGGTGGCCTGGCCGATGAACACCTCAAAGGCAACCGACGGGCTGTCCGGAGCTGTACTCACAGCCAGTTCCACCGCGCCGTCCCAGTCACCGGCATCGTCCAGTGCCCGGATCTCATTGTGTCCGCTGACCCAGTCCGAGAGCAGCGGAGCCAACTGGTGGTGGCTCGCGGGCAGCACCTGGGCCGCCTCGGCGGTCAGCTCCTGGAACTCTTCCTCATAGGCCTGGCCTGAACCGCGTTTGATCAGCGTGAACGACTCCAGCGAACGTGCCTGTGACGCCAGCACAGTGGCCTGCGCCACCGCCAGGGTGGGCCGGTAGACCTCGGTACGTGCGTCGTTGACGGCGTTCGCAGCGCCGACGGCGGCGACCTGGGTGGTGATGAACGCAATGATCAGCAGCGCCGAGGCCAAGACCAGGCCACGGTTCAAGCGTCGTTTGGTGATGCTCGCGAGCTGATACTGGCACCACACCAGTGCCACGACGGCAACCGCGAGAACGGCGAGCAGGCCGAACACCCAGTTGCTAGCGGAGAAGTCGCCTGCAGCCTCATCGGCGGCTGTCTCCAGCAGGCCATCGACCTGCTTCAGCATCACCTCGCGCATGAGAGTGGATGCCTGATCCAGGTACGCCGAACCGACCGGGAAGCCGAGCCGGTTGTTGACCCGGGCGGCCTCCACCAAGCCGGTATAGGTGACCAGGTTGACGTTGAGTGCCGCCAGCCTCTCGGAATCCGACTCGGCACCTTCGGCCAGCCCGGCCAGAAGCGTCGCGGCCTCTGCGATCGATTCGTCGTAGACGGCGCGGCGTTCCACCGGCTCCAGCCCGCCCACCAGGAAGGCGTTGGTGGCGGCACCGTCGGCTTCCAGCAGGGCGATGCCGAGGTTCATCACATCCAGCACTCGGCCGGTGTTCTGCACCGCACGATCCATACCCGCCGCCTGCCGTTGGGCGGCGATGAACCCCCCGATGGCCACGAGCAGGCACACGACCACCGCAGTGATCGAGATGACGGTGATCCGCCTGGCCGAGGCGAAACCTCCGCCAGAGGGCCCGTTCGGTTGCTGCTGCGCCTGCGGCTGGGCCGGGCGCGCCGGTTGCGTGACGAGTGCGCTCACGCGTCCTCCCCAAGGTCAGTGGTCGGTGCAGGTACGTCGGCGGGTGGCGTCGGGACCGCCGGGTCCGGCTCGTGCTGCTGCGTGCTGTGGATGCCGTCGTCGGGGGACGGTCCTGCCTCAGGGTCCTCGGACTCGGGCACTAAATCCTCCGGAAGCAGGCGCCGCAGTTCGTCGATGCTCGGCTCGGTCACGTCCCGCAGCCGCCAGGCATGCCGGATGATCGAGGCATCAAGCAGGTTGCGCACGAACCGCGCGTTGCCGAACGAGGAATCACGCAGTTGCACCGAGCAGATCTCCTCCACTCGTTCCAGTGCCCGTTCGGTCGGTTCAAAATCCGCCGATTGCGCCATCGACTCGAAGATGGTGCGCAGCTCGGTGTCGGTGTAGTCATCGAAATCGATGGTCGTCGAGAACCGGGATTCCAATCCCGGATTCGCCGCGATGAACTGCGCCATGGGGACCGGGTAGCCGGCCACGATCACCACCAGATCATCGCGATGGTCCTCCATCTCCTTGACCAGGGTGTTGACCGCTTCTTGACCGTAGCTGTCCGCCCCGCTGGCACCCTTGGATTCGGTCAGTGCATAGGCTTCGTCGACGAACAACACCCCACCGACAGCCGTGGCCACCAGTTCCGCGGTCTTGATGGCGGTCTGGCCCAGGTACCCGGCCACCAGTTCGGATCGGTCGACCTCCACCAGATGGCCGCTGGACAGCAGCCCCAACGCCCGGTAGATCCCCGCGATCAACCGCGCCACCGTCGTCTTCCCGGTGCCGGGGTTGCCCACGAACACCAGGTGCCGGGTCAACGTGGGGCTGGTCAGGCCCGCGTCGACGCGCAACTGCTCTATCCGGAGCAGCTCCACCTGGCGGCGTACCTGTGCCTTCACGGTTTCCAGCCCGGTCAGGGCATCGAGCTCGTCGAGCAGTTCGGGCAGCGTCGGTAGTTCCTCGGGCTCTTCGGCCACGTCAGCCTGGGCAGCCTGTTCCTGCTGCGCCGCCGGTTGCGCAACATCGGCGGAGTCGGGGGCAGCGGCCCGGAACGTCTCGGTGGCCGGATCCCCAGGCCTGGCGGTGTCCGCACCCAGGGCATTGAGGATCGAGCCCACACTGGGAACGGCCGGTTCCAGGCCCGAGACTGGCAGCGCACTCAAGTCCGGCCCGGGGCCAGCCCGGAGCAGGTCCGTCAGCGCGGCCGCACCGGCACTGCTTGGATTCATGACCGGACGAGAGAAGGCATCCTGCGTCGGTGGTGTCGGACCACCCAGTTGCACGGCAACCGTGGCCGCTGCCCGGGGGGCGACGTGGGGTCCAGGTTCACCCAGGGCGGCACCGGCACGCACCACCTCGGCCAGTGCCTGCGCGTAGCGGGCGGCATACGGTCCGCCGCGCAGGTGGACCAGCGCGTCGGTGGGTGTGCTGCGCCAGCGGCGACCGGCAGAGGCGGCCGTGAAGAACTCGCTCAGGTCCCCGCCACCGGTCTGCTCCAGCCAGTGCGCCGGTGCTCCCGGCGCGGATTCGGCAACAGCAGCCGCGAGCCGTTTGCCTTCGTCGCGGGCCACGCCCGCCGGCAGACCAGCCTGCTTAGCCACCTGTTCAAGTTCCGCCAGCGCTTGCGCGAGGGTCAGGTTGGTCATGGTGCTCCGGGAGGTGTGATGGAGGATCGGGAGAATTTCTCCTCCAGGAAGGCCCCGTGCGCGATCAGCGCATTGGCATCCTGGCGTGATACGGCGTCCGAGATCTGCGTCAGGGTCGCGCCGAGCAGGTCGAGCTGGTCCACCAGCAGCATCAGCGAGGTCTTGCCGTCGGCGACCACGCGGGTGTCGGCGAAACTACGCGGCAGCCGCAGGTACGCGCCCACGGCTTCAGGTAGATAGCTGGTCGCGGTGGCCACCACGGTATGCGCCTGCTGGCTTCCCATACCCAACCGATCCAGGCGGGGCACCATCTCGGTCACCGTCCGGGCGATGCGTTCGACGCGTGCGGCGACAGCCGGCGGCACCGTCCCGGCGACTTGGCCCCGGACCCGTTCGACCGAGGCCAGAATCTCCTCACCGGTCGGGGCCGGTGCGAGCTCGGGCAGCACGATCGGTTCCGGCTCCCCGCGCAGCTTGCGCCCGAAATCGTCCCACCAGCCCATCGTGTCAGCGGTTGCCCTGGGCCGGGCCGAGGTTCAGCCCGTCGACGTTGAGTTCCCCGCCCTGCAATTCGGCCCGCTCGGAGCGGCGGCTGCGCTCCAGGTAGTCGTTGGCCTTGGCGGTCTCGGTCTGCAGCACGCCCACCGTTTGGGCCATCGAGTCCAGTGCGGCCACCTTGAACGTGGAGATGCTGTCCAGCGTCGTATAGATGTTGGCGAAGGCTTGTTGCAGTTCGTCGATGCCCACGGTGGCGCTGGCAGCTTGCTCCTGGATGTCCGCCGAGTTGTCGGCCAGCATCTTGGAGGTGGCCACGATGAGGTTGGAGGTGGTGGTGTTCAAGGCAGTGATCTGGTCCAGCACAAGTTTCTGATTGGCCAGCGCCTGCGCCACGATGACGGCGGTTCGCAGCGCCGACAGGGTGGTGGTTGTGGCTCGGTCCACACCTTTGATCAATTCCAGGTTGTTCTTGATGATGATGTCCATCGCCAGGTAGCCCTGGATCGAGACGGCGAGTTGCGTCAGCAGGTCCTGGTGCTTTTGCCGCACGTAGAACAGCACGTCTTCCCGCAGCGCCTTCGCACGTTCCGGATCGGTACTGTCCAACTCGGCGATTTTGGCAGACAGCATGGCGTCGATCCGCTCGGCCATGTAGATGTACTGGTTCAGCCGGCCCATGGTGTCCCACAGGTTCCGCTTCTCCAGATTGAGGGCCGCGTTGTCCTTGCGCAGTTCGTCCTGGCCGTTGTACAGCGATCTGATGATCGCATCGAGTTGGTCCTGCGAGGACTCATACCTGCGGAAGTAGTCGGTGAGCTTGTCACCGAAGGGGATGAAACCGAGGATCTTGCGGCCCACGCTGGCCTCGCTGGGGTCCAGATCTTCCACCATGCGCCGCAACGCCACCAACGATTGCCCGACGGTGCCCGATTCAGACAGGCCACCGCTCTTGATCTCCTTGACCGGGGTTGCCAGCAGCCGGTTCGAGACCGACGCGGCGCGGCGGATGTCCTGATCGCCCATGGTCCGGACCGAGTCCGCCTGATTGGCGTATTCCGGGGACTTGGTGTCGCTGGCGAGCAGTGCGTCGAGGTAGGAATCGGCCTTGGCGGTCAGTGCCTCGACCATTTCCGGTGCCACCTTGGGCGCCATGGCCGGTGCTGCTGTCGTGGTGACGGCATCGACCGGCTCTGGGGCGTCGAGCGTGAGCACATCGTCGGCCTCCGGCGGCTCAAGCGGTGCAGCAGCGGCAGCAGCGTCAGTCATTGTCAGATTCCTCGCCTCAGTGGTCCAGCTCAACGTAAACGTGTGGGTCAAATCTACGGCAGAGCCGCCGTCGCGCCCGCTAGCTCAGGTGGGCAGTAGTCCCCCGGCACCAGATTCAGGCCCTGCCGGCTTGACGCACGAACTCCCGGAACGATGCCCGGTGAGGATCATTCCCGGCTGCGATCGTCTCGCTGGCGAGGGTTGGCGCTGAGGTCAGAGCCTGCTCCCGGCTACCGAAGGCACCGGCGCGACCCAGCGCCAGCAGCGCTGCACCGGCAGCCACCGGTTCGGCCGCGCCCACCCAGGACAACGGCCAAGGCGAAACGGCCGTTTTCGTCTGCCGCCACAAACGTGGCAGCCGGGTGCCGGCGATCACCGCGATGTGCTCGGGGCTGGCTCCCAGGTCACCTTGCGCCTGTGCCATCCACCGCCCCTGGTAGCAGATGCCTTCCATCACTGCCCGCGCCTGCCGAGCGAGGGGCCAGGCGTCCGGTGGCCAGCTCGGGGTCGCAATCGGATTCGGCTGCGGGCACTGGCGTCCGCGAAGGTAGGGCAGCGCGGGCTGGCCGGTCGGCTCCGGATCGTGGTCCAGACCGGCTGCGGCGTCGTGCAGGACTCGGGGCCGCAGCTCCGCGGGTATGCGTTCCAGCCAGGCCTGCAGCGCCGCGCCTGCCGTGGCGCTGCCACCCACCACGGCGTCATGGATGCCCGCTGGCGTCCGGGTCAGGCTCATGCCCGCGGCCGCGACCGACGCCGGGGGCGGGCGTTCCGACACAAGTGACAGCACAGCCTCAGCGGTACCCAGCGAGTCTGCGCACTGGCCCGGCCTACGCACCCCGGCGGCCCAGGCGGCCACCTGATGGTCATGCCCCGCCACGGCCACCGGTGTGCCGCCGGTCAACAGGTACCGGCCAGCGGCGGCCGAGGTGACTGCAGCGGCGCATTGCCTGGGGTCAGCGACGGCAGGCAGGCGGTGTGGGGCCAAGCCCACCAGTTCCAGGAGTTGCTGGTCGAAGGTCGAGGCCGGAGAACCGTGACGTGGTGGTAGCCGGTACCCGCCGGTCCGTCCGGCCAGGGTGTGATCGGTCACCGATGCTCCGGTCAGGTCCCGTACCACCAGGTCAGCGATGTTGAGCCAGCGTCGCATCTGCGCCCAGGTCGATCCGTGGGTGCGCCGCAGCCAGGCCCAGGTCGCCAACGGTGTCTTGGCGCTCAGGCGCACCCCGGTCGCGGCGAACAGGTCTGCACGCAGGTCAGCCAGGAGTTCGGCGTCCTGCCTGCCGAGGCCTTCATCCCAGCGCAAGATCGGTGTCAGGGCCCGGCCGTGGCGGTCAACGGGCACTCCCGACTCGGCCATTGAAGCCACCCCGACCGCATCGACCCGGGCCCGGCGCTGGCCCATGACCCGGCGTGAGAGCGCCGCGGTCATGTCGGTGAGTTCTTCGGCGGTCGCAGGTGTTGGCGCACTAGCGCTGGAAACCTCACTGACCGCTGGCCCATCGACGGCGATCAGCGCGACCTTGCTGGTGGTGGTGCCGATGTCGAACCCCAGCCCAAGCATCGTTGCGCTCCGCGGGCTACTTGGTGCGACGGCGCTTTTCGCGCACGCGCACGCTGATCTCGATGGGCGTGCCGGTGAACTCGAACGCTTCCCGCAACCGGCGTTCGATGAACCGGCGGTACCCGGCTTCCAGGAACCCGCTGGCGAAGATCACGAACCGGGGCGGACGGGTGTCGGCCTGGGTGGCGAACAGGATGCGCGGCTGCTTGCCGCCGCGCACCGGATGCGGATTCGCAGCCACCAGCTCGCCCAGGAAGGCGTTCAACCGACCGGTGGGGATCCTGGAATCCCAGGAGTCCAATGCCACGTCCAGCGCCGGCGCCAGGCGGTTGGTGTGCCACCTGGTCTTGGCCGACAGGTTCACCCTCGGTGCCCAGCGCACCTGCACCAGGTCCTGTTCGATCTCCCGCTCCAGGAGGTCACGGCGGTCCGGGTCGGTGAGGTCCCATTTGTTGTACGCGATCACCAGCGCCCGGCCGGCGTCGATGACCTGCTGGATCACCCGGATGTCCTGCTCGGTCCTCGGCACGCTGGCGTCGACCAGCACCACGCCCACCTCAGCACGTTCCAGCGCGGTCTGGGTCCGCAGCGAAGCATAGAAGTCGGCGCCGGAGGTTTGGTGGACTCGGCGCCGGATACCTGCGGTGTCCACGAACCACCAGGGGCGTTCGTCCAGCAGCACCAGTTCATCGACCGGATCGCGGGTGGTACCCGCGACGTCGTCGACCACCACCCGGTCGGACCTGCTCAGTGCGTTCAGCATGGACGACTTGCCCACATTCGGGCGTCCCAGCAGCGCTACCCGGCGCGGCCCCGCCGACGGTAGCCGACCGCTGCCACCAGACTGGGCCGGCAGCAGGTCCAATGCGGCGTCGAGCAGATCCCCCGAGCCGCGGCCGTGCAGTGCCGATAGCGCGAACGGCTCGCCCAGGCCCAGGTTCCACAGCGCCGTCGCGTCCGCTTCCCCGCGCGCATCGTCAACCTTGTTCGCGACCAGGATCACCGGCTTCGCCGACCGGCGCAGCAACCGCACCACCTGCTCATCGGTACTGGTGGCTCCGACGGTGGCATCCACCACGAACAGCACCGCATCGGCCAGCACGATCGCGGCTTCCGCCTGCTCGGCCACACGCCCGCTCAAGCCGCGGGCATCGTGCTCCCAGCCGCCGGTGTCGATCAGCTGGAATCGCCGACCGGCCCACTCGGCCTCGTAGGTGACGCGGTCCCGGGTGACACCGGGGGTGTCTTGCACCACCGCTTCGCGTCGGCCCAGGATCCGGTTCACCAGCGTCGACTTGCCGACATTGGGGCGCCCGATGACCGCCAGCACGGGCAGGGCCTGCTCCTGCCCACCGGAGGCCTGCTGTGACGCCGAGCCGTCGAGCAGCGCGACGTCGTCCTCGTCCAGGTCGTACTCGTCCAGTCCGGCTAGCAGCGCCCGGGTCCGCCGCGGATCATCATCGGCGGGGGGTTCGAGTTCCTCGGGCGCGCCGGTGGGGGTTTGACTCACCCCAGCATTGTTCACCACCCGGGCCATGGCGGCATCCGAGGGTCAGTCAGCGGAATCCGGCAACTCCACGCCGGTCAGCGCAATGGCGGCGTTGACGTGATCGATCATGGCCTGCTGCACCCGCTCACTGGCTGCGCTGACAGCGGCGCGGCCGGTCTCGGCGTCCCCGGGTACCGGTTGGAACGGTTCCCCGAAGACGAGGTGCAGGCGTGCCCGGAATCGGGGAATGTAGCCGCGCTTGTCCCCCGGCCGCCGGGTGCCCAAGATCGCTACCGGCAGTACCTGGGCTCCGGATCGGGCCGCCAGCCACGCGATTCCCGCCTTGGCTGAGCTGACATCTCCCCGACCACGGGTCCCCTCGGGGAAGACGCCGACGGCACGATCTTCATTCAGTAGCGCCAATGCTGTGGTCAGCGCCGCCCGGCCGGTGCCTCGATCCACTGGGATCTGGCCCGCGCCGCGCATCAGGATGCCGATCACACCGGTGAACGCCTCCTCCTTGATGATGAAGTGGGAGTTGCGCGGGATGCAGCCGTGCAGCAGCGGGCCGTCGATGATCCCGGTGTGGTTGGCCGCGAACAGCAGTCGTCCCGTCGCCGGGACGTTCTGCGCGCCGATGATCTTGGTGTTCCAGATCACCCGTGCCAGGAACCAGCCCACCCGGCGCGACCAGGTCGGACCCCACCGGCGGATGTGTTCGGGTTTGACCTCCTGGCCCGGTGTGCGACGAGAGGTCCCGGAGCTGCTCATTGTTGCCTCGCTGACAGGACCAGGGTGCGTACCGCCGCCACGGTCTGCTCCAGGGTCATATGGGTGGAATCGATGGTGACCACACCGTCTGCGGCGGTGTGGAAGTCGGTCACGGTCGAGTCGTCGGCGTCGCGCCGGACAACCTGGTCGCGGGTGGCCGCCAGCGCCCGCGCATCAGCGGTTCCGTGGACTTCCTGAGCACGGCGAGCCAGCCGGGCGGCCTCGTCGGCCACCAGCAGGATCCGGACATCGGCATCCGGGGCGACCACGGTGGTGATATCCCGGCCCTCGGCGATGATCCCCGGGCCACGCCGGGCCTCGTCGATGACCTCGCGTTGCAGCCGGATCAGCTGGGCGCGCACGTCTAGGTTGGTGGAGACCCGGCTGACGACGGTGGAGATCTCGGTCGAGCGGATGACCACCGAGGCGTCCTCTCCCCCGACGACCACGCCTGGCTGCTGGGGGTCGGTGCCCATCTGCAACGATAGTTCCCGCACGGCGGCGGTCACGGCACCCTGGTCGGCGAGATCGACCCCTTCGCGCAGGCACCACCAGGCTGCGGCCCGGTACATCGCTCCGGTGTCCAAGTAGGCCAGGCCGAAGGAGCCGGCCACGCGCCGGCTGATGGTGGACTTGCCCGAGCCGGAGGGCCCATCGATGGCGACCACGACCCCCGGTTGCATCCCGGTCATTCCACAACCACCCGCCATTGACGCTGCTCCAGAGCTGCCACCAGCCCTGCGGCTGCGGACGGAATCACCGAGACCGTTGCCATGCCAACCTTCTGCTGTGGGGAGTGATCCATGTGGAAGTCCTCGATATTGACGCCGATTTCACCGATTTCCGAGAACAGGCGGCCCAGTTCGCCTGGCCGGTCGGGGACCAACACGGTCACGGCGGCGTAATCCTTGCGGGCACCGCCATGCTTGCCGGGAATCCGGGCGACACCGGTGTTGCCCGCGGCGATGATGCGCGCGATGCCGGACATGGACCCGACCGCCAGGGGGTTGCTCCCGGCGGCGTCCAGCGCCTGCAGCAGCGAGTCCAGATCCGCCCGGACACCCAGCAGCGCATCGCGGACCGGTGTGGCGTTGCCAACCAGAATCGATGCCCACAATCGCGCATCGCTGGCAGCGATCCTGGTCACGTCGCGCAACCCCTGTCCCGCCAGCGCCAACGAACCCTCGGGTGCGTCCACCAGCCGGACCGCAGCCAGGGATGAGAGCAGTTGCGGCAGATGCGAGACCAGCGCCACCGCATGATCGTGGTCGGTGGCGCTCATCTCGACCGGGCTGGCGCCGATGTCCTGCACCATGCCCCGGATCAGGTTCACCAGCTGCGGGTCGGTCGCGGGGTTCGGCGTCAGCACCCATGGGCGGCCCGCGAACAGGTCTCCGTCGGCTGCCGCGGGGCCATGTCGTTCCCGTCCGGCCATCGGGTGGGAGCCGAGGTAACGATGCAGTTCTAGATCTTCGGACTGGCTCAGTTCGATCTCGATGATCGACTTCACGCCCGCGACGTCGATCACGGCGGCATCGGGGTACCGCCCAAGGGCCTGTGCCACCAGGTCTGCGGTGACGTCCGGGGGCGCTGCGATCACGACCAGTGCCGGGTCGAGGTCATCGGGTGCGGCGATCTCACCAGCGCCGATGTCGCGGGCCAGAGCTTGCGCGGCCGGTGAGGCATCCTGCAGCCGTACCGGCACCGCACGAGCGGTCAAAGCCAAGCCCAGACTGGCGCCGATCAGGCCGGTACCGACGATCAGCACACCGCCGTTGCTGGCCAGGGTGGACAGGCTCGGACCGGGGGCAATCACGCTGGCAGCGTAGCGGTCCGCAGCGGTTCTGAACGCACGCTCAGAACGGTGGCCACGGGATCGGGGGCAAACCATGATGCGGGTCCGGAAAGCGACCGGCCTCTAGGAGCTGGTCGTATCGTCGCGCGAATGCGTCGATCTCAGCCTCGACCAGCAGGTCGCTCAGGGCCGGGACGACGCGCTCGGTCCATTCCTGCCGGAGCCGCGTGAGCGCGTCAGCTTCCTCGCTGCTCAGTGGCTGTCCCGCCCAGCCCCACAGCACGGTGCGCAATTTGGGCTCGATGTGGAAGGTCAGCCCGTGGTCGACGCCGAACCGGTGCCCGTCGCTCATGTCCAGCACGTGACCACCTTTGCGGTCTGCGTTGTTGACCAGCACGTCGAAGATGGCCATCCGCCGCAATGGCGCGCTGTCCTCGTGTACCAGGGCCACCGCCTCCCCATCGGCGTCGACACCCTCGAATACCGGTAGCCGGTCCGGCGCCAGCGATTGGTCCGCGGGCACCAGCGTGACCGCTTGCTGGTCCGGGTCCGGCTCCTGCCACAGTTGCACCATGCCGTGGCCGAACGGGCCCAGCCTGGTGCAGGTTGTCGGTACCACATTCCAGCCGAGCAGTTCCGAAACCCGGTAGGCGGCCAGTTCCCGTTGAGCGAGGGTGTGATCGGGGAAGTCCCACAGCGGCGCCTCCCCTGCCGTGGGTTTGTACACCACCTGCGTCGAGCCGACCTGACCGAGGAAGGTCGCGTTGGAGGCCGTGACGATCCGCCCGGTCAGTTCCAGCGGATCGGCGACCAGGTCTACTGGCTTCACTCGAAGTCGTCGGGCCGCAGATCGTCCGGCAATTCGCAGGTGTGGCCGTCGGCCTCGATCGGCTCGTCACAAATCGGGCAGATCGGCCGCCCGGCGTTGACGACCTTGCGGGCCCGGTCGGCGAACGCGCGGGCCGCTCCGACTGGGATCCGGACGACCAGTACCTGTTCGGGGTCCTCCTGCTCCGCATGCCCCGGATCGGACTCGTCCTCGACCGGAACTGCCTGGATGATGACCTGCGCATTGCTGGAGTCCCAGGCCAGGGTCATGGTCCCGGCACGGAACTGCTCCACCACCGGCTGTTCCAGCGGGGCATCGTCGGCTAGGCCGTCGGGCGCGATCCGCGGAATGCTGTAGGGGTTGCCCTCGGCCGCCATCAGGTCATCGAGCAGGCTGTCGACCCCCGCCGCCAGCGCAGCCGATTGCTGCTTCTCCAGCGCCACGCTGACCAGTTGCTTCCCGGCGCGTGCTTGCAGGTAGAACGTCCGGGATCCGGGCGCACCCACGGTCCCGGTCACGAACCGGTCGGGCCAGTCGAAGCCGTGAACGATGGTTGGCACATCCCCATGCTACGAGGACGGGGGCCGGTTTCCGCCACCGACTTGCGTATCGGTACTCGTCGGAGCTGCACCCAACCACCCCAGATCGCCCGAATCGCTGTTCATGGACACGACCTGAGCGCCCGTCGGGTGGAACCGGATCACCGACACCGACGCCGGGTGCACGTCGATGCGCTGAAACAGATCCAGGTGCATCCCGAGCGCGTCCGCCAGCACCGACTTGATGATGTCCCCATGGCTGACGGCGGCCCACACGGCGTGCTTTCCGACCGCAGCTTCCACCTGCGCGTCATGCGCGCGGATCGCCGCGACCGCCCGCGCCTGCATCGCAGGCATCGATTCCCCACCAGGGAAGGTGACCGCGGAGGGGGTGCGCTGCACCACCGCCCACAGTTCCTCCTTGGCCAGCTCCGCCAGCGGGCGACCTTGCCAGCGGCCGTAGTCGCACTCGCTCAGGCGGGCATCGGTTCGGGGTTTGCCCGCCGGGCTGTCCAGGCTTTGCTGCGCCTCGATCGCCCGGGCGGTCTGGCGGCATCGCCGTAGCGGGCTGGTCACGATCCGCGCCAGGTTCAGGGTCGCCAGCCTGGCTCCTACCCGGGCTGCCTGCTGTCTGCCGACCGAGTCCAGGCCCACGCCTGCGCTGCGGCCCGCGAGCACACCGGAGGCATTCGCGGTGGTCCGCCCGTGGCGGACCAGGATGACGGTGGCCATGGCACTACATCCCCACTGCTGACATCAGCTGTCCCAGCTCGGTGCCTTCGATCACGCGGGTGCGTCCGGGCGGCAGGCTCCCAAGCCGGATCGGGCCGATGCGAGTGCGCAGCAGCCGGGTCACCGGATGGCCGACCTCGGCCAGCAGCCGCCGCACGATGTGGTTGCGGCCCTCGTGCAATGTGACCTCCACCAGCGAGGCGTTCGGTGTGCTCTCCCGCACGGTGAACTTGTCCACGGCCACGGCTCCGTCCTCCAGCTCGACCCCGTCGGCAAGCGTGCGGCCCAGACCCTTGGGCACATGCCCTGCCACATTGGCCACGTACGTCTTGGGCACCTCGTAGGAGGGGTGGGTGAGCCGGTGCGCCAGCTCGCCGTCGTTGGTCAGCAGCAGCAAACCCTCGGTCTCGGCGTCCAGCCGCCCGACGTGGAACAGCCGTTCGGTGCGGTCGGCCACGTACTGCGACAGGTCCGGGCGCCCCTGCTCGTCGGCCATGGTCGAGTACACCCCGGCGGGCTTGTGCAGGGCCAGGGTCACCACCCCGGACTCCAGTTGCAGCCGCAGCCCGTCGACGTGGATGACGGCCGACCGTGGGTCCACGCGGGTGCCGAGCTCACGGACGCGCTCGCCGTTGACCTGCACCCGGCCGGCAGCGATGATCGCCTCGCATGCACGCCGTGACCCGTAGCCCGCCGATGCCAGCACCTTCTGCAACCGGACACCATCCGGGTCGTGCACGCTCACGCGACGCCACCGTCGATGTCGGCGAGTTCGTCGAGTTCGTCCATCTCGGGCAGATATGGCGCCAGTGGCGGCAGGTCCTCCAGGCTGTTCAGGCCCAGCCGTTCCAGGAAGTAGGCGCTGGTGCGGTACAGGTGGGCTCCGCCGTCGGGATCGACGCCGGCCTCCTCGATCAGCCCACGGGAGGCCAGCGTGCGCACCACCGAGTCCACGTTGACTCCGCGGATTGCGGCGATGCGGCCACGCGAGACCGGCTGCCGGTAGGCGATCACCGCGAGCGTTTCCAACGACGCCTGCGTCAGGCGCGCCGTCTGTCCGTCGAGCACGAACGCGTCCACCACCGGGGCGAACTGCGGGTTGGAGTAGTAGCGCCAGCCGCCGCCCGGCTCGCGCAGCACGAACCCACGGTCCTGACCCTGGTACTCGGCCGCAAGCGCGGTCAGCGCTTCACCGATCTCCGGTTCCGGGCGTGCGAGCACGGTCGCGAGCTGGGTCACCGACACCGGCGTGTCGGCCACCATCAGGATCGCTTCCAGTGCGGCGGGCAGACCCCCGGGCGTCTGCAGCACCCCGGCGGCCGCCGCAAGGTCGGTCTGGCGTTCGGGAGCCTGTGCCCCGTCGGGGCTGGTGCTGGCGTCCTGGCTCACGGATTCTCCTGCGGGTCTGGTTCGGGAAGGGGTTGCGGTTCGGCGAAGTCGTCGTAGTCGTCGGTGACTTCGATATCACCCTCACCGCTGCCGGTCCAGCGGATCGTGAGTTCGGTCAGGGCCGAGGCCTGGTCGAAGGCGACCACACCCTCCCGGTACAGCTCCAACAGGGCGAGGAAGCGTGCCACCACCACGTTGAGGGCTCCAGCGTCGGAGACCAGCGACCGGAACGTCACGGCGTGCTCGCGCCGGAGCCGGTCCACGATCAACCCGGCCTGGTCCCGGACGCTGACGGCGGGCGCATGCAGGTGGGACAGGTCGACGCTGTCCGGCTCGGGCTTGCGCGAGAGCGCCGCTGCGGCGAGGCGCGCCAGATCCTGCGGCCCGATCTGCACCACCAACTCCGGTAGCAATGCCGCGAACTTCGGCTCCAGCTGAACCGAACGTGGATGAGCGCGGCCGTGACGTTCCCATTCCTGCCCCAGGCTCGCGGCGACCTGTTTGAACGCGCGGTACTGCAGCAGCCGGGCGAACAGCAGATCCCGGGCCTCCAGCAGCTCCAGGTCCTCGATCTCCTCCGATGAGCTCCCCGGAAGCAACCGTGCAGCCTTGAGGTCGAGCAATGTCGCCGCGATCACCAGGAACTCCGATGCCTGGGACAGATCCCAGTTCTGGCGGCCGCGGATATAGCCGATGAACTCATCGGTCACCACCGCCAAGGCCACCTCGGTGACATCGAGCTGATGCTTGGCGATCAGGGACAACAGCAGGTCGAACGGTCCGGAGAAGTTCTCCAGGCTTACCTCGAACCGATCCCGATTGACGGTGGCGCCCTCAGCGGCACCCGGTGGCACGTCCGACGTCGATGTCGCCGCTACCTCAGGCGGCGGCGCCACGGGCGACCAACTCACGGGCTAGCTTCTTATAGGCGTAGGCACCGGGATGATTAGGGGCGTACGTCAGGATCGATTCGGTCGCGACCGAGGCATCGGGGAACTTGACGGTGCGCGCGATCACGGTGGAGAACACCTGATCGCCGAATGCCTCACGCACACGCTCCAACACCTCGCGCGAGTGCAGGGTGCGGCCGTCGTACATGGTGGCCAGAATCCCGTCGGTCTGCAGCCGGGGGTTGAGCCGGTCGCGCACCTTTTCGATGGTCTCGATCAACAGCGCCACACCACGCAACGCGAAGTACTCGGTCTCCAGCGGGATGATCACGCCGTGGGAGGCGGTCAGCGCGTTGACGGTCAGCAGGCCCAGGGACGGCTGGCAATCGATCAGGATCACGTCGTAGTCGTCGGCGACCGAACGCAACACCCGCGACAATGCCTGCTCGCGGGCCACCTCATTGACCAGTTGCACGTCGGCGGCGGACAGGTCGATGTTCGCCGGTGCCAGATCCAGGCCCTGCTCCGAGGTCTGCACGATGATCTCGGCGACGTCGGGCCGGTTCTTCATCAGCTCCGTGTAGATGGTGGCTTCCAGCTCATGAGCGTTCACCCCCAGGCCCGCCGACGCCGCACCTTGCGGGTCCAGGTCCACGATGAGTACCCGGCGACCGTACTGTGCCAGCGCGGCGCCCAGGTTGATCGTGGTGGTGGTCTTACCCACCCCGCCCTTCTGGTTGCACATGGCGATGATCCGGGCCGGTCCGTGGGAGCCCAGCGGCGGTGGGTCGGGGAAGTCGCGCGCGGCGTCCGGATCCTTGTCGTCGGTGCTCATCGGGCCTAAACCTAGTCTGCGTTGACCGCCGGAGCCAACGGAACGCGCGGCGAGCTTGGATGCGACCCGGCTAGCCGAGAGCTCGCGGATGGCTGGCCGCGTAGACCTCCCGGAGTGCGTCGGGTGTGACCAGCGTGTAGATCTGCGTTGTCGTCACCGACGCGTGACCGAGCAATTCCTGCACCACCCTGACATCGGCGCCTCCGGCCAGCAGGTGCGTGGCGTAGGAATGCCGGAGCGTATGCGGTGAAATGTGCGCGGTGAGCTTGGCCCGATCGGCAGCGTCCTGCAGGACCGCCCACGCGCTCTGGCGCGAAAGCGGATTGCCGCGTTGATTCAGGAACAGTGCCGCGTTGCCGCGGCCCTTGCTCGCCAGTTCCGGGCGGCTCCGCACCAGGTAGGCCCCGATCGCCTCCACCGCGTAGCTGCCGATCGGGACCACCCGCTCCTTGCGCCCCTTGCCGAACAGCCGCAGCGTGGCGCTGTCGGCGGTTTCCACGTCGTCGACGCTGAGCCCGACCGCCTCGCTGATGCGCGCGCCGGTGCCGTACAGCACCTCCACCAGCGCCCGGTCGCGCAGCCCGAGCACGCCCGGCGCGGACGATGCCCCGGCCAGCAAACGTTCGACCTCCTCGATGGAGATGGCCTTGGGTAGCCGTTTCGTGGTTCCGGCCGGCCGCACGCCGGCAGCGGGGTCGGTCTGTGACCGGCCTTCACGCACCTCGAACCGGTGCCAGCCACGCACCGCCACCACCGCCCGGTTGGCCGACGTGGCCGATAGCGCCGAACCGCCGTCGGAGCCGGTACGCAGCACTTCCAGGTACGCCCCGACCACGGGTTCTCCGACTTGCTGCAGAGAGCCGATCCCTTGGTCGCGCAGATAACTGCAGTACCGGGTCAGGTCCCGTTGGTAGGCGGCCACCGTGTGCTGGGACAAGCCGCGTTCCACGCCCAGATGGGCCAGGTACTGCCGCAGCGACTGTGCCGGGGTCATGGGTGCAACGGGCCTACGCCACGACCGGTCAGAACGGTAGGAACGGGTCGATGGCCACAGCGACGAACACCACCGTCAGATACGTGATCGAGGCGTGGAACACCGACATCGCCTCGGTCTTGCGGGCGCCGGTCGCGGTGCGCCGGTACAGCACCACGCAGATCGCGCAGAACCACACCCCCGCCAACACCGCGATCACCGTGTAGACCCAGCTCATCCCCGCGACCGGGACAAGAGCCAGCGAACAGGCGATCATCAGCAGTGAGTAGACGATGATCTGCCGCGCGACCGCAACATTCTCGGCGACCACCGGGAGCATCGGCACACCGGCGGCGGCGTAGTCGTCTTTGAACTTCATCGACAGCGGCCAGTAGTGCGGCGGCGTCCAGAAGAAGATGATCCCGAACAGCAGCACTGGGGCCCACCCCACCGAGCCGGTGACCGCCGCCCAGCCGATCAGGACCGGCATACATCCGGCAGCGCCACCCCAGACGATGTTCTGCGCCGTGTGCCGCTTCAGCAGCATGGTGTAGCCCACCGAGTACATCACGTTCGCCGCCAGCGCCAGCCAGGCCGCGACCCAGTTGACCAGCAGCCCCAACCACAGCACCGAAGCTAGGGCCAGCACCGACGCGAAGACCAGCGCTTGCGCCGAGGTGACATCGCCGGTGACCAGGGGCCGGTTCTTGGTGCGCTTCATCACCGCGTCGATATCGCGGTCCCACCACATGTTGTACGCGTTGGCACTTCCCGCTGCGAGGGTGCCGCCGACCACGGTCGCGATCAGCAACCAGGTGCCTGGCCAGCCGCCGGCGGCAAGCATCATGGTCGGAACGGTGGTGATCAGCAGCAGCTCGATGATCCGTGGCTTGGTCAGTGCGACCAGGCCACGCGCCACCCGGCGCAGTCCCGGACGAGCGGCCGGCGGCGAGACGTTCGCCGCGCGGTTCGCAGCAGCGACCGGCTGCGGGGCGCTTGGTTGCGCGTCGGTATGCGGATGTGCCACGCGCTCGAGTCTAGGCGCTCGCACTCGCACCGCCACCGACCTCTGGGTGAGACAGGCGTGTCCGCCGCGGGCAGTGGCATTAACCTGCTGTCAGACCGGCCGCGTACCGGCACATCCGCTGACCCGAACGGCGCGGGTGAGGGACGTTTGAGCCCGAACAGGGCGGGAAGAGGACAGATGACCGAGACCGCAGCGCATGTAGCTACCCCGATCGCGACCGACGTGGGCTGGAACGACGCCGATCAGTTGGCCGTCGCCACCGCGCGAGTGCTCGCTGCTGACGCCGTGGAGAACGTCGGCAACGGGCATCCCGGAACCGCGATCAGCCTCGCGCCGCTGGCCTATCTGCTCTACCAGAACGTGATGCGGGTGGACCCGGCGGACCCGGCCTGGCTGGGCAGAGACCGGTTCGTCCTCTCCGCCGGTCACGCGTGCTTGCTGCAGTACGTGCAGTTGTACCTGGGCGGATTCGGGTTGGAGCTGGCCGACCTGGAATCGTTGCGGAGCTGGGGCTCACTGACCCCCGGGCACCCGGAGTTCGGTCACACCAAGGGCGTGGAAGCAACCACCGGACCCCTGGGCCAGGGCGTGTCGATGGCGGTGGGGATGGCGATGGAACAACGCCGGGTCCGCGGCCTGCTGGACCCGGACGCACCGGCCGGGCAGTCACCGTTCGACTACGCCGTGTACTCGGTCGTGGGTGAGGGCTGCCTGCAAGAGGGCGTGTCGTCGGAGACCGCCTCGCTGGCCGGAACGCAGAAGCTGGGCAATTTGATCGTGATCTGGGATGACAACCGGATCACCATCGAGGGGCACACATCGATCGCCTTCACCGAGGACGTCCTGGGCCGGTACGAGTCCTACGGCTGGCACACCCAGACCGTGGACTGGGTCGGCGACGGTTCGGACTACGTCGAGAACGTCGATGCGTTGGCGGCGGCGCTGGCGGCGGCCCGGGCGAACACGGACCAGCCGAGCTTCATCCGGCTCCGCACCATCATCGCCTGGCCCAGCCCCGGCAAGCAGGACAGCCATGACTCCCATGGCGCCAAGCTCGGGGCCGATGAGGTCGCCAGTCTGAAGTCCGCCCTGAACCTCGACCCGGCGGCTGCGTTCGACGTCGACCCGGCGGCGCTGGCACGGTCGCGGGAGCTGGTGCAGCGTGGCGCGGCGGCGCACCAGGCGTGGGATGCCGAACTGGCCGGTTGGGCGTCCCGGGAACCGGAGCGGGCCGCGCTGCTGGACCGGCTGCGGTCCCGGACCCTGCCACAGGGATGGACCGATGCGTTGCCAAGCTTCGAATCCGGCAAGTCCGTGGCCACCCGTGCCGCTTCCGGCACCATCCTGAACGCTCTGGCGCCGGTCTTGCCGGAGCTGTGGGGCGGGTCCGCCGATCTGGCCGGGTCGAACAACACCACCATGAAGGGTGAGCCGTCGTTCCTGCCCGCGGAACGTTCCTCGGAGGAGTTCGCCGGGCACGAATACGGCCGCACGCTGCATTTCGGAATCCGCGAGTTCGGCATGGGCGCAGTCCTCAACGGCATCGCCGTCGATGGCTTGACCCGCCCCTACGGCGGCACGTTCTTCACCTTCAGCGACTACATGCGGCCCGCCGTGCGCCTGGCAGCACTCATGGGTGTGGACCCGATCTTCGTCTGGACGCATGATTCCATCGGGCTGGGTGAGGACGGGCCGACCCACCAGCCGGTCGAGCACCTGGCAGCGTGCCGTGCCATACCCGGACTGGCCGTCGTCCGTCCCGCGGACGCCAATGAGACCGCTGCGGCCTGGCAGGCCACCCTGGAACGGACCGGGCAGCCGATCGGGCTGGTGCTGACCAGGCAGGCGATCCCCACCTTCCCCCGCGGTACAGACGGTTTCGCCGACACCGGCGGTGTGGCCCGCGGCGCGTACGTGCTGCTGGAGTCCAGCACCGAAATCCCGGATGTGGTGCTGATCGGCACGGGTTCGGAAGTCCAGCTGGCGGTGGCTGCCCGCCAGACGCTGGAGGCAGCGGGAATCGGGACCCGGGTGGTTTCGGCACCGTGCCTGGAGTGGTTCTCCGAGCAGGACGCCGAATACCGCGAGTCAGTGCTGCCTGCCGCCGTCCGGGCCCGGGTGAGCGTCGAAGCCGGGATCGCGATGCCGTGGTACCGCTATCTGGGCGATGCCGGGCGGGCCGTGTCGTTGGAGCACTTCGGTGCTTCTGCGGACGCCGCAACGCTGTTCCGCGAGTTCGGGTTCACACCGGAGGCTGTCGTGGCCGCCGCGCACGAGTCGATCGCCGCCGCCGGATCCTGACCATCGCCACCGGCATCGTCGAGAGGAATCAGATGACTTCCGAAACTGCAACCAACGGCCTTGAGCTGATATCCCGGGCCGGAGTGTCGGTGTGGCTGGACGACCTGTCCCGGGACGCCCTGACCAACGGCACCCTGGCCGAGTTGATCGGCACCCGGCACGTGGTCGGGGTCACCACCAACCCCACCATCTTCGCCGGGGCGGTCGCGGGCGGCGATGCCTATGCCAGCCAGCTCGCTGGCTTGGGTGCGGATGGCGCCAGCGCGGATGAGGCCGCGCTGGCGTTGACGACCGATGACGTGCGGGACGCCTGCGATGTCTTCGCCGCCACGTATCAGGCCACCAGCGGCCGGGACGGTCGGGTGTCGATCGAGGTCGACCCGCGGCTGGCGCACGACACCGCCGGAACGATCGCGGCCGCACAACAGTTGTGGCGTACGGTCGACCGGCCGAATGCGATGATCAAGATCCCGGCTACCGAGGCCGGTCTGCCAGCAATCACCGCGACCATCGCCGCCGGGATCAGCGTCAACGTCACCCTGATTTTCGGCCTCGATCGCTATCGCGCCGTTGCCAATGCCTATGTGGACGGTCTGGAGCAGGCCGAGGCCAACGGTGTCGACGTGTCCACCATCCGTTCGGTGGCGTCGATTTTCCTGTCCCGGATCGACACCAAGGTCGATGCCGCGCTGGACCGAATCGGTTCGCCAGCGGCCTTGGCTCTGCGCGGCAAGGCCGCCATCGCCAACTCCCGCCTGGCCTACGAGATCTTCGAGGATGTGTTCGCGACACCGCGATTCGCCGCACTCGGCGGCGCTCACCGGCAACGGCCGCTGTGGGCCTCGACCGGGACCAAGAACCCGGACTATCCCGACACCATGTATGTGGACGAACTGGTGACCGCCGACGTGGTCAACACCATGCCCCGCAAGACGCTGGAGGCGGTGGCCGACCATTCCGCGGCCACCGGTGCGGATGTGGTCGCCGGTACCGCCGACGCAGCCCGGGACACCCTCACGGCCATCACCGACCTGGGCGTGGAGTTCGATCAGATCCTGCTCGACCTGGAGGCTGCTGGAGTGACCTCGTTCGAGGACAGCTGGGCCACTCTGCTGGAACAGGTCGAGGCCGGCCTGCGGGCCCGGGCAGGGCAGGTCGAGGGCTAATGCCGGTACCAGTTGCGCCGGGGGCCAACCCACTACGGCTTCCCGGCGATCGCCGTCTGCCCCGGATCGCCGGTCCGAGTTCACTGGTCATCTTCGGAGTCACCGGGGACCTGGCCCGACGCAAATTGATGCCAGCGGTGTACGACCTGACCAACCGTGGCCTACTCCCTCCGGGTTTTGCCCTGGTGGGATTCGCGCGTCGTGATTGGGAAGATCAGGATTTCCGGGCCATCGTGCACAAGGCGGTCAAACAGCACGCGCGCACACCGTACGACGAGAAGGTCTGGGAACAGCTCTCCTCCGGCATCCGCTTCGTTTCCGGTGAATTCGGCGACGACAAGGCGTTCAAACGACTGGCGCGCACCATCGACCGGCTGGATGAGGAACGCGGCACCGGTGGCAACCACGCGTTCTACCTGTCGATCCCGCCGGGCCAGTTTCCGGTGGTGTGCGAGCAGATCGCCGAGGCAGGCCTGTCGATGCCGGATCCGGGCAGTTGGCGCCGGGTCGTCATCGAGAAGCCGTTCGGACACGACCTGGCCTCGGCACAGGAGCTGGATCGGGTGGTCTCGGAGGTCTTTCCGCCCGATTCGGTGTTCCGGATCGATCACTATCTCGGCAAGGAGACGGTGCAGAACCTGCTGGCACTACGGTTCGCGAATCAGATGTTCGAGCCCATCTGGAACGCCAACTACGTCGACCATGTCCAGATCACCATGGCTGAGGACATCGGCATCGGTTCACGCGCCGGCTACTACGACGGCATTGGCGCTGCCCGGGACGTCATCCAGAATCACCTGCTGCAGTTGCTCGCGCTGACCGCTATGGAGGAGCCAGCGTCCTTCGAGGCGGCCGAGTTGCGCGCCGAAAAGGAGAAGGTGCTGGCATCGGTGCGGCTTCCCCGCGACCTGGGCCGGCACACCGCCCGTGGCCAGTACGGTGCCGGCTGGCAAGGTGGCGAGGAGGTCACGGCGTTCCTGTCCGAGGACGGGATGAACCCGCAGTCGAGAACGGAGACCTACGCAGCCGTTCGGCTCGATATCGACAATCGCCGGTGGGCCGGGGTGCCGTTCTACCTGCGCACCGGGAAGCGCCTGGGACGCCGGGTCACCGAGATCGCGGTAGTGTTCAAGCGCGCACCGCACCTGCCGTTCGACATGCAGGACACTCAGGAGCTGGGTCAGAATGCGATCGTCATCCGGGTGCAACCCGACGAGGGTGTGACCATCCGGTTCGGCTCCAAAGTCCCCGGTACCCAGATGGAAGTCCGGGACGTGACCATGGACTTCGGCTACGGGCACGCGTTCACCGAGTCCTCTCCGGAGGCGTACGAGCGGCTCATCCTGGATGTGCTGCTCGGCGATCCGCCACTGTTCCCCCGGCAACGGGAGGTAGAGCTGTCCTGGGAGATCCTGGATCCGATCCTCAATTACTGGGCCCGCAAGGGCGCGCCACAGGAGTATCGACCCGGTAGCTGGGGACCAGAATCCGCCGACGCAATGCTCGCTCGCGACGGACGCGTGTGGAGGCGACCATGATCATCACCCTGACCGACACCACCACCTCGGCTATCGCCAGCCGGCTGGTGGACCTGCGTGAAGAGGGCGGCGCGGTGGCCTTGGGCCGGGTGCTGACCCTGATCATCGTGACCGGCGGCACGGACATCGAACCGGCGGTGCAGGCGGCCAACGAAGCCAGCCGTGAGCACCCGTGCCGGGTGATCGTGGTGCAGCCGGGAGATGGCCGGCGCAGTTCTGGCCTGGATGGCGAGATCCGGGTGGGCGCGGACGCCGGGGCCTCCGACGTCGTGGTGTTGCGGCCGCGCGGGCCGGGCCGGCACGAAGTGGACACCCTGGTGACACCGCTACTGCTTCCGGATGCACCGATCGTCGTGTGGTGGCCCAAGGAACCCCCGGCCGACCTGGGCGCTGACCTGTTGGGCGCCATGGCACAGCGGCGCATCTCCGACGTCGGGGAATGTGGTGACGCGATCGACCTGCTGCACCGGCTGGCCCAGTCCTACGCACCGGGCGATACCGACCTCAGCTGGGCCCGCACCACCCTGTGGCGGGCGGTGGTCGCAGCGGCCCTGGATGAGCCGCCGTTCGAGCCGGTCCGGTCGGTTCGGGTCTACGGCAGCCGGCACCGCCCGTCCACGCACCTGTTCGCGGGATGGCTGGCATATGCGCTGAAGATTCCGGTGACGCTGGAGCACGTTCCCGGTTCATCGGCGGTCGACGGCATCGACGTGGAGCGTCGCCGTGGCACGGTGACCATGCGCCGGCCCAGCGGAAGCGCGGAGGTGACGATCTCCCACCAGGGTCAGCCCGATCGGAAGATCGCCATGGCGAAGCGTCCGTTGGAGGACTGCCTGATGGAGGATCTGCGCCGATTGGACCCGGATGAGATCTACCACAAGGTGCTCACCCGAGGTCTGGCCAAGGTCACGGTGGTCGAATGAGTCACCGGATCGAACGGGCGGTCATCATCCATCCCGACTCCGCCGCCCTGTACCGGGCGACGGCGGCACGGCTGCTGCTGGCTCTGCTGGATGCGCAATCGGTGCGCCGTCCGGTGCACGTGGCCATCGCCGGCGGATCGGTGGGTACCGGCGTGCTCGGTGCCGCTGCGGAGTCGGCACTGCGGGACCTGGTGGACTTCAGCGGCGTGCACCTGTGGTGGGTCGATGAACGGTTCGTGGCCGCCGACTCCCCCGACCGCAACGACGCCCAGGCCAGTCAGTTCTGCGCCGCCGTCGGGTTGCCCCAGGCCCAGGTGCACCCCATGCCCTCCAGCGAGGCGTTCACCGATATCGATGCTGCCGCACAGCACTACGCGGCGGCGATGTCCCGGTTCGCCAGCGACGGTTCGCCCTTGGTATTCGACCTGGTGCTACTCGGGATGGGACCCGATGGTCATATCGCCTCACTGTTCCCGGGTAAGCCCGCGCTCGCGTCCACGGCTGCGGTGGTGGCCGAAACCGACTCGCCCAAACCGCCGCCGCACCGCCTGTCGTTGACTCTGCCCGCACTCAACGCCGCGCGGCAGATCTGGCTGGTGGCCGGTGGCGCCGCGAAGGCCGACGCGGTCACCGGAGCGTTACGGGGCGAGCTACCCGCAGGTCAGGTCCACGGCCAGGATGTGACGCTCTGGCTTCTCGATGCGGCCGCGGCGGGCCAACCTAACTGAACGGACAGATCAGGCCGGTTGCCCGGGCGTATCGGACTGCGACGTCATCTGTAGGTTGATCAGGCCGCCCTGGGGGTCCCAGGTGGCGGTGACGGATGTCCCGAGACCGTCGCTGACCACGTCCATGGTCTCGTCCGACTGCAATGCGTAGCCGTTGTGCCGAGCGAAGCCCAGCAGCGAATGACGCCGATGAGTGGTGGCCGCCTCGGCGAATGCCGACATCAGTCTGGTGCCATCCACAGCGAGGCCGACCGCCCGCAACTCGATGTCGGGCAGCAGTAACACCACCCGGGTTCCACCGCCCACCGGGGCCAAATAGTACGGGATGGTCCCGGTGGCTTCCACAGCCGCGGCGCCGACCGCGTGGGCGAACTGGTCGATATCCGCAGCGATGTCCTGCCCGACGGTGAACGACACTTCCGGCGTGGTCAGGTCGGCCAGGGCATGCTGCTGACCCAGGTCCTGCAGCCGCTGTGCCGCACTGGCGTCCGCAGCCTGAGGGTGTGCCCAGCCCCACAGCAAGGAGCGCGGCCCAGGAGCGATACTGGCGATGAACTGTGCCCGGGACTCGACCGTGCGGGTGGGATCAGCGGTGGCGGTGAACCGCACCCACCCTTCGGTCAGGTCACCGCTCCAGGTGTATTCACCGAGTTCAGCCTCAAGGCGTTCAGCCAGCCGAAGCTGCCCGATGGCTGCATACAGCGCGCCGTGATCTGCGACGGCCTGGATCCCGGCGGGTACCTGCATATCAGCCGCCGCGGCGGGCCCGAAGCGCCGAGAGGGCCTCATCCAGCAACGCGGCTCCGTCAGCGTCGGAGCGGCGCTCCTTCACGTAGGCCAGGTGCGTCTTGTACGGCTCGTTCTTGGGCGGCAACGGCGGGTTGTCCTTCTCCTGCCCCGCGGGCAGGCCACAGCGGGGGCAATCCCACTGCTCCGGCGGCGCGGTACCGGGCTCGGCCGCGAAACTGGGCCGGGTCTCGTGACCTGCCGAACACCAATAGGACACCAGCACCCGGGGTGCGGCCTCGCCACGTTCTGCCTCGCCCATCGGTCCGGCGCCAACACGCGAGCCGCGGATCGCACTTCCACCTGCCACGAAATTACTCCCTCGTCTTCAGTTACAGGCTGACCCGTTGGATCAGTCCCAGCAGCACAATCACGATTCCCCAGATCAAGGCCGAGCCAATGGTGATCCGGTTCAGGTTGCGTTCAGCGACCCCGGAACTGCCGATGCTGGAGGAGATGCCGCCACCGAACATGTCCGATAGCCCGCCTCCCTTGCCCTTATGCATCAGGATGGACAAGATCAGCAGGAAGCTGGTGATCACCAGCAGCACCTGCAGCACAATCGTCAGCGCGGTCACGCGCACTCCTTACTGTTGCTCCCCTGGAGACTTCTCTCAAACCCCGGGACCCAGGCGAGTTTACCTGGCCCGTGCCGCAGCACCTAGCTGAGAGGCTGGAACCGCACCGGGCGAACCAGCTACAGGCCCACCTGATGCGACTGGTAGCGGGCGATGGCAGCGAACTCGTCCGCGTCCAGGCTGGCGCCGCCGACCAGGGCCCCGTCCACATCGGGCTGGGCCATGATCGAGGCGACATTGCCGGACTTCACCGACCCCCCGTAGAGCACCCGGATCTTGCCCGCCACCTCCGGCGAGTACAGCTCGGCCAGCCGCGACCGGATCGCACCGCACACTTCCTGTGCGTCATCGGGGGTCGCCACTTCGCCGGTGCCGATCGCCCAGACCGGTTCATAGGCCACGACGGTGCGTGCGGCATCGGCGGCGTCGATACCGGCGAAGGCGCCGTCCACCTGGGCCAGCGTGTAGGGCACCTGCTCCCCGGCCTTGCGGATATCCAGGCCTTCGCCCACGCAGATGATCGGGGTGATGTCGGAGCCGAGTGCGGCCTTGGCCTTCGCGCCGACCAGCGCGTCGGATTCGGCGTGGTACTCGCGCCGCTCGGAGTGACCCACCACCGCGTAGCTGACACCGAGCTTGGACAGCATCGCCGCTGAGATCTCGCCGGTGTAGGCGCCGCTGGCGTGGGCGGAGATGTCCTGGGCGCCGTAGCCCACGGAGAGCTTGTCGGCGTCGGTCAGGGTCTGCACCGAGCGCAGATCGGTGAACGGTGGCACGACCACCACTTCCACCTTGGTGTAGTCGTGCTTGGCGTCCTTCAACGCCCAGGCGAGCTTCTGCAGCAGGTGGGTGGCCTGCAGGTGGTCCTGGTTCATCTTCCAGTTCCCCGCCATCAGCGGGATGCGGGTCTGAGTCATTGTTCAGTCCTCCAAGACTGCGATACCGGGGAGGTCCTTGCCCTCCAGGAACTCCAGCGACGCACCGCCACCGGTTGAGATATGACTAAATCCTGCTTCGTCGAATCCGAGCTTGCGCACGGCTGCTGCCGAATCGCCACCGCCGACGACGCTGAACGCCCCCGCGGCTGTGGCATCGATGATGGCCTGAGCCAGCTCGCGGGTACCACCGGCGAATGCCGGGAACTCGAACACGCCCATCGGGCCGTTCCACACGATCGTCTTGGCGTCTAGGACAGCGGTGCGGAAGGCCGCTTGCGACTGCGGGCCGATATCCAAGCCCAGTTGATCGTCGGGAATGGCGTCCACCCCGACCACTGTGGCCGGGGAGTCTGCAGCGAACTCGGCTGCGACCACGATGTCGGTGGGAAGGACGATCTGCACACCTCGTTGCGCTGCGGTCTCCAGGTATCCCTTGACCACGTCGATCTGGTCGGCCTCCAGCAACGACTTACCGACCGAATGACCCTGCGCTGCCAGGAAGGTGAAGACCATGCCACCACCGATCAGCAGCCGATCCGCCTTGCCGAGCAGGTTCTCGATCACGCCCAGCTTGTCCGAGACCTTGGCCCCACCCAGAACCACGGCGTAGGGGCGGGCCGGGTCATCGGTGGCGCGACGCAGTGCCTGCACCTCGGTCTGGACCAGCGAACCCAACGCATGCGGGAGTTTGGTGGCGACGTCGTAGACGCTGGCCTGCTTGCGGTGCACCACGCCGAACCCGTCGGAGACGTACGCGTCCGCCAGCGCTGCCAGCTCAGCGGCGAGCGCCTGGCGCTGCTCGGCGTCCTTGCTGGTTTCCCGGCTGTCGAATCGGACGTTCTCCAGCAATGCCACGCCGCCATCGGTCAGGCCGGCGACGGTCTGCTGTGCCGATGGCCCGACCAGGTCGCCGGCCAGCGCCACCGGCGCGTCCAGCAGTTCGCCGAGGCGTTCCGCAACCGGTGCCAGGGAGAACTTCGCTTCGAAACCCTCGCCGGCGGGACGGCCCAGGTGCGCCACCAGGATTACGCGGGCACCCGCCTCGACCAGGGTCGTGATCGTGGGCAGAGCGGCGCGGATGCGGCCGTCGTCAGTGATGGTGGTGCCGTCCAGCGGCACGTTGAAGTCAGCGCGGACGAGAACGCGCTTGCCACGCAGATCGCCCAGGTCGGCAATGGTCGTCATTCGGAATGGCTCCGGTCGTTGTCGGGGTGGATGGGTGCTGGTTCGACACAGCGACGCCCGCTGCCGCAATATCTGCTGCGGCGCGGGCGTCGCGGGTCACTCGCGCTCGGACTACAGGCGGGCGCCGACGTAGCTGGTGAGCAGGATGAGGCTGTTGGAGTAGCCCCACTCGTTGTCGTACCAGGACACGACCTTGACCAGGTCGCCGCTGACCTTGGTCAGCTTGGAGTCGAAGATGGACTGGTTCGGGTTGCTGATGATGTCCGAGGAGACCAGGTCGTCCTCGCTGTACTCCAGGGTGCCGGCCAGTGGCCCTTCGGCTGCGGCCTTGACGGCGGCGTTGACCTCCTCGGCGGTCACCTCGCGGCTGGCGGTGAAGGTGAGGTCGGTGGCGGAGCCGGTGATGGTGGGAACGCGCATGGCGAATCCGTCCAACTTGCCCTTCAGCTCGGGCAGCACCAGGGCGACCGCCTTGGCGGCGCCGGTCGAAGTCGGCACGATGTTCTGGGCGGCGGCGCGGGCACGGCGGGGGTCCTTGTGCGGGCCATCCTGGAGGTTCTGGTCGCCGGTGTAGGCGTGGATGGTGGTCATCAGGCCACGCTCGATGCCGATCGAGTCGTTCAGCGCCTTGGCCAGCGGTGCCAGGCAGTTGGTGGTGCAGGAGGCGTTCGAGATGATGTTGTGCGCGGCCGGGTCGTAGTCGGTGTGGTTCACGCCGTACACGAACGTCGCGTCTTCGTTTTTCGCCGGAGCGGAGATGATGACCTTCTTGGCGCCGGCGTCGATGTGCGCCTGGGCCTTGGTGGCGTCGGTGAAGAAACCGGTGGACTCGATGACGATGTCTGCGCCCAACTCGGCCCACGGCAGGTTCGCCGGGTCGCGCTCAGCCAGCGCCCGGATCTTGGTGTCACCCACGATGATGTTTGCCTCGTCGTAGGAGACCTGCTGCGGCAGCTTGCCCAGCACGGTGTCCCACTTCAACAGGTTCGCGAGGGTCTGGTTGTCGGTCAAGTCGTTGACACCGACAACCTCGATGTCGGCACCCGAGGCGAGGATCGCCCGGTAGAAGTTCCGGCCGATTCGGCCGAAGCCGTTGATTCCAACGCGGATGGTCACGATAAGTCCTCCTGGCGCGTGAACGCGCATGATCTGTCATTGGGTTTGCGGAGCGCTCACGCCTATTGGTTCGAGCTATTCGATGCGATGGGCACAAGCATCCGGGAATGCCGAGCGCTCCCGGCATCCTCGGCAGAGGTAACGTTACACCGCCAGGGTAGGACCTTGGCCTGGATATCAGGGCGTGAGAACAGTCACAGCCCGTCGAGCATCTCCGGAGTCAAGCTCGCTTCGGTATCGGGTATGCCTTCGTCCTGGGCTTTCTTGTCCGCCATGGCCAAGAGTCGCCGGATCCGACCGGCGACGGCATCCTTGGTCAACGGCGGGTCAGCACGCTGGCCCAACTCTTCCAGGCTTGCCTGCCGGTGCTCCAACCGCAGCTTGCCCGCTTGCGCCAGATGATCGGGGACCTCATCACCGAGGATTTCGAAAGCGCGCTGGACCCGGGCACCGGCAGCCACCGCAGCTTGAGCCGAACGCCGCAGATTCGCATCGTCGAAATTCGCCAGCCGATTGGCCGCCCCCCGGACCTCCCGGCGTAGCCGCCGCTCCTCCCAGGCCAGCACCGCATCGTGGGCGCCCATGCGGGTGAGCATGGCGCTGATCGCGTCACCGTCGCGGATGACCACCCGGTCCACGCCGCGGACCTCCCGGGCCTTGGCGGCGATGCCCAGCCGGCGGGCCGCGCCGACCAACGCCAACGCGGCTTCGGGTCCAGGGCAGGTCACCTCCAGCGCCGACGATCGTCCCGGCTCCGTCAGTGACCCGTGCGCCAGGAAGGCTCCACGCCAGGCCGCGACCGCGTCGTTGAGGCTGGCGGAGACCACCTGCGGTGGCAGCCCGCGCACCGGGCGCCCACGGGAATCCAGCAGGCCGGTCTGACGAGCCAGCGCCTCGCCATCCTTGACCACGCGGACCACGTACCGGTTGCCACGGCGCAACGCACCCCCGGAGACCACGATCACTTCACTGCCGTGCCCGTAGACCTCGGCGATGGCTTGCCGCAGCCGCCGTGCCGCAATGCCGGTGTCCAGTTCGGCTTCGATAACGATGCGTCCGGAAATGATGTGCAGCCCGCCCGCGAACCGCAGGGTCGCAGCGACCTCTGCCTTGCGCGCCGATGTCTTGTCCACCCGCAGGCGCGCAAGTTCGTCCTTGACGTCTGCGGTTAGCGACATGAGCGCCATCCTGCCATTCACTGCGAGTTCTCCCTGACGTCCCCGAGTATCCCGTCAAATGCATCACGATAGGCCGCTGCCAGCCGCAGGGGGTCGTGCTGAGCCGCCGTTCCGCCTCTACCCACCTGTCGCAATAGCACCCGTGCCCCTACTGCTCCAGCGCACTCCAGCACATCGTCTAGATCTTCTATTGCACTGGGATCAGCGATAACGATATCGACGTTCAGGTCGGGCGCATACTCACGCAGAGATCGCAGGTGATCGGCGGCGGAATAGCCGGCGGTCTCCCCCGGTTGCGAGGCCAGGTTCAAGGTCAGCGCGAGCCGAGCCTGGGTGCGGCGCAACGCCTGCCTGATTCCGGGAAGCAACAGGTGCGGCATCACCGAGGTGAACCAGGAGCCGGGACCGAGAATCACCCAGTCGGCATCATCGATGGCCGCCACCGCTTCCGGGCAGGCAGGCGCATCGGCTGGCACCAGCCGCACCTTGTCGACGAAACCGGACGTCACCGCCACCCGGCTCTGGCCGCGGATCTGCAGTGTCGGCGCACCGGGGGCCTCGGTACTGCGGACCTCGGCCTCGATCTGCAGCGGTGTCGTGGCCATCGGCAGCACCCGGCCATGGGCACCGAGCAGGCGTCCGATCAGGTCCAATCCCGCGACCTCGTCCCCCAGGAGCTGCCAGATTGCCACCAGCAGCAGGTTCCCGACCGCGTGACCGTTCAGGTCACCCTCGGTCTGGAACCGGTGCTGCAGCACATCGCGCCAGGTCTGACCCCACTCGGAGGACTCGCACAGGGCCGAGACAGCCATCCGCAGATCGCCCGGCGGCAACACATCGAGTTCCTCACGCAACCGGCCGGAGGAACCGCCGTCGTCGGCAACGGTGACTACCGCCGTGACGTCCGGGGACACATGCCGCAGGGCAGCGAGGGTCGCGGCCAGGCCGTGTCCACCGCCCAGCGCGACGACCTTGATGCCACGCCCGGCGGCGGCGTGCCGGCCGGTGGTCATTCGCGCCCCAGGTCCCGGTGGACCGTCAGCGCGGCGTGCCCGCGCTCCCGCAGACCTGCGGCCACAGCTTCCGTGAGCGCGACCGAGCGGTGCTTTCCACCGGTGCACCCGATGGCGATCGTGACGTATGGCTTCTGCTCCTGAACGTACCCGGGCAGGATCGGCATGACCGCGTCCAGGTACCGGGTGACGAAATCGCGGGCGCCGGGCAGCCCCAGCACGTAGTCCCGCACCGGCTCATCCTTGCCGGTCAGATGACGCAGCTCGGTCACCCAGTACGGGTTCTTCAGGAAGCGCACATCGACCACGTGGTCGGCGTCCAGCGGCAGACCGTACTTGAATCCGAAGCTGACCACGGTGATGCGCAGATCATCGGCCGTTTCGCCGGCGATGATGTCCCGCACGGTCCGGGCCAGGTCATGCACCGAGAGATCACTGGTGTCGATGGTGACGTCGGCGCGCCGGCGAACATCCCGCAGCAGGCTGCGTTCCTGGGCGATGCCGTCGAGCATGCGGCCTTGGCCCTGCAGTGGATGGGGCCTGCGGACCTGCTCGAACCGGCGCACCAGGGCCTCATCGGAGGCGTCCAGGAACACGATGCGGTAGTCGATGCGCTGGGTGCGCAGATCGTCGAGCACCTGCACCAGGTCCGCGAAGAACTCGCGGCTGCGCACATCCAACACCACCGCCAGCCGCTTCACGCCCGTCTCCCCCGGCGCCAGCATCCCTGCCAGTGGCAGCAGCATCCTGGGCGGCAGGTTGTCCACGACGTACCAGTCCAGATCCTCCAGCACGGCGGCGGTGCGGGTGCGGCCGGCACCGGACATGCCGGTCACGATGATGACCTCGGGCCGGTGGTCTGGACTCATCGGGGTCTGCTGTTCCAGCAGCGGTATACCGGACGGCATCGTCAACGGACCCGACGTCATGGCGGCGGCAGTGCCCTCTGCCGTGCCCCCTTCCGCACCCTTTTCCGGCGTGGCGCTACCGGGCTCAGTCATGCTCTGAGCATGTCACGAACTCGCGGTGCCCGCAGAACCGGTCGCGGAATCGCTCGGCGTGGAGTCCATCAGCGCTGCCCGGACCTGCTTGGCCAATTGCGGGCCGATCCCGGGGGCCTGTGCGATCTGCGTCTCGCTGGCCGTGCGCAATGCACGCACCGACCCGAAGGTGCGCAACAGGGCTGCCTGCCGGGTTGGACCCAGCCCCGGAATCGATTCCAGCTCCGAACGAGTCATGGACTTCGAGCGTCGCTTGCGGTGGTGGCCGATAGCGAACCGGTGTGCCTCATCGCGTACCCGTTGCAGCAGGTACAGACCCTCCGAACTGCGGGGCAACACCAGCGGGAAGTCCTCACCGACGAGCCACACCTCCTCCAGCCGCTTGGCCAGGCCAACGATGGTGATATCCACGATCCCCAGCTCGGACAGAGCCCGTTCGGCGGCCGCCACCTGGGGTTGCCCGCCGTCGACGACCACCAGATTCGGCGGGTAGGCGAATCGCTTGCGCCGCCCGCCGTCGTCATCGGTCGACGGCGAATCGAGTTCCTCCAGGTATCTGCGGAACCGTCGGGTGAGCACCTCGGCCATCGCCTCGGTGTCGTCTCGCGCGCCTTCGCCGCCTTCGCCACGGATGACGAAGTGGCGGTATTCGCTCTTGCGTGCCAGTCCATCTTCGAACACCACCATGGACGCAACCTGCTCGCTGCCTTGGGTGTGGGAGATGTCGTAGCACTCGATGCGCAGCGGCGAGGTGGACATGCCCAGGTTGTCCTGCAACTGCTGTAGCGCTTGTGACCGGGCGCTGAGATCCCCGGCCCGCCTGGTCTTGTGCAGCGCGAGGGCTTGCTCAGCGTTGCGTTGCACAGTTTGTGCCAGCACCCGCTTGTCACCGCGCTGGGCCACTCGCACGCTCACCCGGGAGCCGCGCAGGCCGCCGAGCCAGGACTGCAGTTCGTTCACGTCCTCCGGCAGCACCGGCACGATCACCTCGCGCGGGATGGCCTCGCCGTCAGCATCGCCGTCTCCGTACACCTGGGTGAGCAGCCGTTCGAGCAGTTCGCCGTCGCTGAGTTCCTCGACCCGTTCGGTGACCCAGCCGCGCTGGCCGCGCACCCGCCCGCCCCGGATGTGGAACACCTGCACCGATGCCTCCAGCTCATCGGTGGCCATGGCGAACACGTCGGCGTTGGTCTGTTCTGGCAGGACCATCGCATTGCGGTCCAGCACCTTGCGCAACGCACCGATGTCGTCGCGTAGCCGCGCAGCCCGTTCGTATTCCTGCGCGGCGGACGCCGCCCTCATCTGTTCGTCCAGGCGATCGAGGTAGGTGCCGGTATCACCGGCCATGAACGCGCTGAAATCCTGCGCCAGTTCGCGGTGGGCATCGGCGTCGATATTCCCGACGCACGGCGCCGAGCACTTGTCGATATACCCGAGCAGACATGGCCGCCCGGACTGGCCCGCCCGCTTGAACACCCCGGTCGAGCAGGAACGGATCGGGAATACCCGCAGCAGCAGATCGACGGTCTCCCGGATGGCCCACGCATGCGAATATGGCCCGAAATAGCGGGTTCCTTTGCGCTTGCGTCCCCGCATCACCTGCACCCGGGGGAACTCCTCGGACATGGTGATGGCCAGGAACGGGTAGGACTTGTCATCGCGGTACTTGACGTTGAACCGCGGGTCGAACTCCTTGATCCAGGCGTATTCGAGGGCGAGCGCTTCCACCTCGGTGCCCACCACCGTCCAGTCCACACTGGCGGCACTGGTGACCATCTGCTGAGTGCGTGGATGCAGCGTGGCCGGATTGGCGAAGTAGGACGACAACCGAGATCGCAGCGACACCGCCTTGCCGACATAGATCACCCGGCCGTGACCGTCCCGGAATCGGTACACCCCCGGCTGGGTGGGGATCTCACCCGGCTTGGGCCGGTAACTACGTGGATCCGCCATGTCCGCCAGCGTAGTTGGCCACCAGCGCCTGGTCAGTCGACGAAATCTGCCGGAGTCACCGAGATCAAGGCATCGGCCAGCTCGTCCACGGTTAGGTCCTGCCCCTGGTTGAGCCACCAGGCCAGCACATGGACCAGCCCGCCGGCCATGTAGTGAGCCGACACCTCGGGGTTGGTCAGCAGCCGTTCGCGCGTGCGCAGCGTCTGCATCGATTGTTCGGCCAATGAGGCGATGAGCGCCTCCGCGAACCGGCCACCGCTGATCAGCAGCGGACCGAAGGTCTCCTTGCGGTCCGCGAGGTATCGTGCGATGTCCAATCCGACCTGCCGGTTGGTCTGCGTTCTGGATCCGCCCTGCTGCACAGCCATGCGCGCCAGGGAGACGATGGCATCGTTGACTTCGGTCAGCGCGGTTGCTGCGAGGTCGCCCAGATCCACGAAGTGGGTGTAGAAGGAGGAGCGAGCCACCCGTGCACGCCGGACCACCGCCGAGACTGTGACCCGCTCCCCCGGCGATTCGTCGATCAAGGCCCGGAAGGCCTCCACCAGCCGTGCCCGGGTGCGCACGATCCTCCGATCCGTGCTGCTGATACGACCCTGGCGCAGGTCGTGCCGCGAGGATGGTTGGCTCATTGGGTCAACCTTGCCAGAGGTGGGGCCGGCTGTTGCCGACCCCACCTCAGCTGCTCACGCCGGCTGGTAGTTCTCCCGCAGGGGTGGCGGCAGGACACCGTCCGGAATGGGACGGTCGTACGGTGTCTGGGAGATCACCGACTGGAACTCCGCGGTGGCAGCCGAACGCAGTTCGGCGTCCGTGAACAGGTCCAAGGCCGTTGCAGCCATGGCTTTGGCGCCGTGGATCATGCCTTTGTGGGCCGCGGCGCTCTTGCCCTGCGAGACCATCTGCCACGAGTGCATCGGCGTACCCAGCACGGCGGTGCCCATCATGATCTGGACCGTCGGAGTGACCCAGCTGACATCGCCGACATCGGTGGAACCGGTCATCTGCCCCCGATGAGCGGCATCCACCAGCGGCGGGACCGCGTCGTAGTAGGGCGGCGACTGGGGTGCCAGACCCCGCATCCGGCGGGCACCTTCCTCCGCCCCCGGCGGCAGACCCTGGGCGATCTGGCGCCCGAACTGCTGATCCGCCTCATCGAACGGCACTCCGCCGAGTTCGGTCACGTTGGCGTGCAGCCGTTCCTCCAGCACCCGGTTGGGCAGCAACTCGGCGCACGCACCGTCGAAGTCGATTTCCACGTCCGTCTCGGTCATCAAGGCCGCACCCTGCGCCACCTTCTGCACCCGCTCATACAGCGCGCGCATGCGCGCCACGGTGGGTGAACGCACGATGTAGTACAGCTCGGCCGTGGGTTGCACCACGTTCGCCGAGGGGCCACCGGCGTCGACGAAGGCATAGTGGATTCGATCGGAGTCGTCCATGTGCTCCCGCAGGAAGTTCACCCCGACGTTCATCAATTCGGCGGCGTCCAACGCGCTGCGTCCGTGCTGCGGTGCGGCCCCGGCATGTGAGGGCAGCCCGCGGAACCTGAAGTAGGCCTGGGTGTAGGCCAGGGAGTTCCACTGGCTGGAGGACATCGCGTCGGCCGGATGGTTGGTGATTGCCGCGTCCACGTCGTCGAACGCTCCTCCGAGCACCATGAACGTCTTCCCGGCAGCACCTTCCTCGGCTGGGCAACCGTAGTAGCGGACGGTGCCCGGCAGGCCCGCCTGCTGCAGCTGCCGCGCCGTTGCCACCGCAGCCAGCAGGGATCCGGATCCGAGCAGATTGTGACCGCACCCGTGACCGGCCTCGGATTGGCTGTCCGGATCGGGTTCGCGGACCACCGAGGCAGCCGCCTGGGTCAGTGATGCCAGTGCGTCGTACTCACCCAGGAAGGCAATGACCGGACCGCCGGTGCCCCACTGAGCCGTGAACGCGGTGGGCACCCCGCCCACTGCTCGGGTGATGTTCCCGCCGAACTCCTCCGCCGCCGCTATCTGGGCCGCTAGGGAACGATGCTCCTCCCAGCGCAGTTCCGGGTGATCCCAGATCTCATCGCTCAGCCGGGTGAATCGCGGTGCCAGATCGTCCACGATCGGGGCGATGCTGGCCACCGAGGTCGCGGCACTGCTAACGGTTGTCATTCACGGTTCCAATCGTCGTCGGCTTGGGCGTGGGAGCGTCCATCGCCTTGCCCGGGAGAGTCAACGCGAGGGTAATGGTCAGTGCCACCGCCAGCGCGACGGCGAAGAACGCCACCACCGGGGCCAGCGGCACCAACACCAATTGCACCAGCAGGCCCACTCCGATCGCGATTCCCAGCATGCGTGGCTTGGGATTGCTGACGACCACTTGAACCAGCACCGCCCCCATCACGGCAGACAGGATGTAGGTCTGCACCGCAGTAATGACATTCTCCGGGATGAGCTGGATCACGAAGGTGCCGAAGATGGCAACGAACAGCAACAGCGATGTCAGGTGCACCGCAGCGGCCCCGCAGATGGCCAGCACCGAGGCCAGTTGACCACGCCGGGTGTCTGGTTTGGCATCGATCGCGGCTTGGGCCACCAGGGCCGAGGGAACCAGCTTGCTGGAGATGTTCCCGATCATGAACGCCTGATACATGCTGGCCGCGCCCAGAATCGGGAAGTACGCAAACGGCTCAACCACCCAGATGATCCCGAAGACGGCGGCGACGGCGACGACCGCGATCCAGACCCCGCTCAGCTCGACGCCGAGCTGCATGGCGATGATGGTGGGTCCGCCCACCATCAGTATCAGTGCGGTGATCATGGTGATCTGACCCCACCGCGAGGTCTTCTTGTCGAAGTGTCTCCAGGCGGTGCTGGCATCCAGACTCATGGTTACTTCTCCGGCGGATGCGGTGCTCACTGGACACCCGCCGAACTGGCGATGACGCCGACCACGATTCCGGCGATCACACCGAATCCGAGTCCCCATTCCTTGAGCCAATGCTGGTTGGCTCGTTTGGCTAGCCAGAGGCTCAGCGCCATCACCACCGCACTGGCGGTCAGCACCAGGACGTGCGCCAGGCCACGCTGGATCTGCTGGATGCCGATGATCATGAATGCGCCGGTGAGCGCCGCTGTGGGAATGATCGCCATCGCTGCGGCGACCTTGGGATTGTTGGCCTTCTCCAGGCTCGCGGTACCGCGCTTCAGGAACGGGGTGGCGATCAACGTGACCAGCATCCAACCCGAGCCGGCCAGTGAGAGCGCCAGCAGCACAGTGGCGAAGACCGCCTGCGTGTAGCCCTCACCTCCCAGTTCCACACCCTGAGTTCCGGCCGCGATCTGGGCACCGGCGACTTCGAAGGCCGCCGATCCGATCAGGCCGATACGGCTGAGCGAACCGGGGGTACCAAAGATGGTGATGAAGGTGATGGCGATGAGTGCGATCGCCAGCGACGGTCCGATGGCGGCTACGCCTCCGGCACGGAAGGCGGTCCGCACATCGTTCTCGCTCATTCCGACCGCGGGTGCGGTCTTCTTGGCGGTGACGTAGTAGATGGCGGTCTGGGCTGCGATGACCAGGAAGATGCCGATGACGGCGATCCACATCACTGGGTTGTTCGCGGCTGCCAGATAGTCGAGCGAGTCCGGATTTAGGCTCGCGGCTCTTGCCTGCATGAGATCCCCTTGAGTAGGCGACAGTGGTTCCCCAAGTGATCGTCAACAATGCACACTGTCCGTTAAAAACGGAACGGGCGTGCAGGAATTTGGTGCATTGCACAACCGGCCATCGCATAGACCGGCCCAGCCCGCCCCGTGCACGATCAGACCGAGCTTGCTAGCACTCGATCACGTTGACGGCGAGCCCGCCGCGAGAGGTCTCCTTGTACTTCAGCTTCATGTCGGCGCCGGTCTCGCGCATGGTCTTGATCGCCTGGTCGAGCGATACCCGGTGGCTGCCATCGGCGTGCATGGCCATCCTGGCGGCATTGATCGCCTTGCTCGCCGCGATGGCATTGCGCTCAATGCACGGGATCTGAACCAAGCCGCCGATGGGGTCACAAGTCAGCCCGAGGTTGTGCTCGATGCCGATCTCGGCCGCGTTCTCCACCTGCGCCGGGGTTCCGCCCATGACCGCGCACAAGCCGGCGGCAGCCATGGCGCACGCCGACCCCACCTCACCCTGGCAGCCGACCTCAGCGCCGGAGATCGAGGCATTCTCTTTGAACAGGATTCCGATGGCGGCTGCGGTGAGCAGAAACGTGACGACCCCGTCGTCGTCGGCCGACGGCACGAACCGGGTGTAGTAGTGCAGCACGGCCGGAACGATCCCGGCAGCACCGTTGGTGGGAGCGGTGACCACCCGCCCGCCGGCAGCATTCTCCTCGTTGACGGCCAGCGCGAACAGGCTGACCCAGTCCATGGCGCGGATCGGATCGTCAGCGGCGTGGCCGGCATTGAGCTTCACCGACAGCATGGGTGCGCGGCGGGGGACGTTCAACGCCCCCGGCAAGAACTCCGCGGTACTGGTGCAGCCGTTGTGGACGCATTCCTTCATGACATCCCAGATGTGCAGCAATTCCCCTCGTGTCTGGGACTGGGGGCGCCAGGAGGATTCGTTGGCCGACATCAGGTCACCGATACTGCACTGCTCGGCGGCACAGATCCGCAGGAGTTCGGCGCCGCTGGAGAACGGGTAGCGAACGGTTGTCGGATCGTCGACGATGACCGGACGCCCGGCCGCGTCCGCGTCGACGACGAAGCCACCACCGACGGAGTAGTAGGTCGCCTCGTACGCCACCCGGTCATCGCTGGTCGACGCGCGAAACACCATGCCGTTGGGGTGGGCGGGCAGGCTCCGCCTGCGGTGCAGGGTGATGTCGGTCTCGACCGCGAACGCGATCGCGTGATCGCCGGCCAGGCGTAGCTCTCCACTGCGGACGATCGCCTGGATGCGGGCATCGATGCCGCCGGTGTCAACCGCTTCCGGGGATTCGCCCATGAGCCCGAGGATGACCGCCTTGTCCGAGCCATGGCCGCGCCCGGTCGCCCCCAGGGAACCGAACAGCTCCACCTGGACCCGCGCGACCGAACGCATCAGGCCGCGAGTGCTCAATGAGTCCGCGAACCGCGCCGCGGCGCGCATCGGTCCGACGGTGTGGGATGAGGACGGCCCTATCCCCACCGAGAACATGTCCAGGGTGCTGAGAGCCATGGCTGGCTCGTCAGTTACCCGGCGAACCGGCTGTGCTCGCCAGATCCGCGGTTGCGCCGTAGAGCGGATGCGCGGCCGCCAATGCTTGCACGCGATCCTTCAGTCCACTCAGGTCGGCATCGGCGCTGGCGGTCAACGCCTCCGCGATCACATCCGCGATCTCGGCGAACGCCGTGTCGGAGAAACCTCTCGCGGCCAGTGCAGGGGTGCCGATGCGCAGACCAGAGGTGACCATCGGGGGCCGGGGGTCGAACGGGACGGCGTTGCGGTTCACGGTGATGTCGATGGCCGCCAACCGGTCCTCGGCCTGTTGTCCGTCGAGTTCGGCGTGACGCAGGTCGACCAGCACCAGGTGCACATCGGTACCGCCGGAGACCACTCCGATACCAGCGGAGGTGACGTCGTCGCGACCCAGCCGTTCGGCCAGGATCCGTGCTCCGGACACCACCCGCTGCATACGTTCCCCGAATGCCGCTGTACCGGCGATCTTGAACGCCACGGCCTTGGCGGCGATCACGTGTTCCAGGGGCCCGCCCTGCTGGCCCGGAAACACCGCCGAGTTGATCTTCTTGGCCAGTGCCGGGTCGTCGGTCAGGATCAGACCGCCGCGCGGCCCGCCGAGGGTCTTGTGCGTGGTCGAGGTGACCACGTGCGCGTGCGGGACCGGGTTGGGGTGCAGGCCCGCAGCGACCAGGCCGGCGAAGTGAGCCATGTCGACCAGCAGGAAGGCACCGGCGGCGTCCGCGATTCGCCGGAACTCGGCGAAGTCCTGCTGCCGGGCGTAGGCGGACCAGCCAGCGACGATCAGTTGCGGCCGGTGGGCGTCGGCCAGTTCGGCGACCTGGGCCATATCCACCCGGTGGTTCTGTTCATCCACCTGGTACGGGACGACGTTGTACAGCCGTCCGGAGAAGTTGATCTTCATCCCATGGGTGAGGTGACCACCGTGGGCCAGGTTCAGGCCCATGATCGTGTCACCCGGTTGGATCAGAGCCTGCATCGCAGCGGCATTGGCCTGGGCCCCGGAATGCGGTTGCACGTTGGCGAACTGCGCCCCGAACAGCGCTTTGGCACGGTCGACGGCCAGTTGTTCGATCACGTCGATGTGTTCGCAGCCACCGTAGTAGCGGCGCCCGGGATACCCCTCGGCGTACTTGTTCGTCAGCACCGAGCCCTGCGCCTGCATCACGGCCATGGCGGTGTGGTTCTCCGATGCGATCATTTCCAGTCCGTGGCGCTGACGGGCCAGCTCGGCGTCGATCGCGACTGCCACCTCCGGGTCGATCTGCCCGATATCGGCTTCCAGGAAAGCAGCCGGCGCCGGGGTGTAGGCCGCGCTACTCACCCCTGCAGTCCATTCTGTGCGGCGTATTCGGCTGCGTCGAGCAGCGGGCCCTCGGCAGTGACATCGACGATGAACAGCCAGCCTGTTCCGTACGGGTCCTCGTTGACCAATTCCGGGTTGGCCACGGCGTCATCGTTGATCTCCGTGACCACCCCCGTCACCGGGGCGTAGAGCTCGGACACGCTCTTGGTCGACTCGATCTCGCCGCACACCTCGCCCGCAGTGATGGCCTGGCCGGGTTGCGGCAGGTCGAGGTAGACGATGTCACCGAGCGCATCGGCAGCAACGTGGGACACGCCGATCCGGGCGTGCGATCCGGCATGCGGGGCGATCCACTCATGCTCGGTCGAGTAGCGGCGGTCATCAGCAACATTGCTCATGTGTTTCTCCAGTCCTGCGATGTGATTGGTCAGGCGCGCGGCGCGCGCCGGTAGAACGGCAGGTCGACGACCTCGAAGGGCTCGACCTTTCCTCGGATATCCGCACCGACGACGGTGCCGGGTACGGCATGCCCGACATCAAGATAAGCCAGTGCGATCGGATACCCGAGCGTGGGGCTGGGTTGTCCCGAGGTCACCTCACCGATGACGCGGTCGCCGTCGAGGATGGCGTAGCCCGCGCGTGCAGCCCGTCGGCCCTGTCCTTTCAGGGCGACCAGCCGTTGCCCACTGGTGGTTCCCTCACCGGCGTCTGCTCGCTGTTGCAATGCGGACTTGCCGACGAAGTCGCCGGGCTTGGACAGTGCCACCACCGGTCCCAGGCCAGCCTCGAACGGGCTGCGGTCCCGGGAGAGCTCATTGCCGTACAGCGGCATCCCGGCTTCCAATCGCAACGAGTCCCGGCAGGCGAGTCCGCAGGCGGCCAGCCCATGGTCTACGCCAGCACCCTCCAGCGCTGCCCACAACGGCTGCGCCTGGGTGTGCTCGACGAAGAGTTCGAACCCGTCTTCGCCGGTGTAGCCGGTACGGGCCACTAGCGCCGGTATCCCGGCGACGGTCAGCTGCACGGCGGCGTAGTACCGCAGGTCGCGTACCTGCTGGGCGTCGTCGGCCGCGACCAGGGTGAGCACGATGGACTGCGCGGCCGGGCCCTGCACCGCAATCAGGGCGGTGGTCCGGGATGCGTCGGTCAGGTTCACATCGAATCCGCTGGCTCGTTCGGAGAAGGCCGACGCCACGGTGTCGCTGTTACCGGCATTGGGGACCACCAAGTAGTCATCCTCGGCCAACCGGTAGCTGATCAGGTCGTCGATGACCCCGCCGTCGGAGGTACAGATCATCGAGTATTTCGCCCGGCCCACCGCGATCGCCGAGAGCTTGCCCGCCAAGGCGTAGTCGAGGAATGCTGCCGCATCGGGACCCCTGACCTCGATCTCGCCCATGTGGGAGAGGTCGAACAGGCCTGCCGTCTCCCGGACCGCCCGGTGTTCGGCGATCTCAGAGCCATAGCGCAGCGGCATATGCCAGCCGCCGAAGTCGGTGAAGGTCGCGCCCAGCTGTTCGTGGGTGGAGTACAGCGCAGTGCGCTTGTCGTGATCGCTGCTCATCGCGAGTCCTTCTGCTGTGCTGGCTGGCTGGTCATGGGTTCTGCACTGCTGGCGCCGGTTCCTGCTGGAACGCTTCCAGTGGCGGGCAGGCGCACACCAGGTTCCGGTCTCCCCCGGCGCCGTCGATGCGTCCTACCGGAGGGAAGTACTTGTCCTGGCTCGGCATCCCCGCGGGGAAGACCGCCTGTTCGCGGGTGTAGCGACGGTCCCAGGAGGTGGTCACGACCTCCGCGCTGGTGTGCGGGGCGAGCCGAAGTGGCGATTCCGCCACGCTCATCGCACCGGCGGCGACCTCCTCGATCTCGGCGCGGATCGCGATCATCGCACCGATGAACCGCTCCAGTTCGTTCAGGTCCTCGGATTCGGTCGGCTCCACCATCAGGGTGCCGGGCACGGGGAAGGACAGGGTCGGCGCGTGGAAACCGAAGTCGATGAGCCGCTTGGCCACGTCCTCGGCGGTGACACCGGTACGCGCGGTGAGCGGACGCAGGTCCAGGATGCATTCGTGCGCGACCAGTCCGCGCTCGTCGGTGTAGAGCACCGGGAAATGGTCCTGCAGCCGCTGCGCGACGTAGTTGGCGGCCAGCAGTGCTGCTCCGGTTGCCTCGGTCAGGCCAGCGGCGCCCATCAGTTTGATGTACGCCCACGAGATCGGCAGGACACCGGCTGAACCGAACCGCGAACCGGAGACCGGAACCCCACCGCCCTGCTCCGGATCCCAGGTTGCGGCGTCGCCGGGCAGATATGGCGCCAGGTGGGCCCGTACCGCCACCGGGCCGACACCCGGCCCACCGCCGCCATGCGGGATGCAGAACGTCTTGTGCAGGTTGAGGTGAGAGACATCACCGCCGAACTGCCCGGGTTGGGCCAATCCGACCAGGGCGTTCAGATTCGCTCCGTCGATATAGACCTGACCCCCGGCGGCATGAACCTCATCGCACACCTGCCGCACATCTGCCTCGTAGACGCCGTGCGTGGACGGGTAGGTGATCATGATCGCGGCCACGCGGCCCTGGTTGGCCGCAAGTTTCGCCGCGAGATCATCGCTGTCGACGGTGCCATCGGGAGCGGTGGCGACCACCACTACCCGCATCCCGGCCAGTACTGCCGATGCGGCGTTGGTGCCGTGCGCGGAGGCTGGGATGAGGCAGACATCACGCTCGGTCTCGCCGCGGGCACGGTGATATCCGCGAATGGCCAGCAGTCCGGCGAGTTCACCCTGCGACCCGGCGTTGGGCTGGATCGAGACCTTGTCGTAGCCGGTGATGGCTGCCAGATCCGATTCCAGGTCCGCGATCAGTTCACGCCATCCGAGCGTCTGCGAGTCTGGCGCGAACGGGTGGATACCGGCGAACCCGGGCCAGGTGACCGCATCCATCTCGGCCGCTGCATTGAGCTTCATGGTGCAGGAGCCGAGCGGGATCATGGTCCGGTCCAGCGCCAGGTCACGATCGGCGAGCCGGCGCAGGTAGCGCATCAGTTGCGTCTCGGAGCGATGGGCGTGGAATACCGGATGGGTGAGGAATTCGCTCATCCGCAGCACGCCCGCCGTCAATGCGAAGTGCTGGGCCTGACCCGCTGGCTGCTGGGGTCCCACCACCTCGGCGATGAGGCTGATCAGGGTGGCGATGGTGTCCGCCGTGGTGGTCTCGTCGCACGAGATGCCGAGGGTGTCGGCATCCACCAGCCGCAGGTTGATCCCTGCGCGCTCCACCGTGTCCACCACCGCCGCGGCGCGCCCGGGCACCCTCACGGTGATGGTGTCGAAGAAGCTGGTGTGCCGTACCGGTATGCCCGCCGCGGCCAGGCCTTGCGCCAGGGTCCGGGCGTGGCTGTGCACCCGCTCGGCGATCGCCGTCAGGCCTTCTGGTCCGTGATACACCGCGTACATGGAGGCGACGACCGCCAGCAACGCCTGGGCGGTGCAGATGTTCGACGTCGCCTTCTCGCGCCGGATGTGCTGCTCGCGCGTCTGCAACGCCAATCGATACGCGGGCCGGCCCGCCGCGTCCTTGGACACTCCGACCAGGCGTCCGGGGAGGGCGCGTTCCAGACCCTTACGTACCGCCATGAACGCCGCATGGGGGCCGCCGAAGAACAACGGTACGCCGAAGCGCTGGGCACTACCCACCGCTATATCGGCCCCCTGATCGGCGGGCGAGGCGATCAGGGTCAATGCCAGCAGGTCGGTCGCCACGGTCACCAGCGCGCCGCGTTCCTTGGCTTGCGAGATCAGGCCGGTGGCGTCGGCCACATGGCCGGACGACCCGGGCTGCTGCAGCACCACCCCATTGATCGGCCCGTCCGGTAGCCCGTGGGACAGGTCTGCCACGACCACGTCGAACCCCAGCGAAACGGCGCGGGCGGTCACGATTGCGATCGACTGCGGAAACAGGTCTGCGTCCAGGACCGTCATCGCGTCCGCGGCCCCGGGTGCGCGGTTTGCCCGCCGCATCAGCATCACCGCTTCCATGACGGCTGTTGCCTCGTCCAGGAGCGAGGCGTTGGCGACCGCTAGCCCGGTCAGGTCCGAGACGGCGGTCTGAAAATTGAGCAGGGCCTCCAGCCGGCCCTGGGAGATCTCCGGCTGGTAGGGCGTGTAGGCCGTGTACCAGGCCGGGTTCTCCAGCACGTTGCGCCTGATCACCGCGGGGGTGAAGGTGTCGTAGTAGCCCTGGCCGATCATCTGGATCCGAGGGCTGTTGCGCTGCTCCAAACCTCGCAACGCCTCCAGGACCTGGTGTTCCGACAGTGCTGGTCCGAGCTCCAGCGGCGAGTCCTGCCGGATGGACGTCGGTACTGCGGCCGTGGCGAGTTCGGCCACGGAGGAGTACCCGATGGCGGTGAGCATCGAGGCGCGCGCATCCGCGCCGATACCGACGTGACGATCGGTGAATGTTGCGGTGGAACGGGTCACGGGAACTCCGGGGTCAGGCCGACGTAGCCGGCTCGGGCGAGTTCCTCCCCGCTCTGTCGTAGACCTGAGAGATTCCATCGGCCTATGAGCCGACTTGCACCGTCGGTGAGCTGGCCGAGGGCCCGCTACTTTCCAGAGTTCCTTGTCGTGACGGTACAGGGGCCTGAGAGATTCCTGGGGAGGTGTTGCTCCTACGGCGCCGCCCGGGGGTCACCCGGGAAGACTCTCCCGCCACGATGCAGGATGTTCAGTTGTCTTGCTGCGCCAGACCGTACCACGCCCCCTCCCGCGATTTAGTGATGCGGCGGCGGTTGAGTGAGCTGCCGCTCACTAAGTGGTCGCCCGGTCACTAAACCGCAGGTCATTGACATGAGGGTTAGCGTTGGTTCATGAGTGGGCTTCACGAATTCTCGGTCCATGTCACCTGGCCCGACGATGGGTCTACCGGCACCACCGATCCGGCGGGGACGACCAGCTACACCGCCTACAGTCGCGATCACACCGTGTCCCTCGAGGGCAAACCTACGCTGCTGGCCTCCGCCGACCCGGCGTTCCGGGGGGACGCGAGGCGGTACAGCCCGGAGGAGTTGTTCGTGGCCTCACTGAGCCAGTGCCACATGCTCTGGGCCCTGCATATGGCCGCCCGTGCCGGTGTGGTGATCGTCGGGTACACCGACCGCGCAACCGGCACCATGCGAGTGGAGTCCGCAGGAGCGGGCCAATTCACCGAGGTCACCCTGCATCCGCAGTTGACCGTGGCCCACGAGGTGCCCGAGGACGTCGTGCACAAGATTCATGAGAACGCTCACGCGCACTGCTTCATTGCCCGATCGGTCAACTTCGGCGTCCGCATCGCCCCGTTGACGACCAACGTGGCCGTCGCAAGCTGAGGCGCCACAGCGTCTCAGGCGTTCTGAGTCTCAGGCGCTCTGAGTCTCAGGCACTCTGGCGTGCGTTTCGGCGCGCCGAGCGCGCCTTGGGGCGCTTCAACGCCGCTACCTCGGTGACGCTCTTGACCGGCACGCTCGCATCCAGATCCAGGATCTGCGCCAGGAATCCGCCGGTGTGGCTGTCCGGATTGGCGGCGATCTTCTCCGGCGGTCCGGCAGCGACGACGGTGCCGCCTCGATCACCACCTTCCGGGCCCATATCCAGTACCCAGTCGGCATTCTTGATGACGTCCAGGTTGTGCTCGATCACGATGACGGTGTTGCCCTTGTCAACCAAGCCCTGAAGCACGCCCATCAGCTTGCGGATGTCCTCGAAGTGCAGGCCCGTGGTCGGTTCGTCCAGCACGTACACGGTACGGCCGGTGGAACGCTTCTGCAGTTCGCTGGCCAGCTTCACCCGCTGCGCCTCACCACCCGAGAGCGTGGGGGCCGGCTGACCCAGGCGCACATACCCCAGCCCGACCTCCACCAAGGTGTTCAAGTGCCGGGCGATCGCCGGAACCGCGACAAAGAACTGTGCCGCCTCGGCGATCGGCATATCGAGCACGTCGGCGACCGTCTTGCCCTTGAAGTGCACCTCCAGGGTCTCCCGGTTGTAGCGGGCACCGTGGCACACCTCGCACGGAACGTAGACATCGGGCAGGAAGTTCATCTCGATCTTGATCGTCCCGTCACCGGAGCAGGCCTCACACCGGCCGCCCTTGACGTTGAACGAGAACCGGCCCGGACCATACCCGCGGACCTTGGCCTCCTCGGTTTCCGCGAACAGCCTGCGCATGTGATCCCACACCCCGGTATAGGTGGCCGGGTTGGAACGAGGAGTACGCCCAATCGGGCTCTGATCCACGTGGACCACCTTGTCGAGCTGTTCCAGGCCGGTGACTCGCTTGTGACGTCCAGGTACCAGGCGGGCGCCGTTCAACTCGTTCGCCAGCACGTTGTACAGGATCGCGTTGACCAGGGTGGACTTGCCCGAGCCCGAGACCCCGGAGACGGCGACGAAGCACCCCAGCGGGAAGGCGGCCTTGACGTTCTTGAGGTTGTGCTCACGCGCACCCTCAACGGTGATCCAGCGATCGGGTGCCGGCTTGCGCCGGTGGCTGGGCACCGGTATCTGACGGCGTCCGGCCAGATAGTCGCCGGTGACCGAGTCCTGTTGCTGCAGCAGCCCGGCATAGTCACCGGAATGCACGATATGGCCGCCGAGCTCACCCGCGCCGGGGCCGATATCCACGATCCAGTCCGCAGCGCGGATGGTGTCCTCATCGTGCTCGACGACGATCAGCGTGTTGCCTAGATCGCGCAGCCGGGTCAGGGTCTCGATCAGGCGCCGATTATCCCGCTGGTGCAGCCCGATGCTGGGCTCGTCCAGCACGTACAGCACTCCGACCAGCCCTGAGCCGATCTGCGTGGCAAGCCGGATCCGCTGCGCCTCCCCTCCCGACAGGGTGCCCGCAGGGCGGGCCAGCGACAGGTAGTCCAGTCCGACATCCAGCAGAAACCCTAGCCGGGCGTGAATCTCCTTCAGGACCTGCCCGGCAATTGCGGCCTCTCGCTGACCGAGCTCCAGCTGCTCCAGCACCATCTTGGCGGCCGATATCGGTAGCTCGCACACGTCCGCGATCGACATACCGCCCACCGTCACCGCCAGCACTTCCGGCTTGAGCCGAGCCCCCTTGCACGAGGGGCACGGCACCTGCCGCATGTAGCCCTCCCACTTCTCCCGGGACCACTCCGACTCCGTCTCGGCATGTCGCCGTTCCAGGAACGAAATGACACCCTCAAAACCGGTGCTGTAGGACCGCTCTCGCCCCCACCGATTGCGGTAGCGCACATGTACCTTGTGGTCCTTGCCGCGCAGGATTGCGTCCTTCGCCCGCTTGGGCAGCGCCCGCCAGGGGCTCTGCAAAGAGAATCCCAGTTCCTCGCTCAGGGCATCCAACACCCGCTCGAAGTACTGAGCGCTCTGACCCTGCGCCCAGGGCTGGATCGCACCCTCGGAAATGCTGAGATCCTCGTCTGGAATCACCAGTTCCGGGTCAACCTCGAGCCGGGTTCCGATACCGGTGCAATCCGGGCACGCACCGTAGGGGGCGTTGAAGGAGAACGTGCGCGGCTCCACCTCCTCCAGCGTCAACGCGTGCTCGTTGGGGCACGCCCGGCGCTCGGAGAATCGGCGTTCACGCAGTGGATCGTCGGTGTCGAGATCGACGAAATCAGTGATCACCAGGCCATCGGCGAGAGCCAAGGCGGTCTCGACCGAATCGGTCAGGCGCGCCTTGATGCCCTCGCGGACGACCAGTCGGTCGATCACCACCTCGATGTCGTGCTTGAGCTTCTTCTCAAGCACCGGTGGTTCGCTGAGCTGGATCACCTCACCATCGACGCGTGCTCGTGCGAAACCCCGGGTCTGCAGTTCCCGGAAGAGTTCGGAGTACTCCCCCTTACGACCGCGCACCACCGGAGCCAGCACCTGGAATCGGGTGCCTTCCGCTAGCCCGAGGATCCGATCGACGATCTGTTGCGGAGTCTGAGCGGTGACCCGCTCGCCACATACCGGGCAGTGCTGCGTTCCGGCCCGCGCGAACAACAGTCGCAAGTAGTCGTAGACCTCGGTGATGGTCCCGACGGTCGAGCGCGGGTTGCGGTTCGTGGACTTCTGATCGATGGAGACCGCCGGCGACAGGCCTTCGATGAAATCAACATCGGGCTTGTCCATCTGACCCAGGAATTGTCGTGCATATGAGCTCAGCGATTCCACGTAGCGGCGTTGCCCCTCGGCGAAGATGGTGTCAAACGCCAACGATGACTTGCCCGAGCCGGAGAGCCCGGTGAACACGATCAGCCGATCCCGTGGCAGATCGAGGCTGACGTTCTGGAGGTTGTGTTCGCGTGCTCCACGCACCAGCAAGGCATCCGTCACCCGGACATCGTAGGCGGATTCACACTCTTCGTACATCCGTTCGGTTGGGCGTGTTTGCCGTTACCATCGAGCATGACCGGTCTGTGCCACGTGGAACCTGGATCAAGCGCGCTAGCCATCGGCGATGACGACCTGGCGGTACTGAAGGTCAGCGTGTCATCAATGGACAACAACGTCTATCTGCTCACCGACCCCACCTCGGGCGAACAGGCACTCATCGACGCCGCCGATGACGCCGAAAGGCTTCTGGACCTGGTAGGCCGGCATGGCAACGGCCTCCTGCGGCTGATCATCACCACCCATCGGCATTGGGATCACCACCGCGCGCTGGCACAACTCACAGCAGCTACGGGCGCCCAGGTGCTGGCCGGGGTGGCCGATGCCGATGCGCTACCGGTACCGGTCGACCGGCGGGTCGATCACGGCGACGTGGTCATGCTCGGCACGATCCAGCTGACCATCATCGGCCTGCGCGGTCATACCCCTGGATCGATTGCGGTGGCCGCGAGTACCGCCCGCAGCAGCTTGCTGTTCTCCGGGGACTCACTGTTTCCCGGTGGCGTGGGGCGGACTCAGGCATCCGAGGACTTCGATGCGCTTGTCGACGATGTCGAAAACCGGCTGTTCGGCAGCTATCCGGATTCCGCCGTCGTCCATCCCGGCCACGGTGACTCCACCACCCTCGGCGCCGAACGTCCGCGGCTACCCCAGTGGCGTAGCCGCGGTTGGTAGCCCGGTACCGCTATTCGGCTGGTGCTGGGTGCCGTTTGGCACCAATGGTCAGCGAGGTGACCGCCGTGACCGCCAACACCACCACGATGTAGATCAGCGACATCTGGTTGGGAATCTCGGGAATCGCCGTGATGTGCTGCCCGCCGTTGATGAACGGCAACTCGTTGGTGTGCATGGCGTGGATAACGAGCTTGACGCCGATGAACGCAAGGATCGCGGCCAGTCCGTAGTGCAGGTACACCAGCTTGTCGAGCAACCCGTCGATCAGGAAGAACAGTTGCCGCAGCCCCACCAGCGAGAACGCATTGGCGGCAAAGATGAGGAACACGTGCTGGGTGACGCCGAAAATCGCAGGGATCGAGTCGACCGCAAACAGCAGATCCGCGCTGCCGATCGCCACCATCACGATCAGCATCGGGGTCACGTGCAGCTTGCCGCCTGATCGGGTGACCATCTTGTCCCCGACGTATCCCTCCGTCGTCGGGAATAGCTTGCGCACCATACGCAACACGACGTTCTCGCGGAACTCCTCGTCTTCTTCCTTCTTGCGCACCTGGCTCCACGCCGTCCACAGCAAGAAGCCGCCGAAGATGTAGAACACGAAGGAGAACTGCTCCACCAAGGCGGCACCCAGGAAGATGAACATGGCGCGCAGCACCAGGGCGATGATGATCCCGATCAGCAGCACTTTCTGCTGATACTCGCGCGGCACCCGGAAGCTGGACATGATCAGCACGAACACGAACAGATTGTCGACGCTGAGCGAGGCCTCCAATATCCAGCCGTTGTAGTACTGGATCCCGTACTCGGATCCGAGGGTGAACCACACAAAGACGCCGAACAGCGCCGCGATGCCGTAGTACACACCGGTCCAGCGCGCGGCCTCTCCGATGGTCGGGCGATGCGGACGGCGCACGTGGCCCACGAAATCAACGGTGAGCATGGTGGCAACGAGGGCGAGGGTGAATACCCACATCCATACGGGAGCATCGGCCACGAGTTATAAACCTCCGGTGGGGATCGAGAAAACACCGGAGGTCTCCCCCACCACAGTGAGTGGCGAACCGATCCGAGCTAGACGCCGTACTGACGGACCTGTCGCTTGCGGGGTACTCCCCTCCAACGTGAGCGATACTACGGCACCGGCTAGGGAAACGTTTCCCGGCACGCGCAGCGCGAGGGCCTGGAATGCCTGCGACGCCATTCCAGACCCTCGCGTCTTTGGTACAGCGACCTTACTTGTTGGTCCCCTGTGACACTGATCCCTGCAACTGGCGCTGGAAGATGATGTACGCGATCAACACCGGGACGATGGTGATCACCACACCTGCGAACAGCAGCCCGAACTGGGACTGGTATCCGGCGCTGGAGACGAATGACGCCACCGCCTGGGACAGCACCCAGTTGTCACGACTGGTGTTCAACGCCACCGGCAGCAGGTACTGGTTCCACAGTCCGAGGAAATTGAAGATCGCCACCGACGCCATGCCGGACGTCGCCATCGGCAGCATCACCTGGAAGAACGTCCGCCATTGGCCTGCGCCGTCGATAGCGGCTGCTTCGGAGATCTCCCCGGGCAGCGACTGGAAGAACGCGTACAGGAAGAACACCGTGAACGGCAGGGCGAACGCGACGTACGTCAAGATCAGCCCAGGCAGGGTGTTCAGCGCGCCCAGGCCCTGCAGCACGAAGAACAGCGGCACGATCGCGAGGAACACCGGGAAGGTAAGTCCGGCGAGCATCAGATAGTAGATCGCGCGCCGGCCAAAGAAGTCGAACCGAGCCAGCACGTACGCGCACATTGCTCCCAGCAACATCACTAGGATTAGTGCGCAAGCGACCACGACCACCGTGTTGAACATGGCCTGGCCGAGCTTTTCGTCCACCCACGCCTTGCCGAAGTTGGCGAAGGACCACTGTTGTGGCAGCGAGAGCGGCGAACCGGAGATGATCTCGCGGTCCGTCTTGAACGCCGAGAGGAACACCCACAGCAGCGGCGCCACCACGATGATCGACCAGATTCCCAGGCCCACGTGGGAGAGGACGGCAACCGCGGTCTCGCCAGACCCGTGCTTCTGCTTACGGATTGTTGGTGCAGCGATAGCCATCAGTTGCTCCTAGTACTTCCACCGGTGAGCCGGTTCAGGGTGAAGATCACTCCAGCGAAGATCAGCGTCACGATCGCCATCGCGACACCCACCGCACTGGCGTATCCGTATTGGGTCTGGCTGAACGCCAACCGGAACAGGTACTGCGGCATCACCAGGGTCGAGTTGTCCGGACCGCCGGCGCTGTTCAGCACGCTCATATAGATGAACGCGTCCAGGGCACCGATGCCCAGGTAGATCCATGCGGTCTGGATGTTCTCCCGGATACTCGGGATCGTCACCGACAGCAACGTCCGGATCCGGCCGGCACCATCAAGCCGGGCAGCTTCGAAAATCTCCGCCGGGATCGCCTTGATCGCGGCGATGAACAACAACATGTAGAAGCCGACGAAACCCCAGATGATCACGAACATCGATGCCGGCATGGCCGTGGAGACCTGACCCAGCCAGTTCTGTTCCAGCGCATCGGGCAGAATGCCGTTGAGCAGGCCATTCGAGGGGTCGAACACCTTGGTGAAGATCACGGCCGTGACCACCCCGGGAATGACGTAGGGGAAGAACGACACCACCCGGTAGAACCCGGAGTTCTTCACCCCCACCGTCTGTCCGATTCCACGGCCGCCAACGGTCACCAGGGTCGCCAGCAACAGCGATAGCGCCAAGGTGATGATCGGTATGAAGATCGCGAGCTGGACGTTGTTGCCGAGCGCCGTCAGGAACGTGTCGTCCTGCACCAGGCGCACATAGTTGTCGAACCAGATGATGTTGAAGTCAGCCGAAAAGCCGCCCCAGTCAGTGAACGAATAGAACACCGCTTGCAGGAACGGCCAGATGACCAACGTCAGGAACACCAGCAGCGGGAACACCAGGAACACCGCGAAGAAGCTGACGTTGTCGAAAGTCCAACGCCCCTTGCGGGGCGCCCGAGCCTGCGACTTGGGCGCCCCACCGGTTGATACAGCGGTCACGAGACCGGGATGACTTCCTGGGTCTCGCGAGCCTTGTCCGAGATGCCCTGGAGGTCACTGGTCAGTTCCTCGACGCTCTTGGAGCCATCGAGGAACGCGTTCCAGACAACGAGTTGGTCGGCATTCAAGCCGTACAAGCCGTTGAACTTGTGCGTGAAGGTGTCGCTGCCGGCGGCGGTGAGCATGTCGATCTGCGACACCAGCGCGGTGGAACCGAAACCATCATCGGGAACCGTGTCCTTGATCACCGTCGGAGCGAGCTTGGTCGCTGCGAAGTTCGTAGCGGCCTCCTTCGACAGCATGATCCGCAGCACCTCTTTACCGCCGTTGACGTTCTCGCCCTGGCTGGGGACGATAAACGGCTCACCGGCTTCGGAGCGGATCGCGGTGGCGGGCAGGGCTGAGCTGTCGTCCACGACGAATGCCGGGACGCCCATCATCTGGAAGTCGTCCGCGGTGTTCTCCTTCATCTCGTTCTCGATCCAGGACCCGGACGGGTACATCAGCACTTCCTGGTCCAGCGACCACTGTGCTTGTGCATCGGTGAAGAAGGTGCCCGAACCACCCGGCTTGACGTAACCGGCGTCGACGATTTCCTTCAGCTCGGTGAACACCTGCTGGATGGCAATGTGCGACCAGGAATCGGGCTCCAGGTTCTCCAGTGCGATCCGGACCTCGTCCCCACCCTGCTTGATCGCGGAGTCGATCACCATGGTGTGGTAATACGTGGACGCTTCCTTGCCCCAGCCGAACAGGTACTTGCCCTGCTCCGCAGCCGCAGCACCGAGCGCCTTGGCTTCTTCCCAGGTGGTCGGCGGGGTCCAGCCGTTGGCGTCGAACAGCGTCTTGGAGTACCAGATCGCGTACACGGTCAGCACGTAGTTGATCGCAGCGAGCTTGCCGCCGTAGACACCCGAGTCCAGCACGTTCGGGGAAATGAGGGTGTCGCGAATGGTCTCGCCCTCAAGGTTCTGCGCGTCGATGACGTCGTTGAGGTCCTCAAGCTGCTCCAGGATGGCATTGAAGCCGATCGACTTCGCGCCGGAGTTGTCCACCAGGTCTGGTGGGTCACCCGCCACGAAACGCGGCTGCAGAGCGGCCGTGATCTCGGTGGTGGGCTCGACCGTCGCCTCGCCGCTATAGATCTCGTTGAAGAGGTTGGCCGCGAACTCGACGTAGTCGACGCCGTAGCCGCCGTTGAAGATCACGGTCTCGACCGTGGCCCCCTCGGGAATCCCGAACGGGTTCTCGTCGCTGGCATCGGCGCCGGGTTCATTGTCCGAACTTGTTGTCGGATCACTGGAACCGCCACCGGTGGCGCATGAGGCCAGGGTGATCCCGAAGGGAACTGCGGCAGCAGTGTAGATGGCGCCTCGTAGCACACTCCGTCGTGAGAGTGGTGACTTGGAGTCCGTCATGGTGGTGGTGCTTCCTTTCAGTGGAACGCTGGCCGCACTCTGCGACCAGCCGGGAGTGGTCAAAGAGAGTGGATGCGGGTGCCGTAGCGCTCCTGCAGAGCTTGGTTGTGAGCGTCGCCTGCAGGGATGTTCGCGGATAGGAACACCGGCGGGGTCTGCCCGTCATCGATGAGCCGGGTGACCACACCGATGGTCAAGGCTTGAGCTATGTAAGCCGCGGTCAAGGATGAGACCGCTCCGATACTCACGCCACCGGGCAACTCGGTGGTGGCGTCACCGTACGGTGCCAGGTTGTCGATCACGACATCGGCGACATCGGACAGGCGCTTGCCGCTGGGGTGCTTGAGCGGAACCGCCATGGTGTGTTCCAGGCTGGTGACGGCGATGACGCTGTGGCCGCGCTCCTTAGCCGCGAGGGCCATCCCCACGATCGAGGAGTTGACGCCGGAGTTGCTGGCGATGATGAACACGTCCTGCGGCGCCAGTTCGGTGACCGCGAGCAATTCGGAAACCACGCTGCCGTCGCGTTCCAGTTCCGAACCGATCAGTTCATCGGCCGACCGCTGCCCGTTCAGGACGGTGTTGCGCAAGGCGATGCGGTGGGTGGGTATCAGGCCACCGGCACGCCCAGCCACTTCCATGGAGAAGGCCTCGGAGTGGCCGGTCCCGAAGCACTGGATGACGCCGCCGTCGCGGACACACGCAGTGAGCAGGTCGATGGCCGAGTCCAGTTCTCCAGCCGCCACGCTCTGACGCAGTGTCTGCAGCCGACGAGCGAGTTCGTCGGCGAACGTACTTTGGGCCTGCGCTGTGGTGGTCGGTGTCGCGGTCATGCAGTCGCCTCCTGGGACGGTTCGGGGTTGGGATCGATCACAAAAGGATGGTGATGGTCGGCGACGGCGCCCGCAGAGACCTCGAGCTTGCCCAGGGCGCCGCTGTAGTCCTGCGAGATCACCAGCATGTAGAGGAAATCCAGGACGAAGAGCTGGGCGTGGTGGGCGATGATGTCGGAGGGGTGCAGGAAGCGTTCCGGAACGGCAGCAACCAGGCACAGGTCGGCAACCTGGGCCAACGGCGAAGCTGGGTTGTTGGTGATCGCGACCGTCAACGCGCCACTGGACTTGGCCTTCGCCAACATTTCGGCGGTCTCGCTGGTGGTGCCGCTGTGTGAGATGCCCAGCGCGACGTCGGATGGACCGAGAATCGCGGCACTGGCAAGGCCCAGGTGAGCATCTGCCCAGCTGTGGGCGTTGATGCCGATCCGGAAGAAGCGGTGCTGGATCTCGGATGCGATGATGCCGCTGCCGCCGGATCCGTACAGGTCTAGCTGGCGGCACTGCACCAGCGCTCGAGCGACCCGGGTACACACCTCGAGGTTGAGCAATTCGGTTGTGGCTTCCAGCGAACGGACTTGGCCGCTGAGCAGGTTCCGCAGCAAGTCGGATGGCTCGTCGTCCGGCCTGAAGGCCCGTCCGATCTCAACCCGCTTGGGAGACCGGCCCACATCGGTGGCCACTGCCACCCGGAACTGAACGTAGCCGTCGAAACCCAGCCGGCGACAGAATCTCGTGATGGTCGCCGGGGAGGTTCCGGCCCGCTGCGCCAGTTCGGTGATCGACAACCGCAGCGGTGCGGTGGGATCCTCGAGTAGCACCCGCGCAATCTTGCGCATCGCTCCCGACATCATCGGCAGACTGGCCTCCACTTGATGGGAGATCCGCAGCACAGGATCCGGTGCTGCCAAGCCAGTCGCCACTGAAAATTCCTCTCACGCCGTTGTCGCTGGATGAAATATATTCTTACCCTATGCTTGTTGTCGATCACGAATAGGTCACAATGATCACTATGCGCCATGTAGTTGCCGTCGATGCTGGCGGTACCTCAACCCGTGCCATGGTTGTCGACGCCGACGCCCGATGTTTGGGCATCGGCCGAAGCGGTCGTGGCAATCCCGTCTCCGATGGCCCCGAAGCTGCCGGGGCCTCTATTCGTGCTGCCGTCACGGGCGCGCTGGTATCGGCCGGGATTCCCGGCGATTCGGTGGCAGCCTTCTCCGTTGCCATGGCGGGCGGCAACACTATGAGCGGGCGCGCCGACTGGCTGCGGCAGCCGATGGACGAACTCGGCATTGCCGCCGATGTCATCGTCGAACCCGACCTGCTGGCCATGTTCTGTTCCGGTGGCCCGCAAGCAGACGGGTACGCACTGGTGAGCGGCACCGGCTCGATCGCCGCGATCGTTCGCGGCGGACATGTCGAACGCTTCGCCGATGGCATCGGCTGGCTGCTGGGCGACACCGGGTCCGGCTACTGGCTGGGCCGCGAAGTCGCGCGCGCTGTCGCGCTGGCCCTGGAAGGGCGTGAGCCCAATACCTCGATGACCGCCCCCGTGCTGCGCCACTTTGGCATTGACCATGACTCGACGCTGGTCAACGGGCATCTTAAAGTGCTCAATGACCTGGTGGAACTGGTCTACGCGAAGTCACCGTTGGCGCTCGCCGCGCTGGCTCCGATCGTCTTTGCCGATCCCGCCGACCCGGTGTCTGTGGACATCGTCGACCGCGCGGCCACGGCGTTGGCAGACCTGGTCGCTTCGGTGCACGATGCCGACCTGCCCGGGCCGTTGGTGATCGGCGGCGGAGTGCTCAACGGCCAACCCCGGCTAGCCGGGGCCACTCTGGCCAAGCTGGCTGACTCCGGTATCGAGCCTTCGGTCCTGACCGTCGGAGATGGCCTGGTCGGCGCGGGGGTCCTGGTATTGCGTCGTCTCGGCCTGACCGTGGACGACACCAATTTCGCTACCCTGCAGCAGAGCGCTGCGGCCCAGTTGGCCCGCATCGCCCTGAGCGCATGAGTGCCTATCGGGTGGCGTCGGTCATCTGACGTAGTTCCTTCTTCAGGTCTCGGATCTCGTCGCGAAGCCGTGCCGCCACCTCGAACTGCAGCTCTTCGGCGGCGGCATGCATCTGATCCGACAGTTCTTGGACCAGGCCGGCCAGATCCCCGGCGGCACTTCCGGAGCGCACCTCGGCCGGCGGCGAAGACGTCTTGCCGGGAGTGGGTGCCTTGCGGCCCTTGCCTTGTTGCCGGTAGCCGCCGGCGAGGAGCTCGGCGGTATCGATATCTTCCCGGGCGAGCATGTCGGTGATGTCGCCGATGCGCTTGCGCAGCGGAGTCGGGTCGACCCCGTGCTCGGCGTTGTAGGCGACTTGGATGTCGCGCCGACGGTTGGTCTCCTCGATCGCGGCGGCCATCGCACCGGTGATGGTGTCCGCGTACATATGGACCTGGCCGGAGACGTTGCGGGCAGCACGGCCGATCGTCTGCACCAGCGAGGTTCCCGAACGCAGGAAACCTTCCTTGTCGGCGTCCAGGATGGACACCAACGACACCTCCGGCAGGTCCAAGCCTTCCCGGAGCAGGTTGATCCCCACCAGTACATCGAACACGCCCGCCCGCAATTCACGGAGCAGTTCTACCCGCCGCAACGTGTCGACCTCCGAGTGCAGATAACGCACCCGCACATCGCGTTCCAGCAGGTAGTCGGTGAGATCCTCGGCCATCTTCTTGGTCAAGGTCGTGACCAAGACGCGCTCGTCACGGTTGGCCCGTTCACGGATCTCATCGAGCAGATCATCGATCTGACCCTTGGTCGGTTTGACAACGACCTCGGGGTCGACCAGGCCGGTCGGCCGGATGATCTGTTCCACCACGCCGTCTGACATGGATGTTTCGTAGGTGCCGGGTGTGGCGGAGAGGTAGATCGTCTGCCCGATGCGGTCCTGGAACTCCTCCCACCGCAGCGGCCGGTTATCGACGGCGGAAGGCAGCCGGAAGCCGTGGTCCACCAGCACGCGTTTGCGTGAGTAGTCGCCCTCGAACATGGCACCTATCTGTGGCACGGTCACGTGTGATTCGTCGATGACCAGCAGGAAGTCTTCCGGAAAGTAGTCCAGCAGGGTGTGCGGTGCGGTGCCGGGTTCACGACCGTCGATATGCATGGAGTAGTTCTCGATGCCCGAGCAGCTGCCGATCTGACGCATCATCTCGATGTCGTAGGTGGTGCGCATGCGCAGCCGTTGGGCCTCCAGCAGCTTGCCCTGCTTCTCGAACTCCGCCAGCCGTTGCGCAAGTTCGGATTCGATGCCGCCGATGGCCCGTTCCATGCGCTCTGGCCCGGCCACATAGTGGGTTGCCGGGAAGATGAAGGTCTCCTCCTCCGATCGGATGACCTCCCCGGTGAGCGGGTGCAGCGTGGCGATGGCCTCGATCTCATCGCCGAACATTTCGATCCGGATTGCCAGTTCCTCGTAGACCGGGATGATCTCGATGGTGTCTCCGCGCACCCGGAAGGTGCCACGGGTGAAGGCCATGTCGTTGCGCAGGTACTGCATCTGCACGAACTGGCGCAGCAACTGGTCGCGGTCGAACTGCTGACCCACCCGCAGCCGGACCATGCGATCGACGTATTCCTGCGGGGTTCCCAGGCCATAGATGCAGGAGACCGATGCCACCACCACCACGTCTCGCCGGGTCAGCAACGAGTTGGTAGCCGAGTGCCGCAGCCGTTCCACCTCGTCGTTGATGGAAGAGTCCTTCTCGATGTAGGTGTCCGAGGAGGGGACGTAGGCTTCCGGCTGGTAGTAGTCGTAATAGGAGACGAAGTACTCGACGGCGTTGTTGGGCAGCAGTTCTCGGAACTCGGTGGCCAGCTGCGCGGCAAGGGTCTTGTTGGGTGCCATCACCAGGGTGGGCCGCTGTACCTGCTCGATCAGCCAGGCGGTGGTGGCGGACTTGCCGGTTCCGGTGGCACCGAGCAGCGTGATGTCCTTCTCCCCCGCCTGCAGCCGCTGGGTCAGTTCGGCGATCGCGGTGGGCTGGTCGCCTGAGGGGGTGTAGTCGCTGACGACCTCGAACGGCGCCACGGTGCGTTGCAGATCAGTGACGGGGCGCATGCCAATACGGTACGGCGCAGCTACGACATTCCCATCGGAGAAGCGTCGAGGTTCGCGCTCAGCGCACCGAAAATCAGGGATCCGGATCGGAGTCGAGCGCGAAGCCGGACCATGTCCAGGAAGCATCGACGGCCTCGCGGTCACGCTCGATGCGCCGCTGTCGGGACAAGTCGCGCTTCGTCCCCGGGTTGCGTGGGCGGTACTCCACCCAATCCCACGGCATGACATGCAGAGACAACACTTCTAGCTGCTGTGACTCATCGAGGGACCGCACCAGTACAGCGGCGAGGTGCCGCAGCTGCCACACAAAGATGCGCCACCAATTGATACTTCCTGCATCGGCCAGGTTCTTGCCGTACCCCGTATCTGGGCTCAGCACGGTTTCGCCATGGAATCCGTCTCCGCCGTAGAAGTGGATGAACTCCTGCTGCAAGTCCACATACCACTCGCCCATCGCCCGATTCCATTGCTCAGAATCTCCGGGCGCACGCTGAGCCACAGCGAGTGGGAAGATGGCCAGTTGACCCCGGTCGACAAACCGGAAACCCAACTCCCGCCATGGCGGCATGGCATCACGCGACCACCGTTGAGCCGCAATATGCACCGAACGCAGCACAGCTGCCCCATCGCTGATCGACTCGACGCCTGATGGCAATCCCGGATCGCGCGATTCGACTCTGGCCACCACGCAACAGTAGAGGCGAGGCAACCCGGACGAGCGTCCGCTGGTTGGTCCGGGTCACGAATGAGGCACCAAGCAGGCGAGACTGAGACCGTGAGTGTTGCTATATCGCTGCTGACTGCTGTCGGCATCGCCGCTTTCGCCCTATCGGGCGCGTTGATGGCCGTCCGCAAGCGCATGGACGTGGTGGGCATGTTCGTGTTGGCGGCGATTACCGCCGTCGGGGGCGGGTTGTTGCGCGATGTGCTGCTGGATGTCCCGGCGTCGGCGCTGCGCACACCGTGGTGGTGGGCGCTGATCGGCGTGGCCACCGTGATCGTGTTCTATTTCAAGGGCGCCATCGACCGGTTGCGGCGGGCGGTGTTGGTGACGGACGCCGTCGGGCTGGGGATTTTCTGTGCCACCTCGACGGCCTTGGCGCTGAACCGTGGGCTGGGGCCGTTCGAGGCGGTGGTGATCGGGGTGATCGGCGGGGTCGCCGGTGGAGTGCTGCGAGATGTGCTGGCTGGCGAGATTCCCTCGGTGCTGCGGCGCGATACCAAGGTCTATGCGCTGCCGGCGGTGTTCGGTTGCCTGCTGGTGGTGGTCGGATACGAGCTGGGCGCGCGCGGTGATTGGCTGGCGATGGTGGCTGGGGCTGCGATCACCATTGTCCGGTTGCTGGCGCTGTGGCGTGGCTGGAGTGCACCGGCTCCCAAGCAGGACTCGGCTGCTCTTCCTCCTGAGCCGCCGATAATGGGCCGATGAGCGTGCCCGAGCCTTCGATTGACAAGTCCGCAATCTGGTGGTCAGCCGCGCGGGCGGATCGAGCCGAGGCGCTGGCAACTCGGCCGCTGGTGGTGATGCTGCATGGTTATGGCGCCGATGAGATGGATCTGGCTGGGCTGAGCGCCCAGTTGCCGCAGGAGTTCGTCTATGCCAGCGTGCGGGCGCCGCTGGCGATGGGGGGTTTCGGCGGGTATGCGTGGTTCCCGCTGGGCCTGCCGGACCTGAACCCCGATACCGCCTATGCCGCTGCCGCCGCTGCTGCTCTGGTGGGCTGGCTGACCAACCTGCGCGAGGGAGCCACTACTGCCCTAGCGGTGCTGGGGTTCTCCCAGGGGGCCGCCATGGCGTTGCAGGTGATGCGCTCGAAGCCGGAGCTGGTGACTGCGGGCGTCCTGTTGTCCGGGCTGATGCTGGAGCAGCCGCTCGACGGCGATTCCCAGTTGGCGCAGGCAAGGCCACCGGTGTTCGTGGGCTTTGACCCCATGGACCCGGTGATTCCCGCGTCGCGGAACGCTGCACTGCTGGCATTCCTCGATCAGCACACCACGGCGAGCACCCACACCTACGCCGTCGGGCACGGCATCGGCCCAGCTGAAGTCGCCGACATCGCCAACTTCCTGGGTGAGCAGTGCCCGCCCTCCTGATCACCCGAAATCAACCTCCTACGTACTACACTTGCTACGTAGGAGGCAGCCCATGCGACTGAACAGCAAAGGTCAGGTGACGATTCCGGCCGAGCTTCGCCGGAGCCACGGGTTTGTCGAGGGTGATGAGGTCCAGGTCGTTGCCGACGGCCCGACGCTTCGCATCGTCCACGCAACCCCGGCAACATCGCGCGGTGAGCGCCTGGTCGAGCGGATGCGAGGGAAGGCTACGTCGACGCAGTCCACCGATGAGCTGATGGCGCTGCTGCGTGACTGAGGCCACACTCGTCGATTCCAACGTGCTGCTTGACGTCGTCACCGATGATCCGACGTGGGGTGCCTGGTCGCGGAGTGCCCTCGCCTCCGCACTTGATCACGGTCCCGTCGTCATCAACCCGCTTGTGTACGCCGAGGTCTCGATCGGCTTTGATCGCATTGAAGATCTCGAGAATGCGTTGCCCCCAGCTCACTTTCGTCGCGATGACCTCCCGTGGGGAGCGGCATTTCTGGCGGGGAAGGCGTTCCTGACGTATCGACGTCGCGGCGGTGAGCGCACCAGTCCGCTTCCCGACTTCTATATCGGCGCACACGCAGCTGTGGCGGGTTTACGCCTGCTCACGCGAGATCGCGGACGCTACGGCACCTACTTTCCCCGCATCGTTCTCCTCACACCGTAGATTCACCCGCGCGATCTGCCCTCAACGCACCATGCCCGGCGCGTCAACCTTTCCTTCGGTCTCCAAGACCAATCGAGGCCAGTACCTTCACCACCGGCTTGACTCTGCCGCAACGTCAACTGGAATGGTCTCTCCCATGAGCACGGAGAAGAGACCGGTTGACACGTCAGCAGCACAGGAGTGGCCGATCCGGGATGTCGCTCGTGCGACCGGGCTCACCAGTCGCACCCTTCGCCACTACGAGCAGATCGGGCTGCTGTATCCGTCACGCGTGGCGAGCAATGGGTACCGGTTCTATGGCGAAGCAGAACTAGCCCGGCTCTACCAGATCCTGTCCCTGCGGGCATTGGAACTGCCCCTGGCGACCATCCAGGTAGCCCTCGATGATGACGAGTCGCTTGAGGATGCGATTCGGTCACACCTATCGCTATTGCAGGAGCGACGGGATCGAACAACTCAGCAGATCGCCCTCGTGCAGCAAGCACTTGCGGCCGTACAGAAAGGCAACACCATGACCATTGAGGAC
>JBKDZO010000065.1:0-13836 GCA_047971285.1 Beutenbergiaceae bacterium | reverse complement strand
GCGTGTCTTGACACACGTCGTCGATGGCGTTCTGATCGATGAGCGATCTGCCGACGAATCGGCGCACCGTACCGGAGCCGTCCAGTTCCTCCACCAGCAACTCCACCGCCAGCGGGCTGGTGCTGGCGGCACGGGCCAGCACTGCCCAGCGCTCGTCCTGGCCCAGTTCGCCAGCCACTAGCCGCGACTGCAACGCATCGGCAGACGCTAGCGCTATCAGCAACCTCTGACCCGTCACTGCCCACCCCTCCCCGCGGCTGGAGGTCGGCGATCACGAGCAGCCGCTGGCACCTGGGCTCTAGTGAATCACCCGGCACACCGGTTCGGTGACAGTTGGAGCACGAAAGTAACTACGCCATTAGTTGCGGGCAGTCAGCACGATCGGGCCATCGTGGGTGATGGCCACGGTGTGCTCACTGTGCGCTCCGCGAGAGCCGTCCACGCTGCGCAGCGTCCAACCGTCCTGGTCGGTGTAGATCTGGTCGGTGCCCAGCATGAACCAGGGCTCGATGGCGATCACCAGGCCGGGGCGCAGCGGTAGACCCCGTTTGGGACGGCCGTTGTTGGGCACATGCGGCTCCCCGTGCATGGTCCGCCCCACCCCGTGGCCGCCGAAATCGGTGTTGACACCCCAACCATGGCGGACGGCCACCGCGCCGATCGCGGCACCGATGTCACCGATCTTCTTGCCCACCTGGGCGACATCGATGGCTGCCTGGAGCGCTTCCTCGGTGGCTGCGATCAGGGTCAGGTCTTCTTCCCGAGGCGTGCCGACCACGACGCTCAACGCCGAGTCGGCGACCCAACCATTGACCGCCACCGCGAAGTCCACGGACAACAGGTCACCGTCGGCCAGTGCGTAGTCGTGCGGCAGGCCGTGCAACACAGCGTCATTGACCGAGGTGCACAGCACCTTGCCGAACGGGCTACCTCCGAAGGAGGGGTGGTAATCGATGTAGCAGGAGGTGGCTCCGGCGTTGCTGATCATCTCGTGCGCCAGCTCATCGAGCTCCAGCAGGTTGACGCCGACGTCGGCCTTCTCCTTCAGCGCGCTCAGCACATCGGCGACGAATGCCCCGGCAGGACGCATCGCCTCGATCTCGGTGGGCGTCTTCAGCTCGATCACATCGCAAGCCTATGCCCGCTTGCGATGCCGTTCCGACCGAGCCCGCCAACCCGCCACACCGACTGTTCCACCGCCGGGCGAGGTCGGGTTGTCGTGTGTCGCTGCCACGATCTGGCGGGAACAGGCAGGACAATGGAAGACAGCACAAAGCGAAGGCCCCTCGGAGTAGGCGTCCGAGGGGCCTTGCTGTGTTCTGACGGAACTGGCACCGGATGGCTACCGGCCACGACCACCCCGCTAGGGGCGATCCACCCACCTGAGCAGGCAGGCCGTCCGTCGAACTATCGCTAGGGCCGTTCGCTGACGGGTGCCATCCGCACCGCCCGGGTCGTCCGAACCGTGGTCCAGCCTTCCCAGCAACGCCGGTTTCCTACCGACCCGATATCGGCCGCGGGATTCGGTCCGGAGTCGCCTCCGTTGTCCTCATCCACCTTCCGTTCCGGTCTCCCGAAACGGCGGTTCGATCCCATCGACGGCGGTTCCGGTCCTGTGCCCGCGCCCCGACTCCCCTCCCCTGTCCGGGCTAGGCCCGAACTCGGTTCGGATCGTCATCGGTACCGCTGAGCCAAGGTCGTGAACCTCATCTCCGCGATCGACTGGTCGATCTCGATAGGACATTTCTAGACCTGGACCTGCGCTGGCGCAATAGCTGAGACAGACCTGTTTTTGTCCCCATATTGCTCACAGCTTGCTCCACAGGATCACCTGCGGGGATGGCTGTGGTCCACAGAGCTGTGCATGAAATTTGTGGACAACCGCGCGCCCTTAGGCTCGACCTATGAGCCGTCTGGTCGTCGCCGCCGCCATCGTGGACGACCTCGTCCATCCCACCCGCCTGCTTGCGGCCCGGCGCAGCGCACCGGCTTCCCTTGCCGGCCGCTGGGAGTTTCCCGGCGGCAAGGTCGAACCGGGCGAACGTGATACCGACGGCCTTTCCCGCGAGCTACACGAGGAACTTGGCGTCCGTGCCACGTTAGGCGAGCAGATCGTGGCACCCGGCGGAGGGGATTGGCCGATCAGCTCCGGCTATCGAATGCGGCTATGGCTGGCAACGATCCACGATGAACCACGGCCATTGGCCGACCATGACGCGTTGGCGTGGCTGCCACTGGCCGACCTCACCAGCGTCGACTGGCTCGATCCAGACCTGCCGATCGTCCAGCACCTGCAAGAACAGCTTTAGCGACATTTTCGGCACAACCGTCAGGTCATGGCAGGATAGTCGGGTGCCCAAGATCATCGGCTCGACACTTGTCGAACATCGTGAACACGTCCGCGATCGGCTGTTCGCGGCCCTCGCGCGACTGCTGGAGACCACCGGCTTCGACAGCCTGACCATGTCGGACATCGCCGCCGAGGCGAACCTCGGCCGCACATCCGTGTACAACCACTTCGCCGACAAGGAATGTCTGCTCATCGGGTTCATCGAGAACGAGACCCGCGGCTTCTTGACCGAACTGCGGGCCGCGATAGCGCGTGAAACCGACCCGGAACAGCGGCTACGGGCCTACGTGCGCCGACAGATCCAGCTCAAGTCCTCCTACCATCTGGCCCCGGGCCCGGACCTGCGCTCGGTGGTCTCCCGAGACACTGCCAAGCGCCTGCGCGAGCACGTGCGTGAGGTGGAGCAGCTGTTGCGGCAGATACTTGAGGACGGCATTCACACCGGGCGGCTGCCCGCACAGGATGTCGACGTCGTCGTCCCCCTGGTTCACGCCTGCCTGACCGGACGGGACATCCCTGCCGATCCCGCCGCACAGGAACGCGCGATCGCCGCCACCGAGCGCTTCGTCCTGCGCGCCGTCGGGGCCGCCTGATCTGAGCCACCAGCTGAGATCACCGCCCGGGGCTCTTGGCGGGACCGGGCTGCCGGGGTTAGCGTCAGCACATGACTGACGCCACCTTCACGTCCCTGCTGCAAGCCCAGGTCCGCAACGAGTTCTCAGCCTCGCAGCAGTACATCGCCATCGCGGTCTGGTTCGACGCCCAGGACCTGCCCCAGCTGGCCGGCCACTTCTACCGCCAGTCGGTCGAGGAGCGCAATCACGCCATGATGCTGGTGCAGTACATGCTCGACCGGGATATCACCATCGACATCAGCGGAGTGGATCAGCCCCGCAACGACTTCGGCACCGCCACCGAACCCATCGCGTTGGCCCTGGCGCAGGAGCAAGAGGTGACCACCCAGATCGAGCGGTTGTTCCATGCTGCCCGTAGCGAAGGGGATGCCCTGGGTGAGCAGTTCATGCTCTGGTTCCTCAAGGAACAGGTCGAGGAGGTCGCGTCGATGACCACCCTGCTCACGGTGGCGGAGCGGGCCGGTGAGAACTGGTTCCACCTGGAGGACTACCTCGCCCGCGAGACCATTGGCGACGGCGGCGGTGACCAGTCCGCCCCGGAAGCGGCGGGCGGCGCTCTGTGAAACCAGACAGCCATTGACACCAGAGCACTTGCCGCGGGCCGTAGATTGATCGCATGCGACTGAAATCCGCCATCGCGGGCCTGGTCGCCATCGCGATGGTGGTTGCCGGGGCCTGGCTGGGTGATCGCTGGCTGCGCTCAAGCGCAGAGGATCGCCTGGTGGCCGAGTTGGTCGACGCCCTGCCGGGCCTGCGGGGAACCGAGGCCCAGATCGGCGGGAGCCTGGTGACGCCTCAGTTGATCGCAGGCTCGCTCGATGAGGTGAACCTGTCGGCGACCGAGCTGATCATCGATGGGTTCGCCATCTCCGACCTTGAGGTCACCATTGAGGGCCTACCGACCCGCGGCGACGACCCCATATCCGCCGTCACCGCCACCGGCACGGCCCCGCCACGCACGGTGCTGGCAGCGATCAGCCGCCGAACCGATATCCCCGAAGGCGTGGAGTTGGAATTACGCGACGGCGAGCTGGTGGCCGTCACCGAGCTGGTCGGCGTACCGGTGGAAGCGGCAGCCACCTTCGTGCTCGAACCCCGCGCGGTCAACGTCGAGTTCAGCCGGATCATGCTGGGCGGAGTCGAGGTATCCGCCGCTGATATACCGATCGATCTCAGCGGCATACTCGGCGTAGCCACCATCGATCTGGCGGAGTTGCCGCCGGGGCTTTCACTGTCCGATCTGAGCGTCGACCCCGGCGGTATCCACCTGCAGCTCACCGGCACCAACGTGCGGATGAACTAGGCGCTACCGCTCCGGTTCGGAACGATCCGCGGCGGCCAGGCCCGCCAACATGGCGTTGTAGGCCGCCAGGTCCGCATCGCCGTCGCGGTCAGCCGCCCGATCGGTACGCCGCGCGAGCCGTTCGTCATCGCGGGACCACCGGATCGCCAGCACGACGGCGATGGCGACGGCTGGTATCTCGCCGATCCCCCAGGCGATCTCACCAGCGTCGCGCTGATCGGCCAAGGCATCCACACCCCACGGCAATCCCAGTGCGCCGTAGTAGTCGGCGGCCAGCAACTCGGTCGTGTTCATCAGGGCCAACCCGAAGAAGGCGTGGGCCGCCATGGTGGCGAACAGCAGCATCAGCCGCATCGGATAGCCCGGGCGCTGCGGTCCGGGGTCGATTCCGATCAAGGCGTTCACGAACAGATACCCGGTCAGGGTGAAGTGCACGATCATCAGCACATGGCCCAGGTGGCTGGTGGCCGCCAGGTACAGCAACGGCGAGAAGTAGAACGCCACCATCGTGATGATGAACAACGCTGCCGCCACCACCGGGGTCGCCATGAACCGGCCCCATCGTGAATGGACCAGCCCCAGCAGCCACTCGCGCGGGCCGCGCGAACCGTCGCGGCGCTTGGGCAGCGCCCGCAGGGCTAGCGTCACCGGTGCCCCGGAGACCAGCAGGATCGGAACCACCATCACAAAGGCCATATGGGCCGCCATATGCGCACTGAGCAGCACGTACCCATAGACCGCCGGCGCGCCCAGCACCAGGTAGCCGAACACCACCGTGCCCGCCGTCCACGCCACCGACCGGCCCAGCGACCAGTGGTCGCCTCGACGACGCAACCGCAGCACCCAGCCCCAGTACACCGCCATCATCGCGATCGCCACGAAGCCGAAGAACAGATCGGGATAGAACGCGGTGGCGATCGCATCGGCTGTCGGCTCCGGCGGCGGCGGCCGCGAGGAGACAATCTCGGTCGCGGACAGTTCTCCCACCGGCTCCTGCGGCACCGGCGGGGCGCTGGCGGCCAGCGCTACCCCGGCGCCGGAGGCTAGCGCGACCAAGGCGATCTCGACGACGATCAGCCGCCAGAACAGCATGCCCCGGCCGGTTCGAAGCCGGGCGATGGTTCGCCGGCGATGCAACCATCCGGCCCAGCCCAAGCCGATGAATGCGGCGATCTTCGCCCCCAGCACCGCTCCGTACGGCGTCAGCATCTGGGCGGGAGCGCCGACCCGGATGACCGCCGCCGCGATCCCGGAAGCGACCACGATGGCAAAGCACCACAGCGCAACGGCGGAGAAACGCCGAGCCACCTCCGGCGCCGTCGTACCCAGCCGGGAACCGATCACAGCCAAAACCAGCAGCCCGCCGGTCCAGATCGCAGCACCGACCACGTGCCCGAACAGCGCCGTCATACCAAGGTCGTGATTGTTGGTGCCGGAAGCATGCCCTTGGGAGGCTGCCGGAAGCACGGCAGCGATCGCCAGCAGCAACGCCAGCAGCGCGGACCGATAGCCGGAGATCGCGGCGCAGGCCACCGCCGTCAGGGCCACCAACACGGCGATCAGCAAGCCGGAGCGACCGGTCTCGATCTGCGTCAGATAGAACCCGAGCTCATCGCCGAAGCCTGCACCGCCTAACCCTCGTCCGGCGACCACGGCGTATCCGACGACCAGGTCCACGACGGTGACCAGCGCCCACACCGGAGCAGCCACCGAGACCACCGTCCGGACCAGCCGCCACGGCGAGGATTCCGCCCGGTGGGGCAGCGGCAGAATCAACGCCAGAAACACCAACCCACCGGTCACCACGGCCTGGGCGAGTTGCACCAACGCCCCCAGCACCGGTGCCGCCCACCTCACCAGCGCACCTGGATCGGCCACCAGGGTCGGTGCGCTCGCACCGGTGAGGGCAGCCGCGAGCACCGCCGCACAGACGGTCAACAGCGCGGCGGCCACGATCCACCGCCACCGACCTCCACCAGGCCCGCGTACCGGAACCGGCTCCGCCTGGGTCATAGCCGGTTTCTCGGAAGCGCTCACCCGAAGCAGGTTAGCCGGGATCGGTCGATGGGCAGCCCTACCCAGGCGATCACCATGGTTCTATCAGGCCCGTGAGGCATAATCGCAGCGGTCCATGCCGGGTGATTGTGGTCCGGCACCGCGTACTTCGACTGAGAGCTCATGTCTATTACACCCACGAGCCTGGCTCCGCAGACCTCGCCGATTTCCTACGACGACTCGCAGCGCGCCACCGACTTGCTCGGAAAGGTCGCGAGTGTGTTCGACCAGCGGATCGTGGGGCAGCAGGGCCTGCGGACGGCGTTGGTCAGTTCGCTTCTGGCTGGCGGGCACGTGCTGCTGGAGTCGGTACCGGGACTGGCCAAGACGACGGCCGCGCAGACGTTGGCGGCCGCGATCAGTGGCTCCTTCCACCGCATCCAGTGCACCCCGGACCTGATGCCGAACGACATCGTCGGCACCCAGATCTTCAACTACGCCACCAACGAATTCACCACCCAGCTGGGACCGGTGCACGCGAACCTGGTGCTGCTGGACGAGATCAACCGGTCCAGCGCCAAGACGCAGTCGGCGATGCTGGAAGCGATGCAGGAGCGGCAAACCTCCATCGCCGGCGAGGTGTACCCGTTGCCGAAGCCGTTCATGGTGCTCGCAACTCAGAACCCCATCGAGGAGGAGGGCACCTACGTGCTGCCCGAGGCCCAGATGGACCGGTTCCTGATGAAGGAGGTGCTCACCTACCCGGCTCCGGATGAGGAGGTGGACATCCTCAAACGGATCAATGACGGCTCCATGCTCGCGCCGCTGCACACGACGCCGGTCAGCTTGGCCGACGTCGAATTCCTGCAAGGCCTGGTGCGCAAGGTCTACGTCGATACCGCCATCAAGCAGTACATCGTGGCGATCATCAACACCTCACGTGGCGGTGGCCCGAGACCGCTGCCCAACCTGAGCCAGCATGTGCGAGTCGGGGCGTCCCCCCGAGGCGGTATCGCACTGATGCAGATCGCGCAGGCGCTGGCGGTGCAGTCCGGCCGGTCCTACGTCATTCCGGACGACGTCAAGGCGCTCCGCCACGCGATCCTGCGCCACCGGATTGTGCGCACCTACGACGCGCTGGCCAACAACGTGGCACCGGAAGCTCTGGTCGACGCCATCTTCGCCGCCGTTCCCAGTCCGTAACCCGTTGCAGCAGCCACGATCACAGGAGGTACCGGTGGCATCGTCGACGTCCCGTCTGGCCAAGGTCCGGGCCCGCCTGGATCTGCCGATGGTCCGGCGTGCCTCGGGGTTGCTGGAGGGGCGGCACCGTTCGATCTACTCCGGGCACGGCCAGGACTTCGACGAGATGGCGCTGTACCAGTTCGGCGACGACGTCTCCGACATCGACTGGAAGGCTTCCGCCTCCACCGGTGTACCGGTGATCCGCCGGTTCGTGCGGGACTCCAACCTGGCCATGGTGCTCGCGCTGGACACCGGTCGGAACATGGCGGCCACGGCTCCCAACGGCAGACCCAAGTCCGACCTGGCACTGTTCGCCGCCGAGGTGATCTGCTTCCTGGCGCGCAACCGCGGCGACACCGTCGCCATGGTCGCCGGCGATGCGGACCGGATCGTGCAGATTCCGGCACGGGGTGGAAACGCCCACATGGAGATGCTGCTGCAGCGAACCGAGAACATGTTCGAGCTCCAGGCCCCGCACAGCGACCTGAATCGGGTCCTGGACCGGATCCTGACCTGGTTCACCCGCCGTTCGCTGGTGGTGGTGATCACCGATGAGGCCCGCCCCGAACCCGAGCATGAGATGGCGCTCAAGCGCCTGCGGACGCGGCATGAGGTGATGGTCATCCAGATCGGCGACCGGCTACCCACCGACGACCCACGTGAGGTGATCGACGACGTCGACACCCACCTGGACATCCCCGAATTCCTGCGATCACGCCGCGACCTGGTCGCGGAGGCCACGGACTACGCCACCCGGCGCAGGCAGGACGCCACCGCGCTGCTGCGCCGTCGGGGCATCGAGGCCGTCGCCGCCAACGACGACGACCAACTCATCAATGCGCTCATCGACATCTTGAGGAGGCAGAAGCGTGTCAGCCGTTGACCTCGCCCAGCCTCTGCCGATCTGGGCCGCTGAAGTACACGACCCGGTACCTCCGGCTGCCTACTCGGCGTGGGTCCCGATCGTGGGGGTGGGCCTGCTGGTGCTGTTGGGCGCCTGGCTGTGGTTCGTGTTCTGGCGGACCCGTGAACGCCCGCACACCGAGTCCAGTGGCCGCCGGGACAGATTCGACGGGCTCCGCGCCACCTCACTGGCCGCAATCGCCGAGGTCGAGGAGCGCTACCGCGAGGGTGAGATCGACCTGCGCACGCTCCACCTGGACCTCAACCACGTGATGCGGGAGTTCGCTAACGGGCGGCTGCGGATGGATACCAGTTCCCTCACCGTCTCGGAGATCGCGTCGATCGAAGGCACCGACCGGCTGACGTTGCTGCTGGAGGACTACCAGGAGCCGGCGTTCGCCATCGACTCCGACGCCGAGGCCCTGGCCGCCACCTCAAACGCCCGGGCGGTGGTCGAACAATGGTGAACCACTACGTCTATCCGTGGGCACTGCCCGCCGTCATCGTGGCGGTGGCCGTGCTCGCGGTGCTGGGGTGGTTCGCTCGACGTCCGGAGAACCGGCCGACATCGGTCACCTGGGTGGCGAACGCGTCCTACCTGGTGAACCTGCCATCGTTCAAGTCACGGATGTCGCTGTACCGGATGCTGATCGCCGTGGTGGCGGTAGTCCTGCTGGGCGCCACGGTGGCGGCCGGATTCCTGGCCACCCGCCCGGTGGACCGGCAAGTGCGTTCGGATGAACTGGCCACCCGCGACATCGTGCTCTGCTTGGATGTCTCCGGATCGATGATCAGCTACGACACCGAAGTCGTGGAGCGTTTCCTGGAACTGCTGCCCTCGTTCCAAGGCGAACGGATCGCGCTGTCGATCTGGAACTCGACATCCCGCACTGTGTTCCCGCTCACCGATGACTACGCCCTGGTGGAAGAGGAACTTCGGTACGCCGCCGAGATCCTCGACTTCGACGTCACCTCCCTGTCCGACTGGTCCTTCGACCCCGACCACTACGACGAGTTGATCGAGTACCTCGGCGGCACCACCGGCATGGGCGAGACGGAGTCGTCACTGATCGGCGATGGCTTGGCTAGCTGCGCCCTGATGTTCGACGAAGCCGACACCGAGCGGTCCCGTTCGATCATCCTGGCCACCGACAACGACGTGCGCGGCAACCCCGTGTATACCTTGCCCGAAGCCGGTGATCTGATCGCCGAACGCGATATCTCCTTGTTCGGGATCTACGCCGGGGACTCCACGTCACTGTCCGCCGCGCAGGAGAAGGAATACCGGGAAGTGGTCGAAGGTCACGACGGCCTGTTCTATGAGGCCAGTGACACCGCGCTGGTATCCGGGGTGGTCGACGAAATCGCGGCCCAACAGGCGGCGGAACTGGATGCTGATTCCGAAGTGGTGTTCACGGACAAGCCCGAACGCTTCTTCGCCGCTCTGGTGGTCGCCATCGCGATCTACCTGCTCGCGGTGTGGAGGTTGCGGACATGACGCTACGCATGATGTGGCCACTGTGGCTGCTGCTGTTGGTCTTCGTTCCGCTGCTGGGATTCACGGTGTGGCGAGCGGTGGCCAGCCTCGGCGAACGGCGCGTGGACTGGTTGCGCCGCACCGCCATCGTGGGCGCTCTGGTCGGTATCGGGCTGACGCCCGCCATTCCGACGACCGACGCCGAGGGCCTGGTCTCCAACGCCGAGTTGTACTTCGTCGTCGATCGGACCGGGTCGATGGCCGCAGAGGACTACAACGGCGGGAATACCCGGCTTTCCGGCGTCGCCACGGATATGGCGGCATTGACCACAGAACTGGCCGGCTCCCGCTATGCCATCGTGGCATTCGACTCCCAGGCCACTCGACAACTACCACTGACCACCGACTCCCGCGCGGTGCAAAGTTGGGCGGACACGCTCCGGCAAGAGGTCACGGCCTACAGCGCCGGGTCGTCGGTGGACCGGCCGCTGGATACGCTGCGCGACACGCTTGAGTCCGCTGCCGAGCGCAACCCGTCCAATATCCGGCTGCTGTACTTCTTCTCCGACGGAGAGAACACCGACGGCTCCGACTCCGACACGTCCGACGGTTTCGAATCATTCGCCGACCTTGCGCCGTTGATCGATGGTGGCGCGGTGCTGGGCTACGGCACCACAGAGGGCGGCCCGATGCGCAGCTATGACGGCACCTCCAACACCGGCTTCGGCACCGACGCCCCCTACATCACCGACCAGAACGGCTCGGACGCGATCTCTCGCATCGATGAGACGACGCTACGCACCATCGCCGACCAGCTCGGGATCGACTACTCCCACCAGATCACCCCCGGAGATGTGCAGGCCCTGACCGCCGGAATCGACCTGGCGGCCATCGCCGAGGACGGGCGGCGGGACCTGACCACCTTCACCGACGTCTACTGGCCGATCGTCGTGATCCTGGCCGCGCTGCTGGCGTGGGAAGCCTGGGATCTATCCCGGGAGGTGCCCAAGCGGCGCCACCAGGGTGCGGAGCAGTCCTCGCGACAATCTCGCTCACGCCGATCCTCACGACCCGATTCCACAGCGACCCTTGTTGGGCAGGTGCACCGATGAGCCTGGATACATTGCCCCCTCCCGGGCAGTTCAAGACCACCGAGGAGATTCGGGACGCGCAGTTCGCCAATGAACTGCGCCGCAAACGCAAGCTGATGTTGGCTTGGTCGGCGCCGGTGATGCTGCTGGTGCTGCTGGTCAGCCTGAAGATGCTCTCCGCCGTGGGCCTGAACATGGCCGGAACTTCCGCCTACCAGCAGGCCAACCACAACACCGCTGCTCAACGGTTCGAGGCACTTGAGTTCTTCAACGTGATCCAGCCGTGGAAGGCGTACTTCAATCAGGGCACCGCCATCTATGCCAGCGGTGACTTCTGGAACGCCAGCCAGGAATTGGAGATTGCACTGGACATGGTGCCCAAGGCACCCCCGGGCGAACCGCCCGGGCGCGAAGAATGCGATGTGCGCACCAACCTCTCCCTGGCCTACGAGGGATTGGGCGACGAAGCACTCGCGGTTTCCGACGCCGCGATGGCGGCCAGCCGCTACAACGAGGCGCAGGAGGTGCTGTCCAACTGCGGCGAGAGCGACGGCAATGGCGGCGAAGAGGCCCAGGAGGCCGAAGAGCGGCAGCAGGAGAGCCAGGAACAGGCCGAAGAACAGCAGCAGCAACAGCAGGACAGCGGTCAAGATCCATCGCCGGACCCCAGCACCGACCCCAGCCAATCGCCGGGTTCCGGTGACCCCAGCACCGACCCGAGCCAGTCGCAGAGCTCCGGCGAGGGCGGTCAGAGCCAATCGCCGACCGAGTCGGCCGACCCCCGCCAAGAGGAGTTGGAGTCCCGCAACGGTGAGGCGGGCCAGTCGCAGGATGCTAGCGAGCAGGCCTCCGGTGGCGGAAACGGCTCGGGTCAAAACTGGTGAGCCGAGCCGTCCGAGTCCAGGGTCTACGGAGCCGATGGGTTCGGTGGCTTGAGTTCCATTCGGAGCGCCTTGCTCGACCGAGGCTGGCCCTGACCGCCCTGGCGCTAGTACTGAGCATGACGGCCTGCTCACCCACCGAACAAGCCATCGCGCCGATCGCGACTTGTGATCTGCTACCGATCTCCGAGGTTTCGGCGCTGCTGGATCGTGAGCAGCCCGAGATGTACGGAAGTCTGTTCGAACTCGACGGCGAAGGTGGCGCCAATAGGTGCACGGCGGGGTCTGGCTACGACCCGAACAAGCTATTGGTTGTCATTACTGAGGCAGACCGTATCGAGCAGAACGACCGGGAGAACTACTTCTCCAGATGTGCAACGGTGGTGCCTCTTCCCACCGACATGGACGCCCGGGGGGAGACCTGCATCATCTCGGACCCGACGCCGTTCGGGTCGGAACACAAGCTGGTGGCCATCTGGGATGACATCGCCATTGGACTGCACCTTGTGCGGGAACGGGATGTCATCGACACCGATCCCGCCGACCTCGCCGCGATCGCTGACCAGATGCACTCAGCCGTGGTGGAAAGATCCTGACCACCCGCCACACTCCTCGCTGAGGTAGTACGCACGCACTGAGGTAGTACGTCCGGCGTTACTACTTCGACGCGTGCGTACTACCTCAGCACCTGGGGGTGGGGTGGATCAGGTCGGCACGCTCATCGGCTCGCGTCAATCCACAGGCGCCGATCCCAATGCCACTCCATCCCCAGCACCCACCCGGCCAGCATGCCGACAGCCAGCACGATGATCGACGCTCTCGGCATGAACCAGGTAGCTATGGCGGCTCGACAACTCGTCCTGGCCGCCGAGACTGAGGCGTCCGAAACTCGACAGAACCTGCACCGCGGGATCCTGGAGCGGGTCCGCCGGGGCGCCTACGCCCCGGTGGTAGAGGCCACCGATGTCGTCGCAGCGCAACTGCGCGCATGCCGGAAGATCGCCGCTGTGGCTCGCCAGCTGACGCTCCCGATGTGCATCAGCCATCTGTCGGCGGCGCTGGTGTGGGGCCTGCCGATGCTGCATATTCCGCGCCACACCCACATAACTCAGCCCTCCAAGCAGAGCGTGGGGCGCGGCGATCCAGACCTCCGGCGCCACAGCGCGTTCGTTGAGGTTGGCGATCGGACAATCCTCGACGGCGTGCCGACCACGTCACTGGAGCGCACCGTGCTCGATTGCGCGCGATCGCTCTGGCTGCCCGAGGCGGTAGCGGTCACCGATGGTGCGTTGAATCTCGGGCTAGACCTGGACCTGGTGCAGGATCGGCTGACGGACATGCACGGGTGGCGAGGAGTACGGCGCGCGCGGTCGGTACTGAACTTGGCGCGAGTCGGTGCCGAATCGGCCCGGGAGAGCCAGACACGGGTCCTGCTGGTGACGAACGGGATCGCGGAGCCGATCCTGCAGCACGAGGTTCGGACGCCGTCCGGCCGGTTCAGACTTGACATGGCCTGGCCGGAACTGATGGTGGGACTGGAGTACGACGGTGCCGTGAAGTACGCCGAACTCGCCAATGGCAACCCGGTCGACGTCGTTCTGTGGGAGAAGGAGCGCGAGAACGCTCTGCGCCGTCTCGGATGGACCATCATTCGGGTGACATACCGCGACTTGAAGGACACCGTCGCGTTGATTGGGCTGGTTCAGCGAACCCTTGCCGCAGCCACACGTCGGCCCCTCCCCACCCTCCGCTGAGTCCCACCCGCGCGGAGTCCCACCCCCGCTGTGGGAGAACGCCTGCGCTGATGTAGCACGTCCGCCGGTACTACCTCGACGCCGGCGAACAACCACAGCGGCACACCCGACTCACCGTCACCCCCCACCAGCAGCGTCACACCCCACCAGCCGCGGCACACCCAACCAGCCCGGTCAGGCCCGCACCGCCGGTCGCCGCCCC
>JBKDZO010000064.1:0-18019 GCA_047971285.1 Beutenbergiaceae bacterium | reverse complement strand
CCCCCAGCCCGATGGTCAACACGGCGCCGATCACCCCGGTCCAGGTGTTGTGCCACCGGCCGATCCGCACCTCACGCGGTTTGACCAGTCGTTTTACCCACGGCAGCCGCCCCCAGGCCAGAGCCAGCAGCAGCAGCGGCACCGCCATCCCGGCTGCGAACACAAGCAGGATTACACCGCCGTATAGCGCGTTGCCGCTGATCGCGGCGACCGTGAGTACCGCACCTAGCAGAGGACCCGAGCAGACCCCCGCCAACCCGTAGACGGTTCCCAGGGCATAGACCGCGGCCGGTGAGGTGCCGGTGGCACCGTGGCGGGTGAGCATGGGAATCGGAACGTTGGCCAGCATCAGCAGGCCGAGGACGATCACCACGATCGCCGCGATCCGCACCAGGGTGAACCGGTGCTCGTTGACGAAGCCGCCGAGCGTGCCTGCCAGCACCCCCAGCGGCACCAGGGTTGTGATCAGCCCCAGGTAGAACACGCCGGTCCGCTGCAGCAACTGCCGGGAGCTGTCGAAGGCGTAGGAGAAGAACGCTGGAAGCAGCATTGCCGAACACGGGCTGAGCAGCGTCAATACGCCCCCTGCCAGTGCGCCGAGCAGCCCGATCTCCATGAAGCGGGCGGTTACTGCGCCTGCTCGAGTGCGTCGTCCAGGAACTGCCGGAACACCTCCACCGGGCGTGATCCGGCCACGGCGGTGTCGCCCGCGACGAAGAACGGGACGCTGGTGATCCCCAATTGCTGGGCAGTGCTGGTGCTGGTCCGAACCGCCTCCCGCAGAGCCGGGTCGTCCAGGTCTGCGGTGAACCGGTCCATATCCGGGATGCCTACCTCGCGCGCGTAGGTCAGCAGCACCTCACGCGTCAGGTCCGGGTGGCCGCTCTCGGGCGCGTTGGCGTACAGCAACTGGGTGTAGTCGAAGAACATGCCCTGATTGCCGGCCGCTCGGGCAGCAACCGCGCCATCGGTGGACTGTTCCCCGAAGAACGCCACATCGTGGACTTCAATCCGTACCAATCCGGCATCGACGTACTCGGACACGATCGTGGGCAATGTATCGCGGTGGAATGCCGCACAGAACGGGCAGCGCAGATCGGTCCACTCCACCAGCACCACCGGTGCATCGATGTCTCCGATGGCCATGGTGTCGCTGGCGTCACGGCGCACGACGGCGCTCTCGATGGTCGCGGCGGCGCTGGCTGCCTCAATGCTGGGCTCGGCGGCATCGGCGGATGGGGTAGAGGTCTGGCTGGCGAGGCTCGTATCCGGCGTCGTGGCAGAGCCAGCGTTCATGGTCCATTGGCCCACGGTCACCACCAACAGGAAAACGCACACCAGCGCCAACGCGAACGTCATCCGTCGGTAGAACTGGTACTTCGCCTCCAGCGCTTTGACGGTCTCGTTCCTGGTTTTCCCCACCTATCCAGACTACGGGCGATTGCGGCATACTGACGCCAGAGCGCCGCGATGGTTCTCCCGGACGATGGTCAAGTACCCGGTCAGCGACAAGACTTGCCACTGGAGTTCTCGTGTTGGCATGGGTCGTATTGGTGATATCAGGCGTGCTGGAAGCCGTGTGGGCCACGGCGCTGGGGAAGGCCGAGGGGTTCTCCAAGCTGGTGCCCACGATCGTCTTCGGCGTCGCGATCGTGGCCAGTATGGGCGGTTTGGCGCTGGCGATGCGGACCATCCCCATCGGTACCGCCTACGCGGTGTGGGTCGGCATCGGTGCGGCATTGACCGTGGCCTACGGCATGGCCACCGGGTCCGAGCCGGTTTCGCTGATCAAAGTGCTGCTGATCCTCGGGCTGGTTGGCTGCGTGGTCGGGCTGAAACTCGTCGGCGGCGACCAGCCATGACCAGTCAGCTCCGATCCGGTGGCCTGGTTCCGGCTTCGGGGGCTGCCTCGGCTTCGGGGGCTGGCTCTGGTTCGGCCATGTCATCCAGTGCTGTCACCGGTTTGTTCAGCACGCTGTTGTCGGGCACCTTCACATCGGCGACCTCCCGGTGCATACCGGCGCGGACCAGTTCGGCCGCCTCGTCCTCGGTGGCTTCGGTGACCTCCCAGCGCTGCTTGTAGATGTCGAACACCGCCATCATGGTCGCCACGAACGGCACCGCCAGCATTGCACCGGCCAGACCGAACAACTGCACGCCGATGAGAGCCGAACCGAAGGAGACGGCCGGGTGCACATTCACCGCGCTGGAGGAGATCCGTGGCTCGAGCCCGATGTTCTCGAATTGCTGGTAGCCGATCGCGAACGCCAGCACCCACAGGCCGTCCATCGGGTCGTTGCTGGTCAGACCCACCAGCACCGGCAGCGCGATCGCGATATAGGTACCGATGGTGGGCACGAACTGGGCGATGACGCCGGTCCAGATCGCCAGCGGCAACCAGTACGGCACCCCGATCGCCATCATGAACAGGCCGTTGCTGGCGCCGCACACCACCGCCAGGATCAGCCGCGCGGCTACGTAGCCACCCACCTTTACCAGCATGGTCTGCCAGATGGTCAGGAACACCACCTGGTGGTCGGGCCGCACCAGCCCGGCGATCCAGGTGCGCAAGGTGGGCATCCCGGCCGACATGTAGAACAGGAAGAACAGCAGCGCGAACACGTTCAGGAAGCTGCTGACAACGCCGCCCACCACTGACAGCACATCGCCGGCAACCGCAGCGGCGGTGTTGGTGATCGTGCTCCGATCGATGCCCAGGTCGCCCAGGATGGTCTCCACGGCGTAGTCGGTACCGAATCGGGTGTTGATCCACTCGATCACCGAATCGGCCACCCCTGGAACCGCACGGATCAGCGAGGCCACCTGATCGGCCAGCATCGCACCGAACAGGGCGATGAAGATCCCGGCAGCTATCGCCAGTGCCAGCAGCACCAAGCCGGTCGCTGCCGGGCGGGGCATGCGTTGCGCGAGTCGGCTCACCGCAGGTTCCAAGGCCATCGCGCCGAAGAACGCCAACACGATCACAAAGAAGAACGAGCCTGCGTTGTTCATGAAGAACAGCGCCAGCAGCACCAGCACCGCAATGGACACCACCACCCATCCGGCTCGCCAGATCGAGCGGGTGTCGAACGCGATGGTGCGTTTGCGGACCGACCCGGTTCCGGTGGGTGGCGGATCGGGCAGCGATGGCTCTGCGCCCATCAGTACGCCCCGTGCTGTCGGGCCTGTTCGGTCGACTGTGCGGTGGCACCCGGACCCTGCGCGATCGGGCTGACCACGACGGCGGTGCCGTAGGCGCACACCTCCGAGAACGCTTGCGCAATGTCCCCGGTATCGAAACGCATGCCGATGATGGCGTTGGCGCCGCGTTCCTTGGCCTGGTCCACCATCCGGGACATGACCTCCTGCCGCGACTGGTAGACCAACTGCGTGTACTCGGTGACCTCGCCGCCGCCGATGGCACGGAACCCGGCGACGAAGTTCTGGCCGATATTGGCCGCCCGTACGGTCAGTCCCATCACTTCGCCCATGACGGCATCGATGCGGTAGCCGGGGACTTCGTTGGTTGTGACGACGATCATGTACTGATCTTGGCATCATCTGAGCCGCGGACCTACGGCAACCGGCTCGCAGGAAACTCCCAGGTAGGTGGTATTACCTGACGTCATGTCGCAATCGTGCTCACCGGAGTGTCTCAGCCGCCGCGCTCTGCTCGCCGTCAGTTCCGCCGCCGGAGCCGGTGTGCTGGCCGGTTGTGGTGGCGCAGAGCCCGGATCGTCCGAGGGAACATCGCAGCCGGCTGCGGCACCGCCGGCCGACGGGACGCTTGCTCATCGGGATGAGGTTCCTGTGGGCGGGGCACTGTCGGCCACAGGCCCGGACGGTGCCGAGATCCTCATCACGCGGCCGACCGACGGAGAGATCTATGCGTTCTCCGCCATCTGTACCCACCAGGGCTGTATCGTCGAGCCCGGGGACGGAGAACTGGCCTGCCCCTGCCATCGCTCGTCCTTCGACCTCAGCACCGGGCAGGTCCGCAGCGGCCCAGCACCGCAGCCGTTGCCGCCTGTCGCCGTCACGGTGGCGCAGGACGGCACCATTACGGTGTGACCCAGTCGGCTCGGCCTAGCTCAGGTCCCGGTAGTAGTCCAGCAGGGCGGGATAGTAGTCCGCGAACGGTGCGGGTTCACGCCCGGCATGCACCGCCACCAATCGGTCGAGGTAGTACTCCCAGCCTGGCCCGACGGTGGTGATGTCGTCACCCTGATCCAGCAGCTGGTTGAACTCCAGCACGGTTTGCGCACCGCGCGGATTCACATCGGCCTGCAGGTGCCAGGTGCCGGCCTCGCTGGTGAACTCAACCTGCAGCCGCTGCGGCGGGTCGCATTCGATGATGGTGACCTGTTCGGGTTCGGCGCTGTCCTCGAATCCCATGGTGAACGTCACCACCGTCCCCACACCACCGGTACCGGTCCAGCTGCCGATCCACTGTGCCAGCTTGTCCGATTCCGTCAGCCAAGCCCACAGGTCCGCCCGGTCGGTATCGAATTCCCGGCTGAACGTCAGTTCCAAGCCGTCGCCGGTGGTGCGTAAGAACCCGGTTCCAGTTGCCACGTGTGCTCCTCTTTGTGCAGCTCGGTGCCCGTTCACATCGTAGGCTCGCCCTGGACCAGCCTAAGAACGCACTAGCGCAGTACGTGAGGAGATCCCCGCATGAGCCAATATCAGCCGCCGCAGCACCCGTCTCAGCAGCAGCCGCACCCGTCTCAGCAGCCGCCGCCGCAACCCATGGGCTACCAGCCGCCCCAGGGTTACCAAGCTCCGCCCGCCAGCCCCGGACTGTTCGACACCTCGTTCCGTATCCCGATCACCGAGAAGATCGCCAAGACCGCTCATATCGCGGTCATGGTGCTCGCCGGGGCGCTGGTTCTCACCGGCCTGCTGCGTGCCATCGCGAACTTCTCTGATGCGTTCTCCCTGAGTTCCTACGGTGGCAGCAGCTGGGTGATCACCGGGGTGGCAACGCTGTTTCTGTACCCCGCAGCCGGGTTCGCGGTGTTGACCCTGGGCCGGCTGGCCATCGAGTACTTCGTGCAGTCGCACCGTGCTCGCGAGGCCGCCCTAGCCGGCGGAAATGTCCGCGACTGACTTATCCGGTCGCCAGCCCCGCCAACGCGGGTGCCACAACCGGCTGCTGGAGGTCCAGCCCGCATATTCCACTTCGGCCACCTGAATCGGCCGTAGCCAATGGGCATCACGGGCATCGTCGGCGGGGATGCCCGTGACCGGTGCGGATCCCTGACCGATCGGCTCGAACCGCTCCAACCAGTCGAGGGTTTCGCGCGCGCTGAACCCGGTACCGACCCGGCCCACGTACCGCAGGTCGGTCCCGGGCTGGCCGTCAGGCATGGCCAGCAGCAGCGACCCGACCCGGCCGGTGCGCCAGCCGGAGCCCTCCTTCCACCCGATGACCACCACCTCGGCGGTGGTGGTGTGCTTCAGTTTGAGCCAATCGGGGGAGCGGCGCCCGGCCTGGTACCGGCCATCACTGCGTTTGGCCATCACTCCTTCCAGCCCGAGTTCGCGACTGGTACGCATCGCAGCCTGACCGTCCGCGACGGCCGGTGGTACATGCACCAGGTGATGCTCGGCCAGCAGGGCCTGCAGCACCTGCTGCCGGTGGCTGTACGGTTCGGCCATCAGAGAACTGCCCTCCACCCAGAGCACATCGAACAGCATCAGCTGTACTGGGTTGCGTTTGGCGGCGCGGGCGATCTCCGGTTCCCGGGTGGCATGCATGCGCGGCTGCAGCAGCGAGAAGCTTGGCCGCCCCGCCTCGTCGAGGGCAACGATTTCGCCGTCGAGAACCACGCGGTTGGCAGCCACCAGGTCGCTCAGCACGGCCAGTTCGGGGTATTGCAGGCTCTGGTCCAGGCCGCTCCGGGAAAGCAACCGCACGCGGTCGCCGTCCACCTCGGCCAGGGTGCGCACCCCATCCCATTTCATCTCGAAGACCCAACCTGGTTCTCCGGGCACCTCGGTGGCGGCGGTGGCCAGCATCGGCTTGGGCGGCCGGATCCGCTGCTTCGGTGGTTCCATCAAGTGGATCAGCCAGTTCTCACCGGTCTTGATCAGAGCGACCTGGCAGGTGCGCCCGGGTCCGTTGGCCAAACCGCCGTCGGGTCGGCCGGTCAAGGTGACGATCACCTCCTTGCCGGGTCGCCACTTGGTTGCCACGTAGCTGCCCGAGTCCCAGATGGTCATCTCGCCGGCACCGTACTCACCTTCCGGAATGGTGCCCGAGAACGTTGCATACTCCAGCGGGTGGTCCTCGGTCTGCACCGCCAGGTGATTCACCTCCGGATCGACCGGTACCCCCTTGGGCAGGGCCCAGCTGACCAGCACACCGTGGCGGGCCAGCCGCAGATCCCAGTGCAGCCTGCTGGCGTGGTGCTCCTGGATGACGAAGGTGCGTGACTGCGGATCATCGGGGCCGTGGTGCTCGGGGATGGGTTCACCGGTGCGAGCCGGGTCGCGCTTGGCGCGGTACACGGCCAACCGGTCACGCTCGGCCCCGGCACCCGGAGTGCGCCCCAACGGCGCCATCGGATCGCCACGCTGAGCGACCAGCCTGAGCACCTCGTCCCATTCCAGGTTGCGAAGCTGCGGGTCGGCCAGGTCCTCCCAGCTGCGTGGGGCGGCGACATGAGGTCGCGCCGTGCCGCGTAGCGAGTATGGGCAGATGGTGGTCTTGCTGGCATTGTTCTGCGACCAGTCGAGCAGTACCTTGCCGCTGCGAGCAGCCTTCGACATTTGCGACACCACCAAATCGCGGTGGTCGGCCTCCAGGCTGCGAGCCAGTTCCCTGGCCAACGCCGATGTCTGCTCCCAGCTGTGCCTGCCATCCAGGCCCGCGTATACGTGAATCCCCTTGCTGCCGCTGGTCACCGGGTAGCACGGCAACCCCATCTGCTCCAGGATCTGCCTGACCAGCCGGGCAACATGCGCGACCTGGGTGATGGGGACGCCGTCGCCGGGGTCCAGGTCGAGCACGATCCGGTCCGGATTGAGGGGCCGCTGATCGGCGTCGAAACGCCACTGCGGTACGTGCAGTTCCAGCGCAGCGATCTGGGCCAGCCAAGCCAAGGTCGGCCGGTCATCGGCGATCGGGTACGTGTGCTGGGCTTCCGAGTGGCTCACCGTGACCCGCTGCACCCATTGGGGCGTCCCACCGCCCAGATTCTTGTGGAAGAACATCTCGCCATCGATGCCGTTGGGCCAGCGTTTGCGGGTGATCGGCCGGTCGGCACAATGGGGAATCATCACCTCGGCGATGGTCGCGTAGTAGCGCAGGACGTCGGCCTTCGTAGTGCCGGTCTGCGGGTAGAGCACCTTGTCGAGATTGCTCACTTTCAGGTGCACCCCGTCAATGGTGACGGTCTGCTCCTGACGTTCCTGTGCCATCCGGTTATCCTGCCCGGTACAACCATCCAGGTGTGACAAGTAGGCAATACGTGCGATAGGAGCCGAGCGGTGCGAGCGATATGGAAGGGTGCCATCACCTTCGGGCTGGTGAACGTGCCGGTCTCGCTGTACAGCGCGACCGAGAGCCATGACGTTCGGCTGCACCAGGTCCACGATGCCGACGGCGGCCGAATCAGGTACCAGCGCAAGTGTGAAGTGTGCTCGGAAGTGGTTCCATATCAGCACATCGACAAGGCGTACGCCGAGGGCGAGACCACGGTGGTCCTGACCGCCGATGACCTGGCGGCGCTGCCCGCCGAGAAGAGCCGCGAGATCGATGTGCTGCAGTTCGTACCCAATGATCAGGTCGATCCGCTGATGTTCGAGGGTTCGTACTATCTTTCGCCGGACTCGGCCTCGACCAAGTCATATGTGCTGCTGCGGCGTACCTTGCAGCAGACCGACCGCACGGCCATCGTGAGTTTCGCCCTGCGGCAGAAGACCCGGCTCGGTGCGCTACGGGTCAAGGATGATGTGCTGGTGCTGCAGACGATGCTGTGGCCTGACGAGGTCCGGCAAGCGCAGTTCCCGGCGCTGGATGAGCCGGTGACGATCAGCGACAAAGAAATGCAGATGAGCGCGGCCCTGGTGGCAGGATTCGAAGGGGATTTCGATCCGGCCGAGCATCAGGACGGCTACCAGGAACAACTGCGGACCCTGATCGAGGCCAAGATCGAGCAAGGCGACTCGATCGACACCGAGGCAACCTTCGGGACCAGTGCCGAGGAACCGGCCGAGGTGCTCGACCTGATGGAAGCGTTGCGCCGCTCTGTCGAGGCGACCCGCGCGCAGCGCGCCGCCGAACCGGCCGATGAGCCTGACGGCGCACCCGCGAGGAAGCAGGCGAAGAAGCGCAAGAGCGCCTGACCTGGGGCTGGCGACCGTCCGCCGTCTCAGATCCCCGTCGAAGTTGGCTTTCCTGCCCCTGCTGCCCTTGTGTCGGAGGTCGTCCGGCAGGAATAGTTGTCGCATGAACGGCTGCAGATTCGATTGCGGGTCGATGGAGGTCGCACCATGTCCGAGGCGTATCGCACCAGCCTTCCGATAGTCGAACCGATCCGCCGACCGGCGGCACTGGTCGATACCCGAGATTCCGATCGCCCAGACCCGATCAGCCCCATCCGGCCACCGGAGGGTGCGCCGAACGTACTGATCATCCTGCTCGACGACATGGGCTTCGGTGCCCCGTCCTCATTCGGTGGCCCGTGCCGGATGCCGACCTCCGAACGCCTGGCCGCGTCCGGGGTGACCATGGCACGAGCGCACACCACCGCCATCTGCTCCTGCTCCCGTGCCGCGCTGCTGACCGGACGCAACCATCACAGCGGGTCGATGGGGATCCTCACCGAACTGGCGACGTCCGACCCCGGGTACACCTCCAGTAGGCCACCATCGGTGGCGCCGTTGGCCGAGATCCTGCGGCAAAACGGCTACAGCACGGCCGCGTTCGGCAAATGGCACCAGACTCCGGTGTGGGAAACCAGCATGTCGGGGCCGTTCGATCACTGGCCCACCGGCGAGGGCTTCGAGCACTTCTACGGGTTCCTCGGCGGTGAGACCGACCAATGGAATCCCACCATCTTCCAGAACACCAGCCGGGTCGAGACCCCTGACAAGGCTGGCTACCACTTCAGCGTGGATATCACCGATCGACTCATCAACTACGTGCGTGAACAGCAGGCGATCACGCCGGACAAGCCCTTTTTCACCTACCTGGCCTTCGGTGCCACGCACGCGCCGCACCATGCTCCCAGGGAGTACCTGGAGAGCTACCGTGGCCAATTCGACCAGGGCTGGGACGCGCAACGCATCCAGACGCTCGCCCGGCAGAAGCAGCTGGGCATCGTGGCCCAGGACGCGGAACTGACCTTGCGCCCGGACAGCATCGGGGCCTGGGCGGATCAGGACCCGGATCGACAGCGGCTGTTTGCCCGCATGATGGAGGCGTACGCCGCTTCCGCCACCCACACCGACGATCAGGTGGGCCGGGTGGTCGATGCGCTGGAGGAGATCGGGGTGCTGGACAATACTCTGGTCTTCTACTTGATGGGTGACAACGGCGCCAGCGCCGAGGGTGGCATGGACGGCACGCTGAACGAATGGGCCGCCTACAACCAGGTCCCGGAGCCGGTGTCGGACATGCTTGCCCAGATCGACGACATCGGCTCGCCGATGACCTTCAACCACTACACCGCCGGCTGGGCACATGCCATGAACACGCCCTACCAGTGGACCAAGCAGCTGGCGTCCCACTGGGGTGGCACCCGCAATGCCGCTGTGGTGCACTGGCCCGTCGGGATCGCCGAGGGCGGTGTGGTGCGAACCCAGTTCAGCCACGTGATCGACATCGCCCCCACGGTGCTTGCTGCGGCGAATATTCCCCAGCCGCGCACCGTCAACGGCGTGGACCAGAAACCGTTGGAGGGCGCCTCCATGCTGGAGGCGTTCAACAATGCCGATGCCCCCGATGTTCGGGATACGCAGTACTTCGAGGTCATGGGAAACCGGGCGATTTATCACAAGGGATGGTCGGCCTGTACCGCGCACAACGTGCCCTGGGTGATGACCCCGGCCGAGATCACCTTTGCGGAAGATTCCTGGGAGCTGTACAGCCCGGAGGACTACAGCCAGTCCAACAATATCGCGGCGCAGAATCCGGAAATGCTCCGCAAGCTGCAGGAGCTGTTTCTGCTGGAAGGGTCCAAGTACCAGGTCTTCCCGATGGATGACCGCAAGACCGACCGGCTCAACGCCGACGCGGCGGGCCGACCCACCGCCCAGGTGCCCGGAGCCACGGAGATGACGCTGTACCCGGGTATGAGCCATCTGGGCGAGAACGTGGCGTTGGACGTCAAGAACCGCTCCCACACCATCACAGCGCAATTCACCGTGGAACGTGGCGACGCCAACGGTGCCCTGATCGTGCAAGGTGGCAGGTTCGGCGGCTGGGCGGTCTATCTCAGAAATGGCGTGCCCAGCTACTGCTATGACTGGGTGGGCCGGGAACGGTACTTCGTAGCCGGAGATACCGCGCTGCAACCGGGCGAACACACCGTCCGGGTGGAGTTCCAGTATGACGGCGGGGGAGTCGGCAAAGGCGCGACCGTGCTGGTGTTCGCCGATGGCGCCCAGGTGGCGCAAGGCCGGGTGGACAACACCTGCGGCTACCTGTTCTCCAGCTCGGAAGGCATGGATATCGGGTTCGACAACGGTGCACCCGTGGTCGAGGACTACGGCGTTCCGCGCGGCCGGTTCCAGGGATCGATCGCCCAGATCTTGCTCAATGTCGACCCGCAGCACCACCACGACCCCGAGGGCCTGGCGGAAGCGATCGTGCGGCGCCAATAGCCCCGCAGCGCGACGCAACCCGTTCACTGCGGCAGCACGGTGGCCGCTTCAGTGTGCAGTTCTGCACAACGTCGGGTGGTTTTGGCCGTTGTCCTGCCTATGGCACTGCGGCAGCATGACAACAACCGAGACGCCGGTCACACCGCAGTGCAGCAGCGAGCTCAACAGCGCCCGTCACTGGGAGTGTCCGCATGAGACTTGAGGAGCCGACGCATGCTGACCACCGCCGAACTTATGGCAGAGATGACCGAGCCCAGCGACCGGCTGGTCGCCGATATGGCGAACATCAGCGGTGACATCGCGGTCACGGGCGTGGGTGGCAAAGTGGGTCCCACGGTGGCGATCCTGGCGGCGAAGGCGTTGCAGAAGGCGGGCTCCTCGGCACGGGTACACGGGATCGCACGGTTCTCCGACGGACAGCTTGCACGCCAGTTGCAGGAGCACGGGGTGAATCCGGTGGTGGCCGATCTCACCGACGATGCTGCCCTGGCCACGTTGCCGGAGGTCGAGAACCACATCTACATGGTTGGGCACAAGTTCGGGACGACCGGCAACGAGCACCACACCTGGATGATGAACAGCTACCTGCCCGGACGCCTGGCTCAGCGGTATCGGGATGCCCGCACGGTGATGTACTCCACGTTGCTGGTCTACCCGATGGCGCCGGTGGCAGCGGGCGGCAGCCGCGAGCAGGATCCGGTGGGACCGTGGGGGGAATATGCCGCCTCCTGCGTCGGGCGCGAGCGGGTCTTTGAGCACTTCGCCCGCGCGAACGGGACACCGTTGACCGTGTTCCGGCTGGGGTACTCGATCGAGACGCGGTACGGCGTGCTCGCCGAGATCGCCGCCGCGGTACACGACCAGCAGCCCATCGACCTGTCGATGGGTCACGCGAGCGTGATCTGGCAGGGCGACGTTGCCGAGTACACGCTGCGGTCCCTCATCGTCGCCGACACCCCGCCCGCGTACCTCAACATCACCGGGCCCGAGATCGTGCCGATCCGATGGCTCGCCGAACGATTCGGTGAACGGTTCGGCATCGACCCCACTTTCGTCGGCCAGGAGCAGCCCACCGCCTACGTGCTGGACGGTAGCCGCGCCCACCAGTTGTTCGGCTACCCGCGCATTCCGCTGCTGGACATGATCGACCGGGTGGCTGGCTGGACCAGCGCCGGCGGCGAGTCGATCGGCAAGCCGACCAAGTTCCAGGAGCGCGGCGGGCGCTTCTAGCCCCCAGGGCCGATCCTGCCCCATCGAATCGAGTACCACCCAGCGCCAAAGGAGGCGACATGTCATCGACCGATGAGTCCACAGCACATGACGACGGGGCCGTAGCAGAAACCGGTCTTGCGTCACCGACAACGTTTCGAGGCCTGGTGGCCAAGTCGGGACCTGCGTTCCTGGCGGGCGGGCTGAACATCGGCTCCGCCACGGTCACGAACTCGGTGCTGCTGGCCGCCGCGACGGGGTTCATGTTCGGCTGGGTGTTCATCCCGGCGGTGCTGGCGACCTACGTGGCCACCGTGGTGTGCGTGCGCATCACCCTGGTATCCCAACTCGACCCGATCGATGCGATGCGCCGGCATGTGCATCCGGCACTGGCGGTGATCAACGGGGTCGCGATCCTGATAGTCAACCTGGTGTTCCACACCATCAACGTGGTGCTGGCGGGGCTGGCGCTGAACGCACTGCTGCCCTTCCTGTCGATCCGGTGGTGGATGGCCGGGGCGATCCTGATCGCCGCCGCGCTGGCACTGCTGCCAGGCAAGATCAAGGTCGCCAACAACGTGCTGAAATACCTGATCTTCGCGCTCACCCTGGCCTACCTGCTCTCACTGTTCGTGGTGCCGGTCGACTGGGGTGCATTCTTCACTCAGACCTTCACCTTCACCCTGCCCAGCGACAGCGCGGAGGTGCTGCTGTTCACCGCAGTGCTCGGCTCGGCGCTGGCCGTGAACGTACCCACCATCCAGGCCTATGCCAGCCGTTCCAGTGGCTATGGGACCAAGACGCTGAAGCTGATGGGATTCGAGACCGGACTGACCAACATGCTGCTCCTCGTGGTCCAGTTCGCGGTGCTGATCGTGGTCGCGTCCACGTTGTTCCCAGCCGGGATCCAGGTCACCTCCGCGCTGGAAGCCGGGGCCGCGCTGGAACCGCTTGCGGGCGGTTTCGCCACCCAGCTGTTCGCACTCGGGCTGTTCGGTGCCTGCATCACCACGCTGGCGGTGCAGACGCAGGTCGCCGGCTATGTGGTCAGTGACCTGCTGAAATGGGATCGGGATATCGCCGCCCCGAGGTTCAAGGTGGTGCAGGCGATCATGCTCGCGGTCGCCCTGATGGTCCCGATTCTGGACCTGAACCCGTTCCAGTGGACTCAGTGGGGTGCCGCATTCAACTCCACGTTCGTGCCGATCGTGATCGCCACCTGGTGGTATCTGGCCAACCGCACCAAGGTGATGGGGCGGTTCCGGCTCAATGGCTGGATGAATGCCCTGGTGCTGATCGCACTGGTGATCGCCACTGCCGCCGCGGTCCGGTTCTGGTACATCCAACTGGTCGGCTGAAAGGGAACCCTCATGCGTGTTTGCAATCGTGACGGACGGCTGTGCGTGGTCACCGCCGATGGCCTAGTCGACCTGGAGCAGGCGACCAGCGGCCGGTTCACCTCCGACCCGCAGGCGATCTGGGCTCGATGGGACGAGTTCGCCGACTGGCATGCCGCGACCGGCTGGGCCAGCCCGGCCACACTCGACCTCCCTGAGGGCCTGGGCTCATTGAGTGCGCCGGTGCCGCGGCCGCGACAGGTATTCGCGATCGGGCTCAACTACACCGACCACGTGACCGAATCCGGAGCCGAGCTGCCCACATCTCCCACCGTGTTCACCAAGTTCGCCTCGGCATTGACCGGCCCTGCGGGCGATATCCGGCTACCGGGTGGCAGCGTGGATTGGGAGGTCGAACAGGTGCTGGTGGTTGGCCGTGGCGGTCGCGATATCGATGCGGCTGACGCCTGGTCCACCATCGCGGGAATGACGGTCGGGCAGGACCTGTCCGACCGTGAGCTGCAGCTACGCCCGCCCGCCCCGCAGTTCTCGCTGGGTAAGTCCCATGCGAAGTTCGCGCCCATCGGGCCCGTGGTGACCTCAATCGATGAGTTCCCCGACCCCGACGATGTGGCGCTGACCTGCCATGTCAACGGCGATCAGGTCCAGTCGGCCACCACCGCACTGTTGGTCTTCGACGTCCCGGCCATCGTCGCCGCGCTGTCAGCGGTGTGTGAACTGCTGCCTGGGGATCTGATCTTCACCGGCACCCCGGCAGGCGTCGGACTTGGACGAAAACCCCCGCAGTACCTGAATCCCGGTGACGTCCTGGAGACCTGGATGGCTGGGGTGGGAACCATGCGCCACACCCTGGTGGCGCCATGAGTCCGGCCATCGATCTGCCCACGGCCTGGGATGCCACAGGCCACTCGGGCCTGCTCGGGGGTGCGGTGATGGTGTACATCGTGGATGTGGCGCCCGAGGACGAGGGCCTGCTGGAGGCCTGGTACACCCACGAACATCTACCCGAGCGGGTGTCTACGCCCGGGTTCCTGCGCGGTCGCCGGTACCGGCAGCGTGACCGGTCCGCCGCCGGGCAGCACCTGACCCTGTACGAAGTCGTGGATGTCGGCGTCTTCACCTCCGCGGAGTACCTGCGGCGGCTTCAGTCGCCCACCGAGCTCACCCGGGCCGCGGTTGCCGCTTTCGTGGAACCGCAACGTGCAGTACTGGACGTGGCGTTGTCCCATGGCGCAACCAGCGGGAGCGAACTGAGTGTGCTGCGAGCGCCGGCCGACCCAGCCGTGGTCGACCGTACACGGCGGATACTGCCCGATCTGTTCACCGACCGCGACCTGACGGGAGTCCACGTGGCGGCGACCGATGTGGCAGCCACCAGTGCCAAGGCGAGCACCGCCGAGGGCAAGGGTGCCGCTGAAGGCGAAGCGAAGCAGGAACTGCTGGTGCTGGTCGAGGGGACCGGTGGAACGCACCGGGCCGCCCGCGCCATCGCCCAGGAATGCGACGTGGACCAGCCGGTCCAGTCCTATGACCTGCTCGTCACCCTCGACCACCACGCCATACGCCCGGGAGATGCATGATGAATGAGCGCCCAACCATGGACGCGGTCGTGCTCCGCGAGGTCGGAACACCCATGGGTGTGGAACAGCTGCGGATGCCGGTGCCATCCACCGGCGAGGTGCTGATCGAGGTCGCCGCGTGCGGCGTGTGCCATACCGACCTGCACGTGATCGAGGGTGGTATCGGCTTTCCGCTGCCCGCGGTCATGGGGCACGAGGTATCGGGCAGGGTGCTGGAACTTGGGCCGGGCACCCAGCATGCCGGAGTGGAGGTCGGCGATGCCGTGGTGGGCGCCTTCATCATGCCTTGTGGCCAGTGCCGGGACTGCGCGCGAGGCCGGGACGACCTGTGCGAGGTCTTCTTCGTCCAGAACCGGCTGGGCGGCAACCTGCTGGACGGTAGCAGCCGGCTCGCGAGCCCCGCCGGTGAGCGAATCTCGATGTATTCCATGGCTGGGCTGGCGCAGTACGTGGTATTGCCGGTCACTGCGCTCGCTGCGCTTCCCGACGGCATGGATGTCGAGGCTGCCGCGGTGCTCGGATGCGCCGGGCTGACGGCGTATGGGGCTGTGCGTCACGCCGCCGACCTGCGCTCGGGCGAATCGGTGGCGGTGATCGCCGTTGGCGGCGTGGGCAGCAACCTGGTACAGATCGCGGCGGCGCTGGGGGCGCGGACGGTCATTGCGGTGGACGTCGACGACGACAAGCTGGCAGCGGTTGCGGACCTGGGAGCGAGCGCTACGGTCAACTCGCGTACCAGCGATGCTCATGCCGCGGTGATGGAGCTGACGCAGGGCCGTGGCGTGGATGTCGCTTTCGAGGTCCTGGGGCACCCGGATACGTTCCGGCAGGCGGTGGAACTGCTCGCGCCCGGAGGGCGGATGGTCCCGGTCGGGTTGAGTTCTGCCGGCACCACCGCCAGCATCGAGATCAACCACCTGGTGCGCCGCAGCCTGCGGATCGTGCCGAACTACGGCGGACGTACCCGTGCCGACCTGCCCGCCGTGATCGATCTGGCGGCTACCGGGCGGCTGCGATACCGGGAGGTGGTCAGTCGCCGGTTCTCGCTGGCGCAGGCCGACGACGCGTTTGCGGCGCTGGCGCGGGGGGAGGTCCGCGGCCGGGCATTGGTGATCCCCTAGGCGTCGGCCGAGGGAGCGTGTTCGGCGGCGATGGCGTCCAGCACCTCCACCAGCACGTTGACCCGCGCCAGCCGCTGGTGTGGCCGGGGGATGACCACCCAATAGGTCTGACGGGATCTGACCTCGGGCAGTACCCGCACCAGCTGCTCGTCGGTGTCTCCGATGTAGTCGGGCAGCGGTCCCACGCCGTAGCCGGCGCGGATGCCCTGCCAATGGGCTACCACATTGGTCGATTGGATGTCTGCCGGGCGCGCGAGGACGCCGTCCATGTCGTGCAACGGGCGAACGTCCAGCAACTGGTCGATGTACCAGATGACCGTGTGCTCGGCCAGGTCGGCGACGGCGGTGATGGGAGCACACTGTTGCAGGTACGAGCGTGCGGCGTACAGGCCGAGGTGGTAGCTCATCAGTGGCCTGGTGACCGCTTTCGGTGATGTCGGCTGCTCCAGTGTTACCGCGATGTCGAAGTCGCGGACCACCTGTTCAAGCCGCGATGTGGAGGTGACGACCTCCACGATGAGGTCGGGGTGGTCGCGGCGCACCTGTCCCAGCGCTGGTGTGAACAGGAAGGCGCCAAAGCCGTCCGGGCATAGGATCCGGACCGATCCGGTCAGCCCGGAGCGCCCGGTATCGGCGACCTCGCGCACCTGTAGCAATGCCCGCTCGACCGCCTCGGCTGGTGCGATCAGGCTCTGCCCGACATTGGTCAGCCGCCAGCCGGACGGGGTGCGATCGAACAGGCGGTGTCCCATCGCCCGTTCCAGGGCCGTGATCTGCCGACCCACGGTGGTGTGGTCCACACGCAGTTCCTCCGCAGCGCGCACCAGCCGCCCGGTGCGGGCGACCGCGAGGAACACGGGCAGGTAGTCGGCGGACAACATCTTTGGATTATGGTCGACCGGCTATGCCGCTGCCGTGAATTCCGGCCTGGCGATGGGTAATGATAGGTGGCATGGAGCAGTCGGCCGCAGGCAACCGTGGCCACTGCTGAGCCGAAGCGGCAGCGGTGGCCGTGGTGGCATGAGCGCAGCACAGCCTTGCGCCGCACCGTCCGTACCACGGCGGTGATCCTTGGGACCGGGCTACTGGCGACCGTGTTTGGCGTGTGGACCGCGCAGTTCACCGGCTCGCTGGGGCCGCACGTGGCGCAATACTCGACCACCCTCAACTCCGAGGTCCGGATCGACATGGGTCCGCTCGGCGCATTCATCATCGATTCTCCGCTGCCGTTCGGCCTAGGCGTCGATGTGGTGGTGCAGGAGATCCCGGATGCGCTATCGGCTGATGAGGTCAATCCCGTTGCCGGATTGACTGCGGATCTGAACAGCTACACCCAGTTCCTGACCAACCCCGGGGCCGCGGTGAGCGCAGCGGCTGAGGGCTTGGGCCGCGACGCCATCGGCCGCACCGTGGTCGCCTGGGGTGTCCTGCTGACTCTCATTGCGCTGGCCCGGCTGGCATCTCACGGGGTGCTGCGCAAGGCGGTCTACAGCGCCTGGCGACAGCAAGGGGTACCGGCCATCACCATCGGGCTGGTGGTGGCTCTGCTGGTCCCCGCCGTGTGGGGTGCCACGCGCGGCTCCGGCGGAGTAGGGCGCACATCGGATGTTCTGGCCGATACGCCGTTGGCGCAGGCTCGGATCACCGGTCGGCTGGTGAGCCTGGTCGACTTCTACGGCGGGTACGTCATCGACGCGATCCGTGACAATGAGGCGTTCTACGACCAGGTGGAAGCAAACCTGCGCGATGCCTACGACGCCGACACCGAGCCGCTCGCTCCCGATGGGGTGCCGCCAGTGGTGCCGATGCTGGATCCCGAACCCGACTCGAGCACTACGGCCGATCCAGCTCAGCCACCAGACGGGAGTCAGAGCGAGCCGAGCCCATCCGCCGAGCCGACCGAGTCAACCGAGCCGAC
>JBKDZO010000063.1:0-3672 GCA_047971285.1 Beutenbergiaceae bacterium | reverse complement strand
ACGGTGACCGAGTTGGTCACGTACTGGGTGACGGCATAGTTCAGGCCCCAGAGCATGAACATGGTGCCGAGGGTGACGATGAAGCTGGGGAGCTTGGTCAGGTACACCAGGTACCCATTGAACAAACCGATACCGATGGCAAAGACCAGCGATACTGCGATCCCGATCCAGATACTGACGCCGAGTTCGGTGGTGATCATCGCCGCGACCAGGGCGGTGGAGCCGGTCATCACACCGGCGGAGAGGTCGAATTCCCCGCCGATCATCAGCATTGCCACGGCGATAGCCATGATGCCGAGCGTGGCGGCGGGATCGAGGAAGTTAGCAATGCCCGCCGTGCTTGCGATGACTGGTTTCATCGCGGTGAAACCGATGAAGATGATGATGAACGCCGCCAGTGCCCCGACCTCGGGGGTCATGATGACCTTGCGGAACCTGCCAACTTGGGTGAGGCGGTCATCGGGTGCCCCCGCGTCCGCAGACGCGGGGGCAGTGGCGATGTCGCCCGTCGGGCTATTCGGCATCGATCAGCGCGTGCCGTTCTCGATGAGGTCCGAGACAGCTCCGACGTTGTCGGCGGTCACGAACGATGGCCCGGTCAGCACGGGGAGCCCGCCACCAACGGTGTTGAGGTTCTCCGAGTACAGCACCAGCATGGCGATCGGCAGGTAGCCCTGCAGGTACTGCTGCTGGTCAACGGTGAACAGGATGTCCCCGGCCTCGATACCGGCCAGCACATCCGGGTCAAGGTCGAAGCCGGCCACGGTGGCGTCGGAATCGGCGCCCTTGACACCTTCTAGCGCGGTGGCGGTCACCGAGGGGTTCAGACCGAGCACACCATCGATGGAGGGGTCGCCCAGCAGGGTGGACTGAACGGTCGACTGGGTAGCAGTGGGGTCGTTGAGGTCAACCTGGATGTTGGTCACGGTGCCACCCAGGGTGTTGGCAAAGCCTTCGCACCGCTGCTCGAGGCCGATGTTGCCAGCTTCGTGGATCAGGCAGATGGCGTTGGTGACACCCGCTGCCGCCATCTCGGTTCCCGCACCTTCACCGGCGATGGTCTCGTCCTGGCCGACATGGCCCAGCGATCCAAGGTCGGCGGCTGCCTCCGCGCCGGAGTTGATGGAGATAAACGGAACGTCAGCATCAGCGGCGGCCTGCAGCGAGGTGGAGAGCGCATCCGGGTTGGCCAGCGAGACCACCAGACCATCTGGGGAGCTAGCCAGTGCCGAGTCGATGAGCGTAGCTTGGGCGGAACCTTCCTGGTCACCGGTGATGGTGACCTCGACGCCGTAGTCGGCGGCGGCATCCTCGGCGCCCTTCTTCACCACGTTCCAGAATGATCCGTCCGGGTCACCGTGGATGACCACGGCGAAACTCAGGTCGCGGTCGCTGCTGGCGCCGCTGTCACCGCCGCCGCTGTCACCATTGCCGTTGCCACCAGTGTCAGCTGTGCACCCTGCTAAGGCCAACAGACCGACGGCGGCTGCTGCAATCCCCATGTTGATTGATCGCTTCACTGCGGTTCCTTTCGATGTGGTTCATCACTGCGGTGTGGTTCCTCACGGAGCCCCCGCTTCCAATCGACTGGAACCAGGAACCCAGGGTATGTGCGCCGGCGAGCCTCCGCATCAAACTGACGTGGAAGCGAACTGCTCTCCGTCGAACAGGACTGAACCCTGGTGGCGATACTAGAGCGGTCTCAAATGTCCTGTCAAGCATACGTATCCCGGACTGCGGCCCGGAGGCAACGAACGCTGATTCACCCACTCCGCAGCCCGGGAGGGCGACCGCTCACCGAGCAGCAGGTGCGGGCGGGCGCCCACGGCGCCTCACACCCAGCGAGCCCCGGCGAGCGGGGTCTGACCGACACCTGACCTAACGCGCATCCAGCCAGGTGTGCGCAGCGGCAGCACGCTCAACCGCGTCGACGACCGAGGCCGCCCGGACGCCGTCCTGCACGCTGGCTCCACACTGCTCTCCGTGCAGCACCGAGGTGACAAACCGCGCGGCCTCAATGGTCTTGAGGTCATCGAAACCCATCGAGAGTCCGGCTCCCGGCTGGAACCGGTGGTATTCGCCGTGACCCGGGCCTGCTTCGATGCGCACTCCACCCATACCCGCGGGCGTCTGCCTGGTCCATTCCAGTTCATTCATCCGGGAGAAGGTCCACGCCGCGCTCCCCTCGGTTCCGGCAATGCGAACCCTATAGTCGGCCCGGCGGCCCAGCGCCACACGGCTGGCCTCAAACACTGCGACGGAGCCGCCCAGCTGCGCAACGAAGGCCACATGGTCTTCGTTCTCCACCGGCAAGAGCGTGGCCGGTCCATCACCGGTGGCGAAATGGCTCGCGCCTGCCAGGGGCTCTGGACGTTCGGTCACCACGGTCTGGGTGATGGCAGCGACGGCCTCGATCCTGCCGACCAGATGTTCGGCGAGGTCAACACCATGGCTCATCAAGTCGCCCAGCACCCCCGAGCCAGCCTTGTCTCGCTCGAAGCGCCAGGTGCGCGCCCCACGCGGATCGGCGGAGTAGTCGGCCATGAATTCGACATTGACGTTCGTGATCCGGCCTAGCTCACCGGCAGCTATGGCCTGACGCAGGTGCTCGAGCAGCGGCACGTTGCGGTAGCTGAACCCCACAGCGGTGACCAGCCCGCGAGCCTGGGCAGCATCAGCAATCTGCTGGCTCTCACCCAGGCTTCGCCCCATGGGCTTTTCGATCCAGAACGGCTTGCCCGCCGCCGTCGCACCACGCGCATGCTCCAGGTGCAGGAAGTTCGGGGAACAGATTGAGACGATATCGACGTCCGGATCGGCGAAGACGGCGGTCGCATCGGCGCTGACGCGGCGGTAGCCAAGTTCCTGCGCGGCTTGCCGCTGATGCTCGGGGAGCGGATCGGCGGCGTGCGCCAGTTCCACGTCGACGTCGATGTCCGGGTAGTGAATCGGCAAGAGCGAGTAGGCCTTGGAATGGAGCCGCCCCATCCAGCCCACGCCGACCAATCCGACGCGCAATCTACGACCAGTCATACGAACCTCCTTGGTGGTTCGCGTATGTTAGCTCATACGTACATGCTTGCTCAGCTAGTTATCGACCAGCGTGATCTCGAACGAGTACAGATCAGGTGAGTAGCAATGCTGCCCAAATTCGACCGCCCGCCCAGAACTATCGAACGCGGTTCGCGACATGGCCAGCACCGGTGATGCATTGGGTAGCGAGAGGAGTTCGCACTCAGCCGCCGTCGCTTCCCGGGCAGTGATCCGCTGTTTGGCAACGCGGATATTGACCCCGCGAGCTCGGAAGAGTTGATAGAGGCCATGCTCCTGGAAGTCCGCCTCCGACAGCTCCGCAAACTCCGAGGGTAACGTGTTGTCGAGCACAGCGATCGGCACCTTGTCCGCCGAGCGCAATCGCACCAGGTGGACCACCGGATCCCCCACCGCGATACCCAGCGTCGTCGCAACCTGCTCATCCGCATCCACGATATCGCGGCTGATCACCGTGGTGGTGGGGCTCTGACCAGAGCGCTGCAAATCTTCGTAGAGGCTGGTCAGTTCCACACTGCGGGTGACCTGACCGTGCACCACCTGGGTTCCAATGCCCCGGCGGCGCACCAACAGACCCTTGTCCACCAGTTCCTGGATCGCCCGCCGCACGGTGGGGCGTGA
>JBKDZO010000062.1:0-79452 GCA_047971285.1 Beutenbergiaceae bacterium | reverse complement strand
AGAGCAGCCCCCAAGAAGACTCCACAGCCAACGAAGCCGAGGCTGTCGATGGACTCGTCGAGGTCCTCGACCTCGAAGGCACCCCGGTGATGGTCCCACCCCCGGACGAACTGGACAGCATCGTCATCACTTCCTACAAGAACGCCTACGGTGCAGCAGTTCTTCTTGGTCAGATCGACAAGGTCACAGGGATGGCGGACACCAGTAACTTCGTGTGGCTCAGGCATGCCTTTCCGCAGACCATCGACATCAAGGACTACGGGAAGTTCGACGAGGTGAACGTCGAGGAACTCCTTCAGGATGCACCGGACGTGATCATCTCGCCACAAACGGCGTCGATCGCGAACGAGAACATGCGAGACCTGGACCTGCCGGTGGTCGTCGACGGGATCGACGTCGAAGATTCGGCAGATGTCTTCCGCCAGTCATACGACGAGATCGACCTGGTGGCACGGCTGACCGGAACCGAAGACGTCGCAGCCGACTATTACCAGTGGGCCGACGGGCTGTTCGACCTGGTCGCCGAACGGGTCGCCGATATACCGCAGGAGGAACGAGTGACCGTGGTTCCCCTACGCGGCGACATCCTCGAGGTCTACGGCAACAACGGCATCTGGGGATACCTTGTCGAGATGGCCGGTGGAGTCAACCTCTCCGGTGATATCACCGCCGGTATGGGTGGGAAGTTCTTCGCCGAGATCGACGCAGAACAATTGGTCGACTGGAACCCCGACATGATGTTCCAGATCAACTTCTACGGGGAATTCGACGAAGCAGCGGCGAGTACCGCCAACGACTGGTCCTCAGATGCGCGATTCGCCGACCTTACGGCATTCGAGTCTGGCAACGTCTACCTCACCCCGGAAGGGATCGGCCGCTGGAACTCGGCAATCGAAGGTCCCCTCGCGGTGTTGTGGATGGCTCAGATCATGTACCCGGACCTGTTCACCGACATCGACGTGAAGCAGGAGGCGGAGGACTTCTACCGCACATTCATTGACTATGAGATGACCGATGAGGACTGGGAACTCATGGCGCCGCAGTTCACCGGAATGAACCCGAATGGGCTGATCTCGTGATCGCGCTATTCGACGTCGACACCCGGCAGATCAAGAACACTGGCGGTTGGGGCTATATGCCCCGAAGCCAGCCCTACCGTGAGGGAGTAGAACGTCTCCTGCACGTGGCACAGGAGCATGGGGTGCCTACAGTCACCTCAACCTGCGTCAACGGGAACATGCTCGGACAATCGACGTTCTCCGCCTTGAACGCAGACGTCCTGTTCGTGCCGATGGCCGACGATGACCTGGCATGGCGGGCGCGTGTGCACGAGTTCGGCAACTATTTCGTGGAGAAGGGGCGGCGTCCTGCTGGAACTCCTTTCGATCCGGCCAACAACAAGGCAGAGCTCTTCCGCTACAACCCCAATATCGACCGGCTCATCGATGAACTCGCCATTGCGGAATGGATTGTCTTTGGCAACGCGATGGACACCTGTGTCAATCGGGTGGTGGCGAACTTTGTCGCACGCGGATACCGAATCAGCTACATACCCGAGCTAATGATCCCTAGCACCAAGTGCGGGGATTGTGACCCCGAGGTGTTCAAACAGCACGTCTACGACCGCTGGCACGCCCAGGGAATACGACCCATGCCACTGGCTTCAGCGGTCGGGAGACTGGCAACTGCCACCGCCACGGTATGAAGCAGATCCGCCACCACGGCGCACAGCAGACGGGCGGCAAGACCCACGGTGGGTCTCAGCGGGGGTGCGGCTTGACGGCCAGCACCGGGCAGGGGGCGTCCAGCAGGATTCGCTGCGCATTTGAACCCAGGATCAGTTTCCCGACCGGTGACCGTCGCCGGAGCCCGATCACGATCATCGCGGCCTGGGTCGATTCGGCCAGATGGATGAGGTCGTCGGCGATATCGCCGCCCCGCTCCAGCTTATGGACGCCGAAATCGACACCGGCTCGTTCTAGTAGCTCGGAGGCTTCGGTGACGGCAGCGTCGAGATCCGAGGGCTCAGACCCTCGGGTCGCGTGCACCATCACCTCGGCACGCGAACTCCTGCGCTGCGCCTCCGCGATCCCCGATTCGAGCGCCGCCCGACCTTCAGCAGTCGGGATGAAACCTATAACGACCGGCACTAGCCCCTCCCATGTGGTCGATTGGCGTTGGGCAGAGAGTAGCGGTCAATCGCGCACCGGTGCCACAACGGCGGCTGGCCGCGCCCAACCCGGCCGGATCCCGCCGTCGAGCGCATCGCGCAGCAGATGCGCCAGCCGGCAGCCCGGATCCTCGCGCAGGCACTGGCTGAGCAGGACATCGGCGCGTGCCCCATCCCCACGCCACCAGGCGAGCCAGGCCAACAATGCCAACGGGTATCCGGCGCGACCTCGGGCGCAATGCCGGACCATCTCGGTTAGGACCCGCGCCGCCGCGTTGAGGTGCGCTGTGGCCGGTTGCCGTCCGGTACCGGTGATCACGACCTCGAAGGCATCCAGCACGGCGGTGCTTCCCGGCGTTAGCCGGGCGCCGGTGAGGGTCCACGCCGCGAGGGCATCGCGCAACTCGGGGTCGTCCAGCGCGGCTGCGAGGCGGCCCAGGACGGTTGGTTCCGGCATGAACTCCGGGTCGTCCGAGACTGACCTCAACGTAGCGCCGTAGCTGTCCATCATGCGCGACCGCCACCGGCCACGCTGAACCGCGGAGCGTGCCGCCATGGCACGCCGCTCCCGGGCAGCAGCACGAGCTGCAGTCCGCCGGCGCAGCGACTCGCAGTCTCGCGGGCATGCCAACTCCTCCCGCGAACCGGCCAGTACCTGCCCGGCGAGCACCATATGCGCCGCGATGACCGTTTGGTCCAGGACTGCGGTCGGATACTGGGTCGTAGCCTCATCCGCGGTAGCCGTCTCGCATGGTTGCAGCGCACCGAAGTGGTCCGGAGCCACCAGCCAGGTCGCGCCGGCGTCGGCGTAGGAGAAATTCGATAGCCACCGCGCCAGCACAGTGCCGGCCAGCCCACGTCCAGCTCGGGTTTGCTGTAGCGGCGCATCGGAGTACACCACGGTCAGGCTGAACGCAGTCGGATCCTGATCCATCTGCGACGCAACTCCGGCTACGGCCAACGCGAACAGCTCTGGATCGGCCAGGTCCACCAGGTCCAGGCGTGCGGCTAGGCCCAGTTCCCAACGGCCCGGCTCCGGCTCCAGGATCGCCAGCGCCACCAATGACTGGGTTGGTGCGTATCCGAACCGATAGGGAAGGTAGGCCAGCACTTCGGTCGGATCGTACGGATTCAGGGGCATCGGCCCGGGGTCTATGTCATGGTCCATCGAGCCACTGCACCGCATGGGACAGCCGAGCAATAGTGCCGCCCGGGCGGCGGTGGACGGCTGGGTTCCAGAGCACTGCGCTGTGGATTGAGCGTCATCTGCCGGTGGGTGAGCTAGCGGTAGTGTGATCGGGTGCCCGACCCCCTACCGGACCTGCCCGCCGCGGTCACCGCACAGGTGCTGGAATCGTGGAACCGGCTCGCCGATGACTTCGGGCATCTCGGCCCGGAGATCGAGCCCATGTTCGCCGTCGGAGCAGACCTGCTCCGGCACGGCAAGCGGTTGCGGGCCGCATTCGCCGCAGCCGGCTGGCGTAGCGCCGGGGGTGCCGCGTTGGCCCCGGCAGAGGTCCGGCTGGGTGCCGGGCTGGAACTTTTCCAGATGGCTGCCCTGGTGCACGACGATCTGATGGACGGTTCCCTGACGCGTCGCGGACGCCCGTCGGCCCACCGCCAATTCACGCAGCACCACGGTCGGCTCGGCCTGCTAGGCCACGGTGACAGCTTCGGTGATGCTGGAGCGGTCTTGCTGGGAGATCTGTTGCTGGTGGCGGCGACCTCGGAGCTGGACCATGCGGTCCAGCTGGGAACCGCCGCCGGCATCGAGGCTGCGCACCGATTGGTACAGACCATGATGGCCGAGGTCACAGTCGGACAGTTCCTGGACATCTATGCTCAGTCGGCGCCGTGGGCAGCCGATCCGGCCGCCGACCTGGATCGAGCGCACCGAGTGATCCGTGCCAAGTCCGCACGCTACAGCGTCGAACATCCGCTGACGATCGGCGCGGCCATGGCCGGAGCTGACCGCTCCATGCTGGCCGATCTGGCGGCCGTGGGCTTGCCGATCGGGGAAGCTTTCCAATTGCGCGACGATCTGCTGGGCGTGTTCGGGGACCCCGGCACCACCGGCAAACCAGCCGGTGACGACCTGCGTGAAGGCAAACGCACGGTCCTGGTCACGCTGGCCCTGACCCTCGCAGACGCCGCTGACCGGCAGCGGTTGCGCTCCGCCGTCGGCAGCGATGATCTCGATGCCACCGAGGTCGCCCATCTGCGGCAGATCCTGGAGCGGTCCGGTGCCGTGGCCGCCGTCGAGGAACTGATCGCCAATCTCCATGCGAAGGCCATGGAGGCGCTGGCAGCCATCGCTTTGCCCGAGGCTGCCCGGGCCACGATCAGAGACTTGGCACAAGCGGCCGTCGCACGCGCCTACTGAATCGCGCCGTCAGAAGGCCAACGCCTGCCCGGCCCGGCGTACTGCGTGGGTGCGAAGGTTGATCAACGCTTGTACCGGCGTGTCAGCCAGCTCGTCGTTGGGCTGGAACAGCCAGCGCACCATTTCGGTGTCGGAGTACCCGGCGTCGGCCAGTTGAATGACCGTCCCGCGCAAACCTGCCAGCACTGTGACCGCGCCGGTGACGGGGTCGGCTACCAGGAATGCGGCCGGAATCTGCGGGGCACGGTCATCGAGTCGGACCGCCAGCAGGGCCTGGTCCGAGATCATGCTGCGCACATCCCGGTCCCGCACACCAAGACGGACCGCCGCTTCGGGAATGCTCAGCCAGTCCCCGACCAATTCGCGAATCGCAAGGTCGTCGCTATTCATGACCCAGAGCCTAGAACCTCGGACACGCGTACGGCGGATCGGGACTTAGGCGGACCTCACTCATACAATTCGCACGTGGCTGCAACTGTGACCGATCCCATGATTGGCACGGTCGTCGATGGCCGCTACCACATCATGTCCCGCATCGCGCGAGGCGGCATGGCCACCGTCTATCTAGCGGAAGACCGACGGCTGGACCGCCGGGTCGCACTGAAGATGATGCACCCTCACCTCGCCGACGGCAGCGATGTGGTGGCCCGGTTCCGCCGCGAGGCACGCGCGGCGGCGCGGCTGTCCCACCCCGGGGTGGTCGGCGTCTACGACCAGGGCATCGAGGGTGACGTCTCCTACCTGACGATGGAGTACATCGATGGTCAGACGCTCCGCCGCAGGCTCACATCGGCTGGCGCGCTGGCCCTGGGCGAAGCCATCGAGATCCTGGACGCGGTTCTGGATGCGCTCGCGGCGGCCCATCGCGCCGGACTGGTGCACCGGGACATCAAACCCGAGAACGTCCTGATCGCGCGGGACGGGTCGGTCAAGGTGGCCGACTTCGGCTTGGCCCGGGCAGTCACCGAGGCGACGATGTCAACCACCGGTGCCTTGCTCGGTACCGTGGCCTACCTCTCACCCGAGATCGTGACCTCGGGTTCGGCGGATGCTCGGGCGGATGTCTACGCGGTGGGCGTCATGTTCTACGAGATGCTCACGGGGCATCAGCCGTTTGCGGGCGAAACTCCGATCCAGGTGGCCTATCAGCATGTGCACGAGCGGGTGCCGTCGCCATCGGAGGAGATCGACTGGCTTCCCCTCGAGGTCGATGACTACATAGCGGCGTTGACTGCCCACGACCCGCACGACCGACCCCGGTCCGCTGACGCAGCGTTGGCACAGCTTCGTCAGATGCGCGCCGGGTTCGACGAGCCCATGCTCGCTGTACGGGCCGCCGTCGAGCCTGACGAGGTGGCGCAGATCGCGGACGAGGCAACCGACGACGTCGAGCGGGAAGGCTTGACCACCACCGTGCGCAGTGGCACCGGCACGATCGCGCTGCCCGTCGGCGCCGTCCATGAAGCCACTCCCCCGGCCGAAGCCGATCCGCTGCGCCGGACCCGGCGTGCACGCAGGATCAAACTGCTACTGGCACTATTGCTGGCACTGCTCCTGGCTGGCGGCGGCCTGTGGTGGTACCTGACGATGGGCCCGGGCGCCTACGCCACGGTTCCGGACGTGACCGGACGTGCAGAGAGCAGCGCGATGGAGATCCTCACCGAGGCACAGTTCGATCCGGTCAGCCAAACCGACTACTCCGACACGGTCCCTCTGGGACACGTCATCACCACCACTCCGGGCCCAGGCGATCAGCATCTGCGCGGCGGCCAGATCACGGTGATCGTCTCCCAAGGAGTGCTCCGGGTGACTATTCCCGACGTGGCCGGCCTGAGCGAGGACGACGCTCAAGCTGAGCTCGCGAGTGCCGGCCTGGATGCCGAGGTGCTGGTCGACCGGCCCTGGAGCCAGGATGTTCCCGCAGGTGAAGCCCTTGGAACCGAACCCGCGGCCGGGGGCGTGGTCGACCATGACACGCCGATCACGTTGCTGGTATCGGCAGGCAAGGAGCCGATCGAGATTCCCGACGTCACCGGCCAGGAAGTCACCGAGGCCATTGCCGCACTGGAGGCAGCCGGAGCGGTTCCGCAAACCGAGGGTGAAGAGTTCTCCGATACCGTCGCCGCCGGGCACGTACTGCGCCAAGACGTCGTCGGCGAGGGCCTCCGTGGCGATCTGGTCACATTGGTGGTCTCCAAAGGTCCGGAACTGGTCGAGGTGCCGAACGTCTTCAGTACGCAGTTCGACGATGCCAAAGAGCAATTGGAGTCATTGGGATTCCAGGTGGAGCGGGAGAATGTGCTGGGCGGGCTGTTCGGCACCGTGCACAGCCAGTCCGCCGAGCCTGGCTCCATGCTCCCCCGGGGGACGGTGATCGTGTTGACCGTGGTGTAGCCGCGAACGCGCGGTTCCGGTCGCTATTCGCCGGTATAGCTACCGCGACGCCGCGTTCGGCTCGGGATGCCGACCACGATGCCGCGCCCAGCCCGGGACACCCGGCCCCTCAGGATGGTGTGGAGTACCGCTCCTCGAGCCATGGGTCGCCGCGCGGGTGATAGCCGTGCTGTTCCCAGAACCCCTGATCGGCGTCACCGGGCACCAGGTAGTTCCATCCCCGCAGCCATTTGGGACCTTTCCAGGTGTAAAGCTGCGGCAACACCAGGCGTAACGGTGCACCACGTTCTGCGGTCAGCGGCTCGCCGTTGATGTGGGTCGCCAGCAACGCCCCGGCGTCCTGCAGGTCCGCTAGCGGAACGTTCGCTGCGTAGCCGAACTCGGCGAACACCAGCACATCGCTGACCTCTGCCGCCGGTGGGGCCAGCTCGATGACGTCACGTGCCCGGACTCCCTGCCAGTGCACACCCAGGACACTCCACCGCGTTGCGCAGTGCATATCGCAGACCTGGCGTGTCTGTGGCAGCCCCACCACCTGGTCCAGGTCGAAGACCTGTTCGACGCCGGTCACCGTGGCTCCCCCGACCGTGAACGTCCAGTCGTTTACGTCGCGCTCGGGCACCCGGCCGTAGTGCATCACCGGCGGCTCGGCGACCTGATGCTGCCCGGGTGGTAGTAGCCCATCGACCGTGTGGTCAACGGGCTCTTCTGCTACCTCCGGACGCCGTTTCACCTCACCTTTCTCGAAGCATTTCCGCCACCAGGAACGCCATTTCAAGCGATTGCTGATGGTTCAGCCGAGGGTCGACCAACGTGGTGTACCGGCGGGTCAAGCCCACGTCGTCGATTTCTTCGGAGCCGCCGAGTACTTCGGTGACGTCGTCACCGGTCAGTTCCACATGCAGGCCACCGGGAACCGTTCCGAGGCTGCGGTGGACTTCGAAGAAGCCCCGGACCTCGTCGATGACGTCGGAGAACCGGCGCGTCTTGTAGCCGTTCGCCGAGGTGATGCCGTTGCCGTGCATCGGGTCACATACCCAGGTCACCGGACGGCCGTCGGCGCTGACATCCTCCACCAAGGATGGCAGCAGGTCTCGGATCTTGCCGGCGCCCATACGGGTGATGAACGTCAACCGTCCCGGTTCGCCGTCCGGGTTCAGCCGGTCCATCAGCGCAATGGCGTCGGCGGCGGTCGCCGTCGGACCGAGCTTCACCCCCAGCGGGTTGCGGACCCGGGAGAAGAAGTCGACGTGCGCACCATCCAGTTGCCGTGTCCGCTCCCCCACCCAGAGGAAGTGCGCCGAGCAGTCGTACGCTGCACCGGTTCGCGAGTCGATCCGGGTCAGCGGGCGCTCATAGTCCAGCAGCAACCCCTCGTGCGAGGAGTAGAACTCCACGGTCCGCAGCGCATCGAAATCGGCACCGGCGGCCTGCATGAACCGGATCGCCCGGTCAATTTCGCCGGCGAACGCGTCGTAGGCGGCGTAGGCCGGATTCGTCATGAAACCGCGATTCCATTCGTGCACCTGACGCAGGTCCGCGTACCCACCTTGGGTGAATGCCCGGATCAGGTTCAGCGACGACGCCGAGGCGCGGTAGGCGTCCAGCAGCCGCTGCGGATCCGGCTGCCGGGCCGCCTCGGTGAACTCGAATCCGTTGATGATGTCACCGCGATAGGCGGGCAGGGTGACGCCGTCTCGGGTCTCGGTGTCCGAGGAACGCGGCTTGGCGAACTGGCCTGCCATCCGGCCCATCTTGATGATCGGGATGGAAGCGCCGTAGGTCAGCACGACCGCCATCTGCAGGATCGTCTTGATCTTGTCCCGGATGTTGTCGGCGGTCAGCTCGGCAAAGGTCTCGGCACAGTCGCCGCCTTGCAGCAGAAACGCCTCTCCGCGGGCAGCTGCCGCCAGCCGCTCCCGCAGCACATCGGTCTCCCCCGCGAAAACCAGCGGAGGCTGGGCCGAAAGCTGCGCCGTCACCGTTTCCAGCGCACCACGGTCCGGCCAGGCCGGCTGTTGTCGCGCCTCTAGGCCACGCCACCTGTCCAAGCTGGCGTCATGAACTTCTTCGACGTGCACACTCACGTGATCAGGATAGGCCGCTGAGCGCCCCGTGCCCGACCACTATCAGCACGCACATCGCTGGCTAGTGACTATCGCCGCTGGCGGCCACCAGCGGCTGGCCCATCTGTCCCAGGAGGTCACCGAACCACGGCTCGCTGACATCGAATGCCTTGCCGCCGCCGATGCGATCGAATTCGATGGCGCGCAGTTCGTCACCGCGTTCCTCATCGTGGCCGATCACGCCGGAGGTCCCGGCCAGCGCCGCATCCACCGCCAGGTCGGTCATCTGGGAGATCAGCGCCAGGTCGGTGTCATTGGCCGCCGCGGAGCGGGAGAAGTAGCCACTCTTCTGCACCATGGTCTTCTCGGCTCCGATCAGGGAGGCGAACTGCTTGGCGAACCAGGCGCCCGGGTTGATGGTGTCCAGTTTGACGTGGCCGAACGGATCACGCTGCACTTGTTCCCCGGCGGCCTCCAGTTCGGCGATGATCTCCGGCACCCCGGCGCCCTCGGACAGGAAGATGTTCACATTCCCGATGTCATCCATGATCGCGCGCAGACGCTGCGACTCAGCCGCCATATCGATCTGCATCTCCGGCAGATACACCGCGTGCACGTCCCAGCGGTCCTTGGTCAGCCCCAGCGACGGGTTCCATTCCTGGGTCTCCAGCCAAGCCCGGTAGTCGCGGGCGGCGGCGGCGGTCAGCCAGCCACAATGACGGCCCATCACCTCATGCACGATCAACATCCGCGGGTTCGACCGGTGCTCGCCGATGATGTTCTGGGCGAAGATCGAAGCCTGTTCCGCAGCGGTGACCGCCCCCAGCGATTGCCGGATCGGCACGATGTCGTTGTCGATCGTCTTCGGCAGGCCGACCACGGTCAAGTGGTAACCGTTGCTCTCCAGGTACGCCGCCAGATCCGCAGCCGTGGTGTTGGTGTCGTCACCGCCGATGGTGTGCAGGACGTCAACGCCGTCGGCACGCAGTTGTTCCGCTGCGACCTGCAACGGGTCCTGACCCGGTTCAACCAGACCACGCTCAACCAGGTTCTTGGCATTGGTGAGCTTGACCCGGCTGTTCCCGATGGGACTGCCACCAAACCGGTCCAGCAGACCCGCCGCCGCTCGCGCCTGTTCGTCGATGACCACCGACGTCCCGGTGAGCAGGCCGTGGTAGCCATACTGGTAGGCGATGATCTCGGCGTCCGGCGCGACCTGCGTGTAGCGCGTCACCAGCTTGCCAACCGCAGCGGACAGGCAAGGGGCGAACCCGCCAGCAGTGAGCAAGGCGACCTTGCGGATCGGTCGTGAGGTCGACATCGGTTTCCTTTCGGGTTTGCAACGTCCGCGCAGTGGCGGCCTGCCACAAACCCTAGGCCAGAAGCGACCGAGCTAAGGTGTGGCGCATGTCGCAGCCATCCGATGCCGACGGCGAACCGACGGAAGCCGAGGTCGATCGGCGGTTCGCCGAGTTGACGGCCGACCTGGCCCCCGATCCGCTGCCACGGATGAGCGATACCCCGAGTCCCGCCGGTTCGGGACCGCGCGACTACCGCGTGGCCGAGGAACCCGACGAAGGGTACGTGCCACCGGAGCCGGCACCACTGAGCAGTATCGACCCGCTGCAGCTGTTCGCCTGGGCGGGCGCCATCGGTGGCCCGATAGCAATGGTGGTACTGGTCGTGCTGTGGCCAACGGCACCATTTCTGCTCTGGCTCACGGCATTGATAGCCACCCTGGTCGGCTGGGGCATTGTGATCTGGCGGCTGCCCCGGCAACCAAGGGACTCCGACGACGACGGCGCAGTGTTGTAGATCGGTGTCGCTGACTGCAGCGACCGGCAATAACTGGGTACGCTGGCAGTCCACCTAACCGTTCTGCCGCCGGAGCCAGCATGGATGCCTATTCCACCCCCGTCGTGGTCACCACACCCGAGGAGATGTCGATCGGCGACCTACTCGCTGATCACGCCGATCAAGCACCGGACAAGGTCCTGGTGGAACGATTGGTTGACGGCAGCTGGCGGCCGGTGACGGCCGCCGAGATGCACGCCACCGCGACCGCCGTCGCCAAGGGTCTGGTAGCCAGCGGGATCGAGCCGGGCGACCGAGTCGCGATCATGTCCCGCACCCGTGCGGAATGGACGTTCATGGACTTCGGCATCTGGTACGCCGGAGCGGTGCCCGTGCCGATCTATGAGACCTCATCGGTGGAGCAGACGGCCTGGATCCTGTCCGACTCCGGCGCCGTGGCAGCTGTGGTGGAGACGCCCGCCAATCACGCGGTGTTGCAGTCCGCCCGGGAGCAAGTCCCGGGCCTGGCCCAGGTGTGGCAGATCGACGCCGGTGCGGTGGAGAAGCTCAGCAGCGCCGGTGTGGACATCGACGATGAGGCGATCCGGGAACGGCGGGACGCTGTACGAACCAGCGACCTGGCCACCATCATCTACACCTCGGGGACGACCGGGCGGCCCAAGGGGGCCGAGTTGAGCCATGGCAACTTCGTCGAGTTGTGCCGCAACGCCATCGGTGCACTGGGTCCGCAGATCCTGCACGGACAATCACGCACGCTGCTGTTCATGCCGCTCGCTCACGTCTTCGCCCGCTTCGTGGAGGTGCTGTGCGTGGCGGCGGGCGTACCCCAGGGCCACACACCCGACCCGAAGACGTTGATGAGCGACATCGCGCTGTTCAAGCCGACGTTCATCCTGTCGGTACCACGCGTGTTCGAGAAGGTCTACAACGGTTCGGAAGCCAAGGCGGCAGCCGGCGGCAAGGAGAAGATCTTCAACTGGGCCGCCCAGACGGCGCAGGCCTACTCACGGTCTCTGGACGCCGGCGGCCCCTCCTTCTGGCTTAAGGTGCAGCACGGCCTCGCCGACCGGCTGGTACTGAGCAAGATCCGCGAGGCTTTGGGCGGACAGGCCAAGTTCGCGATCTCTGGCGGTGCCCCACTGGGCGAACGCCTGGGTCACTTCTTCCGCGGCGTCGGGCTGACGGTCCTGGAGGGCTATGGCCTGACCGAGACCACTGCGCCGCTCACGGTCAACGTCCCGGACAAGGCGAAGATCGGTACCGTCGGGCTGCCGTTACCGGGTATCTCGCTACGCATCGGAGACGATGGCGAGATCCTTGCGCAGGGGGTCGGAGTGTTCCCCGGTTACCGCAACAATGACGCCGCCAACGCTGAGGCGATCACCGATGGCTGGTTCCACACCGGTGATATCGGCGAGCTGGATTCCGATGGCTACCTGCGGATCACCGGCCGCAAGAAGGAACTGATCGTCACCGCCGGCGGCAAGAACGTCGTGCCCTCGCAACTGGAAGACAGCCTGCGCGCCCACCCGCTGATCAGCCAGTGCCTGGTTGTGGGCGACCAGCGTCCGTTCATCGCCGCACTCCTGACGCTGGACGTCGAAATGCTGCCCACCTGGCTAAAGAACCACTCGATGCCGGAGATGACTGTCGTCGAAGCGGCCAGCAATGCCGATGTGCTCGCCGAGCTGCAGCAGGCCGTAGACGCCACCAATGCCAAGGTCTCCCGCGCGGAATCCATCCGCAGGTTCGATGTGCTCACCGACGACTTCACCATCGACAACGACTTCCTGACTCCGTCACAGAAAGTCAAGCGGGCCAAGGTCATGCAGGCCTACGGCAACGCGATCGATGACCTGTACTCACGCGCCGCTGCCGACCGCAATGTGGAGGCATCACCCGGCTAATCCAGGGCCGATCTTGGCGCGATCTCAGGACACGGGGAATCCCCGCTAGTTGACTGATGGCTGTCGCACAGCGCCTGCCATACCGAACCCCGCCCACCCGGGAGACCGCCATGGCTGCACAGCCGCACGAGTTCCGGGAGTCCGCACCTGCCACGAACCGGGCGATCGAGGCCCGCGACGTGCACAAGTCCTACGCCACCGGCCGATGCGAGGTGGAGATCCTGCACGGCGTCAGCCTGTCCGCCGAGGCGGGAGAGATGGTCGCCGTGATGGGCCCCTCAGGCTCAGGCAAGTCCACGCTCATGTACTGCCTGGCGGGACTTGAGACACCCACCTCCGGCCAAACCTGGGTCGCAGGGTCAGCACTGCAGTCCTTGTCCCGAGCGGAGCTTGCGGTGATGCGTCGGACACGGGTCGGCTTCGTCTTCCAGTCCTACAACCTCATCCCCACGCTCACGGCTGCCGAGAACGTGGCCCTGCCCTACACCCTCGGGCGACGCAAGCCCGCCCCCGGGTTGGTTGAGGACGCACTGACCGCAGTGGGAATCTCCGGCCTGGCGGATTCGCACCCGCCTTCGATGTCTGGCGGTGAGCAGCAGCGGGTGGCCCTGGCCCGGGTCCTGGCGCAGCGACCCGACGTCATCTTCGCCGACGAGCCGACCGGTGCGTTGGACACCCGGACCGGCGAGGTGGTGTTGGATGAACTCGTCAGCATCGCGCACACCCCGGGCCGATGTGTACTCATGGTCACACACGATCCCCAGGTGGCCGCCGCCAGTGACCGAATCCTGTTCATGCGTGACGGCCACCTCGTCCATGAGCTACAGGCGGCGACGGTGGACGTGATCGCCAGCGCGCTGACGGCGCTCACGACGCAGCCCGGGGGTGAGGGGCGTGGGACGCATCTACCTCGGCGAACTCCGCACCGCCTGGTCCGCCTGGCTGGGGGTCTGCCTCGCCTTCACTGTAGTCACCGCGAGCCTGGTCCTCACCGTCATCATCGGCTACACGGGCGTCCAGGCCCTCCGAGCCGCAACCTTGGACTTCCAGCAGTCGTCCGCGTGGACGATCGGCCAGCTGGTGACCCTCATCCCCATCCTGTTCGTGGCCGTCTCCGTCCTGGGTTCGTCGACGTCCCTCGTGGTCGACGCCCGCAGGGGCTCTCTGGCCCGGCTCCCGCTGGCTGGGGCAACACCCGCCCAGCTCCGGCGGGCCATCACCGTGCAACTGGCCGCCGTCTCGCTGCTCAGCGCACCCCTGGCAGACCTCATCGCCATCGGCGCCACCCGGCCCTGGATCGCCCTCATGGCCCACCAGGCGCGCACCGAGCCGGGCTGGGTGAGCCTCGCCCCCGACTTCGCGGCAGTTCCGATCCTGCTCACGAACATCTTCTGCGTGGCCTTCGCCGTCCTCGCCGGGCAGTGCCAGGCCGGGGCTGCCAGCCGCATCCCCCCGGTCGAGGCCTTCCGTCAGGCGCAGGGTGGCACCCACGGCCAGCGGTTGGGCGTCGGCAGGTGGGCCACGATTATCGCGGTCGCCGCCCTGGCGACCGGATCGTTCATCTCGGTACCGATCCAGCTGGCGCAGCCGTACAAGGAGACCGTCAGCAACCTCATGATCCTGGGGTTCATGCAAGTCTTCATCTGGGGCGCACTGCTCGCGGCATGCGCCCCCCTGCTGGTGAGGCCCGTGACGCGCGCCTGGACGCGCCTGGTCCCCTCGACGGCGGGAGCCTGGCAGATCGCCCGTTCCTCGGTGAGCGCGCGCGCAGATCGCCTGTACAAATCGGTGATTCCGGTGATGTTCACCTTCGCGATCGGCATCGGCTCCCTGGTGGTGATCAGTTCCATGATGAGCACCGTGCTGAACTCCGTGGGACGCCCCGACCTGAGTGTGCCCCTGTGGGACAGCTTCGTGCTGCTCTTCGGGCTGCCGCTGGCTATCGCGTTCGCGGGCGGAATCGGTTCGCTGCTCATGATGAGCCGGCAACGCGACGCCGAGCTGGCGCGGGCGTCGTGGGAGCCACCCCCGGCCAGCGCGTCGTGATCCCCATGCTCGAAGCCGTCATCATCACGGTCACGTCCGCCCTGCTCGCGCTCATCGCGATCGTCCCCAGCATCTTCTTCCAGGCCTGGTCGTTGACGGCTGCCGGCCTGCACTATGACCTCGTCGTGACCCCCGTCCCCGTGCTCGGTTTCCTGGTGGGGGGCGCGCTGATCACGACTCTCACCACCATCCTGCCCACCTTGCCGGCCCGGCGCGTGCCCGAACCGCGCGTGATCTCACGTCTGGTCGCCGAGTAGCTACCAGCTCCGGCTCACCCACTCCCCAGCGGAATGTCGGACGTATGTTCTAACGTCCAACGCTATGCGTACCAACCTGTTGCAAGGCCCCCCGGCCGCTCGACTGCCACTGGAACCGGCGGCCGGGCATCCGGTTCAGCTAGCGCTGGATGAGTTGGGGCTGCCGCTGCATGAGGTGACGTTCGTGGTGGTGGACCTGGAGACCACCGGCGGCTCACCGCGAACCAGCGAGATCACGGAGATCGGCGCAGTCAAGGTGCGCGGCGGCCAGGTTCTGGGCGAGTTCGCCACACTGATCAACCCAGGCACGGCGATCCCGCCCACCATCACCGTGCTGACGGGCATCACCACTGCCATGGTGCTGGATGCACCCACCATCGAGCAGGTCCTGCCCGCGTTCCTGGAATTCGCCCACGGCAGCGTGCTGGTTGCGCACAACGCAGGCTTCGACGTCGGCTTCCTCAAGGCCAAGGCCACGCGGATGGACCTGACCTGGCCGGCGCCGATGGTGGTCGATACCGTGAAGCTGGCCCGCAAGGTCGTCACCAGGGACGAAGCACCCAACCACAAGCTCAGCAGCCTCGCCGCGCTGTTCAAGACCGGCACCCGGCCGAACCATCGGGCGTTGTCGGATGCCCGCGCCACCGTTGATGTGCTGCACGGACTGCTGGGCCGCATGGCCTCGCTCGGGGTGTCCCACCTGGAGGATCTGCCCACGGCGGCGGATCCGGTCCCGCCGGCCCGGCGGGCACGGGTCACGCTGGCCGATGAGCTACCGACCTGTCCTGGGGTCTACATGTTCCTCGGCCCAGCCCAGGAGGTGCTGTACATCGGTACTGCGACGAACCTGCGCCGTCGGGTGCGCCAGTACTTCACCGCCTCAGAGAAGCGGCGGAGAATCGGAGAAATGGTCGACCTGGCGACGTCGGTACGCGGGATCGGGTGCGCCACCCGGCTGCAGGCTCAGGTCCATGAACTGCGATTGATCGCCCAGTACGACCCGCCCTACAACCGTCGCTCCAAGCGCCCGCACCGCCTGCCCTGGCTCCGCCTGACCGAAGAACCCTACCCGCGGCTGTCGATCGTGCGTGAGGTGCCCGCAGGCGCCGTGGCCCTGGGCCCGTTCAGCAGCCAGCAGGCCGCGCAGGACGCCATGGCGGCGATCCATCACGCCATCAAGCTGCGCCAATGCACCCGGAGGCTTCCCGCGACCGTGCGGCCGGGAGCTTCCGATTGCATCATGGGTCAGATCGGGCAATGCCTGGCACCGTGCATCAACCCGCAAGTGGCTACGGACTACGCGGCGATCACCGCCCAGGCCGCGTACGCGCTGACGGGACGGTCCGACGCCGTGATCTCGACAGCGGCTGCCAAGATCGGCCGATTCGCCGCCGGTCACCGATTCGAGCAGGCCGCCATTCACCGCGACCGGGCGTTGGCGTTCGCACGGGTGCTGACACGGAGCCTGCGACTGTCCTCGTTGCAGCGTGCCCGTCAGATCATCGCCGCTCGTGCGCGGACCGGGCCGGGACGTGCGGGCGGATGGGAGATCTTGATCATCCGGTACGGGCGCCTTACTGGCACGATCCTGGCCGATGCCGATGAGGATCCCATGGACGCCGTTGCAGCACTGCGGGCAACGGCGGAGGCTGTTGCCGCGCCGTCTGCCCCAGCGCTCGCCGCCAGCACCGAGGAGACCGAGATGCTGTGCGCCTGGCTGGGTCAACCGGGAACCCGGCTGATCGAATTCGATCATCCTGAGCAGGCGGGCTGGTCGCTGCCCCTGACTGCAGCGGCGCCCGACTTGGGAGCTCTGGTCGCGGCCCGGCAGCAGTCCGCGCCGATTGGGGGCATGATGGCCGGGTGAGGATCATCAGGGAGGCGCAGTGATAACCGCGATCGTGCTCATCGACACCGAGGCAGCCCGGATTCCCGAGGTTGCGCAGCAGGCGGCCGAACTCGACGGGGTCAGTGAGGTGTACTCGGTCACCGGCGATGTCGATTTGATCGCCATGGTGCGGGTCAGCGAACAGGATCAACTCGCCGCCGTGATCGCCGATCAGCTCAGCAAGATCTCCGGCGTCCGCAGCACCCGCACCTACTTGGCGTTCCAGTCCTACTCCCAGCACGACCTGGAAGCTGCCTTCGCCTTGGGTCTGGGAGACTGACGCCGGTGCCGTGGATAGATGTCGATGGCGCCGCGAATATGCGGGATGTCGCGGGAATCCGAACCAGCGACGGCCGTACGGTGCAGCCGGGCAAGCTGCTCAGGTCAGACAATCTGCAGGATCTGACTCCGGCTGACATTTCGCTGTTGCGGACGCTGGGCCTGACCGATGTCATCGATCTGCGCCGCCCCGCAGAGTCCGGCTCCACCGGCCCGGGTCCACTGAACAGCCAGCCGTGGGTGCGTATCCACCAGCTGTCACTATTCCGGGAATCAGAACCGCAGAATACTGCCCAAACCATGACCCAGGTATTGCCGCCATCGGCACTGCCGTGGATTGAGCACGGTGACGAGCTGAACGCTCCGGCAACCTCGCCCTACCTGGCGTACCTCGCCAGCCGCCCGGACTCGGTGGTCTCGGCGCTGCGGGTCCTCGCCCAGGCGCCTGGGGCAACGATGGTCCACTGCGCTGCGGGCAAGGACCGAACCGGTACCATCGTCGCTCTGGCCCTGCTGCTGGTCGGAGTGGAACCGGCCCCGATCATTGAGGACTACCTGGCCACCGACGAACGGATCGAAGCGGTGCTAGCACGCCTGCGCAGCACCAGCACCTACCAGGATGTCTTGTCCAGGCCGGTCGCCGACTACCGGCCCAGCCGAGAGTTGATGGCCGATTTCATCGAGCAGACCGCACCGGGTGGTGATGTGTCGCCACTCTTGGACTACCTGGGCAAGAACGGTTGGACCACCACCGACACCGCACAACTGCGCGCCAAGCTGATTGCCTGAGCCTCGGCGCAGTACGCCACCCGCCCCGCAGCCCTCCGCCTGCTAGGCCTGGGAGGCGATCACCCAGCGGTCAAGGACTTGCGCGGCCGCGCCGGAGTCGACCGCTTGGGCGCAGTGCGACAACGCCGCCGTCAGCCGCTGCGACAGAGTTCCGGTCACGGTGCCGGCCAGCCGGCCATCTGCCACCAGGGCAGCAGCGGCATTCAGCAGTACGGTCTCGCGAATCGGACCACCGGAACCGGCCAGGAACTCGCGCATCAGCCGCGCATTGGTGCGGGCGTCGCCGCCTCTGAGTTGCGCGATGGTCGCCGGGGCCAGCCCCAGTTCGGCGACCGCGTCCAGACGCTGCTCGATGACCTGTCCTCCGGTGGCCGCAGTGGTTTCCCACACGGTCCCGGTGGCAGTGGGCGCCAACTCATCCAGCCCGTCGTCGTTGCGGAACACCAGGCTGGAGTGCCCACGTTCGGCCAGGACCCCGGCCATGAGCGGTGCCATCCGCGCATTCCCGACACCCACGGCGCCAGCCCGAGGCTGTGCCGGATTGGTCAACGGGCCCAGCACGTTGAACGCTGTCGGGACCTTCAGTTCGGCACGCACAGGTCCGGCATGGCGCATCGCCGGATGGTAGTGGGCCGCGAATAGGAAGGCGATCCCGACTTCGGCTGCGAGCTCGGCCGAGCGCTGCGGGGGAAGGTCGAGCCGCACGCCTGCGGCTTCCAACACGTCCGCCGATCCGCTGGCCGAGGACGCTGCGCGGTTGCCGTGCTTGACCACCTGCCGACCGGTTCCGGCAACAACGATGGCGGCCATGGTGGAGATGTTGACGCTCTGGTGCCGATCCCCACCGGTTCCTACGACGTCGATGCTCTCGCCGTCGACCTGGATCGGAACGGCGTGGGCGAGCATGGTGTCGGCCAGCCCGCGCAGCTCCGCAACGGTCTCGCCCTTGGTGCTCAGCGCCAGCAGGAATGCCGCCAGGATGGTCGGGCTGGTCTCCCCCGACATCACACGGTCCATCGCCCACGATGTGTCTGCTCGCGTGAGGTCCTGGCGCTGTTGTAGCCGGGTCAACAGGTCGGGCCAACTAGGCGCCGATTGCGACGGCGGTACCTGCGACACAGCTCAGGTGTGCGCGCGCAGCTGGGCCGCGACGACCTGCTGTAGTTCGACTGGGTCCAACGGAGCGGAGACCACCCCGTCGGCCTCGGACCAGGAAGCCAACCAGGCGTCCTGTTGGCGCGCGATCAGCAGGACCACCGGCGGGCATTGGTAGATCGACGTCTTGAGGGTGCGGCACAGGCCGATCCCGCCCACCCTGCCGGTCTCGGCATCGAGCACGATGAGGTCGATACCGCCGGCCTTGACCCGTTCCAAGACGGCGGCGTCGGTCGCGACTTCCTCCCAGGCGATCAGGGGCGTGTCGGCAGCCGCACGCCGCCCGACCAGCGTCTTGATGTCCTCCCGTGTGCCGCGGTTGTCGCTATAGAGCAGTACGGTCGCCCGTTCGGTCACCGTGTCAGTGGTCGAATCGACGACGTCGTGTGCTGCAGCCATCTCATCCCTCGTAGCCAGGAGTGGTAGTCGACGCCACGTATTCGTCGCGGCGGTTCCTTCATGCTAGTGCGTGGACCGGGCACCACCGGGACAAAACCCATATCGTCGTGACGCCAGCTCTTGAGTCGTCAGATCGTCAGAAAAACTCTCCGACTCGCCCCCTGTTCGACCCTTCAGGTGACCCATGCACCTCTGCGAGCCGCCATAATGGCGCTGTGTCATCCACGTCCCCCGCGCTCCGTCCGAATGTGACGGTGCACCGCCCAGACATGACCAAGATCGGTGTCATCGTCTGGCTCGCCAGCGATCTGATGTTCTTCGCCGGGCTGTTCGCGGTGTACTTCACCCACCGAGCTGTCGCTGGCCCCGAGGTCTGGGCTGCGAGTTCCGGACTGCTGAACCTGCCTTTCGCGGCAGTGAACACGCTGATCCTGGTCTCATCCTCGGTTACCTGCCAGCTTGGGGTATGGGCGGCAGAACGTTTCCAGCCGACCCGGGCAGGTTCGATCTTCGACCTGCGACGCTGGGGCATGCAGGAGTGGTTCACACTCACTTACGTGCTCGGTGCGACGTTCATCGCGGGGCAGATCTGGGAGTATGCCGAGCTGTTCAACGAAGGACTGACGCTGCAGAACTCGACCTTCGGCTCGGTGTTCTACATCGCCACTGGGTTCCACGGTCTGCACGTGCTGGGTGGCCTGATCGGCTTCCTGTTCGTGCTGGCGCGTTCATTCTCAACATTCAAGTTCGGCCACCGCGAAGCCACCCATGCCGTTGTGGTCTCCTTCTACTGGCACTTCGTCGACGCCGTCTGGCTGGTGCTGTTCGCCGTCATCTACCTGCTGAGATGAACAACGTGAGCGATCGACAACGGACTCAACTCACCCACCGGCGAGAGGAAAACGTGTGAGTGCCATGGCCCGCGGCAGGCGAGGGCGTTTCGCGCCCATTCTGCTGACCGCATTTGCCCTGCTGCTATTCGGCGGTCTCTATGCGGCTTTCGCCCCGGCGAACGCCCAATCGGGCGACTCCGAGGCCGACATTGCCAAGGGTGAAGCGCTATTCATCGCGAACTGCGCCACCTGCCATGGCCCCAGCGCCTCCGGCACCGACCTTGCCCCGGCGCTGGTCGGAGTGGGGGCCGCCGCAGTCCACTTCCAGGTCACCACTGGTCGCATGCCGATGCAGATGAATGGCCCGCAGGCACCTGCCAAGCCGCCGCAGTTCACGGACGATGAAGCCATGGACCTGGCGGCTTATGTCGCCTCGCTGGGCCCGGGTCCGTTGATTCCCAGCGACGAGCAGGTAGACCCAGCGCTCGGCGATGCCGCCAACGGCATGCTGCTGTTCCGCACCAACTGCGCGATGTGCCACAACGCGGTCGGCTCAGGTGGAGCGCTCACCGAAGGCAAGTACGCGCCGTCGCTGGCGGACTCGTCACCGACGATCATCTACGAGGCGATGTTGACCGGTCCGCAATCGATGCCGGGCTTCAACGATGCCACCCTGACCTCGGAGGAGAAGCGGGACATCATCGCCTTCCTCGTCGAGCAGCGTGAGCCCGCTCCAGGTGGCTTCACCCTGGGCTCGCTGGGTCCTGTCTCTGAAGGTGTCTGGGTGTTCGTAGTAGGGATCGGATTGCTCATCGGGGCAGCGGTATGGATCGGATCGAGGTCGTCGTGAGTACCGAACTGGAAAGCACCGAGCCGCGATCGGATGGCTCGGCTGAGGCGGTCGAGTCAGCCTCGTTCACCGATCCGGGCCTGCCGCCGCACCGCCATCGGCGCGGTGACGGTGACCCGAAGGTCGCCAAGCGTTCCGAACGACAGATCGTCTTCATCTTCCTGATTTCGATCGCAGCCTCGATAGCTGCCGTGGTCGGCTATTTCGCCATCCCCGTCGACGGGGACAACGTGATGAATGTACGGCTGTCGACGCTGGTCATCGGCGGTGGGCTAGGCCTGGGCATGCTCGGTATCGGGGTGGCAGCCGTGCAGTGGGCACGGGCGCTGATGAACGACACCGAGCAGATCGAGGAGCGGCATCCCATGGCCGCTGAACCATCGGTGCGGCGACAGGCGTTGGAGATGCTGCGCGAGGGCGCCAAGGACGCCAATGTGGCCCGTAGGCCGGTGTTGAAGGGTGCCCTTGGCGGTGCGCTCGCGCTGGCTCCCTTGAGTGTGCTGGTACCGCTGATCGGGAACCTTGGAGCCGATTGGAACATCGGCAAGTTCAAGCACACCGCCTGGTCCCCGGTCACCGACGGCGATCCGGAGCTGTACTACCAGGGTCAGTTCCGGTACCTGGCCCGGGACCCCCAGGACACTCGGATCCGCGCTGCCGAGGTCACCAACGACAACCTGGTGCACGTCATCCCCCATGGGCTCCCGGAGCAGGAGCACTACCTGGAGGAGAAGGCCAAGGCAGTGGTGCTGCTGGTCCGCCTGGACCCAAGCCTGCTGAAGGAATCGGCCGAGCGAGCGGACTGGTCCTACGACGGCATCGTCGCCTACTCCAAGATCTGTACCCATGTCGGCTGCCCGGTGGCGCTGTACGAACGACAGACCCACCACCTGCTGTGCCCGTGTCACCAGTCCACCTTCGACATCACCGATGAGGCAAAGGTGGTCTTCGGACCGGCCAAGCGGGCGTTGCCGCAGTTGCCGATCGCGGTGGACGAGGAGGGCTACCTCTACGCCACCGCCGACTTCGACGAACCTGTTGGCCCGAGCTATTGGCAGCGTGAACGATGAGCACCGCAAAGACTCCCGACCCGGTCGCCAAGCCGGTGGCTGCAACAGTCGACTACCTGGACCAGCGCGTAGGCGCGGCGTCGATGATCAAGGGCCTGGCCCGCAAGATCTTCCCCGATCACTGGTCCTTCCTGCTCGGTGAGATCGCCCTGTACAGCTTCATCGTGTTGCTGCTTTCGGGCACCTTCCTGACCATGTTCTTCGTGCCGTCGATGGCAGAGGTGCACTATCCGGAGGATGCTCTGCCGGTGAGCATGCGCGGCGTTGAGATGTCGGAGGCTTTCGCCTCGACGCTGAACATGTCGTTCCACGTTCGCGGGGGCCTGCTGATGCGGCAGATCCACCACTGGTCAGCGCTGATGTTCGTGGGCGCGATGGTGGTGCACATGCTGCGGGTGTTCTTCACCGGCGCATTCCGCAAACCGCGGGAACTCAACTGGGTGATCGGCTTCACCATGCTGATCTTGACTCTGCTGGCCGGGTTGACCGGCTATTCCCTGCCCGATGATGTGCTCTCGGGCAACGGCCTGCGGATCACTGACGGCGTGGTCAAGGCCATTCCGATCATCGGCTCCTACATGAGCTACATGATCTTCGGCGGTGAGTTCCCCGGCACCGAGGTCATCCCCCGGATGTTCACCCTGCACATCCTGCTGATTCCTGGTCTGATCCTTGCCATGCTGGCAGCTCACCTGTTCCTGGTGTTCTGGCAGAAACACACCCAGTACCCCGGCCCGGCCCGCACCGACAAGAACGTGGTGGGTTACCCGTTGATGCCGGTGTACATGGCCAAGGCCGGCGGCTTCTTCTTCATCGTGTTCGGCGTCATCGCCCTCATGGGCGCGACCATGAGCATCAACCCGGTGTGGAACTACGGGCCATTCGACCCAGCTCTGGTCTCCGCCGGTGCGCAACCGGACTGGTACATGTTGTTCCTGGAAGGCTCGCTGCGGCTGATGCCGGGCCAGCCGGAGTTCGTCATCTTCGGATGGACGCTCTCGCTGAACGTGCTGATTCCCGCCGTGGTGGTCCCGGGAGCCTTGTTCACATTCCTGGGCGCCTACCCGTTCATCGAAGGCGCCGTCACCAAGGACACCGGCGAGCACCACGTCCTGGACCGTCCGCGCAACGCCCCGACCCGCACCGCGCTCGGGGTCGCGATGCTCAGCGTGTTCTTCGTGCTATTGGTGGCAGGCTCCAACGACCTGGTCGCGACCCATTTCGGTCTCAGTCTCAATGCCATCACCTGGGTGCTACGGGTGCTGTTCTTCGCCCTGCCGGTGATCGTGTTCATCATCACCAAGCGGCTGTGCCTGTCGCTGCAACGCAAGGACCGCGAAGTGGTTCTGCACGGCCATGAGACGGGTAAGGTCCGCCGCACCTCCGATGGCAAGTACTACGAAGTGCACAAGCCACTGGACGAGTACGAGCGATGGGTCAAGGTCGGCTATCACGCCTACCGGCCGCTGGAGTTGGAGTCCAAGGAGGACGCCGCGGGGGTGCGACGGCCCGGCGGCTTCAACGACGGATGGCGCACCAGGCTCTCCCGGTTCTTCTACGAGGATCGGGTTGAACCAGTCACCCCGGCAGAGTTCGAGGCCGCGCAGCACCATGGTGCCGACGACGATCACGGCGAGGCGATCGAGGCCGGCGAAGACACTCGTGAGTTGGCGTCCGAAGGCGCAGATCGGTGAACTCAGCCGACCGGACAACTAGCTGAATCAACACCCGTCACCCCACCCGGCATCACCGCTGGTTAGGGTGGTCATCAGGGATCCGGAACACCGGATCACCAGCCCATACGTGGAGGAAGTCTGGAATGCCTCAGTACACCTTGCCCGAGTTGCCGTACGACTATGCCGCTCTTGAGCCACACATCTCCGGCAAGATCATGCAGTTGCACCACGACAAGCACCACCAGGCCTACGTCGATGGTGCGAACGCCGCATTGGAGAAGCTGGCAGCAATCCGCGACTCCGGTGACTATGCGGCCATCAACCTGCTTGAGAAGAACCTCGCGTTCCACCTCGGCGGGCACATCAACCACACCGTGTTCTGGAACAACCTCTCTCCCGACGGCGGTGGTGAGCCCGAAGGTGAGCTAGCCGCCGCGATCACCGAGTTCTTCGGTGACTTCGGCAAGTTCCAGGCTCAGTTCGGCGCCAACGCCAATGCCATCCAGGGATCCGGCTGGTCGGTGCTCGGCTGGGACAGCGTCGGCAACCGCATGTCGATCTTCCAGCTGTTCGACCAGCAGGCAAACGTTCCGGTGTCCATCACCCCGTTGCTGATGCTGGACATGTGGGAGCACGCGTTCTACCTCGACTACCTGAACGTCAAGGCCGAGTACGTCAAGGCGTTCTGGAACTTGGCGAACTGGCAGGATGTCGCGGCCCGGTTCGAGCGCGCCCGCACTCAGGCAGCCGGCCTGATCGGCTGATCCAATAGGCGGACCCAGTACCGCTCGCGGCAACGCCCCATCGGAGATGCTCCGGTGGGGCGTTGCGCTTTCCAGTCACGTCGCCGAGCGCGCCATGATGGACGCTACCGACTGCCGAGCGCGCGGTTTGGGCTGCTAAAACGTGTTTTGGCAGCCCAAACCGCGCGCTCACATCTGGGGTGGTGGTTGGCCGGGGTGGACTGCGCCTGCTAGTGGGCGTGCGGTCCGCGGTTGTACTCCAGTACGTGACCGGCCAGGCCGATGATGCCGATCGCCGCACCGATACCGCTAAGCCACCATTGGTGCAACGCGGGGCCCAGGAACACCAGCGACACCGCGAGGCCGAGTACCAGCGGCCACCAGCTCCACGGGGAAAACTGGCCGTACTCACCGGCGCCCTCGTCGATCTCGGCATCCGGCTGATCCTCGGGCCGCAGGGGAATCTCCCGTGACAGCCTCAGCAGGTAGCCTCCGGCCAACCCGAACATGCCAACCAGCAGGTACAGCGCGACTGCACCGATGGGCTCGATCTCGCCGTAGTAGGAGTAGGTCCAGACCGAGTAGATCGTTCCCATCACGCCGAAGAACACCGCCAGCACGATCATAATGACCGATTCGGGCTTGAGCGGCATGGGCTTCTTACTCGATCCGCGGGCCATCAGGAGGCATCCTTTCCGCTGGTGACAGCGGCCGGTTCGGCATGCTCATGCACGTCCAGGGCCGCTACCTCCGGGTGATGCATATCGAAAGCGGGCCGTTCGGATCGGATCCGGGGCAGTGAATCGAAGTTGTGGCGCGGGGGCGGGCACGAAGTGGCCCACTCCAGCCCGTTTCCGTAACCCCATGGGTCGTCCAGCGTGACCTTGGGTGCATGCCGCCAGGTCTTGTAGACATTCCACAGGAATGGCAGCGTCGAAGCGGCCAGTACGAATGCTGAGATCGTCGAGATCTGGTTGAACAGGACGAAGTCCGGTTCCGGAAGGTAGACCGGGATACGGCGTTGCATGCCCAGCACACCCAGCCAGTGCTGGATCAGGAATGTTCCGTGGAAGCCGACGAACAAGAGCCAGAAGTGCACCTTGCCTAGCCGCTCATCGAGCATCCGCCCGGTGAACTTGGGCCACCAGTAGTAGAAGCCGGAGAACATCGCGAAGACCACGGTGCCGAACACCACGTAGTGGAAGTGAGCGACCACGAAGTAACTGTCCTGCACGTGGAAGTCCATGGCCGGGCTGGCCAGGATGACGCCGGTGAGGCCACCGAACAGGAACGTCACCAGGAAGCCGGTCGCCCACAGCATCGGGGTCTCGAAGGTGATCTTGCCGCGCCACATGGTGCCGACCCAGTTGAAGAACTTCACTCCGGTGGGTATCGCGATCAGCATCGTCATCACCGAGAAGAACGGCAGCAGTACCGCGCCGGTGGTGTACATATGATGTGCCCACACCGTCACCGACAGGCCGGCGATCGAGATGGTGGCGTACACCAGCGTCTTGTACCCGAATAGCGGCTTGCGGGAGAACACCGGGATCACTTCGCTGATAATCCCGAAGAAGGGCAGGGCGATGACGTAGACCTCGGGATGCCCGAAGAACCAGAACAGGTGCTGCCATAGCATCGCTCCCCCGTTCTCGGGGGCCAGCAACTGCGATCCCAGGATCCGGTCCGATCCCAGGGCGAACAGCGCTGCCGCGAGCACCGGGAACACGATCAGCGACAGCAGCGCGGTGATCAGGACGTTCCAGGTGAAGATCGGCATCCGGAACATCGTCATTCCGGGGGCGCGCATGCAGATGATAGTGGTGATGAAGTTGACCGAGCCGAAGATGGTGCCGAACCCGGTCATCGCCAGGCCCATCACCCATAGGTTCCCGCCCAGTCCAGGAGAATAGGTTTCGTTGGCCAGCGGCATATACGCGGTCCAGCCGAAGCTAGCCGCACCCTGCGGCGTGAGGAACCCGGCGCAGGCGATGAGCCCGCCGAACAGGAACAGCCAGTACGCGAACATGTTCAGGCGGGGGAACGCAACGTCCGGCGCCCCGATCTGCAGCGGCACGATGACGTTGCCGAACCCCACGAACAGCGGCGTGGCGAACAGCAGCAGCATGATCGTGCCGTGCATGGTGAAGAACTGGTTGTACTGCTCTGCGGTGCTGACGATCTGGATCGCCGGGTCGAATAACTCTGCCCGGATCAGTAGAGCGAGCAGCCCGCCGAAGCAGAAGAACACGAACGAGGTGATCAGGTACATGTACCCGATCGTCTTGTGGTCGGTCGAGGTCACCCACTTGACCACTGTGCGGCCCAACGTCGCACGCTCGCTGCGTAGACCCGGTACGGCGTCATCGCTGACGCTCGAGTACTCCGCGGTACCGGTTGCCATCAGTGTTCCTCCTCGCTGAAGTCCGGAGCTACCGGTACGACGTCACGGTTTATGTCGTCACCGAGAACCCCGGTCTGTCCTGCAGCGGCAAGATCGGCCATGCGTTGATCGAACTCCTCTTGGCTGACAACTGCCACATTGAACAGCATGTACCCGTGGTACTCGCCGCACAACTCCGCGCACCGTCCGTAGTAGGTGCCTTCGACCTGCGGCGTGACCTGGAAGGTGTTGGTTCGGCCCGGTACCAGGTCCAGCTTGTACAGGAACGCCGGGATCCAGAATGAATGCACCACATCGCGGGAGTCCAGCTTGAATTCCACCGTCTGGTTCACCGGCAGGTACAGCGTGGGCACCTGATCCTGTGCCGCATAGTCATCCAGGCCTTCGGGACCAGCTGAGATGTCGTTTAGATCCGCCGGATAGCCGGTGTCCCACACGCCTTCGTCAAGGTAGTTGAAGTCCCAGGTCCACTGCTTGCCGTACACCTGTATGTGAACATCCACGTCGTCTTCCAGCGCGGTGATCTCATCCTGGGTCTTGACCGTGTAGAAGAAGATGACGCCGATCATCAAGATCGGGACGAATGTGTACAGCAACTCCAGCGGCAGGTGATATCGCAACTGCACCGGGAGCTGATTGTCGTCCTTGCGCTTGCGATAGACGATGACACACCAGATGATCAGGCCCCAGACGATGCCGCCGACGATGAGCGCGGCGATCCAGGAGCCGGTCCAGAGTTGAACGATGCCATCGGTCTTGTCCGTCGTACCCGGTTCAGCCGGCAGCCAGCCGCGTTGAACCACCGGAGAACACGAGGAAACCATTACGGCAACCGCGAACGCTACGACGGCAGCGGGCCACCGGCGTACCGTGCGGCGCGGAGGTGAAGTCACTGTGCGTTTGACCTTCCGAACGAGATCTCCGCCGGCGCGGAGGACGTGCCGACGGCGGAGATGCCGTCGCGTCACCAACACTAGCGCGACCGCGTCCATAGTGGTGCGCTCTGAGACCGCGTGGTGGGCGGTTGTCTCAGGCTGCGCCCAGAACGTCGAGCACCACTGCGACAGCAGGGCCCGATTCGTCGCCTGGGATCACCATGACCACGCGTGAGCCGACCGTGGCGTTGCCAGCCAGCGCGTCCAGCACGCTACCGGTGCCCAGTTGACTGACGGTCGGTCCTAGGGGTGCGGTCTCGCCCGTCCAGGTGGATTCCACGCTGCTGCCGTCCCATGGGACCAACGAGTATGCGAGGGCCACATTCTGGCCGACAGCGACCGGCTCACCGGTTCCGGTGGTGATCGAGGTGACAGCGACATCGGTCGGTTCCGGAGTTCCCGCCGCGACCGCGATGGTCGCGGGTTCCCCCGGTGCTCCGGTGACACTGATGCCCGCGGGCGGTTCGTTGGCCGCGGGCGCGTCGGCATGCCCGGCATCGTCGCTGTTGTAGCTCTCGACCAGGTCCACGACGAACACAATGGTGTCGGTGCCGGCTATGCCAGCCCCGGCGTTCCCGGTCTCGCCGTAGCCCTTGTCCGGCGGTATCGAGATCAGCAGCCGAGAACCGACGAGGTTCCCGGGTATCCCTTCGGTCCACCCCGCGACCACCTGGTTGAGCGAGAACATCGCCGGTGCGCCACGTTCGTAGGAGGAATCGAACGCGGTATCCGAACCCCACACGTAGCCGGCGTAGTTCGCCACCACCGCGGCTCCGGAGCTGACCTCCCGACCATCACCGTCGGCCAGCACCTCAACCTGCAGACCCTCGGGGGCGCAGCCATCGGGCCAGCTGAACGTCGGGACGGTACCGAAATCGCCGGATACCTCGGGCAATGCGTCACCGGCCGGAGTGCACGGTGCGCCGGCATCGGCGCCATCGCTTGCGCTGGTGGGAGCATCTGCGCCACCATCGCCGCTCTGCTCGGCGCCGGCATTCTCGGTACCGCAGGCAACCAGCGTGCAGGCAAGTGCAAGCGCGGCGGGCAGTGCAACCACCCGCCGCGTCAGGGCCCGGCTCAGTGGAACGAGTCGCCGCAGGCGCAGGAGCCAGCCGCGTTGGGGTTGTCGATCGTGAACCCCTGCTGGGAGATCGTGTCCGCATAGTCGATGGTGGCGCCGGCCAGATAGGGCACGCTCATCTTGTCAACGACCAACTCCACACCTTCGAACTCCCGGATGGCGTCGCCGTCGAGTTGCCGGTCGTCGAAGACCAGCTGGTAGATCAGGCCAGAACAGCCGCCCGGCTGGACCCCGAGGCGCAACCGCAGGTCGTCGCGCCCTTCCTGTTCCAGTAGTGCTTTGACCTTGGCTGTCGCGACATCGGTCAGCGCAACCTCATGGCTTGGAGTCTCAAGCTCGGTCTGAGTCATCGGTACGGTCCTCCTAAATGCACCGCTGGTGCAGGCGTGCTTTGTAGTCACAACCGTCAACACCGGGGAAATGTTCCAGCCCCAGCCTACGTCAACGAGACCAGGTTCGGGCCACACGCCCCGCTCGGGCCGACAGTGCGGTCGCGCAATCGACTGCCGCTCCGCTGCTACCGGCCGGTTGCGGGTCCAGCACCGGGTAGTAGGCGTCCAATCCGGTACCGGAGAGTTCCCGACGGCTCAGCAGCACCTCCACCCCGAGCGCGACGGCCGGGACCAGTTCCGCCTGCGCAAGCCGGCCGACGACACCCGGCACACCCAAGGCCAGGGCATCGCCGTCCAGCGCATGGCAGGCGGTGAGGATCAGGTCGGCGTCCGCGATGGCCCGAGCCAGCCCGGTCTCGGAGGCCACCACCTCCGCTGCGGGCATCACCCGGGCACCGACGGCGGACAGAGCGAACGCCACTCCCCCGCCTGCACCGGAATACGGTCGCCGGGAAAGACGACGGCTCTGATCGGGCGTCGGCAGGAGCGAGGCTTCGGGGGCGGCGGCATCGATCGCGGCGATCTGGGCTGCCAGTCGTTGTTCGATCCGCTGGGCCGCAGCGGCATCGAGTCCGGGCCGCTGGGCCAATCCGGCGCCGGCACCACTGAGCCCGACCAGCGCGGTGTCGGTACCTGCGGCCACCAGCAGATCCACGCCCGCCAGTTCAGCCCGAGCATCGGCTACCACCTGCTGGATGCCGGTGCCCGTGCCACGGCGGGCGGCCAGCGCCCGCAACATGCCGATTCCGGCATCATGGCTGCCCACCTGGGGCAGACCCAGCACGATCTTGCTGGCACCGGCGGCGACCGCGGCCAGCAGCAGGTCACCCAGTCCGGCACTGGATCCGGCGCTGGCCAGCGCGGCCGCGTGTGGTCCGCCCGGCGACCCGAGCAGCGGTCCCGCCTCCAGATAGATCGTGTGCCCGATACGCAACCAGGACCCGGGAGCCGCAGTCCCCATGGCATCGGTGACCACCACGGCATCGAGTTCGCCACCGACGCTTGCCCGGATGACCTCGGCCATGCCGCCGCCACCGGTGCTCATCGGGTGGACGGCGATCAGGTCCTCCGGCCGGGCCTGTGCCCACCCGGCCGCCAGCGCCGCGGCGACATCGAGCGCCCCGACGGTGTCGGCTTGAGCGCCGCCGGTACTCCAATCGACGAAATCCGGGGCTATCAGAACGCGCACCCGGCGAGTGTGTCATGTGTGGCGGCTAGGCTGTGGCGGTGCTAGGACGCAAAAGGACGAATGCTGAATCGGACGTGGCGGCACCCGAGCCCGCCGCCAGCGCCGCCGAGCCGGCGCCACAAGCCGGCAAGGGCCGCCCGACGCCGAAACGACGTCAGGTGGAAGCAGCCAATCGCAAGCCGCTGATTTCCGGTGACCCCAAAGCGGACCGGGCCCGGGCCCGGGCGGAGGCCGACAAGCAACGTCAGCTCATGGACCAGGCCATGCAGACCGGTGATGAGCGCCACCTACCGCTGCAGCACCGCGGTCCGGGGCGACGGTACGCCCGCGACTACGTCGACTCGCGCTGGACCCTGGGCGAGTTCTTCCTGCCGCTCGCGTTGGTGGTGGTGCTGATCATGGTGTTCGGCAGCAACATTGGCATACCGGTGGAGTTCGTACTCTTCGCGTTTTACGGCCTGTACGCCGGATTGGTGATCATGATCATCGAGTCGGTGCTGCTGGCCCGCCGCGTGCGCAAGAACGTACGCGAGAAGTACGGCGACGGCAGTCTGCGTGGCCTCGGGCTCTACGTCGCGATGCGGTCGATGCAGATCCGTCGGATGCGGATGCCCAAGCCGCAAGTGGCCCGCGGCGAGAAGCCGAGCTGATTCGATGCGCTACCGCCACCTAGGAAACTCCGGCCTCAAAGTAACCGAGATCACCTACGGGAACTGGATCACCCACGGCTCCCAGGTCGAATCCGACGTCGCCACCGCGTGCGTGCATGCCGCCCTCGACGCCGGTATCACCAGCTTCGACACGGCTGACACCTATGCCAATACCAAGGCCGAGGAAGTGTTGGGTGCGGCACTCGCCGGTCAGCGCCGCGAATCGCTGGAGTTGTTTACCAAGGTCTATTTCCCCACCGGCCCCAAGGGAGCCAACGACACCGGCCTGTCCCGCAAGCACATGATGGAGTCGATCAACGGCTCGTTGCGCAGGCTGCGAACCGACTACGTCGACCTCTACCAGGCACACCGGTTCGACTACGCCACGCCGCTGGAAGAGACGATGCAGGCGTTCGCCGACATCGTCCGTGCGGGAAAGGCCCTGTACATCGGTGTCAGCGAGTGGACCTCGGAGCAACTGCGGGCGGGCTCAGCTCTCGCGGACGAACTGAAGATCCAGCTGATCTCCTCACAGCCCCAGTACTCCATGCTGTGGCGCGTCATCGAGGACGAGGTGGTGCCGACCTGTCGTGATCTGGGCATTTCCCAGATCGTCTGGTCGCCGATCGCACAGGGTGTACTGACCGGGAAGTACCGACCCGGTCAGGCCGCACCTCCCGGCTCCCGCGCCACCGACAGCGCGGGCGGAGCCACCATGATCGCCGACTGGATGCGCGACGATGTCCTGGAGCGGGTGCAGCTGCTTCGCCCGATCGCCGACGAGGCCAACCTGAGCATGGCCCAGCTGGCGGTGGCGTGGGTGCTCCAGAACGACAACGTCGCGGCCGCACTCATCGGGGCGTCGCGCCCCGAACAAGTCGCCGACAATGTCAAGGCGTCCGGGGTTGTGCTCGACCCGCAGCTGCTGGCACGGATCGATGAGGTGCTCGGCGACGTCGTGGAACGCGATCCCCGGCGGACCGACTCCATCTCGCCCAAGCGGCGCCTGACCTAGCCCACCTGCCGCGACGACAACGCCCGGTTGATCCGGCCGGGCCAACCGGGCCCGGAGTAGATGAACGCGGTGTACGCCTGCACCAAGGTGGCGCCGGCATCGATCATGGACTGGGCGTGGGCGGCATCGCCGATTCCACCGACGCCGATGATGAGCTGTTCCGGGCCGAGTGCTTGCCGCACGCGGGCAACGACCGACAGCGCCCGCTCACGTAGCGGCTCGCCGCTGAGCCCACCGGCACCGTGATCGTGAGCGATGGTGGTGTTGGTCGCGACAACCCCGGCCAGTCCGAGCTCGGTGGCCAGCCGGGCGACGGCGTCGATATCGGCGTCCACGAGATCGGGCGCGATCTTGACCAGCACCGGCACGTCTCGACCGGCGGCATAGGCCGCGTGCTGCTGCACCGCCTGCAGGATGGGCCGCAGTGACTCGGTGGCCTGCAAGTCTCGCAATCCGGGGGTGTTCGGGGAGGAGACATTGACCACCAGGTAGTCCACGTGTGGCGCCAATGCCCGCGCGCTAGCCTGATAGTCAGCCACAGCCTGGCTGGCCGGAGTGACCTTGGACTTGCCGATGTTGGCCCCCAGCACCAATGCCTTGCCTGCGGGTGTGCACCGCAACCGGGCCAGCCTCCCCGCGACCGCCTGGGCACCCCGGTTGTTGAAGCCCATGCGGTTGACCAGCGCCCGCTGCTGGGGGATCCGGAACAACCTCGGTTTGGGGTTGCCCGGCTGAGGCTGTGCGGTGACCGTACCCACTTCGACGAAGCTGAACCCCAGGGCGGCCAGACCCACCGGCATGGTGGCGTCCTTGTCGAACCCCGCAGCCAGGCCTAGTCGCCCGTTGAGGTTACGGCCGAACACGGTGATCGGGTCGGCGAGGCTCCGTCCGAGCGTGGCCGCGAGCACGGCCCGCACCGGCGGTATCGCTCCGGCCAGCCGGATCAGGGCAGCGGCACCGTGATGCGCCGTCTCGGCGTCGATGCGCCGCAGCACCCGGCGGTACAGCAGGTCGTACATGCTCATCCATTCACCTGTGACAACCGACGCGGGCTGGACCACCACAGCCAGCCGATCCCCAGGACCGGTAGCACCAGCGGGACATACCCGTAGCCGCGGCCGAAGCCGGACCAGACCGTGTCCCGCGGAAACAGCTCGGGGTAGGTCACCGAGATCAGGCCGACGACGATCACGCCGGTGAGCTCGATCACCACCGTGACCCAGGCCACCATCCGCAACCGGCGGCCGTTGTGCGCCAGCGCCACGGTCGCCAAGACGTACACGACGGCGGAGAACGCCGAGAGACCGTAGGCCACCGGCGCTTCGGCGGCGTTGCGGATCAATTGCACGCCTGCCCTGCTGGTGGCGGCCACGGCGAAGACCGCGTAGGCGACGATCAGCACCCGCCCAGCACCAAAGGCCGGGCGGCGGGTGTCTTCGACCCCTGGGCCGCTCACGCTCCGATCACCAACGGCCACAGGGATGCGATCCGAACCTGGATCACCGCCAGCGCGACGCAGGCCACCAGCAGCGTGACCGATGACCACTTGGTGCGCTCGGCCAACGCCCACGCCGCCGCGAGCGGAAGTACCAGCAGCGCCGTGATCAGGTATCCCCAGAACACCAGCCGGTCCCCGGCCCCGGCATTGTCGATGATCGCGATCACGATCTCGGCCAGCATGAGCGCCTCGATGACGCCGCCGACGATCAGTTGCTTGAACACCACCGGCCGGTCCAACAGCGCCCAGATGCCGGCCCAGGCGCCCAAGAGGAGCGCGGCACCGCCGAGGTAGAGAGGTACGAACGCCACGACCAGCCAGCCTAGTGGACTGCGCGTAGGGTGGATCAGTGACCACTGTCGAACTCACCGATACCGCTGCAACCAAGGTCCGCGCCGACGCTCTGGTGCTGGCCACCGTCAGTACCGACAACGGTGTGGCGGTGATCGGTATCGCGGACCTGCCCAAGTCGGCGCGAGCGGCCATCGCCGGCGCTGCCGCAACGCTGAAGCTGACCGGAGCCATCGACGAGGTGGTCAAAATCCCCGCGCCTGCTGGGTTGTCGGTCCCATTGCTGGTCTTCTCCGGTGCCGGTAATGCAACCAACCCGGACGACGAGGCATTGCGTCAGGCTGCTGGCTCGGCCACTCGGCAACTCGCCGGAACCGGCTCGGTGGCGCTGGCATTCGGCGTCAGTTCGCTCCCGGAGATCGAGGCGGTGGCCCAGGGCGCATTGCTGGGTGCCTACGCGTTCTCTGGCTACTCCGGTGGCACTGAGCCGGTGGGCAGCGTGCAGATCGTCGGGGCGGCGCACGAGCGCGTGACCAAGGACAAGCGAGCACAGCAGGCTCTGCACCGGGCGAGCATCGTCGCCGATGCGGTCAACGGTACGCGCGACCTGGTCAACACCGCGCCCAACGACCTGTTTCCGGCCTCGTTCGCCGACCGGGCCAAGGAACTGGCCAAAGGTACGAAGGTCAGCTGCACGGTGCTTGATGAAGCCGCCCTGCGCTCGGGTGGCTACGGTGGACTGATCGGCGTCGGGCAGGGTTCGGTGCGTGGCCCACGGCTGGTCAAGCTGGAGTACCGGCCCCGCAAGGCCACGGCGCACTATGCGTTGGTGGGCAAGGGCATCACGTTCGATTCCGGCGGCTTGTCGATCAAACCGGCCAAGTCGATGGAGACGATGAAATGTGACATGGCTGGTGCCGCTGCCGTATTGCACACCGTGGTCGCGGCGGCCCGGCTGGGATTGCCGGTCCGGCTGACTGGGTGGCTGGCCCTTGCCGAGAACATGCCGTCCGGCACGGCTCAGCGACCCTCCGACGTGCTCACGATTCGGGGGGGCCGCACGGTGGAAGTCCTTAACACCGACGCCGAAGGCCGACTGGTGTTGGCCGACGCGATCGTTGCCGCTGGGGAGGAAGACCCGGATGTCATCGTCGACATCGCCACGCTCACTGGGGCGCAGATGGTCGCATTGGGCAATCAGGTCAGCGCCGCCATGGGCACCCACGAGGTACGCGCTGCGGTCATCGATGCGGCCGGCGCCGCAGGTGAGAAGTTCTGGCCCATGCCGTTGCCGGAGGAGCTGCGGGCATCGATGAAGACGCCGGTGGCAGATATCGCCAACATGGGCGAGCGGTTCGGCGGCATGCTGGTCGCCGGACTGTTCCTGCAGGAGTTCACCGATGGGCGCCCGTGGGCGCATTTGGACATCGCTGGGCCGGCGTTCAACGAAGCCGGCCCGCGCCACTACGTACCCAAGGGTGGTACCGGCGTCGGGGTGCGCACTCTGCTGCACCTGGTCGGCAGCGCGGGTCGGGCGTGAGTCGCCTCACATCGGCCTGCTCGGCGGTGGATTTGGTTGGGCGGTTCGGTAGTCGGTGCCAAGATGGGCCCAACGCAAGCTGAAGGAGCGATGGTGACCGAGCAGGACCACGACGTCGTCGTCGTGGGCGCTGGTAGCGGTGGGTATGCCGCCGCACTGCGCGCCGCGGAACTGGGTCTCTCGGTAGCCCTGGTCGAGGCGGACAAGGTCGGCGGTACCTGCCTGCACCGTGGCTGCATCCCGACCAAGGCGCTGCTGCATGTTGCCGAGGTCGCTGATGCGGTGCGGGACAGTGACCGGCTCGGAGTCACCGCCACGCTGTCCGGGATCGACTCCGCCCAGATGAACGCCTACCAAGGCAGCGTGGTACAACGCCTGTACCGGGGGTTGCAGGGTCTGGTGCGTTCGCGCAAGATCGAGGTGGTCCACGGCTGGGGCCGTTTGGTCGGCCCGGACACGGTGCAGGTGGGCGATCGGCTACTTCGAGGCCGGCATATCGTGCTCGCGACCGGCTCCTACGCCCGCTCACTGCCTCAGGTAGAGATCGGTGGCCGGATCATCACCTCCGACCAGGCGCTGGCGATGGACTGGATCCCGGCCAGCGCCGTGATCGTCGGCGGCGGCGTGATCGGCGTGGAGTTCGCCAGCATCTGGCGCAGCCTCGGTTCCGAGATCACGATCGTGGAAGCGCTCGACCACCTGGTGCCCAATGAAGACACCGCGATCAGCAAGGCGTTGGAGCGGGCATTCGCCAAGCGCGACATCACCACCCACCTGGGGCGCTCACTGGCCTCGATCAGTTCCGATGACGGCGGGGCCCAGCTCACGCTGGACGACGGCACCAGCCTGGCCGCCGAAGTCGCCCTGATCGCCATCGGGCGCGGCCCGGCAACCGAGAACCTGGGGTTCGCCGAACAAGGCCTGAACCTGGATCGCGGGTTCGTCGTCGTCGATGAGGCAGGACACACCGGCGTGGGGAACATCTGGGCGGTCGGTGACATCACGCCAGGACTGCAGTTGGCACACCGCGGTTTCGCACAGGGTATCGCCGTGGCTGAGCGGATCGCGGGTCTGAACCCCGCACCACTGCTCGATGCGTCGATACCACGGGTCACCTATTGCGACCCCGAGGTCGCCTCCGTGGGCTTGACCGAGGCCCAGGCTCGTGCCGAGCACGGCCAGGTCGAGACCATCGAGTACAACCTCGGCGGCAACGGCAAGAGCCAGATCCTGGGTACCGCTGGCTTCGTCAAACTCGTTAGGGTGCTTCACGGCCCTATCGTTGGCGTCCATATGCTTGGTGCCCGTATGGGCGAACAGATCGGAGAAGGTCAGTTGATCGTCAACTGGGAAGCATTCCCGTCCGATGTCGCCTCACTCATTCATGCCCACCCCACGCAGAACGAGGCGCTCGGCGAGGCCGCATTGGCCCTCGCGGGCAAGCCGTTGCACTCCCACGCCTAACCCGGCCACACGAAGGAGACACCCATGTCGCAGTCAGTGCAGATGCCCGCTCTCGGTGAGAGCGTGACCGAGGGCACCGTGACCCGGTGGTTGAAGGCCGTCGGAGAACAGGTCGCGGTCGACGAACCACTGCTGGAAGTCTCCACCGACAAGGTCGACACCGAGATTCCGTCCCCCGTGGCCGGCACCTTGCAGCAGATTCTGGTACAGGAGGACGAGACCGTGGAGGTCGGCACCGATCTCGCGGTCATCGGCGATGGCACCGACGCACCCGCACCGGTTGAAGCACCGGAAGCATCCGCCGAGCCTGCGCCTGCCGCACCAGCACCCACACCCGCGGAGCCCGCCCCCGCCGCAACCGAGGCAGCCGCTGCCCCTGCACCGGCACCACCCGCCAGCGGTGCAGACCGCACGGCGGTGACACTCCCGGCGCTGGGTGAGAGCGTGACCGAGGGCACCGTGACCCGGTGGCTGAAGGCCGTCGGAGAACAGGTCGCGGTCGACGAACCACTGCTGGAAGTCTCCACCGACAAGGTCGACACCGAGGTACCTTCTCCCGTGGCCGGCACTGTGCAAGAGATCATGGTGGGTGAGGACGAAACCGTCGAGGTGGGCACCGAACTCGCCTACATCGGTTCGGATGCGCCCGCACCGGCGCCCGAGCCCACTCCCGCACCAGCGCCCGAGCCTGCTGCCGAACCGGAAGCAGCAGCTCCGGCACCAGCGCCGTCCGCGCCACCGGCACCTGCACCTGCTCCGCCCGCGCCGCCCGCCCCTGAGCCCGCTCCGCCCGCGCCATCCGCACCGGTGCCGGCTGCGGCGCCGGCGACCCCGGAGCCGAGCGGCAGCTACGCCACACCGCTGGTTCGCAAGCTGGCATCCGACCTCGGAATCAGCCTGGACGCGGTGACCGGTTCGGGTGTCGGTGGCCGGATCCGCAAACAGGACGTGATCGATGCCGCCGACGCGGCCAAGGCATCCGCTGCACCAGCGGTCGCTGCACCGGCTGCGGCCCCCTCCGCCGCTGTCGCCGCCGAATTGCCGGTGTCCCCGCTGCGCGGCACCCGGGAGAAGATGAGCCGGTTGCGCAAGATCATCGCCTCCCGGATGGTCGAGTCTCTGCAGACTGCGGCGCAGTTGACCACGGTGCTTGAGGTCGATGTCACCAAGGTCGCCCGGTTGCGCGCCCGCGCCAAGGAAGACTTCGCCGCACGCGAGGGCTCCAAGCTGACATTCCTACCGTTCTTCACCCTGGCAGCAGCCGAGGCATTGAAGGCATTCCCCAAGATCAACGCCAGCATCGACGGCGACGAGATCGTCTACCACGGTAGCGAGAACATCGGCATCGCCGTCGACACCGAGCGTGGCCTGGTGGTCCCGGTCATCCATGACGCCGGAGACTTGAACATCGGTGGAATCGCACGCAAGATCTCCGATCTGGCTACCCGAACGCGCACCAACAAGGTCACCCCGGATGACCTCGGCGGCGGAACCTTCACGATCACCAACACCGGCAGCGGTGGAGCGTTGTTCGACACACCGATCTTCGTGCCACCGCAGGTGGCGATCATGGGTGTGGGGACGATCGTCAAGCGCCCGGTCGTGGTGATCGATGCCGACGGGGCGGAGGTCATCGCGGTTCGCTCGATGGTGTACATCTCGCTGTCCTACGATCACCGGCTGGTCGACGGTGCTGACGCAGCCCGGTTCCTGACAGCGGTCAAGAACCGGCTGGAAACCGGAGCGTTCGAAGCTTCATTGGGGCTCTAGCCGTCAGGGGACCCGGTACTGGCGACCCTGGCCAGATGACGGCGGCGGCGCAGGTGTGCGCCGCCATCCGGCAGGCCCTTGCCGCCGCCGCAGAGCCAGGGCGGGCCAGCGGGCAGCAGGCCTACATGAAGTCTGCGATGCCGTTCCTCGGCGTCCGAGTTCCGCAGGTGCGGAACCTCACCAAGCGAACGCTGACCGGGATCGACGATCCGCTGCTCTTACGTGCAGCCGCCCTCACCCTGTGGCGCCAGGCCGAATACCGCGAGGAACGCTACGCCGCGGCCGCGATCACCGGCCTGCGGCCGCTACGCGCCCGGCTGGACCTGATGGATGTGCACGAGGAGATGATCCGCACCGGGGCGTGGTGGGATCACACCGATGAGGTGGCCAAACGCGTGGGCGCGACCCTGGCGGCACATCCTGGACTCGGACCGCAGATCCTGGGCTGGGCCCGGTCATCGGACATGTGGATCCGCCGAGCAGCGATTATCTCGCAACTGGGTTTCCGGGAACGGACCGACCTCATACTGCTCACCGGCGTGATCGAACCCAATCTCGCCGATCGGGAGTTCTTCATCCGCAAAGCCATCGGCTGGGCGTTGCGAGATTTCGCCCGCGTGGAACCAGCCTGGGTGCAGCAGTACGTCGACGGTCACGATCTGAGCCCGCTGTCGGCCCGGGAAGCCCTCAAGCACCTGGGATAGCCGGGCCAGCTCGGCACCGCCTGTTCCTGATCGGTCCCGCCCAAGACCCGGAGCGACACCAGGACATGCGCGAGCGCATCGCGGCTCTAGCCAGCACAGAGTTCGGTTGTAGCGACCAGCCATCGGTCGTGGTGCCGTTGCAGGGCCAATTGCACGCACCGGCCGGGTTGGGCCGGCACGGTGACGACCTGCCCGGAAACGGTCCGCTGGTGGCTGCTCTGGGTCAGCACCGCCTGCACCACCACCTCTCCGCCGTCCATGCCGAGCACCTCGACCTGCTGCACCTGCGTGGCCAGCCCAAGGAACTCGGTCTGCCCCGTGCGCAGTTCTGCAATCAGTGCCCGATCCGCCTGGGCGGCTTGCGACAGCGGCACGGTCAGGTTCGCCAGCGCCAGAGCGTTCCCATCCGCGATGGCCGAATCGCGCCAGGCAACGAGTTCTTCTACCCGCTGCACCAGCTCGGCGGTGGACATCGGAGTGAGGTTGGCGACAGGCTGTGATCGTGGGGTCGCCTGCACCTGCCGGTACCAGGTGAGTCCGGCAGCGACAGTGAGCGCGACGACGGCTAGGGTCACGAACAACGCGGGTACCGGTGTACGCCGTCGATGGCGTGGCCGGGCACGGCGGGTTGGTCGCACGGCCGTCACATCCTGGTAGATCTGCTGGCGCAGGGTCGCTGCGGCCAACACCGAGGGTGACGGTAGCCGGATCGGCTCCGATCCGACGTCGGCGAGCTGCCCCGCCAATGTCATGGCATCTGGACGCTGATCGGGATCGTCGCTGAGGGCATTTCCGAGCAGCCGCCGCAACTGCTCGCGCTCATTCAATCGCACCGCCCACATGCAGACACTGGCCAGCGACCACACATCCGCCGCGGAACTAGCGGCAGGCTCGGTCAGCACCTCGGGAGCGGTGAAGCCCCGGGTGCCTGCTTCCCACGCCGACTCACCCATCAGGTCCACCAGGACTGCAACGGCGCCGTCGGTGGACTCGCGCAACAGAATGTTGCTCGGCGATACATCGCCATGCACCAGCCCGCTCTCGTGCAGGCGGGCGAGGGCTGATGCCAGGTCATGGGCCAGGCCGAGTACCTCGGGTGCGCGCAGTCGCTGCCGGGCAGTGCGCAGCGCCAGCAAACTGGGTCCCACGATCAGTTCGCTGACGAAGAGCCGCGGATCCGACCCGGGCATGTCGACCACCCGTGTCAGGCCAGGGTGGGTGACCGTGCCCAGGGTACGCAATCTGCGTGCCCTGACCCGTCCACGATCCTCACCCACTGCCGGCAGCGCGGATACCGCCACCTTCTGGCCTGAAGGCGTGCTGGCCGACCACGTGGTGGTACCGGAGCCGCTGCCGAGCGGTTCGTCAAGCACCAATCCCGCCAGGCCGACGCCGTCGAGGGAGTCGGGCGTGCTGTTCATCGGTCCAGCCAACCTGCTGCCGGGACTTCCTGCAGAAGTTATCCACAGCCCCGCCGACGGCGAGCGCGCCCAGGCTTGCGCAACACCAGGCCGATGGTCAGCAACAGCAGGCCAGGCAATGCCAGTAGCAGCCACGCGATGCGTGGCCCTTGCTCGGAGATATCGGCATTGTCGCTACTGGGCACCGAACGCGCCCACGCCAGGAAAGCATCCCCGATAGGCATCACCCCGGCGGCGTAGCGACGTTCTCCCGCAAGCTGGAACGGCAGGCCGAGCAACTCCGCCTCCCGATCCAGGTCCGCCGCCAGCGCCGTGTCGCCGTAGGCGCGGGCTGCCGCCAGAGTGACCGCGCTCGCACTCAGGCTGACCCCGGCGATCAATGGTCCGGAGTCGACATCGCCGACGCCATCGACGCCGATGGGGTGCTCACGCACGCCAACCAGGCCGGCCACGTTGACCACGAACGCGTCTCGGAACGCCAACCACGATTGCAGGTCGGGTGTTCCGTCCAGCACCGTGGTCAGTCGTGGCCAGAAGGCTTGGATGAGGGACTGCGACGCCCCTCGCGGCCCGTCCACTGCGGTGCCATCTGCACCGACTCGATGCGGTAGCAGGCCGAGTTCTTCATCGGCCAAGCCCGTCACCACCGAACGCCAGGTCTTCATATCGGCGATCAGCGCCGGTCGTTCTAGCACCTGGGCTGCCTGCGCCACCGCAGTCGCCGCCACCACGGCATCGCACGGCCAGTAGCCACCCGGGTAGGAGGCGGGTACCCCGGTGGGGCTGTCGACCAAAGCCTGCGACACATCGGGCGCGAGGTCGGCAACCACCGAGATGTCGGACCCGTCGCCGGTGGCCTGCGCGATCTCGACCGCCAGCATCAATGACCAGCCACGGTAGAAGATGCCGTAGTCGATACTCATCCCCTCACCGAACCGTTCGGCAATGTCCGGCGCCAAGGCGGCATCGAGCTGATCGCGGGCCAAGGAGGGGTCCGTCTGGGCGGCAGCGAGCCCGGTGAGGACGTGCATGAAGAACTCACCTTCGGGGAACAGCACCTGCATGTCCGCTCCGGCACCTTCGGACAGGGCCCGATTCAGGAAGGCGAGTTCAGCCGGGAGTTGCTGCTGCCCGATCGGAGGGGCCAATGCCACCCACGCCAGCCGCATCAATCCCAGCGCCGATGTCACGATCAGCAACCATCCGAGCACCAGCCGAAATCGTCGTCGTGGGCGTGTGGCAGGGTCAACGGTCACGGGGTCCGATGCTACGAAACCGATGGTGAGATTGCGCGATGGCGGTGTCGAGATTGTGGGGAGGCCCGGTGGCTGGCGCGGGTAGGCTGAGCGATCATGGCACGCAATACCACCACTGACGCGGCGTCGGCGAAACCGAAGAAGCCGAAGAAGGAAAAGAAGCAGCGCTGGTACCACCAGGTGTGGGAGGTCTACACCTCGGTCCGCAAGACCCAGCCCTCCATCACCTGGATCCTGCTCGGCATCATCGGCGGCGTGGTGGCCGTGGGTCTCGGGATCGGCTTTGCGCTCAACAGTCCGATCTACGCGGGCATCATCTCGTTGCCATTGGGCGTGATGGGGGCCATGATCGTGCTGGCACGCAGGGCCGAGAAGTTCGCCTACGAGCGGATCGAGGGACAACCGGGCGCGGTTTCGGCCGCACTAGGCACCATTCGCCGTGGCTGGAACATCGAAGAGGAGCCGGTCGCCATGGACCCGCGCACGCAGGACATGGTGTTCCGGGCAATTGGCCGGCCCGGTGTGGTGCTGGTTTCGGAAGGTCCACCCCACCGCGTCAAGAAGTTGCTGGAAGCCGAGAAGCGCAAGGTCAGCCGGGTGGTGCCGAACGTTCCCGTGGTGTTACTGCAGCAGGGGCGGGGCGAGGGTCAGGTGCCGCTGCCCAAGCTCACCAAGGCTCTGCGCAAGCAGAAGAAGAAGGTCTCCTCCTCCGTCGTCCCGGAGATCTCCAAGCGACTGCGGGCCCTGCAACGCAACGCGCTGCCGGTCCCCAAGGGCATCGACCCGCTGCGCGCCCGGCCGGACCGGAAAGCCACGCGCGGGCGCTGAGCAGAGTCATCGACACCGCTGACGGCGGGAACCTTGCGTGGCTCAGCCGCGTGAGCGCTGCGACAGCCGCACCAACCGCGTACCGGCCCAGACGTCATGCAGGCCGCGGCCATCGGCGCGTGAGGTAACCCCGGCCGGCACGATCAAGCACAGCGCACCGGTGCGCGCCAGCGCCTGCAGGATGCTCGGGGTTCCACCCGGCAGGCGACGAATGCCCAGGTCGCATATCCGTTGCCCGAACGAGGAACCAAGCGTCGCTGTCAAGATCACCCGCATGCCGAAGAACACCGCCAGCGTCGCGAGCGGGTGGTAGTCGAAAAAGCCGGCCGATATCACCGAAGCCAGTACCCAGTCGATGCACAACGCAATGATCCGGCGAAGCAATAAGCTACGGGTGTGCCCGGCCGATGGGACACCTGTCTCACCCGTCATGGCACTCACCCTAGGTGAGCGAACCCACGGCTACGTAACACGGCCGACACATTTGGGTGACTCCCGGGAAACCGGCGGGCCCTAGCGTGATGCTCAATCCATAGCGGGATCCGCAAACGAGTACAGGAGAATGGATGTTCAGTAATGCCGAGGAGGCAATCGCCTTCACGAAGGAGCATGACGTCAAGTTCGTTGACGTGCGCTTCTGCGACCTGCCGGGTGTGATGCAGCACTTCAACATTCCGGTCGAGGCCTTCAACGAGGACGCCTTCACGGATGGTCTGATGTTCGATGGCAGCTCGATCCGGGGGTTCCAGGCGATCCATGAGTCCGACATGAAGTTGGTCCCGGACGTCACCAGCGCCTTCATCGACCCATTCCGCGCTCAGAAGACCCTGGTGGTCAACTTCTCGATCGTGGACCCGTTCACCGACGAGCCCTACAGCCGTGACCCGCGCAACGTCGCCGCCAAGGCCGAGTCCTACCTGGCCTCCACCGGCATTGCCGACACCGTGTTCTTCGGTCCCGAGGCCGAGTTCTACATCTTCGATGACATCCGGTTCCAGACCACGCAGCACTCGAGCTTCTACTACATCGAGTCCAACGAGGCAGCCTGGAACACCGGTCGCGAGGAAGAGGGCGGCAACCAGGGCTACAAGACCCGCTACAAGGGCGGCTACTTCCCTGTCTCCCCCAACGACCAGCTGGCGGACCTGCGTGATGAGATGGTGCGCGTGTCCCAGCAGGTCGGCTTGGAGATCGAGCGCGCGCACCACGAGGTCGGCACCGCCGGTCAGCAGGAGATCAACTACAAGTTCAGCACGCTGCGTGCGGCCGGTGACGACCTGATGAAGTTCAAGTACGTCATCAAGAACACCGCGTGGCAGGCCGGCAAGTCCGCGACCTTCATGCCCAAGCCGCTGTTCGGTGACAACGGCTCGGGAATGCACTCGCACCAGAGCCTGTGGAAGGACGGCGAGCCGCTGTTCTACGACGAGCGTGGCTACGGCGGGCTGTCGGACCTCGCCCGCTGGTACATCGGCGGCCTCCTCGCACACGCACCGAGCCTGCTGGCGTTCACCAACCCGTCCGTGAACTCCTACCACCGCCTGGTTCCGGGCTTCGAGGCTCCGGTGAACCTGGTGTACTCGGCTCGCAACCGTTCGGCCTGCATCCGCATCCCGGTCACCGGCACCTCACCGAAGGCCAAGCGGGTGGAGTTCCGTGTTCCGGACCCGAGCTCGAACCCCTACCTGGCGTTCTCGGCGATGTTGATGGCCGGTATCGACGGCATCAAGAACCGCATCGAACCGCCGGAGCCGGTGGACAAGGACCTGTACGAGCTGCCCCCGGAGGAGCACGCTCAGATCGCTCAGGTTCCGGACTCCCTCGACGGCGCCCTCGACGCGCTGGAGGCCGACCACGACTACCTCACCGAAGGTGATGTGTTCACCCCCGACCTGGTGGAGACGTGGCTGGACTACAAGCGCACCAACGAGATCGACGCGATCCGGGTGCGCCCGCACCCGCACGAGTTCGAGATGTACTACGACCTCTGACAGACGTCGCCACCCGGAAAGGGCCTCTGACCTGCATCTTCGCAGCGCCAGGGGCCCTTTCGCATGGGCTCCGGAGGCTCCATTCGTCGCAAGCGAGTTCCAGGAACTCTGCGGCCTGATCCGCCGCACCTTCAGCGAGCTTCTCCTGGAGGATCTAGCGGCGCATTCACTGGCATCGCCGATCGGCACGACGGCCTAGCCGCGCCTCCGAGACCGCGTCGAGGCCAGGAGCGGTCCTCGTCAAGGGCCTCGCCGAAACCCCCCGTGACGCCGCTGCTGTGACCGGGCAGTCCCTGACCCAGTTCGTCACGGCTGCTGCCGTGACCCGGGCCGAGGACACCTTGGCCGACCGGCGCGTGTTCCGACTCGACGACGCCGCGTGGACCCAGTTCGCGGCCATCCTTGACCGCCCCGGCCATACGCATCCCCGAACTGGCTGCGCTGCTCAACGAGCCTGCCCCTTGGGACACGTGAATCCGCAGCAACCGCGCCCCATCGAGGCGACCGACAACACCACCGACTTCGACTCCGGCGAGGAATCGCACAGCCGCTACCTCGCGGATCGCGCGCACTGACCAACCACCTCGCCGACCTCGGCCGGTGCTACGTCTGCGTCGATAAAGACGCCGCGAGGGTGCTGGGCTACTACACGCTATCGGCTATAGCGGTCGAGCATGCCGACCTGCCGGGCAAGGTACGTCGCAACGCGCCACACCCCATCCCCGCCGTACTGATGGGACGCCTCGCCATCGACACCAACGCGCACGGCTCCGGCTTGGGACGATTTCTGGTACGCGACGCGATCCTCTCGACGCTCGCCGCCGCCGACCGCATCGGTGTGCGCAGCCTGCTCGTCCACGCCTTGCCCGAAGAGGCTGCCACGTTCTACGAGAATCTCGGCTTCAAGCGCGGGCATGCGGGTGCCCTGTTCGCTCCCCCACCGACCCGCTCCACCTGTACCTCCTGCTCGCAGACGCCAGGAAGTCACTCGCCGGTTGAGCCGCTCCTCGCTCGGCCGCCCGCGGGAACTAGGGAATGGTGGGCGGAACAAACGATGCCCGTGGGCGGCAAGGATCGTGTCGATGCTGACCTGGTCGGCCAACTCGACGGCGCGCTCCATGGCCGTTTCGTTCGCGGCTTGATCTCAGTCACCGGATCCCATACACCACATAGTCGTCGAGGTACTGCCAGGCGGTACCCGTCTCCTGGAAGCCAGCGCTGCGTAGCGTCTCGATGTGGAACCCGAGGGTGACCTTCGGCACTGGCTCATGCCGCTCACCGCCCCAGACAATCTCACGCTGCCGCATCGCATCGGCATACTCCGGCAGGCTGGACATGAGTTGCCACCATTGGTCCCAGTTCTCCACCTGCCCGGCGAATGCGGATTGCTGTACCTGCTGATCGTCATGCTTGGCGACCTCTCGCAGCACCGGGTTGTGGTGCTGGTCGTACAGCAGATGGTCGCCATTGAGGAAGACACCGCCGGGGCGAACCAGCTGGGCCAGCCGGAAATAGAGGCGCACCAGTGCATCCGGTCGCAGCCAGTGCAGAGCAGTGGAACTGATGACCGCATCGAATGGTGCCCTACGGATCGCCTCGGCCTCGGACCAGCCATCGCTGTCGAGATCTGCATCCAGCACCAGCACCTCACGATCCCTGGGCGCAGCGTTCTCGGCGATTGCGCGCAGCACAGGATCCTTGTCGGCAACCACGAGCTGCGCGTCCGGAACGGTAGCCGTGACCGCGAAGCCCAACGATCCCGGCCCACCGGCCAGGTCCAGGATGCGCGGGCGGGCCACGTCGGTGCAGACCTGCGCCACCAGCCTGGCCATGGTCGCGAACCGCTCGGAGCGGTGGCGAATGTATCCGGTCTGCTGCGCATCCCAGCGGGCTAGCAGGTCTTGCGCTCGGGCACGCTCTGCCTGCTCTGCCGGAGCGGAGGGTGGGTCGATGGGGTTGGCACTCATGCTGAGATTCTTTCTACTGGTGCTGGTTCGGATAGAGCAAAGTCGAGGGTGGTCCCGCCGCGGTCGTTCTTCAAGCGGGAACTGCGGACCCGGTAGATCCGGTCGAGCACCTCGGGCACCAGCACCTGCTCGGTGGTACCGGAAGCCACCACCCGCCCGGCATCCAGTGCCATGACGTCGTCACAGCAGCGGGCGACCATGTTCAGATCGTGCATGACGACAATCACGGTGGCTTCGAGGCTGCGGAGCAGCGTGATCAGTTCGAGCTGGTGGTGCAGATCGAGGTGATTGGTCGGCTCGTCGAGCAATACGTGCGGCGCATCATGGGCCAGCGCACGAGCCAGCGCGACCCGCTGCAACTCCCCACCCGAAAGCGTGCCCAACCGACGTCCGGCCAAGCCCGAGAGGCCGACCAGGTCCAGGGCGCGCGCAACATCGGCATCGAAACTCGCGCCGGCGGTAACCCGCACACCCCGTCGTGCCAGCCCGCCCAGGGCCACCTCATCGACGACCAGCAAGGCCGGGTCCGGCGCCGCATGCTGCGAAACGAAGGCCACCCGGCGGGCGATCCACCGGCGCGACCGGTGCCGCTGGTCATCACCATCGATGCGGACAGACCCTGCGGCGAGTGGCACCGTGCGCAGCAGCGCCCGCAACAGAGTCGACTTCCCACTGCCGTTGGGGCCGACGATGCCGGTGACGCGCCCGGTGCGGGCGGTGAAGTCCACACGATCTAGCGCGGTGTGCGCCGCGTAGCGAACCACGACACCGCCCGCATCGATCACTGCAGCGCCTCGATCAATTCGACTAGCTCCGCCGGGCCACGGGTGGACAGCAACGACGGCGGATCGGTGTACGGGAACGGCAGCACCACCACGCGCCCCTCCTGGACCGCAGCCAGGCCGTCGACGCCTGGTGATGACATGAACTCGGTATAGGTGTCATCCGGGTCCGGAGCGCTACTGAGCAGCACGATCGTTTCGGGCGCTTCGGCAATGATCGCTTCGATACCAGCATCGAAGACCCGGTCCGACGCATCGGCGAAGACGTTGGACAGACCCGCAGCCGCGAACACCGGTGTGACCATGCTGGGACCGCCGTACGGTGATAAGACGGTGCCGCCGGATGAGACATAGAGCGCGACGGCGCTGCCGCGGTCCTGCGCCGCCGCCTCCAGCGTGGACTTCGCCTCTGCTATGGCAGCCTCCGCTGCTTCGGTCTCACCGAGCATCTGACCGAACGCCGTCACCTCCTGCCAGACCCGATCGAAGGTCGCTGTTTCGGTGTATTCCACGGGCGGGTCGGCACAGAACGCGGTGGGGCTGTAGAGCGCGATGCCCGCATCCGCCAGCGCAGCCCGGTCGACGGAGTTCTCCGGCGCAATCACCAGATCCGGCTCCTGCCCCACGATGCTCTCGTGCGAGACCACCGATCCTCCGGTGGCGTTCTGCTCCGTGGACAACTGCGGCAACTCGGCCAGCAGGGTGTAGGTCTGGCTGTCATAGAGGCCTTCCTGCGGCGGGGTGGTGATACCGACGATGCGGTCAACGGCCCCCAACGCTTCGAGGTTGGACAGCGAGTCGGAGTTGACCATCACGATCCGTTCCGGGCGTTCGGTCAGGGTGACATCGATGCCGCAGTTGTCCACCGTGACCGGAAAGGAGCCGTCGGATGCTGTGGGCGTTGGCGCAGCTGAGCCACCGTCCGGCCCCGTCGAGCCTGCCTCCGGATCCGTGGCGCCGCCGCATGCGCTCATAGTCAGTGCCAGCAGCAGTGGTAGGGATATGAGTGTTGCGCGGGTCGTGCGGGAGAGCATGGGTTCCTTTCGATGGGTGATGGGTGACTAGCTTCGGGAGGTCGGACGCCGCAACAGCAGCAGCAGGAACGGTGCGCCGATGACGCCGGTCACCACGCCGACCGGGATCTCCATGGGTGCCAGGGCTGTCCGGGCAACGGTGTCGGCGGCTACGAGCAGGGTGGCGCCAAGCGCGGCGCAGACCGGTAGTACTGCGCGGTGCCGGCCCCCGACCAGGGCGCGGGCCAGGTGCGGGACGACCAGTCCGACGAAGCCCACACCACCCACCCCGGCGACGATCACGCCCACCATGGCCGAGGCGCCCGCTAGATACCCGAATCGGGTCCGTTCGGGGTCTAGCCCTGCTGAGAGCGCGGAATCGTCGCCCGAGGCCATGGCGTCCACACGCGGAGCCCAGCCGATGAACAGTCCGATCGCGAGACCGGTCACGCACGCGGCGACCGCCAGCGTGACCGGCTGTACCGCCACGAGGGAGCCCAACAGCCAGAACAACACGGCCCGGGCGGCCTCCGGCGAGTCGGTCCAGAACAACAGGAAGCTGGTCACCGCGTTGAGCGCATAGCCCACCGCAAGTCCCGCGAGCACCAATCGCAGCGGCCCTCTCGTGCTGGCCGATCCGGCCAGGAACAGTACTAGCGCGGTTGCTCCGATCGCTCCCAGGAGCGCGGCTGCAGACATCATCAGACCGGTCACCCCGCCGATGACCAGCACGGCGGTCGCGACGCCGGTGGATGCGCCCGCGTTGATTCCGAGCAGGTAGGGATCGGCCAGACCGTTGCGGACCAGCGCCTGCAGTAGCGCCCCGGCGACGGCCAGACCGGCCCCGGCAACCAGGCCCATGGCGATGCGGGGTGCGCGGGTCCGCCAGACGATGTGGTCGATGGTCTCGGTCACATCCGCGGGCAACGAGGTCCCGAGGATGTGATGAGACATGATGCCTGGGACCAAGCGCGGGTCGATCGACACCGGGCCGATGGCGAGCGCAATCGCCCCCGCCAGCACAGTGACACCGATGGCGGTGACGACCACCGCGACGGCGCGACGGCGGCTGTCCTGGCGCGCCAGGACGGCGTGGCTGGGTGTTTGCGCGACGGTATCGGTCATGGTCTCGGTTGGGCTGGGGAACGTCGTCGGAATTTACTAAGGTTAGGCTAACCTAAATTTCGATCGACGCAACGGTCACTTCCGGAGACTCTAGCGAATGAGACTCATTCTCGACTAAGGATGTGACGACACTCCCTCGTCGGCCCTCCGATACACACCGCTAGCCGAAGAAGACCCGCTCCACCACCCGACGAGCACGGCGCGCAACCCGCAACCAATCCTGCTCTAAGTCCGTGGAGTGCCCGACCTCGTAACCCAGCAACCGGGCCACGCCCGCCAGTTCACCGCGCTCGCTGGGCAGCACATCGATCTTGCCGCCGGTCACCCGCCCGGTCCACAGCACCATCGCGTTGCGCAACCGGGTGGCCAGTGACCAGGCTTCCGCCAGCTGCACGGCATCTGCGGAACTGAGCACCCCGACGTTCTGTGCTGCCGTCAACGCATCCAGAGTCGAGGTTGTGCGCAGCACCCGGTGCTCCCCCGCGTGCTGCAACTGCAGCAGTTGCGCAGTCCATTCCACGTCGGCCAGCCCGCCGCGGCCCAGTTTCAGATGGTGGGTAGCGGGCACCCCCCGGGGCAACCGCTCAGCTTCTACCCGCGCCTTGATCCGTCGAAGTTCGCGCACCTCACTGCTGGGCAGCCCGCCATCGGGATAACGCAACGGCTCGATCAACTCCACGAACCGCTCCCCCAGCGCCTCATCGCCAGCGACGGGCCGAGCCCGCAACAGCGCCTGCCGCTCCCATCCCAACGCCCACCGCTGGTAGTACTCGGCGTAGGAGTCGAAGGTGCGCACCATCGGCCCGTTGCGACCCTCCGGCCGCAACGCCGCATCGACCGCCAAGGGTGGTTCGGGGCCGTTCTCTCCCAGCAGCGATCGCAGTCTGGCCGAGACGGTGGTCGCCCACTTCTCAGCGAGCACGGAGTCCACACCCGGCTTGGGGTCGTGGACGAACAGAACATCGGCATCGCTGGCGTAGCCCAGTTCGGAGCCGCCCATCCGGCCCATGGCGATCACCGCGAACACCGACGGCGATTCCTCGACGCCATGGCTCCGGTTGGCCTCGGTTTCGGCGATCCGCAGGCTACCGGCCAAGGCCACATCGGCGGCCGGGGAGATGACCGTGTGCATGGTCTCTACCGGCACATGAGTGAGCACATCACCAATGGCTGCCCGCACCAGTTCCCGGCGGCGCAGAAACCGCACCATCTGTACCGCAGGCTTCGGCTCATCCTTGCGTCCGATCATGGCCCGCATCGCTCCGGTCAGCGCAGCCACATCCCGCGGACGCAGCTCGGAGTCGTCACCCAGCCAGGCCACCGCTTCGGGAGACCGGATCAGTCCCTCAGCAGCGTATTTGCTGGATGCCAGCAGGTGCGCCAACCGCTCGGCGGCCGCCGGCGAGTCGCGCAACAGCTTCAGGTACCACGGGGTGCGGCCAAGATCATCGGACAGCTTGCGAAACGCCAGCAGGCCGCCATCGGGATCGGCACCCTCGGCGAACCAGCCCAGCATCACCGGCAGCAGTTGACGCTGGATCGCCGCCCGCCGCGAGATCCCTTCGGTGAGCGCGGTGATGTGCCGGATCGCTCCAACGGGATCCCGGAATCCGATCGCGGCCAGCCGGGCACCCGCCGAAGCCGGCGATAGCGAGACATCCGCGGCGGAAAGTCTGGCCGTCTGCGGTAGCAGGGGGCGATAGAACAGTTCCTCATGCAGCCGCCGCACCTCACGCCGGGTGGCGCGCCAGCGTGCCTGCAGGCCCTCGATTCCGTCGACCGCCCCACCCATCGACCGGGACAATCGGCGCACGTCTTGCTCCGCCGTCGGCATCAAATGGGTCCGCCGCATCCGGAACAGCTGGATTCGATGCTCCAGCAACCGCAGGAACCGGTAGCAGCTCGCCAATTGCTGCGCATGATCGCGTCCGACATAGCCGGCGGCGGACAGCGCCGCCAGTGCCGTCAACGTGGTGGCGGACCGGATCGTGGTGTCCAGCCGGCCATGCACCAGCTGCAGCAACTGGACGGTGAACTCCACGTCGCGCAGCCCACCACGGCCCAGTTTGATCTGACGGTCGGCCTCGGCCGCCGGAACGTGCGCCTCCACCCGGCGACGCATCGCCTGGGCGTCCTCGACGAAGTTGTCGCGTTCGACCGCCTCCCACACCATCGGTTCGGTGGCGTCCAGGTATTGCCGGCTCAGATCGGGATCACCGGCCACATGACGGGCTTTCAGCAGAGCCTGGAACTCCCACGTCTTGGCCCAGCGCTGGTAGTAGGCGATGTGCGAGCTCAGGGTACGGACCAGCGGGCCATTGCGACCCTCGGGCCGCAGGTTGGGATCGACCTCCCACAACGGGCTCTCGTGCGAGGGCATCGAGCACATACGCGCCAGCCCGCTAGCAAGCTTGGTGCCCACACGTAGCGCTTCGTCTTCGGCCGCATCCTCGTTCGGCTCGACGACGTAGATCACGTCGACGTCGGAGATGTAGTTCAATTCCCGCCCGCCGGTCTTGCCCATGCCCAGCACGGCGATGCGGGCACTTCGTCCCCCATCGGGTATCTCGGCGCGAGCTAGGGCAAGAGCCGCCTCCAGCGCAGCCGCTGCCAGATTCGCCAAGGCACCGGCGACCTCGGGCTGGAACTTCTCCGGATCCGAACTGGTCAAATCCTCTGTGGCAATCGCCAGCAGGATCGACCGGTACGCCCGGCGCATGTCATCGAGGCGTCCGGCGCTGGCACGCCCATCCGCCACCGGCATCGGGTCGTCCGGGTCGGCACCCACCGCTTCCAACAGCAGCGTACGCATGGTCTCCGGATCGGCGGCGACCCCGTTGCGAGGCCGGATAACCAGCTCCACCGCCTCGGGGTGGGCGATCACCCAATCGGCGAGGGCGGATGAACCGCCGAACAATGCCAGCAGGTTCCGCCGGCCCGGTCCATCGGTGGCCAGCAGCTGCACCAGCCGCCGATGTGACGCCGCATCGACCGCGTCCTGCAGGCGGGCCAGCCCCAGCAACGCCAGGTCCGGATCGGCGACGCCGACGAATGCCTCCGCCAGCGCCCGCGGGTCAGCCGGATCGGCCTCGGCCAGCACTTGTGCCGGCAAGCCCTGCTCGAACAGCATCGCTGCACGCTGGGCATCGACGAATCCGGCGCGTGCCAGCGGACCCCGCAGTGCCTGAACTCGACGATCGGCGTCCTCGGACACGGGGTGTTAGATCAGGCCCACGCGGGCGAGTTCGTACGGCGTCACCTGGGCCCGGTAGTCGCGCCACTCCCGCCGTTTGTTCGCGAGGAAGTGGTTGAACACGTTCTCGCCGAGCGTGTCGGCAACCAGTTCAGATTCCTCCATGGCGCGGACGGCCTGCTCCAACGAGCCCGGAAGCGGCTCGATACCCAACGCCCGGCGTTCGGCCCCCGAGAGCTCCCAGACGTTGTCCTCGGCCTCCTCGGGAAGCTGGTAGTTCTCCTCGATGCCCTTCAGCCCGGCCCGGACGATCAGTGCGTAGGCCAGATAGGGATTGGCCGAGGCATCCAATCCGCGGTACTCCACCCGGGCGCTCTGGCTCTTGCCCGGCTTGTACATCGGAACCCGCACCAACGCGGAGCGGTTGTTGTGTCCCCAGCACCGGTAGCTGGGGGCTTCTCCGCCGCCCCAGAGCCGTTTGTAGGAGTTGACGAACTGGTTGGTCACCGCCGTGATCTCGGCGCTGTGGCGCAACAGCCCGGCCATGAATGCGCGCGCAGTGTCAGAGAGTTGGTACTCCCCACCGGGGGCATAGAACGCATTGGTGTCGCCCTCGAACAGCGACAGGTGGGTGTGCATCCCCGAACCGGGCTCCCCAGCCATCGGCTTGGGCATGAAACTGGCGGTGAACCCTTGTTCTAGCGATACCTCCTTGACCACTGAGCGGAACGTCATGATGTTGTCGGCGGTGGTCAGGGCATCGGCATACCGCAGATCGATCTCGTTCTGCCCCGGCCCGGCCTCGTGATGGGAGAACTCCACCGAGATGCCCATCGACTCCAGCAGCGAGATGGCGGCCCGGCGGAAGTCATGACCGGAGCCACGCGCCACGTGGTCGAAGTAGCCCGCGTTGTCGATCGGTACCAGCGGCCCGCCATCTCCCGCCTGGGGCTCGAACAGGTAGAACTCGATCTCGGGGTGGGTATAGAAGGTGAACCCAGCGGCGCTGGCCTGTTCCAGCGCCCGCTTGAGTACATTGCGCGGGTCGGCCATCGCCGGCTCCCCATCGGGGGTCAGGATGTCGCAGAACATGCGGGCGGTGCCGAGCTTTCCCCCGCGCCATGGCAGCACCTGAAATGTCGACGGGTCGGGGCGGGCGATCATGTCGGATTCCGAGACTCGCGCCAACCCTTGGATCGATGATCCGTCGAAGCCGATGCCCTCGGAGAATGCACCCTCGAGTTCGGCAGGAGCGATCGCCACCGACTTCAGGATTCCCAGCACATCGGTGAACCACAACCGGATGAACCGAATGTCACGTTCCTCGATGGCCCGCAGCACGTATTCCTGTTGCCTATCCACCCACCCATCATGGCAGCACCCAGGGGCGGACGCGGCCACCAAGCACCACTAGGCTGACCACATGTCCGAGCCTTCTGGCCCCGCGGCTTCGGCCAAGCGGGTACGCGTCCAGCACCTGCGGGCGGCGAAAGCAGCCGGTGAGAAACTCACCATGCTGACCGCCTATGACGTGGCAACGGCCCGGATCTTCGACGAGGCCGGGATCGACATGCTGCTGGTCGGGGATTCCTATGGCGACAACATGCTGGGCCACCCAGGCACCATCCCGGTGACGGTGGCGGAACTCCTACCTGCGGTCCGCGCCGTCGCGCGCGGCACCCAGCGCGCGATGGTGGTGGCCGATCTGCCATTCGGCAGCTACGAAGCCAGCCCGGCGCAGGCCATGGCCACCGCAACGCGAATGTTGAAGGAGGGCGGCGCGCACGCGGTGAAGTTCGAGGGTGGGCAGCACCTTGCCGAGCATGTGCGGCTGCTCACCGGCTCCGGTGTCCCGGTCGTAGGCCACCTGGGCTTCACCCCGCAATCGGAGAACATCCTCGGCGGCAAGCGGGTGCAGGGCCGCGGCGAGGAGGCCGCGCAGCACATGATCAGCGATGCGCAGGCTCTGGAGCAGGCCGGAGCGGTCGCGCTGGTGCTGGAGATGGTTCCCGCAGCGGTGGCCCAGCAGGTCACCGATGCGCTGGCCATCCCCACCATCGGGATCGGTGCGGGCTCTGGCTGCGACGGCCAGGTCCTGGTCTGGCTGGACATGGCCGGAATGGGTGGCTGGTCACCGCGTTTCGCCAAGCAATTCGGTGCCGTGGGTGCGGAACTTCACCGCGCGACCCGCGCATACATCGACGAAGTCCGCGGTGGTGCGTTCCCAGCCTCGGAGCACACCTACTGGACCTGATCCGGCGCGGTCTCAGCTCTCCGGCCGGCGGTCGCTGGCCCACGCCAACACACCGTCGGCCAGCGCGTCGGCGTACTGCTGCTGCCCCGCCGCCGTTTCCATCAGCGCCGCCTCACCAGGGTTGTGCATCTCCCCCAACTCCAGCAATACCGCGGGCCTGCGCGCGAAGTTGAGCGTGGCCAGATCATCGCGGTAGGCCAGCGCCCCGTCAACTTGGTTGGATGGCTGGAAACCCTGTTCCGCCAGGGCATCGAGCAAGGCTGTGGCCAGTTCCACGCTGGGTTCACCCTGCGAGGGCGAAATCGCCGGATCCGACACGATCGCGAAATAGCCGGCGGCCTCGGGATCGGGCGTGCCGTTGGCATGCAGCGACACCATCAGATCGGCGTCAACATCCTCGGCGAACCGGCCCCGAACGTCCACACAGGGCCCCACACCGTCATCGTCGTCGCGGGTGAGGATGACCCGTGCGCCCAGGATGCGCAGTTCCTGGCGCAGTTGCTCGGCGACCGCGAGGGTGAAGGCATGTTCCGGAAAGCCGGAGTCGGTGGTCGTCCCGACCGCATTGCACGGCTTGACCGATCCCCGGCCATCGGAGACCAGCTGCTGGGAAGCCGGATCGGCGGCGTTGCCACCGTTGTGGCCGGGATCTATGGCAATGGTCCAACCTGCCAGCGGGCGGGCCAAGCGGGACCAATCCGTTGCGTCAGGCTCGGGTGCGGCCGCAGCGGGAACGGCCAGCCCGATGATCACCAGGGCAGCGCAGACCACCTCGGACCAGCGTATTGCCACCGACGCCGTCGGGCTCTTCTTCATCGCTCAGTCATCGTCCCATTCGCGATCGGCCTCATCCCACGCACGATTGCGCTCGGCCGCCGTCTGCAGCGCCCGCGCAGCCTCGTCATAGCTGGCATATGGCCCCATCCGATCGGTCCAATCGCTGACCATGCCCTGCTCCACCTCACCTGTTGCAGTATTGAAGTAGAAAGCCGTCTCCGGGTCAAGCGCGTCGGTCGACATTGCGAACCTCCCCCAGCCACCTTGTCATATTCTATGCCGCTGAGCCAGGAGATACACGGTCCAAGACACACCCAGGATTTGGATACGCTCACCCCATGATGCATGTGGACTACGCACCAGGAACCCTCGGATTTGGCATTGACATCGGTGGTTCCGGAATCAAAGGGGCGCCGGTCGACCTGCTGGCAGGCGAATTGGCTGGCGAGCGTTTTCGAGTCCCGACGCCGACCCCGTCCACTCCGGACGCCGTTGCGGGCTGCTTGGAACAGGTTTTGACCCACTTTCAGGTACCCACGTCGACGCACGTCGGGATCACTTTTCCAGGGATCATCCAGCACGGCGTGGTCCGCAGCGCGGCGAATCTGGACAAGAGCTGGCTGGACGTGGATCTAGCCGAATTGGTGCAACGCACAACCGGACACCAGGCCACCATCGTCAACGATGCCGACGCCGCGGGATTCGCCGAGGTGCACTATGGCGCCGCCAAGGGGCGCACCGGGGTAGTACTGGTGCTGACCTTGGGCACCGGAATCGGATCGGCCCTGATCAACCGGGGCCAGCTGGTTCCCAACACCGAGCTCGGGCACCTGGAGATCGACGGATACGACGCGGAGACGCGAGCGGCCTCATCGGTCAAGGACAACGAGGGCCTGACCTACAAGCAGTGGTCGAAGCGGCTGCAACGCTACTTCGAGGTGGTCGAGTTCCTGTTCTCCCCGGACTTGTTCGTCGTCGGCGGCGGAGTCAGCAAGGACCACCACAAGTTCCTGCCCCGGATCACGACCCGCGCTCCCATCGTTCCGGCCGCGCTGCGCAATCAGGCAGGAATCGTCGGAGCTGCGCTGCTGGCCGACTCCGAACCCACTCAACCCCAGCGGTAGGACTTATCCGGGGATCTGCTCTACCTCCGCCAGCCAGGCATCTGCCCGTGCGTCGGAAGGCATACGCCAGTCGCCACGTGGCGAGAGTGAACCACCGGAACTAACCTTGGGCCCGTTGGGGATCGCCGAGCGTTTGAACTGGTTGGCGAAGAAGCGGCGATAGAAGACCGCCATCCAAGCCTTGATCGTGACCATGTCGTAGCCGGCCCGATCGGCTTCCGGATAGCCGACCGGCCAGGATCCGGCGTCCCGGTCCCGCCAGGTCGCCTCGGCCAGGAAGGCGATCTTCGCGGGCCGGGCGCCCCGGCGCAGTACGTGGAACAGGGTGAAGTCCTGCAACGGGTACGGGCCGATGATCGCCTGCGTCGATTGCGGACCTTCACCCTCGGCTGCCGGAACCAGCTCCGGCGAGATCTCGGTGTCCAGGATGGATAGCAGCGTGGCGTCCACACTGTCGTCGAATTGTGACGATGCGATCACCCACCGGATGAGGTGCTGCATCAGCGTCTTGGGCACTCCCGCATTGACGCCGTAATGTGACATCTGGTCACCCACCCCGTAGGTGCACCAGCCCAGCGCAAGTTCGCTCAGGTCGCCGGTGCCGACGACGATGCCGCCGAGCTGGTTGGCCGCTCGGAACAGGTAGTCGGTGCGGATCCCGGCCTGCACGTTCTCGAAGGTGACGTCGTACACCGGCTCCCCGGACCCGGCCGGGTGGTTCAGGTCGGAGAGCATCTGGGTGGCCATGGGGCGAATGTCGACCTCGGCGAAGGTGACTCCGAGGGCTTGCGCCAGCGCGGTCGCATTGGCCTTGGTGCCGTCGCTGGTGGCGAACCCGGGCATGGTGTAGGCCAGGATGTCCGAACGGTCCCGCCCCAGTCGGTCCATGGCTTTGGCGGCCACGATCAGCGCGTGCGTGGAATCCAGCCCGCCGCTGACTCCGATCACCAGGTTCGGGGACCCGATGGCACGGATCCGCTGCACCAGCCCGCTGACCTGAATGTTGTAGGCCTCGTAGCAGTCCAGCGCCAGCCGGTCGGCGTCGTCGGGAACGAACGGGAAGCGGTCCAACGGTCGGCGCAGGCCCAGATCGCCATCCGGCGGCTCCAGGGTCAGGCCGATCCTTCGCTGGCCGGCCACGCCGAGGGCAGCTGCATTGTCGTCGAAGCTGCCTTGCCGCATGCGTTCCTGCCGTAGCCGATCGACATCGACGTCGACCACCGTGGCCTGTGCTCCCAGCGGAAACCTGTCGGATTGCCCCAGCAGGTCTCCGGCCTCGTAGACCATCGTCATCCCGTCCCAGGAAAGGTCGGTCGTCGACTCCCCGGCCATGGCTGCGGCGTAGACGTAGGCGGCGTTGCACCGGGCCGAGGCCGACCGTGCCATCAAGTGCCGATCCTGTGCGCGGGCCACGGTGATCGGCGATGCCGACAGGTTGAGCAGCACCGTCGCTCCTGCCAGCGCGGCAAGGTGGCTGGGCGGCACTGCGACCCAGACGTCCTCACACACCTCCGCGTGAAACAGCAGACCCGGGACGTCCTGAACATCGAAGATCAGGTCCGTCCCGAACGGAATCTCGCCCTGAGCATCGGCACCGGGCCAGTGCGGTGCGCGCAGGGTCCGCGCGGTGGCCTCGGCTCCGGCAGCGAACCAGCGCTTCTCGTAGAACTCCCGATAGTTCGGGAGGTAGGACTTCGGCGCCACCCCAAGCACCCGGCCTCGGTGAATCACCACCGCACAGTTGTACAACCGGTTTCCGTTGCGGACCGGTGCTCCGACCACGACCACCGGAAGAAGGTCGGCGCTTGCACGCGCGATGGTGACGATGGCGCGGTCCGTGGCATCCAGCAGCGGGTCCTGCAGATGCAGGTCGTCCAACGCGTAGCCGCTGACGGATAGTTCCGGGAAGAGCGCGATCGCGACACCCTCAGCCGCCAACTCCCGGGCCTGCTCGACGATGCGGGCAGCATTGGTCTCCGGGTCCGCGAGCGCGACCGGAACCGTGCACGCGGCGATGCGCCCATAGCCGTGACGGTAGAGATTTCGAAAGTCCACACGGGCAGTCTGTCAGAGCCACTCCCATGGGTAGGGCTCCCCATGGCTTGAGGCTGCAGCCGGTCCCAGTCCGCTACTAGCCTGATCGCCGTCAACGTCAATATCTGACCCTGGAGTTTTGAATGGATAGCACCTACGACGCATCTGGAGCAGCTGCTCTGGGCGCAGGCACGCTGCTCATCTACGCCCTGATATTCCTGATCACCGCGTTCGTATACTCGCTCACCTTCGCCAAGGCCGGCGAGCCCCGCTGGGCTGCGTTCGTTCCGGTGTACAACCTGTACGTCCACACCAAGATCGCGGGTTACAACCCGGTGTTGTTCCTGCTCTATCTGGTACCGGTTGCGAACATTGTGTTCGCCATCCTGGTAGCGGTCCGGATCGCCAGGGGCTATGGCCGCAGCGACGCATTCGGCGTCGTCGGGCTGTTCATCTTCGCCATCGTCGGCTACCTGATGGTCGGGCTGGGCAGTGACCGCTACGACCAGGCCCGCGCGGCTGCCTGAGACTCGTCACCGGTCACGACTGGCCGTCCCGCATATCGGTGGGGCGGCCATCGTCGTGTGGGCAGGGTTTACCAGGCTCAGGACTCAGCGGAACAGACGGTTGAAGAAGCCCTTGACCTTCCAGCCGTGCTGTTCCAACAGTGCGAAAAGCGGGTCCTTGATGGCTTTGGTATCGAAGATGTAGCTGGCGGCGTGCGTCGGCTCGCCGTGACTGGTGCCGGCCACCCCGGCCGTGAACTTGTACGTCTTTCCGATCGATTTGCCCCTGAACATGGACTTGGTCGCGCCCGCACCACCGAGTCCGACCGTGCCTCGGGACCGGTCGCGCTGTTCGGTCCAATCGATGACACCGTCTCCGGTTGGACGCACCTCGATCCAGTAGGCATCGTCGTAGCTGGAAGCGCCGGTCAGGCCTAACATCCGGATCTTGGCCACGTCCCAGGTGCCGATGATGGTTCCACGCTCACTGACGGCGTAGCTGAACGGAGCCTGCGGATCGTTGAGGTTCGGGATCTGAGCGAGAACCTGCTGCCATGCGGTGGCCATGCCCGCACGATACGCAGCTATGGCGGGCACCGCCACGGCAGCGGTACCCATGCAGCCATCACGAATCGCAGCGATGGGCTGCGGCTGACCAGCCCGGAGGTGGATGAGCCGGCCGATACGCCGGGTTCTGTCCCGCGCGCTGCGCGGGGGCGGCCATCCATCTAGGGCGACTGTTGCCAGCCGTCTCGTGCGGCCTACCCGGAAGCTCGGGCGAGCAGCCCTCGGACGCTTCCTGTCTGGCCTTGCTCCGGGCGGGGTTTACCTAGCCACACCGGTCACCCGGTGTGCTGGTGGTCTCTTACACCACCGTTTCACCCTTACCGCGCTGGGCGCGGCGGTTTGTTTTCTGTGGCACTGTCCCGCGGGTCGCCCCGGGTGGGTGTTACCCACCGCCCTGCTCTGTGGAGCCCGGACGTTCCTCGGCACGGATTGCTCCGCGACGCGACCGCCTGGCCGGCTCATCCGCACCCGAGTCTAGCCCCCGGCGCGGCATCCAGCCCAACCCCGCTGAGGTAGTACTCCGACGCTGAGGTAGTACTCCGGACGTTACTACCTCAGCACCCGCGTACTACCTCAGCGTTTGCTTGGCGGGGTGGAGGGAGGCGGGGTGATCAGTCGTTGACCCGAACCAGGATGTACCCGTCTTCGGAGCGGAGGACCTCATCGGCCGGTGCCGCGTCGATGGCAGCCTGCTCGGTCAAGCTGAGCTGGATCCGCAACGGTTCGGTGCTCGTCCCCCGCAGCCGCAGCGCCGCCAGCCCGCCGGTGCGTTCACGTACCCGGTCGTACAGAGTCACGAGTGCGGCGTCGATACCACCCACGGCCGCGGCGCGCTGCCCGGAGACGGTCTGCGCCTGTCGGTCCAGCTCGGCGAAGGCGGCGTCCCGTTCGCCGGTGACCTGCTCGACCTGCTCAGTGAGGGCTTCGCGCTGGCTTGAGATGGCGGCGAGGGCCTTCTCGGCTTGCTCCAGCGACTCCATCGCCTCCAGTTCCACCTCTTCCAGGTCACTTTGGCGATTGGCCAGGGACTCCAGTTCGTGCGTCAGGGCCTGCATGTCCTTGGCCGATCCGGCGCCGCTGTCCAGGCGCTGCTGGTCGCGCGCGGCCCGAGCACGTACCTGCTCAACGTCAGTTTCGGCTTTGGTGACGGCTCGGCGGGCATCCGATACCGCCGTCCGGGCATCCACCTGAGCCCGCTCCAAGTCCTGGGCGCGGGCAGTCAGCTCCTCCAGCGCGGCGATGCTGGGATGGCTCCGCCTGGTGTGCGCCAGCTTGGCCAGCTGGGTGTCGAGTGCCTGAACATCCAGCAGCTTGAGCTGGTCGGCTACGGGCGCTGAGGCCATGGGCTTCCTCCGATGCTGTTGTGCTGTTCCGAGCCTATCGGCGTCGCGCCGGCGTTTGGACGGCGATAGCCGCACTCATCGTCGGCGGTCATGTCTGTGCACACGATCTGCCCGAGGCGCTGCTGGCCAAGTACCGGGAGATCGGCCTCTAGCGGTTCGCGGCTATCGCTCGGACAGTCGCTGTATCCCGGAACCAGTTCACCTTGGTCATGTGCTGCTGAAAGTCATGGAAGTACCCGCCTTCCCCGGCGATCCGGGTGACCTCGGCCGGTTCGTCGAACACACATCCCAGCAGCGCGTCGACTCCCAGGTCGAACAGGGCCGGGCACAACGGGGTGCTTGGCCCCCACACCGCCGTGAATGCGGCCTGGGAAAGCTCGATCAGCCGTGGCAGCGTCTTGTTTGCCAGGGCGCTGGCGGTGATGAACACGAAGTCCTGATCTCCAAGGACGTACTCGCAGGCGGGGTCCGGTAGATCGTCGTCCCGGGGCCGCCGCTCCAGCACGGTCAGGTCGCAGCGGTCTCGGAGCTTTTCCACGTGCGGGCCATGGCCGATGATGGCGACCTTCTTTCCGGTGACGAGTCGGCCCAGACCACCGAAAGTGCCGAACGGCCGCTCGTGGGTGTCCCAGGTGATCCGGTCGTCGGCCGGGAGCGTTTGCCACTGATTCCAGTGCGAGTTGATGGCTGCCACTCCCAGGGCCGATTCGTGGACATTCCACGAGCCGACGAACTCGGCCAGATCCCTCAGGTTGATCCCGGCCACAGCACCACGAATACTCGGCGGCCGATAGCGCTCCGGCGGGGTCATGGCGATGCCCGTCGCGGCGGACGTGACGACGGTTGTCCAAGTTGGCGCGATGGTCGCGGATTGCACCGTCGCCGTCGCCGGGAGGTCAGCGCGGATGGCCCGATAGATGGCGTGCCCGCCGGGACTCTTCATTTCCCGCGACGCTATCACCGTGTGGTCAGTTCCGGGTCTTGACCGCACGTCGGCTGAGCATCTGCTGCCAGCGGGCGCTGCCATGCCGAGATTCGGAGGCGACGAACTCCCCCAGGCTCACCCCGGCAGCCAGTGCTAGGCCGATGCCCACAGCCTCGATCAGGAGGTTCGCACCGGACAACACGCTGCCGGATTCGACGATGCCGAACATGGCGCGATAGATTGTCAGCCCCGGCAGCATCGGGGTGATCGCGCACACAGCCAGCACCATCACCGGCACTCGCCAGATCCGGAAGATCACCGACCCGGCGAGTCCGATCGCCAGCGCGGCTACGAACGCGCGTCCGCTGGGCCCGAATCCCAACAGGCCCGTCAGATCATTGACGCCCATACCCGCCGCGGCGATCAGCGCGACCAGTGCCACGACCCGCGGCCGAGTGTAGGACGCGACCGCCCAGGCGGCAGCTGCCAGCGCACCGCACAGCACGCGCACCGGCGTGCTGACCGCCACTGCGCTGTAGTCGGTGACCTGCAGCGGAATCCCCAGCCGTGCCCCCAGGTCCAGCACCACCCCGATGCCCAGCACCAGGCCGGTGGTGGAGAGGACCACCTCAAACGCCCGGGCCGAGGCGGTCAGCGGAAATCCGGAGATCGCATCCTGGGCCGCGCCGACCAGGGACAGCCCGGCCAGGAGCACCACGATCCCAGCGGCCACAACCAGCGACGACGGCAGCACGTCCGGATCCCACCCGAACAGGTTCTGACCCCACAGCAGCATCAGCGCCACCGTGGTGGCGACAGCGGCACCCAGGACCTGTTGGAACAGGTGCGGCAGGCCCCGGCGGCGGCCGAATCGCAGCAATCGGTCGATCACGGCGGTGGTAGCCGCCGCCACCAGTGCGATCTGCCAGCCTCCTCCGAAGATCACCGAAACGCTCGCCGCCATCAGGCCCAATGCCAGCGTGACGATCCACCGACGATACGGGTGCGGAGCGGTGAGGACCTCGTCCAGGCGGGCACGCGCCTGTTCGATGGATAGCCGACCGGTGCCGATCGCGCCGACCAGTTCCACCAGGCCGGAGAGTCGGCTGTAGTCGGAGGTGCGATCCTCGATCACCCGTACCCGCGTCACCGGATCCGCATCGTGCTCCACCGATGCGGTGATCGCGGTGAAGGTGATGTCGATCTGGGCGTTCGTGACCCCGAATCCGTCCATGATCCGGTGCAGCGCAGTGCTGGCATCGGCTATCGGGGCACCGGTGGCGATCATCGACTCCCCGGTCCGCATGGCCATGTCCAGAACCGCGCCCTCGTCGGTGCGGCTCAATCCCGAGACGGGCCGACGCACCCCGACCTCGATCGTCGGAGGCCCAGAGGGTGCCACCAGCCGTCGGGTCCGCTCCCAGGCCAACCGCCGCCCCTTCCGCGGCCTCGGATCGCTCATACCCTCAACGGTAGTAGCTGCTGCGTCTCGGCCCGGTGCACCAGCAGGATCTGGCGCCTGTCGCGGATATGCGACGACGTTGCGACCAGACAACGACCGGCCGGTGGCTCTGCCTTCATAGCGTGTCGGCCATGAGGACTCACCCGTATGTCGGCGCTGTCGTGGTGGACGAGCCAGTCAATGGACTCGACCCAGAAGGGATCCGGTGGATCCGGGGGCTGTTGCGGTCCCACGCCGACGGCGGTGGCACCGTGTTGCTGTCCAGCCATCTGATGAGTGAGGTGGCCGAGATCACCGACGACCTGGTGGTGATCACGGGTGGACGCATCGTCACCGCCGGGCCGTTGCAGCAGGTCACTGCCGGATACGCCACGCTGGAAGACGCGTTCTTCGGTTTCACCGACGCCGGAGCGGCCAGATGAGCCTGCTGCGCGTGCTGGCCGCCGAGGTGCACAAGAGCGTTGACCTTGCCGGCGACCGCCGTCGCGGTGGCGGTCGTGGTCGTCGGCAGCGTCCTGGTGACGCTCCTGAATGCCCTCTACGTGCGCGACGCCGTCGCGTCAGGGGATACCAGCCTGATCGAAGGCTCGACCTCACCGGAGGAAACCACTCTTGCGGCCGTACCGCTAGCGACCGTAGGTGCGGTGGTGCTTGGGGGGTGGTGATCATCAGCAGCGAGTACACCGCCAATCGCACCGGCTCGGGCGGCGGACGTCAGATCAACACCACACTGATCACCAGCCCCCACCGGCTGCTGGTGCTCGGCGCGAAGGTGCTGAGTCTGGTTGCGCTGGTGCTGGTCACCACGGTGCTGGTCATTGCCAGCACCGTGACCGTGGCGGTCACGGCCAGTGGCGAGGCCATCGGAGCCGACACCTGGCCGGACCTGTTCTGGCAGTCTGCAGGCGCGAGCGTGTACTGGACCCTCATGTCACTGATCGCTCTCGCCATCACGGTGCTCGCACGGAGCGGACTGGTCCCGCTAATAGTCCTGATCGCTGATAGTTCACTGATCTCGGTGTCAATGCTGCTGTCGCGAGTCACCTCGCTGGCCTACTACCTACCCGACATCGCGGGACAGCGGCTGTTCGGACCGACCCAACCGGGAATGTTCGACGGAGACCTCGATCCGATCCCTGGCCGGTGGCGTAGCGGCAGGGATCGCCTCGGCAGCGTCCACACCGATCGATATCACCGAAGTGGTGGCGCAAACCGTGGCGTTCGCCCCAGGTCGGACCGATTCTCATCGGTGTGCTGACCGGTGCCAGCGAATATGCCCGAAGGCAGATCCATACCTCGCTACTGGCCGTGCCGCATCGGCTGGTGCTGCTGACCGGCAAGGCCGCTGCTTATCTGGTTGTGGCGGCCCTGACCAGCTTGGCCACCGTCGCCGCATGCACCGGCGCTGCCGCCTGGGTGCTGCCGAAGGCACACTCGGGCATCGAGGCAGGGCCGCTGCTGGGCGCTGCCGCCTACCTGGTCATGATCGGAGTGGTGGGACTTGGCGTGGCCATGCTGCTGCGGTCGCTGGTGGCGGCACTGACGGCGATGCTGACACTGGTCATGATCGTCTCGCCACTGCTCGCGAGCAGGACCGAACATGCTCGCTGGCTCCCGGACCAGGCAGGAAGTTTGCTCTACTCGCCCGACGCCGACCCGGTGCTCACGACCGGCACTGGCGCGGTGGTGCTGGCGGCGTGGATTGGGCTGGTCTGCGCTCTGGCCGCCACCGAGTTCGTTCGGCTCGACGCTTGACCGGCCTCAATCTCCCGGCTGGGCCGCGTTCCACAACAGCACGTCGGCGTCCTGCTCATAGGCCTTGCCTGCGGGGAAACTGACCAGTTCGAACTGCAGCCCCCAAGGTGCCCGGAAGTAGATCCACCGATTGCCTGCGGAGCCTCCACCGGAGGGCACGATCTGCCCCATGACATCGATGCCCCGGTCGCGCAGGTATGCCACGGCGGCATCGATGTCATCGACATAGATGCCGATGTGATGGCCGCCGACATCGCTGTTCAGCGGGACCTGTTCGGCTTGGTCGGCAACGTCGTACTCGAAGACCTCATAGTTGCTGCCGTAGCCCATGCGATAGAAGTTGAACCGGCGAATACCCGCCCGCGCGGGAACACCGAGCTGGACGGACATGGTTTCGCCATGCTCATCCCGGAAGCCCGGCTGCTCCAGGACCCGGGTGGCGCCGAGGACATTGACCAGGAAGTCGTCGGCCTCATCCAGGTTGGGAACGGTGAATCCAATGTGGTCGCTACCGCGCGCACCGGGCAATGCCATCAGAGGTTGGCCTTGCCAGATGCCCGGCCCTCGGCGAACGCCCCGGTGACGGCACTGACATCGCTGCCACCGAACATCGGGTAGATCTCGCCGCCGAACCACACCTCACCGGTGGGGCTGCCTTCGTCGAGGGTGGCCAGCATCTTGAAAGTGTCGTACTGCTGGTCCGGCTCACCGAGCTTACCGGGGTCGCCCATCTCACCACCGGAGGTCATGGCGGTACGGGACATGCCCGGGAACAGGGCATTGATGAAGATCCCGCGGTCGGAGTTCTCAGCTGCCGCTATTCGGGTGAGCGACCACATGGCGGCCTTTGCGGAACCGTAAGCGGACAGTCCGGGGGTGGCGGTTTCGGCAACCCGGGAGATGATGTTGAGGATGTGACCCGACCGTTGCTCGCGCATATAGCCGAGCGCGGCCTTCATGCCGTACAGGCAGCCGTTGACGTGCACGGCCTGCAGCAGGGCGAACTTCGCCGGGTCGGTGTCGACGACAGTGGATTCGATGGCGATTCCGGCGTCGTTGATATAGACGTCGATCTTTCCGGTCTTCTCGACGGCGAAGTCGACTGACGCCTTCACTTGCTCCCATGAGGTCACATCAGCGCGGGTGGTGAGGATGTTGTCCATGCCGCTCAGCGCGGCCAAGCCCGCCTCATTGACATCGGTCCCCACGACCGTGGCGCCATCTGCGGCGAACCGTCTTGACAGCGCCTGCCCGATCCCGGAGCCGGCTCCGGTGATGACGACCGTCTTTCCTGCAATGTCACTCATGGTGGTTCCTAGCGGAGTGGGAGAGGTTCGCTCAAACTATGGCCGGCGGCCAACGCTGTCAACGGACCAGCGGCCCAACCGCAGCGTCAGGTAGGCCAGGGGAATCAGCGCCGCGATCGCCGCCACCGCCACCATGGAGAAGTTGGTCAGCACCAGCAATGGTCCGGCAGCAAACGCCGCCATGGCTCCGAGCAGATGTGCCAGCGCGTCAACACCGCCCTGAGCACTGGCTCGCGCCTGCCCACTGACGACCTCGCTAAACAATGCCGAGCCGGCGACGCTCACGAACGACCAGCCGACGCCGAGGAGTATCAGTGAGGCGATCACCCACCCGGTGTCGTGGGGGCGTATCACCGCGAACAGCAGCGAGGCCAGGAAGACCAGGATTCCGATGGTGATGGTGGCGCGAGGGCCGTATCGGTCCGCCACGTATCCCACGATGGGCGATAGCGCATACATGCCCAGCACATGCAGGCTGATGGTGATCCCGACCAGCGCAATCGATCCGCCCTGGGCGGCCACGTGCACCGGCGTCATGGTCATCACCGCCGCCATCACGACCTGTGCGGTGATGATCGCGATGGCCGCATAGCGGGCTACCCGATTGGATCGCAGTTCGGTCAGCAGCAACCGCATACGTGCCGGCCGCTTTCCGGTGGTTGGCGGCGCGTCCGCCTGTCGTGACAGCACCTGAAGCGGGTCGGGACGTAGCCAGATGAACACGATCAAGCCCGCGAGGGCAAGGCAAACGGTGGCGATCGCGAAAGCGCCCGCGAAGACGTTCAGTCCAGTCCAGCCGCCGACAACCTCACCGGGGACGCCGAGGTTCGGCCCCAACACCGATCCGATCGTGCCGACCCAGACCACGAGCGCCAGCGACCGCCCGGTCCGGTGGGGTTCGGCTAGATCGGTGGCTGCGAAACGTGCCTGGAGGCTGACGGCCGAGCCCGCTCCGATCAGCAGCAGGCCCACGAACATCGGAATCACCAGGCTGGCCTGGGCAGCCACTACCAGGATCGCGCTCCCGGCCGCCGCCGCCCACCATCCGCCGGCCAGGGCGAACCGGCGACCGAATCGAGCAGCTAGCGTGCCCAGCGGCAGCCCGAACAGAGCAGCTCCCAGCGTGCTGGCAGCACGAGCCAGGCCGGCCCAACCTTCGCTCTGAGTGACTTCCCCAGCAAGGAGCACCCCGATCGATGGGGCAATACCCACTCCAACCGTGCCGATGACCTGCATGATCGCCAGCACCACCAAGGTCCGCCGCTGCAGCGCCTCATTGGGATACAGGGGACGCCGCCCGAGTGGCTGGCGCGCGCTGGCCTTCATTCGGCCCAGGCCAGCTTGAACCCTGTGGTGGACACCCGCACTCCTTCGCGACCCAAACGATTCGGTTTCCTGGACTTGAGCCTATGGGGAAACCGGGCCGTCTTTGGGTCGGTTCGTGGCACTGCCCAGCGCGAGCAGGCCAGTGGCGACACCGTGCTCTGCACCCCGCCACCAGGCGCGGCGTTCTTGAGATCGTGTCTGTTCTGTGACCAAGCGCAACCGCATTTTCGGCCGAAACATGTATAAGTTGCCCCCATGTCAGAGGATGACGTGGCGGACGCCACAGGTGCATTGCACGAGGGGTCGAGTGCACCACAGGACGATGATCCGTTGATCGTCCTAACGCAGGTGCAGAAGCACTTTGGCGATCTACACGTACTACGCGATATCGAGTTGACCGTGCAACGGGGTGAGGTCGTGGTGGTGCTCGGCCCGTCCGGCTCTGGCAAGTCGACGCTGTGCCGGGCGATCAACCGGCTGGAACCGATCGATGAGGGATCTATCTTGCTCGATGGCGAGCCGCTCCCTAAGGAAGGTCGTGCGCTGGCCAGGCTGCGAGCCGAGGTCGGCATGGTGTTTCAGTCGTTCAATCTGTTCGCCCACAAGACGGTGCTGGAAAACGTCACCATGGGACCGATCAAGGTGAACAAGGTCGGTTCCGCACGAGCCACCGAAGAAGCCATGGCGCTGCTGGAGCGGGTCGGCGTGGCCGATCAGGCCGACAAGCTACCCGCGCAGCTTTCGGGCGGTCAGCAACAACGCGTGGCGATTGCCCGGGCACTGGCCATGAAGCCCAAGGCCATCCTGTTCGACGAGCCCACCTCCGCGTTGGATCCGGAGATGGTCAACGAGGTCCTCGACGTCATGGTCTCGCTCGCCAAAGAGGGAATGACCATGGTGGTGGTGACCCACGAAATGGGATTCGCGCGCAAGGCCGCCGACCGGGTCGTGTTCATGGCCGACGGCCAGATCGTAGAACAGGGCAAACCCGATGACTTCTTCGACAACCCTCAAAGCGACCGGGCCAAGGATTTCCTGGGCAAGATCCTGAGCCATTGACTTCACGAACCAACCGATGACCAACCGCAACAGTTAGGAGAGGCACATGCGGAGAACGAGACTGACGATGGTGGCGGGAATCCTCGCCGTCGGGGCATTGGCTTTAGGAGCATGCTCCGGCGACACCACCGAGGAGGAGACCACCGACGATGGCGGATCAGCCAGCGAGACCGAGGATGGTGGCGACACCGGCGGCGGTACCGATGGCATCACCATCGGTATCAAGTTCGACCAGCCAGGCCTGGGTTTCCAGGAGGGTGACACATACACCGGATTCGACGTCGACGTGGCTACCTACGTCGCCGAGTACCTCGGATACTCAGCCGACCAGATCACCTGGGTGGAGGCACAGTCCGCCAACCGGGAGACCATGCTGGAGAACGAGCAGGTCGACATGATCTTCGCGACCTACTCCATCACCGACGAACGTGACGAAGTGGTCGACTTCGCCGGCCCGTACTTTGTCGCGGGCCAGGATCTGCTCATCCGCAGCGATGACGCGGGCACGATCACCGGCCCCGAGTCGCTGAACGGGCTGAACCTGTGCTCGGTGTCCGGCTCCACCTCGGCGCAGCGCGTCAAGGACGACCACGCCGAGAACACCCAGCTGGTGGAGGTGGGCGGCTACTCCGAGTGCATCAACTACCTGATCCAAGGTCAGGTTGACGCCGTCACCACCGACGACATCATCCTCGCCGGGTTGGCAGCTGCAGAGGGCAGCGGCTCCATGCAGGTGGTCGGCGCACCGTTCTCCGAGGAGAACTACGGCGTGGGACTGCCCCCGGGAAGTGACATGTGTGAAGGGGTCAACGAGGCGATCACGGCCATGATCGACGACGGATCCTGGGAGGCAGCGGTGACTGCGAACACCGAGGGCACCGGCTACACCCCCAACGCCGACCTCAATCCGCCGACGCTGCGTGAGTGCAGCTGAGGTCACATCGCAGCCGGTGGGTGATGCGGGCCAATCTCCGCATCACCCACCGTCGGCACGATCGATTCGATGAGGTGAGGTGTGGGCGACTTCCTGACCGTCCTCGGTGAGTACGACGTCATCGCGGCCTACTGGGTCAACATTCGATTGACGCTGCTGGCTGGCTTGTTCGCCCTCCTGATCGGAACGGTGCTGGCGATGTTCCGGATCAGCCCCATCCCATCGCTGCGCCTCACCGGCACTGCCTACGTCAATATCGTCCGCAACACTCCCCTGACGATCATCATCGTGTTTGGGATCGCGGTGCTGTGGCCGGTTCTGGGCCTGCAGTTCTCCGAGACTTTCGACATCAACTTCTTCTGGCTGGCCGTGGTGGGGCTGACCGTCTACCACGCGGCATTCGTGTGTGAAGCTCTGCGCTCCGGGGTCAACACGGTGCCGCAGGGCCAGGCCGAGGCCGCCCGTGCCATCGGCCTGCCGTTCATGGCCTCGGCGCGACTGGTGATCTTGCCGCAGGCATTCCGGGGGGCCATCGCGCCCCTGGGCAATGTCCTCATCGCCCTGATCAAGAACACGACGGTCGCCGCGACCGGTTCGGTCGCGGAGGTATCGCTGCTGATGAAGGAAATGGTCGAGAACGAATCCAACTACGTGTATCCGATCTTCCTGACCATCGCAGTCGGGTTCGTGATCATCGTGATTCCGGTGGGACTGCTGGCGACCTACCTCTCCAAGCGATTGGCGGTGGCCCGATGAGTGCATCGTCGGTTCTGTTCGATGAACTCGGACCCCGCGGCAGGGCAACCGCGCTGGTGGTCAATATCGTTGGCGCCCTCCTGCTGGTCGGAGCGCTGGTGTTCGTCGGGATCATGCTGGACCGCTCCGGCCAATTGGAGGCCAACCTGTGGCAACACGCACTGAGCGCTGACGCCTGGCGCAACTATTACCTGCCCGGGCTGCGGGCCACGCTGCTCGCGGCGGCATTCTCGATCGTCAGCGCCCTGGTGTTCGGCCTGCTGTTCGGCATCGGTCGGCTCGCGCCCAACCGGGGCGTGCGCTGGCTCTGTGGCCTGGTCGTGGAGTTCTTCCGCGCGGTGCCAGTGCTGATCATGATGGTGGCAGGTGCCGCGATCTTCTTCCGCATCGGCATGAACCGCGAGACCGTGCCGTTGATGGCGGTGGTGGTGGCGCTGACCCTGTACAACGGATCGGTCATCGCAGAACTGGTGCGCAGCGGCGTCGAGAACCTGCCGCGGGGTCAGCGTGAAGCCGGGCTAGCGGTCGGGATGACCCGCGGCCAGTCGATCCGATCGATCGAACTACCCCAAGCGTTGATCGCGATGCTGCCTGCCCTGGTGGGACAGTTCGTGGTGGTGCTGAAAGACTCCGCACTCGGACAGCTCATCTTGTACCCGGAGTTGCTGCGGCAGGCACGGCTGCTGGGCAGCGGCTCACCCTTCGCGATCCTGCAGTCGCTGTTCATCGCCGCACTGATCTTCATCGTCATCAACGTGGCACTCGGCTGGCTGGCGCAGGTGCTGGCGCGCCGGCTCGGCGGGCGTACCTCCGGGAGAACGGCCACCGCCGTCACTGCTGCTCCGGCCGTGGCCGCAACAGCCGGAACGACCGACGACGACAGCGACGACTAACCGCTCGGCCTACGCGGATTGCTCCAAGAGGCACTTCAGGGTGTCGAGGTCGTCACCGACCATTGCTGCATCGCGGTCGAACGCCTCGTCGCTGCGGTCGAGTTGTCGATGGTGATGATGATCTCCGCACCTTCGGGGTGGGCAATTGTCCTGACCGGGATATCACCACGCCCCGGAGGGCAGCCGAACGTCGTGGTCCACCACCCCTTACGCGTTGCGGGCCGCGAAAGTCACCGTGACCTTGCCCATGGGTGAGTCCACGAGGAGGTTGTCGCCGTCTCGACTGACCTGGCTCCGCGCCAGGCCTGCCGCCCACTTCGGGAGGCTGTCCGGACCTGCGGCGTGGCGGTTCAGGGTGCGTAGGCACGGATGAACGCACGTGCGCCGTCGGTCATGATCCGCTGGACATGCTGGGCGTCCGCACGTCGGCGGAGCGGCTCGTTGAGGACCCGGAGTGTGGTGAGGGCGTGGAAGTGGTCGGCGGCAAGCCGGGGATCGGATACGTCGAGCAGGCCGATACTCGCGAAATGTGCGAAGCGTCCGGCCAACGCCTGGGTGTGGGCCTCGTCCAGGGGATGGTCTTCGAGTTCGGGCAGCAGTGTCTCGTTCTCGGCGATCAGCTTGACTGCGGCCGCGTAGTTGGACGACACGATCAGGGTGCCGCCGAGATCAGCCGCGAAGTTTGTGACGACCTGTTCCAGTTCGGTGGCGTCATTGACTGCCACGGCATCAGACAGGTGCAACTCGATGAGCTGGCGCAGCGTATCCAGTGCCGCTTCGCCGGCATCCTCGATGACGCCAAGCAACAGTCGTTGCTTGTCGCCGTAGTAGTCGTAGACGGTGCGCTTCGACACCTCTGCCCGCGCGGCGATGGCATCCATGCTGGTGCGCTCAACGCCCGCCTGCACGAACAGTTCGCGCGCCGCAGCGAGGATCGCGGCGCGCTTGTGCGCTTGTCCTTGCCGCACCGGCTTCTGCGCCGCTTCGGTCATCACCACTCCTCCTCAGCCTTCAGGACAACCCTACACGGAATAGTGTAGAACTACACGGAACGGTGTAGTGTAGTCGTATGCCTACTTCCACTCTCGCTTCACTCCAAGCCCAGGCACTCGTCAAGCGCTACGGGGAGATCACCGCCGTTGACGACCTTTCGTTCCAGGTCAAGTCAGGCATGGTGACCGGCTTCCTCGGCCCGAACGGCGCCGGGAAATCCACGACCTTGCGGATGTTCCTCGGCCTGGACACGCCCACCAGCGGCGCAGCGACCGTCGATGGACACCGACTCGCAGAGCTGCCCCAGCCCATGCACGTGGTCGGCGCGATGCTCGATGCCCGCGCCGTGCACCCACATCGCACGGCAGCCGATCATCTCGCGGCTGTCGCTCGCGCGGGCGGTGTGCCGCGAGGCCGGGTCGCCGAAACCCTGGAACTCGTCGGGTTGGCACAGGACGGTAATCGTCCGGTCGGCGCCTACTCCTTGGGGATGAAGCAGCGGCTCGGTATCGCCACGGCACTGATAGGCGACCCCGGCATCGTCATCTTCGACGAGCCGCTCAACGGCCTCGACCCCGAGGGCATCCGGTGGGCACGTTCCCTTATGCGCGACCTGGCAGCCGAGGGCCGCACGGTGTTGTTCTCCAGCCACCTGATGGGTGAGATGGAACTGACCGCAGACCACCTCATCGTGATCCACCGTGGCAGGCTCCTGGCTGACCAGTCCTTGACGGCGTTCATCGCCGCCCATACCAGCGAGTACGTCCGTGCCCGCACGCCGGACCGAGACCGACTGCTCGATGCGCTCTCGGCCGCTGGGCTCTCCGTCATCCCCGAGACAGGTCCCACTGATGTGCTCACCATCCCCGAAGTGACAACCGATCACGTCGGCCACATCGCCGCCGCAACCGCGATCGAGCTGTCCGAGCTGACCCTCGTTCGGGACTCCCTCGAGGATGCCTTTCTGACTATGACCGCCACCGAGCTCACGGACGCCTGATATGAACCTCCTCGCCTCCGAGTGGATCAAGACCCGCAGCGTCCGCAGCACGTGGATCATCGCGGCAGCCACCGTCGCGGTGACCGTGATGGTCAGCCTGCTGGGCATCAGTGGCCTGATGGCCGACTGGCAGGCCGAGCTGCCCGCCGACTTCGACCCCACCGGCAACAGCTTCAAAGGCATCCTCGTCAGCCAGATCCTCATCGCCACTCTCGGCGCACAGACCATTACCAGCGAGTACGCCACCGGGCAGATCACCACCAGCCTCACCATCACCCCCAAGCGCGGAGCGCTGCTGGCAACCAAGCTGACCATAGCCGCCCTCGTCGCCCTCGCCACCGCCGTCATCACCGTGGCGTGCAGCTTCGGCGCCAGCCAGGCTGCTCTGGCCACAGCCGGATTGCCCACCGCGAACCTCACCGACGCCGGCACGATCCGGGCCATCGTGTGCGCGGTCGCTTACCTCGTGCTCACCGCCATCCTCGGCCTGGCGTTCGGCACCATCACCCGCAGTTCCACCGGGGAACTGGCGATCGTTGTCACCGTCGCGCTGCTCATTCCCGCACTCGCACCAGGAATGCCCGGCATACTCGGCGACATCGCCGGCACCTACTGGCCCACCACCGCCGGACAGACCTCATACACAATCACCGGAGCGGCTCTACTTCCACCCCTGGTCGGCCTGGCCATCATGGCGGCCTTCACGCTCTGGGCAGCATTCGCCGCCCACCTCACCCTCAAGACACGTGACGCATGACGGCACGTACCCGCCGGCCGTCCTGTGCATTATCGATGAGGACCACGAGCTGCGCGTCGAGCGAGAGTCGGTGTGGTTGCCAACAGTCCGAGCCAGTACCAGCGTTGGAGAATCCTGCTGAAGCCGTCATCGAAGAGCCAAGCTTCAGCGACGATCTTGCCCATCATGAGGACATGGCCGACCGTGATGATGGCGAGCAACCATTCGTGCGCAGGTGGAGCCGACCAGCTGGAGCGAGCCGCGGATGAGCTGGAAGGCATCCCAGCGGCGTCGCATGGCGATGAAACCCCGGGTGCGGTCTCCTGGTCGATGCGTCCGGTGCGGAGGTGATCGGCACGTCCCCGATGATGGTGGCCACGAGAGCGATACCTACGGTGACGGCGGCGGCGATGAGCCATGACGACCGTGTGGTGATGGCGAGACTGATCGCGAGTACGGCGGCGAGTGTCATTCGCCCGACATGATCCGCCCGAAGGTTCTCAGCACACCCTTCTCGAAGACGAGCTGGTCGTCGGGGTCGAGCCTGCGGGAACAGGCGACGATGGGTCGAGAGACTGATTTCCGCGTGGAATCAAAGCGTTCGCTGGGACGCTCAGGGCACTCCTCTCCCCCGCGTAGACCGCCTGCCCCGGCGCACTAGCGGGTCTCATCCGCAATTGCGCTTCGCAGCAGGGCAAGAGCGCGTTCGACGCCCGGAAGATCTGTTCCAAGGGAACTCTCAACATCGGTGAGCACCGGAGCGAATCCATCCGCGGCCCGCCCGTGGACCTCACGCCCCAGCGCGGTGAGGCGGACGCAGTAGGAGCGGCGGTCGGCCGGATTGCTCACCCGCTCCGCGTGGGCGCGCCGGACAAATCTGGCCACAGCGCTCGTGACCGTGGCGGCTGGAGCATTCATCCACTCCGCGAGTTCGCCGGGGGTCATCCCGTCGGTTGCCGCCAGTGCGGAGTAGATGGCGAACTCATCCGCCGATAGCCCTACTCCCGTCATGGCCCGATCCAGCCTTGCGCTGGCGGCGCGGGCAACCAGCCAGGCTGCGAAGAGAACGTTGCCACGCTCGGGCGCCGCTGCCTCACTCATCCTCGAACCCCGGCGAGATCGGAGCCCTGACGACGACGTATCTGTGCAGCGATCAGCGCGAGCACTGCCACCATCAGCATGATGCTCGACCCTGCCGACAGGAGGAACTTCACAGCACTGAAGATCCCGAGTGCCGAGTTCAGCGGGCCGGGTCTCGGATAGGCAATCATGGCTCCTGGTCTCTCCGATGCCGCCGGACCGCTCTGACGCCGGGTTCGCCTGCAGACTCAACCCGCCCGGTGAACTCCTCAACGCCTGGCTTGCGGAAGCCGCTGAGGCGTCTCCGCCCACGTCTGCGGAATAGCCACGTCGTGCACAAACACCACGCCAGTCAGGCCACCCGCAGCCTGTTCGCACCACCGTTCAGGCAGACCTACTGACTGTTCCTGGGGGTACTCGATGAGGCGTACCTGGGATGGGCCACCGGCTTGCGACACCGCGACGGATCACGGTTCGGTGACAGTCAGGATTGGGACAGAATGAAACGAATCGACATCAGCTGTGCTTGCGTGTATACGGTTCGTGTCGAATGAGAGATGACGGTGAGGCCGAGCACGTCCGAGCAGGTTGGCCTGTCACGCAGTGGGCTGTATCGCGAGGGGCGGCTGGAGCGGATCGCCCATGGCATCTACTTGCCGACGGATGCTCAGGCGGCGGACTGGGACTGGATCGAGGCTGCGACTCGTCGTCCGGATGCGACGATTTACTTGGCCTCGGCGCTCGCCCATCAGGATCGGACCGATCCGACCCCCGCCGCGTTGGATGTCGCGATCCCACGCGGGTCACGTACCCGGCGACCACGGCGGCGATTGCGTGGCATCAATTCGACCGGGCCACCTTCGACATCGGCCGGGAAGAGATCCCGATTTCGGGGTACATCGGGGCACAGTGTGGGCGAAAACGCGGTGACTGACCTCCGGTGACGGCGACAGCGGCCTCGGATCGACGCAATGACTGCAATCGAATAGAATGCTGTCACTGAGCTTGGAGGTGGAACGATGGCAGTCCTGACCGTTCGAAACGTTCCCGACGAGGTGCATCGCGCGCTGCGGGTGCGCGCGGCCGAGCACGGCCGCAGCGCGGAGGCCGAAGTGCGCGAGATCCTGAGCGCCGCGCTCGTGCCCTCCCAGCGGATCCTGCTCGGCGATGCCCTCGCAGCACTCGGCCGCGACCTCGCGCTCACCGACGACGACGTGGCCGCGCTGGACTCGGTGCACGACCAGGCCGCGGCGGATCCGCTGACGCTGCCGTGATCGTCCTCGACACCAACGTCGTCTCCGAAGCGATGCGGCCCGAGCCGAGTCCGGTCGTGGTGGGCTGGCTCAACGCGCAGGCCGCCGACACCCTGTACCTGTCGAGCGTGACGCTCGCGGAGCTGCTATTCGGCATCGGCGTGCTACCCGCCGGAGCCAGGAAAAACCGGCTGGTGCAGGTGCTCGACCGGCTGCTGGCGCTCTTCCCCGGCCGAGTGCTCCCCTTCGATCAGGAGGCCGCACGGCGCTACGCGGACATGGCCGTGACCGCTCGCGCCGCGGGGCGGCCGCTGCCGACCGTGGACGGCTACCTCGCCGCGACCGCGGCGGCGCACGGCTTTGCTGTCGCCACCCGGAATGTCCAGCACTTCGACGAGACCGGCGTCGAGCTGATCGACCCCTGGCAGGATCGCTGACTCCCGAGGCAGCGGACGTTCGTGTCCGACGACTGGAACCACAACACGGCCTTCCGCCCGGAAGTACTCGCGGCCGTACCAGGGCGGCACTTCGACGTGCTCCACATCGGGTGCGGGGATGGCCCGCGCCAGGAACTCGCATCAAGAGCAGAGCGTGTCTACGTCGGCCTCGCTGCAAACAAGAGCGCCCGGGACCAGACTGCGGCCATCGGCTGGGCGCTGACGCACACCACGTCTACGCACGATCCGGCGACGCCGACAGGAGGCTCGCGAACCAGGCGTTCTACGCGTACCTCGGATCACCGGCGATGAGAAGCTTCGCCCGCACCTCGCCGCGCCGTTCGCGAGACAGCCAGAGGCAAGCAAGCCAAACGGGAACACTCCACATCGTTCAATGTCGCGTGTTCCCGTAAGACACTTGGGTGGACCTCCGTAAGTGCTTCTCAAACCAGAGTAGGCCGCTCGGAACGCTGATTTCTCGTGTTCTCCGGGGCTCTCGACCTCGTGGGCGGCGTCCTAAGCGCGCTCACCGGGTGGATCAGCGTGGTCAGGTCGTAGAGGAAACGCGTCAGGATCAAACCCGTTTGAGTGCCTCGAATCGCCGCGAGTTGCTCGCCGCGTACACCGCTGGGGCGCCTGTGCGGGAGCTGACGGCGAGATTCGGCGTGCATCGAGGGACGGTGTGGGCCGTCGCGCGCAGGGCGGGACTGGCTTCCGCACGCCGGCCATCTCAGCGGAGACTCGGGACCAGGTGGCTCGCCTGTATGCGGAGGGCCTGACTCTGGCGCAGGTTGCTGCGCAGTTCAGCATTAGCGATGAGGCTGTCCGTGCCGCGGTAGTCGCGTGCGGTGGCGCGATCCGGCCTTGCGGCCGCCGTCCTACGGGTATCTGACTTCCACGACGGGCCCGTTCATCGCTTGCGAAGCCGCGAGAATCCTGGCCGTCGATACCAAAGGACTACTTCCGCTCGCGCTTCCTCTTCTTGCTGCGATTCGTTGGCTTTCGAGCCGGAGGCCGCGGTGCCGACATCTTGTCAGGCGGGAAGAGTCCCACGATCGCCCGATCCATCTCCGGACTCGGTGTTGGAGGAGTACGCCAAGACCACTCCGCCGATACTGGTGAGCAGGGTCAGAACGAAGACGATGCCGCCTACGACGCCTACGACGCCTGCGCGCCGTTGGGTCGTGGTGGGTCGCGGTGCGCGGGCACGGATGTCTGCAGGGTAGTCGTTCAGGAACGCGTAGGGCGCGGCGAACTCGACCGCGACGAGCACTGTCCCGCACACCAGCGCTGCGATCGATCCCCAGCCCAGCGTGTGAGACCACCAGTCCGACGTAGACATCTCGCGCCTCCCTTCCTGACAAGGCTGGCACATCAGCAGCCCGCGGCTCGATGGGGGCGTGGGCGGCCAGGGGGATGTCGATACGCATATCAACGTCCCAGGGTGGCCCTTCCGCGATGGAATCGCTGTGCACTTTATGGCTTCGGCGCGGTGATTCGCTCAAGCGGCGGTCGATGTCTACGGATTCGTCGATGGTGGCCGGTGTGAAGGCCGAAGACACCGCCCACTGCACGGCCAACGCCTGCTCAATACGGTCGAGTGCCCCGGGTGTACGGGCCACAATACCAATCCCCTCGCCATCGCCGACCGTGAGCAACGGGTCGCGCACCAGGGCGACGAAGCCCTTGACTTCTTGCGCCG